>CAYGUX010000004.1:0-183049 GCA_964353175.1 uncultured Bdellovibrionales bacterium | reverse complement strand
GACTTAATAGCTAGGATATGGTAGCTTAGACTTTTTAATCTGTCAGATGTTAGGTGTTAAATGAAGCAGACTATTCCTCGTTTCCCTATTCCTGTTAAGCGGGCTTTAACTAAGTTGGGGCGGGATCTTAGTGATGCTCGTCGGCGTCGGCGGATTTCTATGGCAATTATGGCTGAGCGGGCATCAGTCAGCCTAATGACTCTAAGTAGGGTGGAGAAAGGAGAGCCAGGGGTTTCCTTAGGTGCTTACGCTAAAGTTTTATTCTCACTTGGCATGGTAGATCGTTTGGTTGATTTAGTAGATATAAAGCATGATAAGATTGGTCTGGAGCTTGAGACTGAGCATCTTCCTAAGCGAATTAGAAAATCAAAAGTTAAGCTTTAGCTATGGAACGTTCAATATTCGTATATTTAGACTTGCATGGCAAACCAATTCTTGTCGGTAAGCTTTGGGGTAGAGTTCGAGGAAGAAAGGAAAGCAGTAGTTTCGAATATGATAGGACTTGGCTACAAAGAGAAGATCGGCTTTCGCTCGAGCCGGCTCTTACGTTAGGTGAAGGTGTCTTTTATTCTAACTCTGATAAACCTTTGTTTGGTTCAATAGGAGATTCTGCTCCAGACAGATGGGGGAGGACGCTTATGCGAAGGGCGGAAAGAAGACGAGCGGTTGACGCTGGAGAGACTCCTCGTACTCTCTTTGAAATCGATTATTTATTAATGGTGGATGATTCTAGTAGGCAGGGAGCTTTGCGTTTTTCCACTGAACTAGGTGGGTCTTTCCTTGCAGAGCTTGGAGATCAGAGCATACCTCCCTTAATTAAATTGCCCAAACTTTTATCTGCCATAGAACATATAGAAGAGGAGAGTGAAACTATGGATGAACTAAAGTTGCTTCTAGCTCCAGGTTCTTCTCTCGGAGGAGCTAGGCCGAAGGCCTCTGTAACAGACAGCGATAATAATTTATTCATTGCAAAGTTCCCTCATAAAGATGACGATTTGGACATTGTGTTGTGGGAAGCTACGTCGTTAACGCTTGCAAATAAATCGGGCATAGAGGTTTCTAAATGGAGAGTTGAGAAGATAGGACAGAAGTCTATTCTATTACTTCAACGCTTCGATAGAAATGGGTCGAACTCTAAAATACGTATTCCCTTTATCTCTGCTATGAGTATGTTAAATGCAAGTGACAATGAAGAACATAGTTATCTTGAGATTGTGGATGCTTTGCGTCAATTTGGAGCTAGTCCTAAACAAGATATTCAGGCTTTGTGGCGGAGGATGGTATTTAGTATCCTTATTTCGAGTACGGATGATCACTTAAGGAACCATGGTTTCCTATATTGCAATATGGATGGATGGAGGCTCTCGCCTGCTTATGATTTAAATCCAGTCCCCACAGACATTAGACCTCGCGTTCTCTCGACTAACATTTCAGAAATTGATAATACGGCATCTTTAGAGCTAGCATTTGAGGTATCTTCATATTTTGAGTTAAATTTTAAGGAGGCTAAAGAGATTGCTAAAGAAGTAGGTCAGGCGGTTTCAAATTGGAGGGAGGTTGCTAAATCTTTGGGCCTTTCTAATTCTTCTATCCAGAGATTGTCATCTGCTTTTGAGCACGATGATTTGAGTAAAGCTATAAATTTATGATAGATTTATGATCAAAAAGCTGAGAACAACACCTTTCAACCCTACCCCTATTAAATTTTTCGATGAGAATTCCAAGGCGAGAATATCTTTTATTAAGAATTTGTCCCGTACATCGAGAGTTCACATTAGTGGAGTCTGCGGTACAGGGACCGGCTCAATACTTTCCCTTTTAAAGATACTTGGTTTTTATGTCTCAGGCAGTGATAAGGCATTCTACCCCCCTATGGGAGATGTTGTTAGAAGGACGGCGGATAAGATTTACGAGGGGTTTTCTGCGGATAATTTAAGTGATGTTCCAGATTTAGTAGTGATTGGTAATGCGCTTAGTCGTAATAATCCAGAAGTAGAGGAAGTGCTCAAAAAAGGAATCCCTTTTTGTTCTATGCCGGAACTTCTATCGGCGCTATTAATCGGAGATAGAGAGTTTTGTCCAACTTCGATTGTGCTTAGTGGTACTCATGGTAAAACGACAACAAGTAGCCTGGTCGCTAGCATCTTGCAATCTGCGGGGAGGGAACCTGCTTATTTTATAGGAGGCGTGCCTACTGGAAACCTTCTTAAAGGTTCTATTCAGCCCCAGAAACAAACTACCCCCTTAGATAAACGTGTATGTGTGTTAGAGGGAGATGAATATGATAGCGCATTTTTTGCTAAGTATTCTAAATTTCATTGTTATCGGCCAGATATATTGGTGATTACCAATATCGATTTTGATCATGCGGATATTTTTAATTCTATTGAGGATATAGAGAAGGAGTTTTTAGGTTTGCTCCTAGAGATGCCTGAGGGTTCTTCTGTGATTGCATATCATGGACATCAGAGGGTGAGAGCTTTAATTGATCGTTATCTAAAAGAAGCAAAGAAGCCAATAAATGTTTTGTGGTACGGTGAAAGTGAGGAGTCTGATTACCGTATAGTTACAAGGAAGCTTCGTGCTAGTGGTGGAGTAGCATCACAGGTAATAGAAGTTGAGTTTAGTGAAGAGATGATGACATTTAGGCTTAATCTAACAGGCGTTCATAATGCTCAAAATGCCTTGGCTTCAATTATTGCTTGTTCATTGACTGGATTAAATATGGCGGAGATTCAGAAAGGCTTAGATGAGTTTAGTCCTATCAAAAGAAGGCAACAGTTAATATCTTCAAAGGATGAGGTCTTAGTGTTCGAGGATTTTGCACACCATCCTCAGGAAGTAATTGTTACGCTTGATGGACTAAGAGAGGCTTATAATCCTAAGAGATTAGTAGCGGTATTCGAACCACGATCTAATACTTCAAGAAAAGATTTTTTTAAAGATCAATATGTAGAAGCTTTGGGGCGAGCGGATTTAGTGGTTTTAAGAGACTTGGATCAAGAAGCAAAGGTCTATTCAGGGGTTGCGCCTGAGGCTAAAGCATTAAGTATAGAGGAATTAGTAAAATCTTTGAATAACTGTGGATCTGAGGCAGTGAGTTTTAAGGAAATACCAGAGTTATTTTCTTATCTTCAAAACTTACTACGGAAAGGCGATTTATTGGTCATTATGTCTAATGGCGATTTTGGTGGTTTGCCTGGAATGTTTTTGGATTGAAATCATAAGGGAGCTTGGAATTGCCTAGAGTTTCCTTAGTGTCAAATACCTTTAGCTATGGTATTTCTACTCAAATAAACCCATGAATTCAATAATTTACTATTTTCATGCTTCAAGCCAAGCACATTAGAAAAACGATCGGTAATCACGACTTACTTAGTGATGTTTCTTTTGATGTTAAGGAAGGGGAGTTTGTGGGGTTTCTTGGGCCAAATGGTGCGGGAAAGACCACCACTATGAGGATACTCGCTACATCTCTAAGGAGAAGCTCAGGAGATTTGTCTATCTTTAACTTTGACCCAGACAATAGTGGTGGGGAGGTACGAGAGATAATTGGTTACTTACCTGAAAAACCTCCTCTATATCCACAACTAAGAGTGGATGAGCAAATTCGTTTTGTGGCGAGCTTGAAGGGTATTAAGAGTGAGGATCTAGAGGAGGAGGTTTCGCGATTAATTAATTCTTGTCGCTTAAGTGACGTGAAAAATAAGTCATGTAATTCTTTATCCAAAGGATTTCGTCAAAAAGTAGGCTTGGCTTGTGCTCTAATTGGTTCCCCGAAGTTATTAATTCTCGATGAACCAACTTCAGGCTTAGATCCTATGGAGGTCGTAGAGATCCGAAATTTAATTCAAAGCTTTCAGGGCAAAACTACTATTGTGTTTAGTAGCCACATACTAGGTGAAGTGAGTAGTTTATGCGAAAGAGTAATTGTATTTGTTAAAGGTAGGACTGTTTTAGATGTCCCTTTAAGCGAAGTATCGAATTTAGAAAATCTATTTCTTAGTTCTATAGAGAAGTACTCCTAGAAAATTATATGAAGTTAAGAGAAGCTTTAATTTTGGCTAAAAAAGACATAAGCATGGGCATATACTCCCCTGTTTTAGTCTCTTTGGCTGCTACATACGTATTTGTAACTGGTTTTTTCTTTTTTACTTACATTAAGGTGTTTAGCCCTTTTCAACGAATAATGTCGATGTCTAATGAGGTTACAGGCAATTTAAATACTGCTGTGATTGAACCTACGTTTCAAGCTAATTTAGTTCTTCTAATATTTATTATTCCCATTATGTCTATGCGGATGTTTGCAGAGGAGCGAGATTTGGGTACCTATGAGTACTTAATGTCCCTTCCTATTTCAGAGGGCTCTTTAGTCCTTGGAAAATGGTTGAGCTCAAGCATTTTTATTTGGATTACTATAACTCTCGGATTAACGTTTCCTTTAACTCTTTGCCTGATAGCTGATCCAGAGCTTTATCCAGTATTGATTGCAACATTCTCTTTGTACCTGATTTCTAGCGCTTTAGTCGCTTTAGCCGTTTTGTTTTCTTCATTAAGTAACTCTTCAGTTCTTTCTGCCATTGTATGTTTAGTTTCGTTTTTAATATGGTTTGTAATTGATGCTCCATTCTCCAGTTTTGGTGGGGACTTAAGTGGAGTTCTTAGAGAGCTTTCTCTTTCTGTTCACGCATCTTTGCTTTTAAAGGGCCTCCTTTCAGTTAAAAGCATGTACTTTTTTGTTCTTGTTACTTTTTTAGCGCTTTATTTTGCAGTTGAAAAGGTTAAGGCTGGGAGGTCTTCTTAAGAATGAAAACATTGGATTCCAAGGTATTATTTACAGTTTTAATTGTATCACTTTGTGTAGGTATTTTCTCTCTAGTGTCGCTATCTAGTGACTTTCACCTTTTTGCATTTATACAGCTTGGATTTACTTTATTAAGTGCTATCCTTCTGTTTTTAAAACGAGGGCAAAAAAAAGATAAGTTAAATTTTAGGATATCCTTTTCTGATCTTGGTAGAGTTTTTAATTATATTTTAGTTTTAGCTCTAGCTGTTTTGTCATATCAGGTTGTGAATAGATTTTTTGACTATGAGTATGATTCAACCTCTAATAAAGCTAATTCTTTGGCACCAGAAAGCCAATCTGTTTTAAGATCGTTAAACTCTGATATAGAAATATTGGGATTTTTTTTAGGAGGAACGCCACCAGAGGCTGTTAATCAACTTTTAAATCGTTACGCTCGATATTCAAGTCATTTGAGTTGGAAGGGCCTTGATCCTGATAAAGAAAGACCTATTTTAGAAGGGCTAGGCATTAATGAAAAAGATACTTTATTTATCCGAAAAGTTGGTGATGACAAGTACGGGGTAAAGGTCACTAGAGACATATCAGAGGAGACTTTAACCAATGGTATTAGGAAGCTAACGCAAGGTAGAACTGCGAATATCTTAAGTCTCGTCGGTCATGGGGAGGGTAATCTATTAGATGATTCAGAGGGAGGTTTTCTCTTTTTAAAAGAAGCAATAGAGGGGGAAGGTTATGCCTTTAACCCTCCAATTGATTTGAGCGTACCCGAGTCAAGTAAACGACTGAAGGTTGATAAGAATAATTTTTTAATAATTATTTCTCCTTTAACAACTTATTTGCAAGTTGAGTTGGATTTGATTCAGACTTATTTTAAAAATGGTGGAAGTGGGCTGATTTTACTTGAGCCGAATCGTAATCAAGATTTAGTAGGGATGCTTTCACCTTTAGGTTTTGATATTGGCAATGATATGGTTGTTGATAGAGAGATGTTTACTTTTGGAGAGTCTCGTTTGGGTGTCCAGCCTATAGTCGATAAGTTCTCTTCGCACGCATCTGTCAATAATTTTTCTAAAACTGTAATACTTAGTACTGTAAGATCAGTACGGAAATTAGCCATGTCTGATGACATTCAAGAAATGGCCTTTACTTCGCAAAGTAGTTGGGGAGAAGTAAATCTTCAAGACCTTCTCTCAAAAACACCTAAAGCTATGAAGGAAGAAGGCGATACCTTAGGTCCTTTAGCTATTGCCTCTGCTCTTGAGAGAGAGATGAATGGGATAAATCAAAGAGTAGTAGTATTGGGAGATTCTGACTTTGTAGCTAATATTAATATTCGTCAGCTATTTAATAGAGACTTCATTTTAAATATTATTAACTGGGCAATTGGAGAAGATTCTCCAGTTACTATTCGTGCTGCGACTCTTGAAAAGTCTGAAATTATTATTTCTGAAAATACGTACATGCGTTTGTTTATTTGCTTAGGTATATTACTTCCCGAGATAATGATTGTCTGGGGAGTGTATATGTGGGGTAGGAGGAGGCAGTAGCGTGAATAGAACATTTTTAATACTTCTATTGATTTTTGTTTCAGGGGTTTTGTACCTTATCCCTGATAAGAAGAATGGTCTGAGCGTTGAGCGTGGGCCTGAAAAAATTAATTTATTTACCTCAAGTTGTTTAGATAACCTAAGTAGGATTCAGCTCATCAAAGGTGGGTCTTCCCAAGAATTGGTATATAGTGACTCTGTTAAGAGTGATGATATTTTGCTTAGGCGTTCAAAGTGGTTGTTGAAACAGCCTCTTCTTGCCCCAGCGAATGATGAACAAGTGAACTACATAATCTCAATATTAAGAGATTTAAAAGGGGCGCTTGATGAGACTGCACCAAGCGCGAGCTTGCAGGGTAAGTACGGTTTGGTTCCTCCAGAAGGGGTGCTGATTCTTGACTGCCTAGGAACGAAAGAGGTTTTAAGTATTGGAACAAAGAGTGAGATTAGCGAAAATAGGTATTATCAGAAGGAAGGCGAGGAGTCGCTGTATTTAGTTCAAGATAAATTTATAGAATTTTTAGAATTAAACTTAAAGGATATTCGAGCAAGGAAAATTCTTGCATTTGACTCTAGTAAGATTCAGAACGTAGATGTGGTGGATGGATTTAAATTTTATGCCATGACTAGAGAGGAGGATGGCTCATGGACCATAGCTTCTGATGGAAAGAAGATTAAGGGCGATCAGAGTTTTATTGAAGGTAAGTTAAAAGACCTAGTAGATATAAGTGTTAGTAGGATATTTGAAAATCCAATTGAAATCCTTCCATTGACTGGATTGGAGGACCCTAAATTAATTTTGACTTTAAAGATAAAATCAGGTGCTAACCCTAGTGAGTTAGCTGAATTGAATTTACAGTTTGGTAGGGGAGTAATGGGGGATGTTCTTAAAAGTAGCGCCTTAGTTCAGAAGTCCAATAAACAACTATATTATTTAAAGATAGCTAAGGACAATTCTATTTATGAGTTGGAACGTTCAAGTATCGCAGATTGGCTTCAGGGAGCAAATTATTTTAGAGCAAGAGCACCCTTTGCCTTAATTGATGAATCTACTGTGAGTAGCGCAACTTTTGAAGTTAATGGAATCTCTTGTGGCTTAGATGGTAGGCAGATCTTAGATATACCAGAGTTAAATGAAGTCTTTAGAAAGTCCTTGGATCTTATTTCTTTTGACGCTTTTATCGAACCTCATGAATTATCTAAGTACGTTGAGTCTAAAGGGCTCAGTGCTAAATTGCAATTTGGAACTAAAATTATTACTGCGACTAAGGTGGCAGATGTATTTAGTATTGATGGGAGCAAAGATGAATCCGTCGCATCTGTTTTAAATATTAGTGAAGTTGGTAAGGAGAGTTATTATGGGTCGATCTCTTCAGCTAATATGGCATTGATTGAAGGTAACTTTAAAGATCTATGCATAAAAGGAAAGGCAAAGTAGTGAGAGGATTTTTAAAAATAGTAGTTTCGGTATTCGTAGTCGTTGGGCTATTATCCTTAGTCGTCTTTGGTTTAGGGGGAATGTATTTTTACAATAGGTTAAATAGGGATCTTCCCAAGATTGAAAGGCTAAGTGATTATAGGCCTAAGGCAGTAACTTCAATTCTCGCATCGGATGGGAGTTTGGTTGCGGAAATTTGGGACGAAAGAAGATACCCTGTGGCCTTAGGTGAGATGCCTGTTTATGTGAAAAATGCTTTTTTAGCTGCCGAGGATGCTAGTTTTTACGCTCATGGCGGCATAGATTTTATTAGTATGTTGAGGGCGGTTTGGGTTAATCTAGTTTCTCGGGCTACTAGGCAGGGGGCTTCGACCATTACCCAGCAAATAGTGAAAGAGTTGCTCTTAACCCGAGAAAAAACCTATGAGCGTAAGATAAAAGAAGCACTACTTTCTTATAAGCTTGAAAAGTATCTGACCAAAGATGAAATTTTATCTCTTTACTTAAACCAAATATTTCTTGGATCAGGTGCTTATGGAGTGGGAGCCGCTGCCAAAGTGCATTTCCATAAAGACTTAAAGGATTTAAGTATAGCTCAAGCAGCTTTTTTAGGAGCCTTACCTAAGAAGCCTAGTGAATTAAGCCGTAAAGAAAATTTCCCCCATGCCATATCTCGCCAAAGATATGTTTTGAAGCAGATGAAGGACAAAAAATTCATTACAGAAGAAGATTATGAAAAAGCCATTGCCGAAGAAATTACGGTCTATCCAACAAGCGATGAAAATCTATATCAAGCCCCATACTTTGCGACTCAAGCGATAAAGGAGGCAGAAAAAATATTGCAGAATGAAAATTCCGAATATTCTCTTAGAGATCCTGGTGGTTTTGTAGTTAGGACTACTGTTGACAGCGCAGGTCAAGTTGTTGCTCAGAGGGAGATGCAAAAGGGTCTTCGGGCGGTGGATAAGCGTCAGGGGTGGAGAGGCCCAATTGGGAATATTCGTGGACCGAATAAGACCCCCTTAGTATGGGATGAGAATATAGATGCTGATAAGCTAGAAGTAGGGGAAGTATATAGAGCCTTGGTGACTGAAGTGAATAAGGTTAAAAAGACAGTAAAGGTCAGATTAGGTAAATATTCTCCAGAGATAAGTATCGAAGGAGAGGGTTGGGCTAGAACTAAGGCGGTAATTGAAGTTGGAAGTTCTGAGATAAAACGATTTGGTATTAACCCGATAGCGGAAATCAAGCCGGCAGATATTATTGAGGTTAGTTTAAAAGATGGAGCAGATCCTAGCGATCAAACGGCATTTCAGTTAGATCAAACTCCAGCAGTTCAGGGTGCAATGGTTGCAATGAGCACCCTATCTGGGGAAGTTAAGGCATTGGTCGGAGGATATGATTACTCGAAAAGTAAGTTCAATAGAGCGACTCAAGCAAATCTTCAACCAGGATCTTCGTTTAAACCATTCGTATATTTGACCGCCATACAGAATTTAAATTACACACCTTCTACACTAGTGCCTGATGAACCAATTAGTTTTGATACTCCGGAAGGAGTTTGGGCTCCACAGAATTATGATCATAAATTCTTAGGCCCAATTACTATGAGATCAGCTCTACAGATGTCTCGAAATGTGGTTTCTGTATTCCTTATTGATAAGTTGGGCGTAGATTCTGTCATTAGGACAGCTAAAAAACTAGGTATAACCGCGAATATTCCGCGAAATTTATCTATTGCTTTGGGTACACCTGAGGTACATGTTATCGAAATGGTCAGATCGTACTCTGCCTTTGCGAATAATGGGTTTATGCCTCAGATTCAATATATATCCTCTATTGAGGATCGGAGTGGAAATAAGGTTTTTGAATCTCAATCTACGCCTGAGAGCGTAATTGATGCACCTTCAGCTTTTATTATGGCCCATATGATGAAGGGTGTGGTAGATCGTGGTACGGCAACAGGTGTAAAAGTTTTAGGAAGACCTATCGCAGGAAAGACTGGAACGACCAATGAGAGTATGGATGCTTGGTTTATAGGTTATACTCCTGATTGGGTATGTGGTGTGTGGGTAGGCTTTGATGTGAAAAGATCCTTGGGTAGGCTAGAAACTGGTGGAAAGGCGGCCGCACCAGTTTTTATTGGATTTATGAAGGAATTTTTGGGAGAAAGTCCAATTATCGATTTTCAACCTCCAGAAGGAGTGACTCCTGTCGCAGTGGATGTTCGTACTGGTATTCCAGTCGATCCTAAGTCAGCAGGTGCGTTTATTGAATATTTTAAAGTAGGAGAAGATATAACTCAACCATATGACGGCAACGGATCTAGAGTAGATTTGCCAAGCAAGTCATTTGAAGGTGGGGATTATCTTACAAATAGTGATTTCTAATCAAAAAGTTTTATAGATGAAGGCTCCTTTTATTATCATGTCGAGAGATTTCCATTGGCCCCTACGCGTGTCATTGGTGTTGTTTACTTCATTATTGTTGATTTGCGTATTGTGTGAGTCTAATAGTTTTGCTGAATCTAAAAAAGCCGAACATAAATCTGAGCGAATTATCAAAAGAAAACGCGAGGTTAAAAAGCCTGAGATTACTCATGATGATATCAAATCACCAGATGCTATTGATTCAAGCCATAGCTTTCCAGCTATCTCAGAGAAAGCCTTAGAGCCTGAAATAGTTGAAGCTGTCATTCTCTTGGATTCTTCTCGAAGCATGAAAAAAACTGATCCAAAGAGAATTAGAGATCAAGGCGCGAAACTATTTTTACAGTTCTTGGAGCCTGCTGATAAGGTTTCTATTGTAGAGTTTGCAGAATCTGCAAACGTTCTAATGGAACTAGAGCCTATGAGCACTTCTTCTATAGAAGATGTAAATAGCATTCTTGATGGAATTAAAAATGAAGGTAATTTTACCAACTTTATACCACCTTTAGAGATCGCTTTAGAACTATTGCAATCAAGCGAAGAGAAAAACTCTTCAAAAGTGATAGTTCTGTTAACTGATGGACAAATGGATCCAGGTCCTTCAACTGAGTTGAGAGATCAGTTGATAGAGCAATTGATAAAAGAGAAAATACCGGAAATACGAAAAAGCCGGATAAAGGTATATACAATTGGGCTTAGTGAGCTTGCGGATAAAGATTTATTGACTTTATTGGCAAAAAAAACTCAAGGTCATTCGGAGTATGCACAGGATGTAAATAGTATTCATAAGGTGTTCTCCGACTTGTTTTTATCTATAAAAAAGCCACAGGTCTTAGAGCTCGAATCTGGCGGATTTAGTATCGACGGTAATACCACTGAAGCTACATTTTTTATAAATAGATTACTTGAAACTGACACCATCACGGTGATAGATCCAACTGGCAACGAATATTTTAATAAAGATTTCCCTGCTGGCTGGAAATGGTTCAGAGGGAATTTATTTGATGTCATCACAGTACCTGCACCTTTGCCTGGAAGATGGGGGATTAAGGGTGGTGCAGGGGATTTGACTGGTTTTGCTAAGTTGTTATCGAATTTAAAGCTCGAATATAGTTTCCCTTCTCAATCTTATAGCGTAGGTGATAGTGCCGTAGTTAAAGTGCGCCTTACTGAATCAGGGAAGACAATAGATGATCCAAATTTCGCTGATCTAATTTTTTATACCTATAAAATTATAGATTTAAAAACTGGTCAATTGTATTTGCAAGGGCAATTGGGAGACAAGGGTGTTCATGGAGATGAAAAGTTAGGAGATGGTGTCTTCTCCGATATTATAAATCTGAATGAAGAGGGTGAGTTTAAACTATTTTTAGTCGCAACAGCTCCTACCTTTACCCGCCAAGCGCATGTTCCATTCAGTGTAAGCAAAGGGATCATCTCATTAAGTCACATAGCCAAGAATGAGTTTACTGGTGAGGCAGAGAAGTACCAAGTTACTTTGTATTCAAAAGGAAAAGATTTAACCAAGAGAGTTGTGGTTATCGAAAGTCGGCAAGGAGAAGAAAAAATTCAAATTAACTTAGAGAAATATAAGAGTGGAGATCATAAATATACTGTACCTCTTGATCGTTTGAAATCAGGGGAGAATAGAATCGTTGCTATGGTTCAGGGGGTTGATGAAAACAAGGAAGAAATTAGAGCGAAAAGTGAAGAGCTTTTAATAAACGTAGCGACTACACATCCTACGGCAGGGAAATCTGATCAGCATGGTTCGGAAGATATTAAAATTGAGGCAGAGGCTGGAGAACATGATGATGCAATAGAAGAGGAGCATCATGGTGTGGAGGATCAGCACGGGGAGGAGAGTCTTCATACTGAGGAAGAGAACTCAAAAGAGGGAGAGGGCAACCTAGTATTTGGTTTAATAGGAATTCTTATTTCCCTAGGTGCGTCCTTCTTTTTAGGAAGGCTATTTATCTCTAGGGCAAAGACCGAGGGGGGGGATGCGGTAGTTGTTAGAGAGGAGTATGTTGTTCCGGATGAATTAAAGGCACGAATTGAAGCCATGTCCACTATGGTAGGGACTGAAACTAGAGAGTTCTATCCAGCTGAAATGATATTGTTTAGTGATCTTGTATCGGATGACATTAAAACTGAAGAAGTTGGTAATGAGGCCGCTAGTTCTGAAGCAGAAGGTGCAACTGAAGGAGAGGAGAGCTCAGCTTCAATAGAATCAGAGACAGAGACAGAGGCAGAGACAGAGGCAGAGTCAAACGACGCGTCAGTGGCTGAGGCTGTTGAAGAGCCAACAGAGGAGCCAACTGGGGATTCTCCAGAGTCTCCAGAGTCACCAGTAGCGGAAGAGGTGGATGCTAAGTCTGAAGTATCAGAAGATGAGTTAAGCGAAGCCGAAGAAGGTACAGAGGAGAGTGGGGAAGAGGTAGAGGAAGATAGTGGTGATGAAAGCGATGAAGAAAAAGAATAATAAATAAGGTAGTTTGAGCGATGCTTTGGATTGTCATTATACTCTTGATATATGTAGCTACCTTTGTATTTGTGAGCTTTAAGGTTCTCAGCACTCGTAATGCTGTAGAAAAGTCTCATAAAGAAAACTTAGAACGCGTTAGTAAGGAGAAAAAGGAGAAGCAGTCCTTACTACAAAGTATTGCAATGAAAGTCATTGGCTTAACGACACCGGAGGCAGTAACGAAGGCAACAGAGGATCTATCAGAGTTTGATGCCATAATCGCAGCGGAAAAAGGTAAACAGGCTATTGCTGAAGCGGAAATTGAAACTTTGGATATTAGACTTAGGGAGTTGGAAGAACTCAGGAGAGAACTTGAAGTAAGTAACATGGATGCAGTCAAAGAAGTTGAAATGTTAAAGGCTCAAGAGAGAGATATGTCTAATAAGAATTTAGGCATTCAGGACCAATTAAAAAATTCCTTTGATCAAATTGAGATCCTTGTAAGTATGTTATCTGGTAATGCTAATGCAGTAGAACAACTCAATAAGGCTAAGTCGGAGCTTGAGGCAGCAGAAAAAAGTATTAGTTTTTATGAGGGTGAAATTACTAAAATTAATACACAATATGTTGCTCTGAAACGGGCATATGATGCATTAGATATTGAATACGCCCAGTTATACGAAAAAAGACAGCAACAAGGTAATTAAGCCTAATTATTCCTCTTTGCCTTTTTGATTATATTGACGCTTTGCGGTATAGCTCAGTTAAATAATCAACTATTAAAGTTTCGTGAACTCTCAAAATTTAGAAAATTACTTTATTCAAAGGCAAGTTCCAGATCAGACTCAGGAATTCCTCAGGGCTTTGGCGCCGAATGATTTAGAAGCGGTGAGTAGTTTAGTTCAAAATCTTTCGCCTTCAAGTAATATGCTCAGAAGTTTAATAGACCTACTTGGAGATATTCAGCATAGAGATAAGCTAAGTTTTTTAGAAATATTTGAGCAGGTCTCTATCGGCTCACTTCTAGCATCCTCTGGCTCTAGTAAGGATAAACAATTAAAGTTAAAAACATCCTTACTAAGAATTAGATACCCAGAAAAATATGAGATAGAAGATAAGTTGGCTGGTCTTGTAGATAGTATTCGTAAAAACTTTGGACTTCGAGTGACCTTACCAGAGGAGCTAGAGGGAGATCAGTTGCAGTTGAATATACAAATTCGAGATACTAAAGACCTTAGTTCCTACTCTGAAAAATTATCAAATCTGTCTTCATCCGAAGAGATTCAAGAGTTGTTTTCAATATTAAGAGGAGAATCTTAATATGAGAGATAAAAGCCATGTTTACCCTACTCACGTATTCGTCGATAAGGTTTCTCTGGATGATCCGATGACAGCTAGGATCAGAGATAAATTATCTTCAGCGAAGTTTATAGAGGTTGATGACCTCAAAGATCCCGTAAGGGAAGGCCTTTTATCTGATGAAAAATTGTCTCAAGATGCTTTATTTACCTTAGGAAAACGAGCTTTATACCTAACTCGTCATAAGGGATCTTGGTTAAAGGCTTGCCCGGGGACTTCAGGCCATGTTTGTTGTAATTTGTTTGTTGTTAATCCAGGTGAAGGTTGCCCACTAGATTGTACCTATTGTTATCTTCAGTCTTATTTAAAGAAAAATCCCACTTTAAAACTTTATACAAACACTCAAGACCTCATGTCAGAGTTGGAAGCTAAGTTTTTGTCCGATAACTCTAGGTTGTTTAGGGTAGGGACTGGTGAGTTAATAGATAGTTTGGTCTGGGATGATATTAGTGGATCTACTTTAGATTTAGTTCCTTTTTTTGCGAAGTTCGATAATGCCGTTTTGGAGTTGAAAACAAAAGATGATGGCGTTTCTAATTTAGTCGCGATGAAAAATGAGCATAAGGGGAAAACGGTAGTTTCCTGGTCGGTTAATGCGAAGTCGCTTACTAGTCGTGATGAAAAAGATACGGCAACCCTAGAGGAAAGGCTTGTATCGGCTAGCCTTGTGGTAGAGGCTGGCTATAGGGTTGGATTCCACTTTGACCCACTCGTTTATTTTGAAAACTGGGAGGAGGAGTATCTGGAGACCGTTACAAAGATTTTTACAAGAATTCCTGCTAAAAATATCGCTTGGGTTAGTATCTCTACATTACGATATAAGACCGATCTTCATGAGATGATGAAAGCCCGCTTTCCTGAGAGTGAACTTCCATTTGGAGAGCAATTTCTAGCTAGCGACAATAAGCTAAGATATATACAACCAATTCGATTTAAAATGACGAGAATGGTCTGGAATGAGATCAAGAAATACTCTGAAGAAATTCCTGTGTATATGTGTATGGAAAGTAGCTCAGCGTGGAGAAGTATTGCTGGTGGAGCTCCCTTAGCTGGTTCGGAGCTTAAAGAAGTTTTCGCAAGGAATCACAGGCTACCTGTTCTTCAGGGATAGTTTGTTCTATAAGTAGTTTAAATTAATAGCCTCGCTCTGTTTTAATAATATAATTTGGATTCACTAGTGGTTAAGTCAGTTTTACATAAAATTTTTGGAACCAGCAACGATAGAGATCTTAAGCGCATTTGGCCCATGGTGGCTGAAATTAATGCGAGAGAAAAAGCAATTAAGGCTTTATCAGACTCACAGCTTCAAGCTAAAACAAATGAGTTTAAAGAAATTCTAGAGAAGGGTGCAAGCCTCGATGATATTCTATTCGATGCATTTAGCGTTGTAAGAGAAGCATCGGTAAGAGTTCTTGGGATGAGACATTTTGATGTTCAGCTTTTAGGTGGGATTGTTCTTCATTCAGGAAAAATTGCTGAGATGAAAACAGGAGAAGGTAAAACTTTAACTGCTACAGCACCTGTTTTTTTAAATGCTTTAACTAGTAAGGGTGTTCATTTAGTTACGGTAAATGATTACTTGGCAAGTAGAGATGCGGAATGGATGGGCCAGCTTTATAGATTCTTAGGCCTTAGTACGGGTTGTGTTTTATCAGGTCTTGATCCTGATGTTCGTCAGCAAGCTTATAATTCAGATATAACATACGGTCAGAATAATGAATTTGGTTTTGATTATCTGAGAGATAATATGAAGCTAGACCTCTCAGAAAGAGCGCAAAGAGGTCATTCGTTTGCTATCGTGGATGAAGTGGATTCTATCTTAATTGATGAGGCCAGAACTCCACTTATTATTTCTGGTCCTAGCGATAAACCGGCGGATACTTATCAGATTGCGAACAAACTTGTTCAAAACTTAGTTGATGAAAAACACTATGAAATTGAAATTAAATCCAAGCAAGTTACTCTATCAGAAGAAGGCGTAACTAAAATCGAAGAGTTGGCTGAAATCTCAAATCTATACGATCCTCAAAACATTGAATTAGTACATCACGTACAACAAGCCCTAAGAGCTAATGTTATAATGAAAAGGGACGTTGATTATGTCGCTAGAAATGGCCAAATCATTATCGTAGATGAATTTACGGGTAGGTTGATGACTGGCCGTCGTTGGTCCGATGGGCTTCATCAGGCGGTCGAAGCTAAGGAAGGGGTAAAGATACAAAGAGAAAATCAAACTTTAGCTACAATCACTTTTCAAAACTATTTTAGACGTTATGATAAGTTGGCTGGTATGACTGGTACTGCCGATACCGAAGCAGTGGAATTTAAGAAAATCTATAACTTAGAAGTTATAGTTGTTCCAACTAACGAGAAGATGCTTAGGGACGATAGAAATGATTTAATCTTTTTATCAGAACGGGCTAAGTTTAAAGCGGTTGTTGAAGACATTAGGAATTGTAGAGAGAAAGGCCAACCTGTTTTAGTGGGGACGGCAAGCATTGAAAAGTCTGAGCTATTAGGATCTATTCTTGATGAAGAGGGAATAGAGCACCATGTATTAAATGCGAAACAGCATCAAAGAGAAGCTCAGATTATTGCTCAAGCAGGTAGAATAGGTGCTTTAACGATCTCAACCAATATGGCTGGTAGGGGTACTGATATTCTTTTAGGGGGGAATCCTCAATTGCTGGCAGTTGAGAAGGCTGGAACTAGTGATCCAGATGACCCCGCATTTCAAGAGGCACTAGCAGAATTTAAAGAACTTTGTGCGAAGGAAAAAGAGGAAGTTAAGGCAGCAGGTGGCTTGCATATTTTGGGAACTGAAAGGCACGAGAGTAGAAGAATCGATAATCAGCTAAGAGGTCGAGCAGGTAGGCAGGGAGATGCTGGTAGCTCACAGTTTTTTATCTCATTTGAAGATGATTTAATGAAACGTTTTGGTGGAGAAGCCATGCGTGGCTTTATGCTTCGAGTAGCTGGAGATGATGATGAAGGTATTCAAGGAAGAACTATTTCAGGCCTTATAGAAAAAGCTCAGAGACGAGTTGAGGGACATCATTTTGAGATTAGAAAACATCTATTGGAATATGATGATGTTTTAAGTAAACAAAGAGAAGTTGTTTATGGCTTAAGGGAAGAGATCTTAGCTGGTAAGGTTACCTCAGAGCAGATAGTTGAGCTGATCGGAGATATTGTTGAGCAAGTTATTTATTCTAGGATAAGTGACAAAATGCCTGTTCGAGAATGGGATATTGAAGGGATTCTTTCTGAGTTTAGTCGAGCATGTGGGGTTACGCTTCCTTTAGATGAATATAATGAAGAGAAGGATAGTGGTAGAAAGGATTTAGCTCAGAGAATTTTTGATGATGCAAAACAAGCGATCTGCGCTAAATTTGAAAATAGACTGTTATCTATCGGACCTGATCGGATGCTTCATCTAGCCCGTCTTATCTATCTTCAATCCATTGATTATTTTTGGAAAGATCACCTGACGCAAATGGATCATTTGAGAGAAGGGATTGGTTTAAGAGGATATGGACAAAAAAATCCTCTTCATGAGTATCAACGTGAAGGATATGATTTATTTTATAGAATGATGGGAGTCGTTAAGTTCTCCTTAATTCAACATGTCATGTTAGCGGAGATTCCTTCAGAAGAAGAGATTAGGCAACTTGAAGAAAAGGAAAAGGAACAGTCTAGGTTAAGAGAGGAGGCTGCATCTGAGCTACATTCATCAATGGTGCCCTCTTCAGAATCTGAAGAGGAGACTGTTTTGGTCGGAAATAGAGATCAAAGGCGAGCGCAAAAGAAAGCCAATAAGGGTAAAAAATCGTAATCGAAAGCCTAGTTCTTGCATCTTAACTTTAATTACTTAATCTTTATATAGATCTTAACGTGTTAGAGTACATAATAAATTCGATACATCCATTTTCATGGAGTCAGATCGCTGCGGCAGTTCTGTGTGGTTTTGGTTTTGGTCTAGAACGACAAATTAGAGGTCGGCCAGTAGGTGTTAGGACTGCCATTATGATTTGTCTAGGAAGTGAGGTTTTTGTTCAGCTTGGATCTTCCATACAGTTACCCAATGCCGATCCTACCAGAGTCTTAGGTCAAATAATTACTGGCATTGGTTTCTTGGGTGCAGGAGTGATGTTGTCTAGGGGGAATTATGTTCTAGGGGTAACTTCTGCGAGTATCATTTGGATGATAGCTGCCGTCGGAGCAGTAATAGGATTGGGTTATGTTGCTGCTGGAATCTCAATTACATTTACCTGCATAACTGTACTTTTGTTTTTTGAAATATTAGAAAAATATTTTGATTTACCTGAAGGCGGAAAAAAGTTAACTAGAACTAAGGTCTCTACTCCGTCTGATTAGTTCAAAGTTTAGACTCTAGCCTTAATAGAGACTTTCCCTTTTTCAACTTCGATCGCAAACTTAACTTTTTTACCGCCAGTTCTATCTGCAAGTAAGCTGGCCTTTTCTTCAAGATCTTTTTTAAAGGTATTAAATTCTAGGTTGTTTAGAGCTAGACCCTGAGAATCAAGGGCTGACTTATAAGAATCAAATAATTCTTTATACCTTGTATCAATTTTACCCTCTGTACTATCTTTTCTTTTAAGAGAAAACTGTGCCTCGGATCTAATTTTCGCTCTAAATCTATCACGAGAATACGCACCATTTTCTTTTTCCCTGAGAATCCTCTCCCAGTGTGTGTTTAGGGTCTGATATCTTAGGATGAGATTTTTCATTCTAAAGTTGGCTTGAGAGTTTTTAAAAGGAGTCCTTAGGAGACGCCTAACACTTCGCTTTATCTCATCATGTTCTTTAGTCGGCGGTAAAGGTAGTAGCACAGAGAAATATTGTTCGTAAGAGATTTTTAGATCTTGAAGTTCTATTTCAAAGAAGTCTAATTGAGTTTGAAAAGCCTGAGAGTTGACTTTGATATTGTCAGGTTCGTCATTTGTTCGCATTAAGAAACACCACTATTTCTAGTTTTTTATTGTTTTAGCCTTGGTACTGCTGAGTAATTCCTCCTGCTGATTCCTGTTAAGTGGAAGCACCATTTGCTGTTAGTTCTAAGTCTCTTCGACTAGGAATGGCTAGATCATTACAATCTGTGGCGCTAGAGAATCGTAAATTTAAAAAGTATTGATTTTTTAGAGCTTACTATATAACTTAGCGCTAGAATCAGCATCCTAACTACCTAATTTAATAAAACAGCCTAATGCTTAAGTGCCTCTACTTTAAAGATAATCTTTGTAGATCTTGTAGCTTTATTCAAGATAGCGGGGAAATTTCATCCAATCTTCCTTCTATACCAATCGAGCTTAGTAGGCTTGCCAACAAAGTAAACCCTTGGGTAACTTGCGAATCGCCATTTAATTCGCGTGCTAAAGCAAAGTTGTCCGTATCTGGTACTAGTGCGGAACCTGTAATTGGCATATTGGATGCTGATCTCCTAGGTGTGGAGTTATTGAACTGCCCATTACATAAAACGATTATCAATAATTTTTTAATAGAATTAAAGAAAAGTATTCAGAGTGTTGGCCTAACTCCGTATTCTATTCATGAAAGGAGTGGAGAATTAAAGGGAGTAATTATTCAGACTAACATGCTTGAGGATCACGTTAGAATGAGGTTTGTTTTAAGAAGTATGGAGCATCGGAATAAGGTAGAGTTGATCGCGAGTCAGCTAAGTGCCCAATCATCCACCAAAATATCGCTTAGTATAAATATCCAAGCCGTACCACATCAGATATTAGAGGGCCCTCAGGAAGTTCATATTCATGGAGAAGAATTGCTTTGGGAGACGTATGGAAGTACTAAGGTAGCTTTTCCTTCTCAATCTTTTATGCAAGTGACTCCGGATGTGGCCAGTAAATTGTATAAAACTGCCGCTAGGGTAGTGGCAAATAGTAAACTTACATCAGTTGTTGATTTGTACTGTGGGGCTGGTGGCTTTGCATTGAGCCTATCTCCTTTTGTTAAAAAAGCCTATGGCATTGAAATATCTAAGCCTGCAATATTAGCCGCTAAACACTCAGCTAGGGAGGCCGGTTTCACTAATATAGAATTTGTTGATGGAAATCTTTTAAACTCAGTTGAGATACTTAATGATATTCAGCCAGAAGTACTTATCTGCAACCCACCACGTAGGGGGTTAGGTTCAGCCGTAGTTGAAGCTATAAAGGAATCACTGCCAGAGCTAATCGTATATTCTAGTTGTCAGCCTGAGTCATTAATTAAGGATGTTAGTTCACTGAGTGATTTATACGACCTGGAAGAATTGACGCCTTTTGAAATGTTTCCTTTAACAAAACATTTTGAAGTATTGGCTATCTTAGTTCGGAGGTAGGTTTATTCAGCTCCTACTTCTTCTTTCCTTCCACCAAACTCTTTATCTAGCATTAAAATTCCTTCCCCACTTTTCTCAACCATCTTAACTCTATCAAGCATGGTCTTAACTGTA
The DNA here is from genome assembly GCA_964353175.1 of uncultured Bdellovibrionales bacterium. Taxonomy (GTDB): domain Bacteria; phylum Bdellovibrionota_C; class UBA2361; order SZUA-149; family DAOLCO01; genus JAIYCX01. Next base: position 162,530 of record CAYGUX010000004.1, on the reverse strand, counting down.
GCTTCCTCTTCTACTTGTTCGTCAATGAACCATTTAAGGAAAGATGTCGTAGCAAAATCGCCTTCTTGAGTTGATAAAGTAGCAATTTTATTAATTGAAGCTGTTACATTTCTTTCATTTGTAAGAGATGCTTCAATCGCATCAACCACAGATTTAAAGTTCATCTTGCAAGCAGTAAGTGCTAACAATTTAGGTTCAACATCTTGATCAAGTAGATATTTGTAAATCTTCATAGCATGTCCTCGCTCTTCCTCAGATTGGGTAGCGAACCATTTCGCAAATCCAGTAAGACTTAAACTTTCGCAGTAAGATGAAATAGCAAGATAATTATAAAATGCTTGGAATTCCATGTTAAGTTGTTGAATTAGTGAGTCTGAAACAGTTTTGGAAATCATAATTTAAACGGGCTTTTTAATGTTAACGTTGTTTTATTCATATCACATTTATATTGAGATAACTACTTTAAATTTAAATGTAAAAAGTAAATGAGGTAAGAGAGCAATGCCTCTTACCTCATAACACATGCGCTGTTTAAACTTTCTCTATATTCCTAATTAGAGTAGATGTATGGCGTTTGCTTCCTTAACTTGTTTTAACTATAGTGTTCATAGGTCAACTTGCCAGACGCTTTTTAATTGGAAATAAATTTATATGCTATTATCTAACTTATTGGGATTTCATAGATCATGTATAATTTTGCATATTATCTTTTTGGTGTTTCCTGCATCTGCCTACTCGGATGAGCCAATAAAAGTTGGAGTCATTTCGCCTTTTAGTGGTCCGTATGCACATTTCGGAGAAGCTGGGCGAGCAGGGATTGAGCTGGCAGAAAAAGAATTTGAGAGTTCTAATCTGAAATTTCTATATGAAGATAGCCAATTTCAAGCTAATCAGGCTTTGAATGCAGCTATAAAATTAATTCAAGTCGATAAAGTAGATATTCTTATCGTTCTCGGAACGCCGACATCAAGTGCAGTTCTGCCATTTAGTTTAAAAAATAACATTCCTACTTTTATTTGGTCCGCCTCTGGGGACTTATCCAGACAGTATGCAAATTCCATCAGGTTGATGAGTACAGGTTCAGAGCAGGGTGACGTGATTGCTAAGGAAGCTATTAAACGAAATTATAAAAAGGTTTCATTGGTCGCATCTGAAAATGGATATTCGAGAGCGGTAATAGATGGGGTTATCTCGTCGCCTACAGCACTTCTACCTGTTTCCACCGTTTTTTACTCGCCAACTCAAAATGATTTTAATATCGATATCATGAAATTAAAACGTCTTGAAGTAGATGGTGTGGGTATATGCCTTAATACCGGACAGATACCAGCCTTTTTAAAACAGCTTTATGTTCTTAACTTTAAAGGTGGGATATTCGGTTGCAATGCCATGAGTAGTCCTGAGGTTTTAAAATCACTTGCAGAATATGGACTAAAAGCTTGGACAGCAGAGGGTGTTGTGGATAGTAACTTTTACAAAAAATTTAAAGAGAAGTGGGCTGATACGAGTGGGATTTGGGAAGCTGCGGGGTATTACGACGCAGCCAAGTATCTCTCTAAGTATGGCATTAATGAGCTTGTAGGGAAGTGTCTTGATTCAAGTAGTTTTGGTCGCTCATGTATTCGTAGTGGAAAAGATGGGAAATATCTAGAATATAAGATGGGAGTTACTTTAATGCAGGATATGGAATTTGTAAGGCAATGAGCGTAGCTTTTGGGAAGATTTAATATGCATAACTTTTCTATCGAAAAATCTTTTCCCGAATTTTCCAGTATTCTCCCTGCTTTCTAGCAATAACATACATAGGTATTCTGAAGTTTGTTTTGTTTTTTAAAACATCTTGAATACTTTTAATTTCTATTTCTCGTTCAGGAAGACGTAGGTGCATTCTGCAGAAGTTATAATAGAATACTTTGGTATCATTGGATCCACTAAAGAAAAAAACCTCACTTAGGAACTCTGCATCTAGGTCGTAGTACTTTACTTCTAATCTTTCTAGGCCGTTCTTGTCGATTTTTTTTTCAAACATCATGCTGTCAGGTCTCATGACATGAGTATTCTTAGATCCCATGGCTTCTTTAAGTTTAGCATCAATATCAATAAGTAGATGGCCACAGCTTGGGCATTCTCGAGCAGCTATGTCGTTTTCCGCTCCGCATTTATCACAAAGTTTAAAACGGTAACGAAAGCCGCAGGGTAGAATTTGTTCACCATCAGGATCTTCTATAGCCCCTTGGCATTTTCTGCCAAAATGTTCAACTATATCTCCTTCCTCGTCCATAAGACCCCAGAATTCATTTACATGTTTGCACTGAGGACAAGAAACTTCAACTGGAACTGAGTCTTCTGTAGGTTTGTCTTCTCTAATTTGAGGTTTGTAAATATCATGAGGGACGCCAGTGTAATCTAAAATAAGACAGTCCTTTTTTCCGGGATAAAGTCTCAGTCCACGTCCTACTATTTGCTGATAAAGACTTACGGACTCGGTTGGCCTTAAAATCGCAATTAAATCAACATGAGGTGCGTCAAACCCTGTGGTAAGAACAGATACATTCACTAAGTACTTAATTTTAAGTTTTTTGAATTTTTCAAGGATTAGATCCCTCTCTTCGCTGGGAGTATCTCCTATGACAATTGCGGATTCTCCTTTTGGAAGATAGCTCATGATTTCTTCAGCATGCCTAACGGAGGCGGTGAAAATTATAATACCTCTCCTGTCTGCGGCAATATCGACTATGTTTTTTATGATAACTGGAGTAATTCTTCGTTGATCTTTTAATACTTCTTCAATTTCTGAAAGCTTGTAAGTTCCCTGACCTGGAAGAAGTTTTAAGGATGAAAAATCATAGGAAGCTACTGGTGCATCAATTTGTACTGGGGGAGTTAAGAACCCATCTTGAATCATTTGCTTAAGGCTTAATTCGTAAAGACATTTTCTGAAAAATCTAGGTTCCTCGGTGCGCATAGTTCCTCTGCTATGGAACTTATATATCCAACCAGCATCAAGTCTATAAGGAGTCGCTGTGAGCCCTAAAATACAAATAAGAGGGTTTTCTTCAAGTAATTTTCCTATGACTTGTGCATATTGAGTTTCCTCCTCAAAGTTTACTCGGTGGCACTCGTCTATTACCAGTAGTGAAAAATCAGAAAAGAAATTATCCTTGGCGCGAGCTACGGACTGAATACTACCAAAAATTACTTTTTCAGAGCTATCTTTTCTATTTAGGCCAGCGGAGTATATCCCAGCGTGAAGTCCGTAACTTTGGTACTTTTCATGATTTTGTTCCACGAGCTCTTTAACATGAGCCAGTACAAGAACACGCCCCTTAGCAATTCTAGCAAGCTCCGCAATAACAAGGCTTTTACCTGCACCAGTTGGGAGAACTAAAACAGCAGGATAACGAGATTTCCTAAAATGCCCCAAAACGGAATTCACAGAATCCTGCTGATAAGGACGGAGAGTATATTGAGGTGGTGTTTTATGCGCTAAGTTTGACACGATGTTTAAATTTTATAGTAGCCCACTACTGATAGTGTTCAGGATAATGCTAAAAATTAAAGCAAATGTAGCACGAATAAAGGATCAATACTAAGACTTCCATAACTATTTCAAACCATTTCAACCGGTGCGGGGCTACTCTTCCCTATAAACCCAGTACCTGGATACTTCATCCTTTCCATCCCCATACCCACGCTCTATCTGGTGCGGGGCCACGGCCATCAAGTTAAGAAGAATAAGCCGGCGAGGAGCCTGGCGTTCCCAGGAATTCTTGCCCAAAATATTAAGAAATCCCCTGGGAACGCCAGGCTCCTGCCTGGCAAGACTATAAAATTTCCCCTTAACTTAATGGTCGTGGGTGCGGGGCTACATTCTGACCCATTTTTAAATTTTCTACGATAAACATCTTATAACCCTAGAACGTAGTTCTATTTATAAAGGAAACCAAGATGCCACGTTTACCAAAGTTCCATCCGCCAAAGAGCGTATTGTTTATTACCACTAGCCTAGAAGAAGGACTCCTCTTGAAGGCCAATCCCCTAATGAGAGCAATCCTAATGACTTGTCTAGCAAAAGCCCAAAGATTGCATAGGGTTAGGATCTGTCATTTTCTATTTGAAGAAAATCATGTGCATCTAGTTGTAGTAGTAGATAATCCAGAGGATGTAGCTGATTTTATGGAGAGATTTAAGACAGAGTCTGCTCATGCTATCAACAGACTCCTAGGACGAAGGAAAAGGACTGTATGGTGCGAAGGATACGATAGTCCAATTCTTGGTAACCCTGTAGATGTAATTAAACAAATAGTTTATCTCTACACAAATCCGACTAAGGATAATCTAGTTGACTCGATAGAAGAGTATCCGAACCTAAGTACCTGGAGTGCCTATAAAACTAGTGAGAGTAGAATTCCCTGCATTCCATTTAAACGAACTGATATTGAAAAGCTCTCATCTCTTTCGCCTTCAAAGGAGGAGATAGCCTCTCAGTTAGAAAGGCTAAAAGATATATACCCGGAATCAATTAAACTTATACTTGAACCAAATGCTTGGATGGAAATTATGAAAGTTCCTGAGAAGGACTGGGATAAGATTAACCAAAGAATCATAAGCATGGTTAGGAAAACAGATGATAGATTCAAGAAGAAGAGAGAACTTCATAATAAATCAGCAATAGGATCGGAAAGGCTTATCAACTCTTCCTTCAATCTAAACTACAGGTCAAAGAGACAGGGGAAACGATCATACTGCATTAGCAGTCAAATTTCCTTGAGAGTTCATATTATCCAAACCATCAAGGCTCTAATTAATGAAGGGAAGGAGATCTACCAAAGGTGGAAAGCGGGAGAGCATTCTCTTCGATTTCCGGTTGGTATCTACCCTCCTGCAATGCCTAGGCTTGCTAATATTATGGCGGGAGTCGTTGTGTAATGAGATTCTTTCTCGGTTCTCTTTATTTCTCACGCTATTTACAAATAAAGAATTTTAAGTTGACAGCTAAAGCTACAAGATATGGCTTTGTCGCTAGAATTTTTTCATTAATTTTGAATTTCCTAAGGCTTAACTGACAATCGAATCGCAGTGGAGCGTCAGATTATGTAGGGTAGCTCCGCACTAGATTTAATTTAACCGCTCCATGTCCGTTGCTGCTTATGAGCCGGTTAGTCAGCGACTTCTACCTCTGGACGAAAGTTGGCAACGAAGATTGACCGAAATTCCTTGGCCGACGAGTAAGCTACCAGAAGTCATGGGTAGCGATAACGTAGCTTTGCGAGCGCTGACGAGGGAATATATTCTTGTCTCTCTATTTCAAGCCTGCGCCGAATCCCTAGCCAGCGAGAATGCGAGCCGACTAGCAGCAATGCAACGCGCTGATAAAAACATTGACGAATTGCTAGAGGACTTCAACGGCAAACTCCATCGTTTGTGCCAGAGTAGTATCGACGAGGAATTGTTCGATGTCATATCTGGCTTTGAAGCGCTGAGTGGGAAAATTTAGTGATGCCAAATTATGCGCAGCACCTGTAAAGTACTTATTGTTGTCAACAGCAAGATACGCCATGCGCCTGAGCTTTGATTGTTCTCCGGTGCTCATTCTCGCGTGAGTGCTTTGCACTCACAGCTCCGAGGCGTCAGGCCTGATTTGAGCTCGGCAATTTAAACTTGCCAAATCAGGCCTTCCAATCCGCCCCAAATAACAATCAAAGCTCAGGCGCATTTCATTGTGATTCAAAATATATTTATTCTATCCTCAGAGCGTAAATCCATCATACAAGCACCGTTCAACTGAATGTTTTATCCCTGTTAAACCAATAGCCCACTGAAATTACTTTTAGCATTCAAACAGTAGAAGGCCTTCTTTTCAAATCCAAATACTTTAAAGACTCCAAAGTAATAAGTACAATAAAAGCAGAGATCCCTGCGGGGATAAAGTGTATAAAACCAGGAAACTCAAAGTTGAAAAGTGACTGAAGACTTGGCACCGTAATAATTATGAGCATTATCGCCAGTGAGCCTAAGAGAATAGTTATTGCAGCCCAATTCTTTTCAGTGAATACTAAAAGGAAGCTTCGTGTTTTAGATAGACTAGTTAGGGTTAGAAATATATTGCCAACAATCAAGGAAGAAAATGCGATGGCTCGTACTTCGCCTGGTGTGTGCCCTTCGTGAAGTGAAAGAAAATAAACTGTTAGTACCATTATTAACAGAAGTGACCCTGCTAAGACACTACTAACTATGCGTCTTGCCCCAAAAAATGAATCATTTGGATGTCGCGGGTTTCGCTTCATGATGAATTTTTCATCTTGCTCTGATTCAAAGGCAATTGCACAAACTGGGTCTATTATTAATTCCATGAAGATAATGTGTGATGGTAATAGTAGGATCGGCAAAGATGAAAAGAATGCGGGAAGTAGAGTCAGCCCAATTATGGGTATGTGGATCGCCATAATGTAAGACATTGCCTTCTGTAGATTGTCAAAAATTCTTCTTCCGGAATGAATCGCTGCGACGATTGAAGCAAAATTATCATCCAAAAGCACTAATGAAGAGGCTTCACGTGCGACATCTGTGCCTTTCTTACCCATTGCGACACCAATATGCGCAGCCTTTAGAGCTGGAGCATCATTTACACCATCACCTGTCATAGCCACTATCCCGCCATTTAACTTTAGAGCTTCAACAATTCTAAGTTTTTGATCGGGAATAATTCTGGCAAATATGTTGGTAGTCTTAATTTTTATTCTTAGCTCACTGTCACTCAAGTCAGCAAGTTCACTGCCAGTGATAATCTCTCCCTGCATTGGTAAGCCAATTTTTTGAGCAATGCTTTTGGCGGTAGCGGGATAGTCACCAGTAATCATAATTACCTTAACGCCAGCTTCAACACATTCTACAATAGCTTGAGGGACCTCAGGTCGAATCGGATCTGCGAATTCAATCAAACCTATAAATGAAAATTTAAAATCAAGTTGGCTCTCCGGTAAGGGATCCAGAGTAGGTGCATCGGCCACAGCTAATACTCGGTATCCCTGCTCGGCCATCTCAGTTACAGACTGTAAATATCTCTGTGTTTCAACCTCACTCAAGTTACATAATTTAAAAACTGCCTCAGGTGCTCCTTTAGCCGATACTGAAGTCGTCTGATCTGCGGTGTTTTTAAGTACCCTTGTCATCGCAAAAAGTTGCTTACTCAAGGGATATTCTCTTATCAAAATATGCTCTTCTCCTTTTTCAGAGAATGTTTTTTCAAATGTCTTTTGAATAGCTTTCTCCATCGGATCGAGTGAATCTGTCTCGGATGCGCGGAAACTAGACTGAATTAGCTTGCGAAATGTAATATCGTCATTCTCAATCTTGTCTGTCAATAGAGTGCGATTGCCATCGCTAAGTATCTCCAGTGCCATTATGTTTTGGGTGATGGTACCTGTTTTATCACTACAAAGTATGGTTGCGGACCCAAGGTTTTCAATTGCAGAGGGCCTTCTAGTTAGTACATTTTTCTTAGAAAGTCGCCATGCACCAAGTGCCAGAAAAATTGTGAGAACCACAGGAAATTCCTCTGGCAATATGGCCATTGCAGCTGCCAATCCATTTAGAAGAGACTTTACAAAATCGCCTCTTGATAGATAATATGAAACCACCACGGTTAAACACAGAATGATCCCAACAAAGGTCAATTTTTTTATCAAAGTCTTCATTTCAACCTGGAGACGGGTTTCGCTATCTTCAATGCTCATTAAAGACAGTCCAATTTTACCGAATTGAGTATGAATGCCAGTGGCATTAACTAATGCCTTTCCTCTTCCCTGCACAACCAGCGTTGCACCAAAAAGGTTTGATTGATCATCCTCTAGAGTTTTACTTACTGGAATGGATTCCCCGGTCAGTAGAGATTCATCGACAGTGAAGTTCTGACACTCAACTAAGGTGGCATCGGCAGCTATACGATCCCCCTCGTTTAATACGATTATATCCTTGGGTACGACATCTCTTCCGGCAATTCTAATCTCACGTCCATCACGAATTACAAGTGCTCGGGGAGAGGAGAGATCTTTATATAGACAAAGAAGTTTTTAGAGTTGAAAGTGAAGAACAAGCCATGGGGGACATTGCCCTTGAGGATCTTAAGAAGAAAAGATTAGCGCTTAAGGATGAGATGTTTGAAATTATAAGTAAGAGAGGCTAATTCTCTATAGTTGGCGTAAATTGTGAGTATTCTCTACGCCATCTATGGTTACGTAAACACTAGTTTGTTACTTCGTTCATTAGTGCGAGATAATGTTGTCTTATGGTAGAGGTGTTGGCCCCGCACTAGGATGAAGATTCAAGCGGGACTACGTAGTAAAATTTTTATTTTAATCGCCGATGCGATACCACTTTGGTTCAATTTTTTCTATCTTTGGCCAACGGCGAATATCTTTCCAAGCCATAGGATCGTCATCTTCTCTGTATAGCCATCCTGAATGTTTAACCGGAAAACCGGATCCGCTTAGAAATTCCACTGTCAGCACTCCTTGCTTGCTTTTTTCTGCAAGTATAGCGTAGGCAAGGTGAGCATACTCGGGTGGAATATCTATAGGATGTAGGTTTTGCTCAATAACTATTTCACCTTTTTGCATCATTGCTATAACGTTTTCGTATTGCGGTAGGTCGTATCGAAATTTCATGATTCGAGCTCCCATTCCCAAAGTTAGGCAAAAAACAAAGAGTACGACAGAAAAAATAGAAATACCAAGAGGTGCAAGCGACAATTTTCCCTGTTTACGCCACATTAGAGGAATTTTTAGTAGATTAATTACGGTGGTAATTAAGAGGACGCTTACTAAGATTATTAGAATTAGCTGAACATAGCCATTGGGCATGAAGGTAAACAACATGCCTGATACGCTCGTAAGAATACCTAGAAGTAGAGTTTTTTTGCCTGTACGCATAAGTTCCTATATCGGTGAAATTGGTGTGGGGCTATAGTTGTTTGTTGTGTAGTTTGTATAATGGGTTAGGGGCAGGTTTAAAGCAATTTAACCAATACCAAATGATCTCTCAAATTACATTGCTAATCACTTAATGTAAGTAATTAGCAGAATATTACCTCGAAATTATTACTGAAAAAGATTGTAGCCCCGCACCAATGTGAAGATCTAAAGATAGTAGTAGCCCCGCACCAGAATGCAGGTGAAAGTGACCTGAATCGGAGCAGGTTCTCCTAGGTCCTTGAGAGCGATCTCCATTCCTTTTTTCATTTCAGTCCCAGCTTGGGCCATGGAGCCACTTAGGCCAATAATGGCGCCAACTTTAAGTGGAGTTTTAGTGGGATGGGTTTTAGTTAGAGTGTTTTCCGCCCACGTAGGAAGTGAAAGCAATAGTAGGGAGATGAGAATTAAGATTTGCATTAGAAGATCGCTTGTTTAACTTTATTCTATTAAGATAGAGTACAATGAAGTCATAGTCAAAGCTGAAGATGTGAGAGGAAACTACTCTCTAAGCACAAAAATGTTGGGCATAGTGATATATGATGAGGTGTTAATGCTGCTCAGACTATTCTAGTCTCTGGCTACCATCACCCCATTTACTACTTCATGTAAGGTGATCCCTCTAAGAAGTAATCCATTCTCATCGAAAGAATCTTCTTTGCCACTACTGCCTTTGATTTTAATTACATGTAGAGCTTCAATAACCTTGGCTGGCTCTGTGCTTTTTGCTACATCGATCGCTTTAAGTAGGGTGTATGCGGCGTCATAGGCCGTATCTGAAAACGCCCCTGGTTTCTTATTAAATCTTTTCTGGTATTTTTCTATAAAGTTCGATGAGGGAGGATTAAATAGATAGAGAAAAGTACTATCAAGTCCACCCTTACTCGCTTTGATATGTGAATCGTCTAAAAGGGCAGCATATTTTTTCCCGACAAACTTAAATTGCTTAATAGCCCTCGCACTATGAGCGCATTGATTGAAATTTGCAAAGAAAATACCTTGTGGTTTCGACCTTATCATTTTTAAAGCTTCAATTCTAAGGTCGGTTTGGTCAGCAGGTGGTGAAACTTTAAAAGTAATTTTGCCACCCATTGCAGAAAATTCTTTTTCAAATATGTCCGCTTGATCGCTTTCCCAGGGTTGAAGGCTTCCAAAAATAGCCATTTCTCTCATGCCGTCTTCGTAAGCTAGTTGAGCTATAGCTTTGGTCGTTACATAGTTATCACCACCAGCATTGAAAAATTTATCCGATTGTAAATAGAATGAATTTGTAGATGTTGGAGCCATTAAAACCATATCATCATTTTTGGCAATTGGACTAAGAGCCAAGGTCCCCGGTACTCCAGTCGGCCCAATGAATAATTTAATGCCTTGAGTGCGAAGAAATCGATAGGCGGATACAACTTTGGTTCCAGACTTTTCTTCATCGGTGTCTTGAATATTAAATTTTATGCTTTTTTCTAGTCCGCCATCTTGGGTGTTAAGATCCTCTTCGGCTAGAGTGATTCCTTGAACGATATTCTGACCGATCTCTTGCCAGTTCCCACTGAGTGATGCAAGGACTCCGACCTGGATTTCCTTCTCATCTGCTATGCAAGGGGAGATATTAAGGGAGCTTAGAAGAAGTAAGAGGAGAGGGAGTAAGTTTTTCATAGTCTCATTATTTATAAGAACACTGGAATATTGGAAATCTGAATTTTTACTGTATAGCTATCCGTCCCATTGTTTGATCTTTTTACTGTCCATAGTTTTAGTATCCCTTAAGAAAATTTACTTGATGTAATAAGTCTCTATTTTGATGGAATCTCAGATAATTTTCTTTAAAGATTTCAAAAATCTTTTCTGATAAACTATATCCAGAAACATGTGGTGTTATATACACATTAGGTAAGCTCCACAATAAACTTGATGTTGGTAGTGGCTCAGTTTTAAATACGTCTAGTACTGCAGCCTTCAATTTCCGACTTTGTAGGGCCTCTATCAAGTCCACCTCATTAACATTGTCACCTCTACCAATATTAATGAAAATGCATTCGGGATTTAGTAAAGTTAATAGCTCTTTATTAACAAAATGTTTTGTGTTTGCCGTATTGGGTAAAACACTTACTAAAAAATCGCATGCGCCAAGATGGGTGGCGGAATCTGCTTTGTTAGAGGTTTTATCAAAGTACTCCATTTCTGATCCTATGGAGTTTATTCCGAATGTTTTCATGCCGAAAACTTTAGAAACTTTTGCTATGTGTTTGCCGATGGAGCCTGTTCCTAAAATTCCGATGGTCTTCTCACCGATAGTTTTGTATGGTAGCTGATTCCAGATTCGTTCTTTCTGCCACTCAATATTTTCTAAAACTTTTTTGTGAAACATTAAAATATAAGCGAATACATACTCGGCCATAACATCTCCATAGGTATTTCTTACATTCGTAAGGATATAATTACTTCTTAAATCGCTTGCGATTAGTGCATCTATTCCGGCAAAGATTGATTGCATCCATACAAGATTGCTAGCTCTGTTTATGTAGTTCTTAGCGATTGGTGGATTGGCAAGAATAATATTGCACTTATCAATATTATTCTCTATTTCCGATTCGTTCCTAGCAACAATTATATTAAGGTCAGGTAGTTTAAAGGCGTTTAAGGTAGTTTCGAATTCGTCCCATTCAGGTTCTCCTGTTAGTACGAGTAGATTGTTTGACATGGCGCCTTAAGTATTTAGTAATTGAAATATTGTAAAGCAATTTTTGATTGTATGCAAAAGTGCTATAGTGTTCAAATCAATATAAGCTTCAAAATTGGGCTTATGTGGGATTATCTTCTTTTTGGGATAGGCTCATGGGCCTTAAGTAGTTAGAACTACTTTTATTACATGCTTTATAACTAACCACATGGAGTCATTTGCAAATTCTATTAATCAACGCCCGACAACCAATCGAAGGGATGTCAGAGGGAAAACTAAATGCTTTTATTGCTTCCAACATTTGCGAGCACCTTTTAGCAAAAGGTCATGATGTTCGTACTACAGATATTGTTGATGGTTATGAGGTTGGAGAGGAAGTTGAAAAACATTTATGGGCTGACATGATAATTACTCAGTCACCTGTTTTCTGGTTTGGCAATCCTTGGATATATAAGAAGTATGTTGATGAAGTTTTTAATGCGGGTCTAATGAATTTACAAATGGCTACAAATGATGGTCGGACTCGAGATGATCCTAGTAAGCAATATGGGACTGGTGGCTTATTGTGTGGCAGAAAATATATGTTACCTTTAACATGGAACGCTCCGGAATCAGCGTTTAATGACGCAAGTCAATACCTCTTTCAAGGTAAGTCAGTCGATGACGTGTTTGTATCTAATACTGCAAATTATAAATTCTGTGGAGTAGAGATTTTGCCATCTTTTTCATTCTATGATGTTCTTAAAAAGGGTGTTGCGGAGCAGGATGTGGAGCGTCTGAGGTCTCATATTGATAGGTATGTAAGTTCGCGATAGTAGCATTCTATTAAGGTAAGGGTCCCTCGTGGTCGGAACCTAATTTAGAATTGCTATAGCTTGACTCTCTATTGTAGGTCTATCTTCCTTTTTATCTTTATTCTGAACTTTAAATGCAAGGAGGGTACTTAAGGGTAGTAAGACTACTTCATATAGGGTCTTTAGTACCCAAGAGGTGAAAATTAGGGTGATGACTTTTTGAAGTGGATAGACAAAGGCAAATGCTATACTCATAAAAAGGACAGAATCTACAAGCTCGCCAACCAAGGTGGATTTTAAAAACCTCCAAGCTAATAGAGATTTTGAATTTTTATTGTGAACAAGTTTCATGTTGGATATGATTATACTATTTGAGAGTTCGCCAAAGAAGTATCCCACGAGGCTCGCGAAAGTGATTCTTATGCTTTGTCCTAATATGGAATCGTAAGATCCTTGTAGGGACCAAAAGCTTGCCGATGGTAAGATAGATACAAGGTAAATTGCAAGGATTGCTAAAATCTGACAGATCAATCCTGCGCAAATTATGTGCCTTGTTCTTTTGAAACCATAAACCTCACTAAGAATATCATTACAAACAAAACTTAAAGGGAAGACTACAATCGCCCCAGGTATAATTACTCCTCCAAGATCTAGTATTTTCGAGGCAAGTATAGGACGTAAGATCAGCGCACTCATGTAAATAGAGGCTAGATATACGTATATTTCTTTCTTATCTAAGGCTTGTTTAGACATATCTAGGTTCCCGTTTAGTTTAGTATAACTGGGGCCTAGAATTACCACTAAAATTAGTGCTGAGTTGTTCTTGAATCAACTTTTTTTACCAAATCTCTATAAGTAGTTAATATTATTCTTGTTAACTTGAGCCGTATGTGTAGATATATGTTCTACATTTATGGCTATTTTAAATACTTCTGAAAATAAATTCATACTTAACCTACTAACTTCGCTTGGATGTGGAGCTAGGGAGGCTAGTGTTTATCTTGATTTGCTGAAAAGTGGAGCAAGTTCGATTCAAGATATTTCCAAACGTTTAGGTGAGAATAGGATAACAATACATAGCGCAACATCTCAACTTTTAAATCGAGGCTTGGCTTTTGAGACTAAAAAAAATAAAAGGCGTCTAATTGTCGCGGAAGAACCAGACTCCCTCTTTCGTATATTAGAGAATAAAGAATTAGAGCTTGAGGATTCTAAAAGTAAGCTAGGTTATGCAGTAGGAATGTTAAGACGTACGTATAGGGTAGATCAAAATCGTCCTACTGTAAGCTTTTATGAAAACGTGGAAGGCTTTAAGAAAATGTTAGAGATGACCCTTTCCGCAAAGGGAGAATTTTTATCAATTATAGACATTCTGAGATTTGTTGACTACTTAACTCCAGAGTATCTTGAAAACTTCTTCATAAGAAGGGCGGAATTAGGAATTCATTCGCGTTTAATTTTTCCTGCGGCCTCAAGTAACTTTGTTCAGAACATTGCTAAAAATCAAAGCAAGTATAAAATTAGCATAAAAACACTTTCTACAACCTACGATTGGTGCTCAGGATTTATTTCTTGGAACAATTGTATATCAATGAAATCTTTTTCTTCTGGGCAGGTTACATGTACAATTATACAGAATGATGAGATCTCGTCGTTTTATCGGGGGGTAGTTTTTGAGTCCCTTTGGAATGCCGCACGCGCTATTAAAAGCTAGCTTAAGACAGTTTCTCTATGATTTTTGTTGAGAAAATGGGTTCTCTATAATAATAGGTTAGAATGGTATATAGGCTATTATTTTAACTGGTCTATTATTGCTAAATTACCAAGTCTAAAATATCACTTAGGGATGAATTTCAATAAATTAGCTAAAATTGTTTTTATTTCCCTTATTCTGATCAGTAGTTCTTGCAGTACTCGTTCTTCTCAAGTCCTCAATAGTAATGATTCTGCCTTAGTTTTATTAATCGATAAATCTGGCAGTATGGATGAAGAAGATAAGCTTAAAGAAGCTGAAAAAGCAGTGATAGAAGCTATCTCTGGACTCAAAGACGATGATTACGTAAGTGTCATTGGATTCGATAACACTCCTTTTATAATAGTCGATTTGCAAAAAGTTAAAACTGCAAAAGAATTGGTAAATAGACGCCTTAAGAATTTAATAGCGATCGGTCAAACTAATCTATTACCAGCCTTAAACCTATCTCGGATCCGGCTTGAAAAACTAAATGTAAATCAAAAACACATCTTAATACTGAGTGATGGTAAGATCTCTAACAGTATGGATTGTGTTGATGAAGTAAAAAAACATAGAGCCTCAGGAGGCACTCTATCTACGATAGCTTTAGGTAGCGATGCAGATCTTCCGTTTATGAGATTGCTCTCAAAAATAGGACAAGGAGGTTTTTATAAAACTGAAACACCGAAAAAACTTCCTATGATTTTTCTAAATGACGTAATGTCATTTGTAGGAAATAATAATTAATAAATTACTCATTGGTGATCCAGAGATCTCTGAGGGTATAAAGTGTAGAAAGCCAGGAAACTCAAAGTTTAGAAGCTACTGAAGAATTGGCACTGTAGTAATGATGAGCATTATATCAAGTGAGCCTATGAGGATAGTTGTAGCAGCCCAATTCTTTTCAGTGAATAATCAAAAGAAGCTTCGTGTTTTAGATGGGCTAGTGAGGGTTAAAAATATATTTCTTACAATCACAGAGGAAATGCAATTGCTCCTACTTCTCCTGGTATTTGCCCTTCGTGAAGCGAAAGAAAGTAAGCTGTTGGGATGATATTTGGTAGCCCCGCAGCAGTATGAAGTTAAGATAAATCTAAATTACCTGGCTAGTTCAGCTTTAAAGGAGTGCGACATAATAGGATTTCTATTTCAATCGCCGATTCGATACCACTTTGGTTCAATCTTTTCTATCCGAGGCCAACGGCTAATATCTTTCCAAGCCATAGGATTGTCATCTTCTCTGTATAGCCAGCCCGAATGTTTAACTGGGAAACCGGACCCGCTTAGAAATTCTACTGTCAGCACTCCTTGCTTGTCTTTCACTGCAAGTGTAGCGTAAGCAAGATGAGCATACTCGAGTGGAATATCTATAGGGTGTAGATTCTGCTGAATATCTATTTCACCTTTTTTCATCATGGATATAAGGTTTTCATAATAGGGCATGTCGTATCGAAACTTCATGATTCGAGCTCGCATTCCTATAAATATGGAGAAAGTAAGAAGCAGGACAGAAAAAATAGAAATAGTAAAAGGGAGAGCGGACAATTTCCGCTGTTGACGCCAATTTAGAGGGATTTTTATTAAATTAACTATGGTGGCAACAAGAAGAATGCCCCCTAATATTATGAGTATTAGCTGAACATAGCCATTAGGCCTGAAAGTAAACAGCATGCCTGATATACTTGTAACAATGCCCAGGAGAAGAGTTTTTTTGCCTGTTTTCATTAGTTCCTATATTGGTCATATTGGTACGCGTAGGTCTATATATAAAGTTTATATTTTATAGCATAGGTAGTAGCCGAAATGGGAATCTTGTTCGTTGAAAAGAAAACACGGTTCAGACTGCCGAAAAGCACCCCATCGCTTTGTTCGGCGGTGGGGTGCTCGTATCGTCTTTTCTATTTATGCTTCTTTGTGCTCCCCTTACTTTCATAAAACATTTAGAAAAGTCATCGAGGATTGTAGGTCCTCGATGACTTTTGTTTTCAGCCTAACATACTTTGGTACTCAGGCTACATTCCTGGAGTCGTCAAATGTGCATCCTGAGGGAAGTCTAGCGTAACTACAAACTCTTCCTCCCCAAGATTTTTGAATTGAACTCCACCAGGTTCTTCGATTGCGGTCTGGGTGATAAACCCACTCTGCTGATGGAAAGTTCCCATTGCAATGTTGCTGGCGCGTTGAACCTTCAATCCTCCAACTTGGCCCTGTCCTTCGTTGGTGTGGAAGAATGATGGTGAATCGAAGTTCAAATTACAAAGTGCACCGGGCCGGATGATGATCCGAAGTACTGAACATCTCTGCTCACCAAGAAACTCTCCATATGTAACCCAATGAGCTTCGACGCCATCAGAGCAGTATTGATCTGCCCGAAGTGGGGGGCGAGAATTACGCTTGACGAAATCTGGATCTTGGTTAGCAGCGAAGTCAATCCGAGAAGCAAGGTATTCCCAATCACCGTGCCTTTCTCTGGGGTAATCCATTTCTCTGCATGCCAGAAATGCGACTTCTGCAGGAATTTCTCCATCGAGGGTCAGGCTTTCTGCAAGGAAATGTTCATCCATGCGAACATGAGTTTCGTGAGTACACAGGTTGGTCGGTGAGTGAAGCACGCCATTCGGCATGCAGAAACCACCTTTTCCCACGGGCATGAACATGTGGGGAGCCAGCTCACGTACGCCATTGCCTTCTGGTTGACCGAAACGTTGCATGCTTGCAAGGAAGTCCTCTGGAGTAACCCAAGCATACAAGCCCATTCCTGTGGTGTGGTAATGGGATGGGTGTACATTTGGATTGTCGTACTTATTGATGTCGTAAGTCTCCCATTTAGACCAGTGTAAGTGAAAGGGGATTGGATTGAGGTTGTCGAACTTCTTTGAAACAATCCCCCAAGTAGGTTTTCCAAACTCACTTCGAGTAAAGGTTTCATGACGTTCTCCTATGACGGCAACCGGATCTTCTTCGATGAGCTCCTGAAGTGAAACGAAAGACATGTCGGGAAGTCGAACATGGGCTTCTCCCTCTCGGAATGGAGTTTCTCCGGTATTCTTGTCCATTGCTCCTGTTATAATGGGAGTTGTGCAACAACCCCACCATTCATCAGAGCCTATAACTTTGCCAGTGCTTGGGTCGACCCGCCAATCGGGATAGAGCATGCTTTGTTCCAAATTCAACCGGCGTCCTGGGGTGCAGAAGGAACGTCCGGCAAAACGATCAACAGTCGGCAGTACGCCATGGTGGGCGGTAAGCACCCTTTCCAGAGCGCCTTTCTGTCCGGTTGTTAGAACGGTATGTCTCGGATACTCCGGAAGTATGAACTGTGTCATTGAACTGTCTTTCTTTGTAAAACCTAAGAAATCTTCAAATCATAAAAAATTGAAGACTATCAAATGCCATCCACTGAGATGACATTTATTGTCCTGCTAACAGAAGCAGAACAAACTTCATAACCTTATTGAAAAGGAAATGAGAGCACAAAAAAACAGAAATCAAGAAGTTTCTTAAAAAAGAAATGCTTGAATAAAAAATCTCTTCTACCCAGATTAAAATTTATTTAGCGAAGGAACTTATAGAAGTTCTTCCGATAAGCAAATTAAAAAGAGATTTTTACTGCCTGAAAATCTCGAAAACTAGAACATTCGTTTGTTAACCTCTTTTTGTCTTAGGGTGGTAGTATTAAAATTGAAAAAAAAAAATCCCCCGGACCGGTCTTCCGGGGGTGGAGGGTTTAACGAACTTGATGGAAACTATTTACTTAAAAGTAATAGTTCCTCAGGTTAGCGATTCCTTCCTGCTGCCCGCTGGCGTTGGGAGCGGCTTCCCCTTTTGCGAGCATGTATTTTCTAAGATCGGAAAAGTTTGTAGCGCCATCTTCGATTTCTTTGCCGACCCCGGTATCGAAACTGGAGTATCGGGTAGCGATGGCATTCTTGAAGATTCCATCTTCTCGCATGGCTGCTGCAACTTTCAATCCTCGCGCAAAGGCGTCCATGCTACCGATGTGAGCGAGGAAGAGATCCACTGGATTAGTACTCTCGCGACGCACTTTAGCGTCGAAGTTGAGACCGCCTGGGTCCAATCCTCCCTGTTCCATTATGACCAGCATTATGTCGGTCGTCTGAGCAACATCTGTAAGGAACTGGTCAGTGTCCCAGCCGAGTAGCAAATCACCAGTATTGGCATCAATGCTCCCCAGGGCATTTTGAATCCGAGCAGATTCTATCTCGTGAAGCATCGTATGACCAGCGAGAGTAGCATGGTTGGTTTCAATGTTAAGCTTGACGATACCCTCCAATCCATGCGCTCGAATAAAATTCATGCAGGTCGCTACATCGAAGTCATATTGATGCGTGGTCGGTTCCTTTGGCTTGGGTTCAAATAGAAACTGGCCGGTGAAGCCAATCTCTTTTGCAAATTCATGAGCCATGTGCATGAAGCCCGCCAGATGATCGAGTTCACGTTTCATGTCAGTGTTGTAAGGGGTCATGTACCCTTCACGGCCACCCCAGAAAACATAGTTTTCACCTCCGAGTTTGTGAGTAATTTCCATGGCTTTGGCAACCTGCGCTGCCGCAAATGCGAACACGTCAGCATTTGGACTTGTTGCAGCACCATGCATAAAGCGTGGATTGGAGAACAGATTCGCCGTCCCCCAGAGACATCTAATGCCCGTTTCTTCCATTAGTTCTTGGATTCTTGCAACAACAAGATCCAGCCGATCTTCAGTTTCTCGTAACGTGCTTTGTTCCGTTGCAATATCTCTATCGTGAAAGCAGAAGCGAGTGACTCCGAGCTTCTTCATAAATTCGAAGGCTGCCTCGGCTTTTGCGAGATCTCCATTCAAGGTACCGGCGTCTTTATTCCATGATCGAATCAGAGTAGGAGCTCCGAAGGGATCTGCGCCATTGCCACAGAAAGTGTGCCAGTAACACACGGCAAATCGTAACCACTCCTCCATCGTTTTTCCAGCTACAATTTCCTCGGGGTCGTAGTGTCTGAATACCAGCAGATGATTTTTATCTGCTTTTGGATCAAATTGAATTCTGCTTTTTACGTTAGGAAAGTAGATAGTCATGATTGTTGCCCTTTCAAAAGGCGGTTCTTGTCATCAGCAGACATTGGTTTCAACGAAACCTCGTAAGTCACAAAACCTACAAATATAATACTACCTGCTTAGACAGTAGAAAATTAAATTACAGAATTTTCTACTGTCTAAGAGGTGTAATTCATCTACCCATATTTAAAATTGAAATCACCAAGAAAGTAAAAGGAATTTGCTTATACCACCTAGCAAGTGCGGGACTATAACAAATGCGAGCATTTATTCAAGGCTTTAGAGATGGAGCGTGGGGTCGTTCTTGTTAGGGTGATTAAGTTGTTATAATAACTAAGGAAAAGAATTCTGAAAGGTGATTATCGTCTAGGGTCCATCCCCGAGGTCACTAGGCACCCAATTGAAATACGTTTTCCTTACAAGTACAGTTTGAAAGTTTCTGATATAAGAGGAGAACTCCTGCCTTAACTGATCTATTAGTTTGTGATAATGGTCGTAGCCTTCTACTTCGGATTCAATTTCTAAACTGCAATCTCCAATTTGTTGAATAAGATAGGTAATGTTGGGAGCTTTTTTGCAGTAATCTCTTAATCTATTTAGGCTTTTTGAGTCATAGCTTTTTAAAAAGAGCTGGGTTTTAAAAAATGCCATATTTAAAGTTGGAAGATCGATCTCAACTCTAAAGCCTGTAATGATACCTTTAGAGCTCATTCTTTCTATCCTGCCTTTTATGATAGCGGGGGTAGTATTTAGTCTGTTTGCAAGTTCGACATTTGACCTTCTAGAGTTATTCGATATTTCTTTTAATATCCTTTCATCCACTGAATCAAGTTGATTAAGTTTCTGTTCTCCTCCAACTAAAACATGTCTATCTCCGGAGCCTACCAGGTAGTGTTTGTTATACACGTCCAACTCAATCAATTGATACCTTTGTATGTTAACAATGATAGCACTAAATTTAGATAAAATTTCTTGCTGAGTTTTGAAGTAGTCGAAACCAGAGCGTGCAAATATTGCCAACATTAGATCCCAACTACCGTCACTTAGCGCGATCCAGTAAACTCTATTGTGTTTGCGCAGGTAGGAGATAAATTCTTTACTTTTTGTATTACCAGAATCTAGGCGGATATACATTTTATAAATCGTATATCCAAGAGAAGCTAAATTGACTGAAGCTGTAAATTTTCTAATTACTTTCAGGTCAATCAGGCGCTCTATGCGATACTCAATTCTATCTCTTCCCTGCTTTACTTTTCGTGCAATCTCAGATGAAGTTTGTCTAGAATTTAGGTCTAATTCATAGAGAATTCGTTTGTCCAGCTTGTCAATTTTTACTGCGCGCATATTGTGCCTTGGAAAAATATTTAAATATTACCCTATTTCTAAGCTATTGAATTCTAATAATTTCATTTATAGGCAGTTTTGGCAATACTATTGCCGAATATCAAAGCTATCCATTAAGTAATGAGCACAACGCAACGAACCCGTTGCTACATTTGGGTAGAAGTTAAATTTTTTACTCACTGGGCTTCATCGCATTTATCTTTGAGGCTTGGTGAGTAGGGATCATTATAAGGTTTTATTAGGACAAGAGTCCTAAGTTCCTGCTCTCTCTTTCGAAAGGATAAAGATCATGAGAACTAAGTTAAAAGCTGTTGTATTTGCTGGCGCTGCACAAACTCGATTTGATGCGGTTAGAAGGGTTAGTTTGCATAAGGTTGATGGAGCAGCTCCTATCTTACATGAGCACTGGTTGCATGAGATGGATAACATCTTTAAGGGGCAATTGGGCTTTATGTTTGCAAGGTATTTACTTCAAAAAGGCGTAGAAACTTATTTGGTGCAAAGAAAGGATTCTGTCTTTGAGCCTTTGGTTAGTCTTAAGGAGCCTGTTAAGTATTATAAGACTTTTGATCAATTGTCTGAAGTCTTAAAGGAGATTCTACCGAGGGTAAAGCCTGATCTAGTTTTTATGACGGCGGCACCTCCAGACTATGCGCCAGTGGCGATTGACGGAAAGATGTCATCGGATAAAGAGGAAATAGTAATTACCTACAGAAAGACTCCGAAGCTGATTGATAGCATTAGAGGCCTTGTAGGCCCTAAGTGTTTCATTGTGGGTTCTAAACTCTTAGTCGGTGCGAGTGAAGAAGTTCTTCATGGTGCAGCGATTAAGCAGTTGGAGCGAGCAAACTCAGATGCCTGCATCGGCAATGACCTTGAACGGATTAATCCTAACACGGGAGAACATCCTTTTCAGCTCACATTTAGGAATGGAGAAATTAAGAACTTTGTTGGTCAAAAGACCGAAACAAGTATCGCAGTGCTTGATGAGGTTTTGAAAAGAATCTGAATTTGACTTGGGGATTTTTTCGATGTGAGCGACTCCAATATCTGTTGGAGTCGCTCATCTGTCCATTTTTAAGGAAGTTATCATGTCGGAGTTGAAACGCGTTATTGTGGGGTTAACTGGTTCTGTAGCTTGCGTAAAGGGCCTTAGTTTGTGTTTGGCTTTGAGGCACCTCGGATATTCTGTCAGAGTGGCGATGACTATGAGTGCTACTAAGTTTATAGCACCTCTTACTCTTTCGTCAGTTTCTAAGGAAAAGACCTATGCAGACCTTTGGCTTGCTCAAGAATCTAACTCAGGTGAGGTGCATGTAGATTGGGCTGATTGGGCTCAAGGGATAATTATCGCACCTTGTACTGCGAGTTGTCTTTCTGACCTGAGTCGAGGTGCTTACAACAATCCTGTTACGCTTCTTGCTTCAAACATCAAGTGTGAGAATTGGTTTATAGCACCTGCGATGGCTCAGAATATGTGGGAACAACCTGCGGTGGTTGAGAATGTTACTCGCCTTAAATCATGGGGCGCAACATTCTTAGGGCCAAAGGTAGGTACTGTAGCTAGTGGAGGTCTTGGACAGAGAATGCTTGAACCTCGAGAGATAGCTACCTCTGTAGATGAAATTTTTCAAGCTAAATTTCAGAAAGGAAAAGGGTGATAAAATGTGTTTACTTTTTGTTATTAAAGATCGCGAACCTGAGCATCCCCTGATAATTCTTTTTAACCGAGATGAGGGGTTTGATAAACATACAAGACCTCTACATTGGTGGTCTGAGTCCGAAAATGGAAGCGCAAGGGATAAGGGGACGATTTGTGCCGGTAAGGACTTGGAAAAGGGAGGTACCTGGGCCGGTGTAACAAGATCTGGTCGTTTGGGTATGATGACTTTTGTCAGGAAGACAAGGGAAATGATAACTCCAACTGTGGCAAGAGGGGAGTTAGTACCGCGGTGGCTTAGTTCATCTCAGAGCATTGAAGAACATGTGGAAGTTCTTTCCTCAGAGACACATAAGACTCTAGGGTATAACTTAGTATTTGGAGATCTGGATAGGCAGTATCACTACGATAATCACTCGAAAGTTCTCACCCCACTAGAATCTGGAATCCATGGAGTTAGTAATGCGTATTTAAATACTCCTTGGTGGAAGGTGGAGAAAGGAATTAGCCTGTTGGATGATGAGCTTTTCAATTCTCCATTTAGGCTCATGGAGTGTACTAGAGTAGAGTATCTTGAAGATACCCTATTTGCTATCATGGAAGATTCTCGGAGGGCGAAGCCTGAAGAGGTTCAGGACACTGGTCTGGATTATTTTAAGGAAGAGAAGAAGTCTAGCATCTTTGTAAAAGGTGAGGACTACGGTACTATCTCAAGTTGCGTTCTTACGCTTAGATATGACGGATTGGTTCGTATGACAGAAAGGAGCTACGATAGGAAAGGCAAACAATTGAATAGTACTACGGAGGAGTTTAGGAGATGATATTTAGGATTTTTTAAAGGTTAAAAAGAGAGAGGTTAGACTTCTAGCCTCTCTTTGATCCCTGCTCTTTCTATTTTTTATTCAATAAAATGTTCTGCAAAGGCAAGTTCTGGAATGAACAGTTATTCAAATGAATAGAGTTTTAAGTAAATCGATTATCCTACTCGAAACAGGAACCCCTTCAAGTATTCCGACTCCGGATGACAAGGATTGATTGGATGGCATGGGGCTTGGAATAGCTTTTTTACGATCTGTAATTTAACATCTTCTTTTTTAGCGGCTTTTAAGCTTTCCAGAAGTAGCATGTCGCTACTTACAAATTGCGAACAAGAAAAAGAGAGAAAAAGGCCTCCTTTTTTTACTCTATTTAAACTTAGTCCTGTTAAGGCTTTATAGTGAGATAAACCATTTTTTAGATCCTGCCTTCTTTTTACTAGGGCTGGAGGATCTTGAATTACAATGTCGAATTGTGTAGTTTCCTGCTTTAAGTATTCTATACAGTCTGTTTTTAATGAAGTGTGTTTGTTCGAAAGCTTATTTAACTTTAAATTTTCATCTAAAAGATCAATTGCAATGGGAGAGGCTTCAACCGAGATAACTTCTTTAGCTTCGCCTTTTAAAGCATTTAAACTAAACCCACCTGTGTATGCATATAGGTTTAAAACTGACTTGTTCTTAGACAAGGTTCTAAGTAAAAATCTATTTTCTCTTTGATCTAAAAAGAAACCAGTTTTTTGTCCTTTGAAGATATCTAAATTGTACTTAATGCCGTTTTCTAGGATCTCTGTGCATGGGCCTTTACCATAAATAACGCTGCGTTTGTTTTCTCTATTCGCTTCATCTAGGAGTATTATGCACTGGACATTAGGGATGTTCTCTAGAAGAGACTCTTTAATAATTTCAAGATGACTCAATATACCTTTGTGATGAGCTTGTATGACTAGGGTCGTATCGTATTTATCAATTGTAAGACCAGGAATGAAGTCACCCTCTGAGTGAAAGAGCCTGAAAGAGTTCGTTTCTTTATTTATAAGGTTTAGTTTCGACCTAAGGTCGTAAGCCTGTTTGATTTTATTTGAGTAAAGTTCTTTTAAATCACTTGTTGGATTAAAACTTAGGATTCTTAAAGCAATGGATTCTTCACCAAAAAAAGCCAAGCCTAGCGAGTCGCCAGTATGGGAGAGCACGTTTACTAGGGAACCCTCAGTCAATTCCCGACTATTTCCATGAATAGCTCCACTGAAAACCCAATGATGTCCAAGCCCTATGCTTCTTTCTCGATCTTTCTTGAGTGTTATTGTCGGTATTTGGTCTAATTTCGTCTGATCGTTCATCAAATGGCCTAGGTGTGTTAAAAAGATATGTTTTAATTATGGATAATCAAACTGTTTCATATTCTATTATATTAGCTGCAGGCAAGGGGACTAGGTTTAAGTCTAAGCTTCCTAAGGTCTTGCATCGTATTTCAGGTAGAACTTTATTAGAAGTTAGCCTACGAGCTGTATTGCTTAGCACTAAAGATGAAGTAATCGTCGTTGCTGGTTATGGCTTTGAGGAAGTGTGTAGGGAAATAGAGTTACTTAAGAGCAAGTTAGAAGTTAGAATACCGGTAAATGTTGTAAAACAAGAAGAACAAAATGGCACCGGTCATGCGACTAGAGTTGCTAGCGATTATCTTGGCACTAGAGATGGTGAAGTTATTATCATCCCCGGGGATTGCCCGCTTATACATTCAGATTGTATCAGTGCATTTGTTCAAGAAGATGCTTCAGATTTAAATGTTCTTAGTGTTAAATTACAAAACCCATTTGGTTTTGGGCGAATAATCAGAGATTCTGAAAGTAAATTTTCATCTATTGTAGAGGAAAAGGATTGCACCCCTGACCAACGTTTGGTCGCAGAAATTAACACAGGCATATTTAGAACCTCTCAAAAATATTTACGAGAATATCTTCCACATCTTAAGACGAATAATAAGCAGGGCGAATATTATTTGACTGATCTTCCAGCCCTTATGTTAGCTGATAAGAAGGATGTTAAAGCTACAGAAACATTAGATTCAGATTCAGTAAAAGGTGCGAATACTAGATATGAGTTATATCTATTGGAAGAATATGCAAGAAGAAACAGATTGAAGTCTTTAATGCAAAATGGAGTTACTCTTGAGTCTATGGAGTCCGTTTTTGTAGATGCTGATTCGGAAATAGAAAGTGATGTATTCCTAGGTGCAAATACTAGAGTTAAAGGTAAAAGCAAGATTTGCTCAGGGGCCGTTTTGGAAGGTGATTCTCTGATTAAAGATTCATTGATACATGAGGATGTTTTGCTTAGATTAGGTTCTTATGTGGATGAGTCTGAGATTGGTAGAGGGGTCACCGTAGGTCCATTTGCGCAAATCCGTCCTAAGTCTAAGCTTGATGAAGGGGTTAAGATCGGTAACTTTGTGGAAACTAAAGCTTGTCACATGGGCAAGGGCGCTAAGGCAAACCATTTAGCTTATCTTGGAGATGTTAGTATCGGAGAGAAATCTAATATCGGAGCTGGTACAATTATCTGTAACTATGATGGTAAAAATAAAAACAAAACTCTAATAGGAGACGGTGTTTTTGTAGGTAGTAATTCTACCTTAGTTGCTCCTGTGGAATTGGAGAGCAGTTCATACGTGGCTGCAGGTTCTGTGATCACTAAGAAGGTAAGTTCAGGATCACTTGCAGTCGGGCGCAGTCGCCAAGTTATTAAAGAAGGCTGGGTAGAAAGAAAAAAATCTTAATTGAGAAATAAAGGAATAAGAAAATGTGTGGAATAGTTGGTTATATTGGTCCTCGAAATGTAATGCCTGTATTGGTAGGTGGATTAGAGAAGTTAGAATATAGGGGTTATGATTCAGCAGGTGTTTGTTCTATCGAAAATGGTGTGTTTCAACTTCATAGAGCAGAGGGGAAGCTTGCGAATTTAAGGAACGCACTAATTGAAAAGAATTTATACGGTACTGATACTCCTCCAGTTCAAACTATAGGTATTGGTCATACTCGTTGGGCAACTCATGGTAGGCCATCGGAAACTAATGCCCATCCTCATGTGGCGGGTGATATTTGCGTAGTACATAACGGTATTATAGAGAATTATGTCGAACTACGTGAGATGTTAAAAAAAGAAGGCTGCAAGTTTAGTTCTGAAACAGATTCTGAAATTGCTGCTCACCTAATCAATCATCATTTGCCGAATTCCGCGACCTTATTTGAAGCTTTAAAGAAAGCGACAAGTGAGATTAGAGGAAGTTATGCTCTAGTCGTAATGTCAACTAAATTCCCTGATACCCTAGTAATTGCGAAGAATTCAACTCCAGTGGTGTTAGGTTTAGCAGAGGGAGAAGTTTTTATTGCTTCTGATATTCCAGCTATCCTTGAATACACTAGGAAAGTTATCATCCTTGAGGATGGGGATATGGCGGAGCTAAAGATTGGTGAAATCCATATTGAGAGTGAAGGCAAGCCAGTTGAAAGACCTGTAACTCAAATATCATGGGACCCAGTTACTGCCTCTAAGGGTGGGTATCGCCACTTTATGATGAAGGAAATCAATGAACAGCCTCAAGTAGTAACTGAAACATTCCGTGGGCGTGTTAATCAGTCAAATGGTGAGGTCTTAATTCAAGATATTGGACTTAGTGACGATGACATTAAAAAAATTAAGAAAATCTCAATAGTCGCATGTGGTACTGCTTGGCACTCTGGTTTGGTTGCCAAGTTCTATTTTGAGAGTTTGGCAGGAATACCTACTGAAGTAGATTATGCCTCGGAGTTTAGATACCGTACCCCACTTTTGGATAATGAGACCTTGTTTATGGTCATTAGTCAGTCTGGGGAGACTGCAGACACTTTGGGAGGTTTAACATTAGCCAGTAAATATACTGAAAATACTTTGGCTATTTGTAATGTTGTTGGTTCAAGTATTGCACGTAAAGTAAAAAGTGTCTTTTATACTCATGCCGGACCAGAAATTAGCGTAGCTTCTACAAAGGCATTTGTTACTCAGTTAACGGCAGCATTTTTATTGGCTCTACATTTTGCAAAAGTTAAAGGGAAGCTTAGTGAGTCAGAAGTTCGAGAACATACTGATAATTTAATGCATTTACCAAGCATGATATCTAAAGCTTTACTTGCAGATAAACAAATTGAGCGTATCTCTAAGAAGTATGGAAAAAGCAACGGCTTTCTATTCCTGGGGCGGGGGATCTTATATCCTATCGCATTAGAAGGGGCTTTAAAATTAAAGGAAATATCTTATATTCATGCGGAAGGTTACCCCGCGGGTGAGATGAAGCATGGCCCGATTGCTCTTATTAATGAAGAGCTTCCTGTGGTTGTTTTAATTGGAAGAGACGGACCTAATTTTGAAAAGGTCATGAGCAATATGATGGAGGTTGCAGCTAGGGGTGGAAGAATTATTGCTGTTACTGATGAGCCATCAGAGGAGTTGAAGGATTTAGCCTGGGAGACTATCGAGCTTGGAGCAGTACCTCCGATGTTAATGCCGATGGTTTTTGCGGTTCCACTACAATTACTTTCTTATCATGTTGCAGTTTATAGAGGTACTGATGTAGATCAACCTAGAAATTTAGCAAAAAGTGTAACAGTAGAATAGACTTTAGTAAGAGTCATGAGGAATAATTTGGCACAGGATAATAGCTCAACTTTAAATATAGGACGGTCCATGAGAAGTATTCATCCTTTAGGGTTTAGGGTAGTAGTGCGTTTAAGGAAAGAAGAGGCGCGGACAGATTCGGGGCTCTATTTGCCAGAAGGATCTAAGCAGGCCCAGCAAGAGAGTCTCTTAGGGGAAGTAATTGAGGTTGCAAGTGCGCTAGAGGTCGATAGCTTCGGTCAGGAAGAAGAGGTGAATGTTAGTGGTATCCCAGAGGGAGCATTAATTTTAATGCCTAAGGACGCTGGGATAAGGGTACCTTGGGATGATGAGTTGAGGATCGTGGATACTAAACAGATCTTAGCCATTGTTAGTGAGCAAGAGATTTCCTAATGCGTTACGCTCACGGAACTCCTAAGGGAGCTAAGAATTACATTACTCCTAAGGGTCTAAAAAAACTTCAGGAAGAATTCCAAACTTTAAAATATGACGAGCGTCCTAAGATTGTAGAGATCGTTTCTTGGGCTGCTGGTAATGGAGATCGTTCTGAGAACGGGGATTATATTTATGGAAAAAAACGACTAAGGGAAATAGATAGTCGTTTACAGTTTCTTAATAAGAGGCTTGATTCTGCGGAAGTTGTCGATCCTATGTTGGTAAAAGTTGACTACATCGCCTTTGGTGCGACTGTAAAAGTTGAAGATGATGATGGGAATCAAAAAACATACTCAATAGTTGGAGCGGATGAATCAAATCCAGAGAAGGGGCATGTTAGTTGGACTTCTCCGATAGCCAAAGCGCTTCTAAAAGCTAAAGTTGGAGATTATGTTACATATACTGCACCTGGTGGAGAGAGGGGGCTTGAGGTTGTAGAGGTTTGGTATAAGGAGATAGAGTAGGGGTGTTTTATATCAAAAGATCCTTAGCCAGATAGTTTGAGACGTAGTCAGTTACTCCATCTTCTAAACTTGTAAAGTTGCAGTTTATTCTAGATTCTTTAAGCCTGTCCATTTTAGCTTCTGTAAAATACTGATACTTATCTTTTAGATTGTCTGGAAGTGGTATGTATTCTATCTTAATTTCTTTGTTCATTGCTTTAAATACGGAACTAACTAGATCATTCCAAGTTCTGGCAGTTCCAGTTCCTAGATTGAATATACCTGACATTTTAGTATCTTTTAGTGTGTCGTAAAGGACTCTGGCAATATCTTTAGCGTATATAAAGTCTCTAACTTGCTCCCCATCTTTATAGTCTGGGTGTTCGCTTTTGAATAGCTTAACGTATCCCTTTTCCAGTATCTGAAAGTAGGAGTTGTAAATAACGCTTCTCATTGAACCTTTGTGAGCTTCATTAGGTCCATAAACATTAAAGAACTTATAACCTACGACTTGTGTGTCGGGTTTGGAGTTCATTACGTAGTTATCAAAAAGGTGCTTTGAGTAACCGTACATGTTTAGAGGCATCAAGCTTTCGATTAAAGAAGGTTTATCGTCGAATCCTAGTTCTCCATCTCCGTAAGTTGCGGCACTAGAAGCATAAATAAAAGGTATTTTATTCTCAGAAGCAAAAGCAAGTAGAGCTTTGGAAAAATTAAAATTATTCTGGATTACGTACTCTGCATTAGGTTCTGTTGTGCTTGAGCTAGCACCTAGGTGAAAAATAGCATCTATTTTTGGAAGAGAGGTAGAACTTAGCTCATTTAAGAAATCATTCTTATGGGAATATGAGTGAAAAATCTTTCCTCTTAAATTTTTCCACTTCTGTTCTGTTCCAAGGGAGTCAACTACCCAAATGTCCTTTAGTCCTTTGTCGTTAAGGTAGCCTAAAAGCACTGAACCAATAAAGCCTGCTCCGCCAGTTAGAATGATCATGATAATTAAGTAGTTAGGTGATAAATCTCTTCTATTTTATAGTCTTAGTGGATAAAAACATCAAGTAAGGCCTCGTTCCAGCGTCTTTTAGTTCTGGTATTGGGTTTTATTGTGTCTCTTTGAGAGGATATACTATTAGGAGTTGTAAAAGATTTCATTAAGAGCTTTTTTCCATGGAAGGAATCGTATTCCACTTTCCTCTCTTGGAACTTCTATTTGCGAGACTACCCAAGCTTCAGAATTAAAAAATGACGGCATTAGGCTTCTTAAATGTTTTGCGTCATGAATGGTGGGTCCTGAGCTAGACTTAATTTCAATAAGAATAACGCCATCCTTCTCCCGCTCTATGATTAAATCAATTTCAGCGCCATCCTTAGTTATTAAATATGATAACTTAAATCTTTTTCTTAGATAAGAATTTAATCTGATCACTTCTAGAATGAAAAAGTGTTCAAATGCTACGCCGTATCCATATGATCCTTTTACTAGGGGTGATCCTAGAGAATTGTTGAGTGCTCTTATTACTCCTAAATCAAAAAGATAAAATTTAGGACTCTTACCTTGTTGTTTCCTTACAGACCCATGGTATGGGGGCAGAAAATGTCCAATAAGTGTATCTTCTAATATTTGGTAGTACTTCGATATAGCTTGCGAGCTTACCCCACAGTCTCGGCCTATATTGGAATAGTTAACAATGTTGCCACTAGATTGCGCCGCTACTTCTAGAAATCTATTGAAGGGATCTAAGTTTCTAACTATTTGCTCTTCCTTAATTTCTTCCCTAAGGTATGCGGAGATGTATGAAAACAATATTTCTTCTCGAACAGTATCGTTTGATTCGTTATGTACAGCTGGTAAGGATCCCCAGTTTAAAACGTTACTTAGATTAAAATCTTTTTGAAGTTCAATAGATGTCAACGGATAAAGATAGTTTAAGAGTGCTCTTCCAGCAAGTAAATTTGCCCCTCCTCTTTTTAGCTTTCGCGCGCTAGATCCGGACAAGGCAAAAAGAATTTTTTCTGAAAGTTCTGGAGTCTCAAGTAACTTGTGAACTTCATCTAATAAAGCTGGAACTTTTTGAATTTCATCTAGGACTATGATTTTATTTGCCTTTGATCGCTCGCTTCTGAGTAGTTCCCTTATCTCCGATCCTAATATCGCTGGTGATTTACTGTATTTTAAATAATCACGACTATCTAGTAGGTTCACCCAAAGAAGGCAGTTCTTCTCGAATTCGGCTCGAAGTAGAGAGGATTTACCAGTACCTCTAGCCCCAAAAAGAAAAAAACTCTTTTCTTTCAGGATGTTGCATGATCTTTTATACATGAACTCAATTTAGCCGATATTTTGAACTCCAGCAAGTAGATTTAGCTAATGCCCTGTAAGCACTATGTTTTTATAGGCTCCTACGGTTCTTTGCTTGGAGGCATACTATCGAATAACCCTCTCACCACCACCTTTGGTAACTTCCTTAATCACAATCGGGAATTTAAATCTTTTTCCACCTACGGGGTCTGACTCAGGATTGTCTTTTGTGAAATAGTATTTACCGCTAGCCCCTTCTCGTTCCTTTACGGATTCTATTCTTCCTAGGATTTCTTCAGGCGAGAGTTTTTTGTTGTCTTTGTATGTCTCAGGGAAAAGATTGTCGAGAAGGTTGGCTAGGTCGTAAGCGCCTGCGGCATAACCAATCTGATCATCTTTCTTAAATTCTGATTTATATTTTTCTAGGAACTCATTTGTTGAACCAAGAGTTGACCAGACAGCTCCTACTATACTTGGACCAGACTCCTTCCTTTCGAAACTAGAGCCCAATACATCGCTTCCGAATGTAAATACTTTAATGTTTTGTTCTTTAAGTTTTCTGTAAAATGAATTCAGTTGTCCATTTAAAAGTAGAACTCCCAATGAGTCATATTTTTTGCTCTTTAGTTTAACCTTAAGTTTCGTAAGGGTAGACTGGAAGTTTACATTCGGTCCTGGCTGAAATGAATCTATGACTTCTATCGACTCATCTGTTTTTAAGTTTGCCTTCAAGCCGTGGAGTAGGTTTTCAAAGTACTGGATATCTGTTTTTACAATAGCAATCTTCTTTAGATTCCTTTTTCTTAATTCCTCCAGTTGAGCATTAGCGTACTCGCTTTCTTCATTTGAAAAGGCGATGCTGTAATTCTTGTTCTTCAATACATCTTTATTTCCTGTGACAATAAAAGTAGGTATCTTTCTATGTTCGGTAATTGGAGAAAGTATTTCACTCGTAGCAGCTCCCCAAACAAAAAGTAAATCTACCTTGTCTACATCTACTAGCTTATTTAAAACAGAAATTGAAGTAGGGCCGTCATATCTCGAATCTTCAAGCACTAGCATTAGGTTACTATCTGGATGATCTTTCTGAAAGATGCTGAAGCCATTCTTAACTGCATCCCCATATTCGGCTACCGGCCCGCTAAGAGGAAGAATCACTCCAACTTTAAAAGGCTCGGCATGAACTTCGGTTAAAAATAGAAATATAATTGATAGGAGTAAGCTTAATTGTTTATACATTTTTGTCTTTGAAATTTTTTAAGATCTACCATGCCTTAGAGCTTCTAGCTCGGCTTTAAGCGGCTTCCAGTATTCTTTATCTAAAATCCTCTCTACTTCTTCCTCGTTTTTTAGGGCGTGCTCTAATTCCGTTTTTAACTCATCGCTGGCGAAATTTAATAGTGGCCTTAGCTTTTGAAGTGTTTCCTTTGTAGTCGGATGGTTTTTTGAAAGTTCAATTAGTAAATCTGGAGTTCTTAATTCTTTAAACCAGAAGGAAATATCTTCTTCATTTATTTCGCTTCCTTGAGAGAGCGTATAATAATGGGCCTCTAATAATCTTCTAATCATTGGCCAATCTTTGTCTCTTTGTGTTTTTTTTGCAGAAACTAAATCCGGTAGACCCATCACATTTACAGGAGTTGCGTCTTGTAGCTCTAGAACTGTTCTTCGATTCCATACATTTTCGAAGTTATCCACGCCTCTCATCTTGGACATAATATCAATTCTCAGGCCGTCTAAGCCTTCCGCATGAGCTCTAAAATGAATAGCGTGTCCTGCTTGTAGATAGGAAAGCTCAAATTTAGGAACAGCAATAACCTCTGCTTTTAAGGTTTCAATAAATTTATTAAACTTAGTTAAAGAAGTCTCATCAAGAAGTATGTGTAAATCTATATCTCTACTGAATTCCGCCGCGCCGTATAGTACGCAAGCCTGACCGCCCATTAGTAGGCAGGGTAACTGGAGCTGATGGATCAAAGAAAGGACTTTGTGTATCGGGTTCTGGATCAAGCGAGCCTCCAAGTAAGAGATATGTTTCCCATAGCTTAGCTGAATTCATCCAGCGATCCTTGGGACTTAGAGAGTACCACTCCCTCCATTCGTCTTCGATTGTTTCAAAATATTTAAGCGACATGCTTTTAGTATAGTAAGTATCACCTTTTTAATCAATAAGAAGTTTATCCTTACTATCGTATCACCCTCTCGCCACCACCTTCTGTAACTTCCTTAATTACTATAGGAAACGTAAATCTTTTACCACCTACAGGATCCGTTTCTGGATTATCTCTTGTAAAATAATACTTACCACTTACCCCGTCACGTTCTTTTACGGATTCAATTTTTGCTAGAATTTCTTCTGGAGTGAGCTTTTTGTTGTTTTTGTAGTCTTCAGAGAAGAGGTCGTTCAGAAGGTTCGCTAGATCGTAAGAATTTGCTGCCGGAGCTATTTGGTCGGAGTTGCTATTCATACTTGCAAATTTGTCTACAAAGTCAGGATTTAAATTTATCGAAGCAAATGTGGCTCCCTCAATAGATGGCCCAGAATTTATTCTTTCAGTTTTGGAGTTTAATACATCAGATCCAAAAGTGGGTATTGATAGTTTTTGCTCGGCCATTTTTTTGTAAAATGAACCAATCTGCCCATTTCCTAGTAGTACTGCAAGCACGTCAAACTTGTTCTTCTTGAGCCCCATTTTAATCTTAGTAATTGCGCTTTGGAAATTAACACTGGAATCTGGTTGAAATGAGTCGATGACCTCCAAGGTTTCGCCAGGAACTAAATTGTTTTCAATGCCTTCAAGAAAAGCTTCTAGATATTGAATTTCAGTTTTTACGACCGCAATTTTTTTATAACCCTTCTCTCTTAGAAAAGTAACTTGCGCCTTAGAAAAATCCAAAGGATTGTTAAGAAAATCTATTACATACTTTTTGCCCTTAATGATTTCTGGATCTCCCGAGATAAGTATCGTAGGCTGATGTTTGCGTTCAGCAATAGGTGCTATCGCCGCACTAGGTCCTGTGCCCCAAGATATAATGACATCAGGCTTGTCGACATCTGCTAATTTATTAAAGGCGGTAATGCCAATCTTGCTGTCATATTTTGAGTCTTCATAAAGAAATTCCAAATTAGTCTCAGGCTTCTCCTTCTTTAGCATTTCAAAGCCTTGTTTGCTTGCTTCACCGAATAGGGCCACCGGCCCACTAAGGGGAAGAATCACTCCAACTTTAAAAGGCTCTGCATGAGCTTGGGAAAAAACAAGTGAAGTAAGTAGGAGGAGAGGTAGTTTCTTTAGCATTATAATGACTTGAAGAATTTTTACTTTGTTCGACCTTTAGTGAGGATACTAGCTTATTGTTAACTCTAATGGCAACTGCGTGAACGGTTTCTATAAGAATTTAATCTGATCACCTGTAGAAGTCAGCCAAATGTGAATGGAAAATTTATGAACCAGCAGAATCAATAGCAATAACAACAGTTTATCGACTCTAATGCATGAAAATTTAATAAAAAAACTTGCTTTTTGTCATGTATCTGGTTAATATGACAGATATGAGAGTTAAGAAGTCCCAAGAATTATATAAGCAGATGAAGGAGGGGAAGGTCTACCGCCGAGAAGATCTGTTATCTTTTTCCAATGCCTTGGATCGTGATTTGAAGGAGTTGGTTAAAAATGGATTAGTCAGGAAGCCTGCCTCTGGGCTGTACTATCGCCCCTCTAGGTCACGATGGGGAAATGTTCCCGCGAGCGAACGAGAACTTGTCCGCGCTTTTTTAAAAACGGATGATTTTCTTTTATCTTCAACTAATGCCTATAACAGTTTGCCTCTTGGCTTAACTCAATTAAGTAATGTTATTCTTGTTTATAATCGAAGACGCTTTGGTCGTTTTGTGCTTGATGGACTAGTCTTTGACTTTAGACGGCCAAACAACTTTCCATTAAAATTAAATACAGAATTTCTTTATGTCGATCTATTAAATAATTTGGAAATGTTGCCTGAAAATTCAGAGGAGCTCCAATCTGTATTAAAAAGAAGATTGGCTGAACTGCCTCGTGATAAACTTCAAAAACAAGCGCGACTTTATGGGAAAAGTCGTACACAAAAGAAATTAAAAGAGCTACTAGGCCATGCCCAATAATAAGTTCTTGCACGAGATTCCTGATTTTAAGGCTCTAATAGAGTTTGTTGCCCGTAATAAAAAAATGCGTGCGATCATTGTAGAAAAAGATTATTGGCTTATGCATTGCTTGTGGGCGCTAAATCACTTGGGCTTTAAGTATGAACTTAAAGGGGAACTTCGCTTTCCAAGGGATATGATCTCATAGAACGTTTTTCTGAAGACGTGGATATTAGGATTGACCCACCTAAAGAATTAGATGTTAAACTAGGTAAGAATCATGACAAGCCACTACATGTAGAGTCAAGAAGAAGGTTTTACGAATGGATTGTAAGTAAGGTAGTTATTTCTGGAGTTGTCTCTGTCGAGCGTGATACAGAGTTCGATGATGATAAATTAAGAAACGCTGGTGCTCCTACGCATACTGCTATTTCACTTCAATGAATTTCCTATACGGAAATTCATTTCGTGAGCAGTATATACTGAAGAGTATAACCGGATCAGAGACTTCTTCTATGGAACTCCTCCTGACTTTGAAGAAATAATTTCTGGCATCCAAAAATTTCTTGCTAGGCTCTAGTAGCGTTATTTCAGAACCCTCTCGCCACCATTTTCAGTGACTTCTTTAATCACAATCGGGAATTTAAATCTTTTTCCTCCAACAGGGTCTGAATCAGGATTGTCTCTTGTAAAATAAAATTTTCCGCTCGCTCCTTCACGTTCCTTTACAGATTCAATTCTTTCTAGGATCTTTTCTGGTGAAAGTTTTTTGTTGTTTTGGTATGCGGTAGAGAAAAGATCATTTAGAAGGGTGGAAAAGTCATAGAAACTGGCTGCGTAACTAATTTGGTCTTTTCTATTGAACCTTTTTTCGTAAGCTTTAGAAAATTCCTCCTCTACACCAAAGGTAGACCAAATGGCCCCAACCATAGCAGGCCCAGATTCTTTTCTCTCTGAAGTCGAATTAAAAAAATCACTTCCAAACGAAGCAACTTTAATATTTTGTTCGTACATTTTTTTATAGAATGAACCCAATTGTCCACTAACAAGAAATACTCCTAAAGCATCATACTTGCCTTTTCTTAAGTTTAACTTGAACTTTGTGAGTGAAGATTGAAAATTAACATTTTGTCCTGCTTGGAATGATTCAATAACCTCAAGCGACTCGTTGCCATTTAAGTTGCTCTTCATACCATCGACAAGAGATTGCATATATTGTATTTCGCTTTTTATAATTGCAAACTTCCTAAAACCCCGCCTTCTCAACTCTTTTAGCTCAGCCATAGAAAATTCACTCAACTCATTAGAAAAGTCGATACTATATTCTTTTCCTCTAATAATTGAACTATCACCAGTCATTATAATTAAGGGATACTTTTTTAGCTCTGCTATCGGAGTCAAAACTGAACTTGGCCCAGTCCCCCAGACGTAGACTATATCAACCTTATCCCGACCTACCATCTTATTAAAAGCTGAAATAGAAGTTGCACCATCATAACGACTATCTTCATACTGAAATTGAAGATTATTATCTGGATAATGCTTTTCAAATAAATCGAATCCATTTTTTAAAGCATATCCATATTGAGCCACAGGCCCACTAAGAGGAAGGATAACCCCAACTTTAAAAGGCTCTGCAAGGCCATTGGTAGTTATGAGCAAGGTAAGTAAGAAGAGAGTTAGTTTGTTTAACATTATAATAGCTTAAAGCATTTTTTCTTTGTTCGGGCTTGGTAATGATAGCGTATTGTTAATTATAAATACAATATTTTTGTTTAAGCTATTATCTTTTAAGCTTTCTGAACAGAGGAGGGTTTACCGCAAAGGTAATCTTTAGACCGCCTTAGGATCAACTACTTGTTTTTTAGATTTTATAAAAGCGTAATGTCTACTGAAATTACAACCGAGACTTTAGGCTATCTAAAGTAATGCCACTATCCTCAAGCTCCCTAATTTCCTGTTTGAGAACTAACACCTCACTTCTTTTTTCCAAAAATCTAAGAATCTTTACCAAATCTTTCTCTGTACATATTATTGGTTTACTTAACTTGGATTTAATCCGAATCCATTCTTCCCTGTCTATGGGTGTATGATCCGGGAGAATCATCTTGTCTTTGATTTGAATCCCCATCTCTTCTAGGTTCTTTTCTAAAAGCTTCGGTCTTGCAATCGTAGAAAATAAGCTTGGTTTATCAGATTCATTCAAGCTTACCGCTTCTTTGCTTACCGCATCATAGAGCGAATCTGCGATTAGCTCTACTTCAATATGATTTTTAATTCTATACTTTTCAACACAAGCATCCACTTTTTCTTTGTCTAAGGTAGTGAACTTAGACTTCTTTGTGAAAATTACCACATCTGATCTACTTAAAGTCCAGCTAGGCCACTCTCTTAGTCTCCCCGAAGGCAAAATATCTAAAATGCTTGGGTTATTTATTTCTTCTAAGTCTGATACTTCGATGATACAAATGGGCAGGCTAGGTTTAACCTTTAAATGTTGTAATCCATCATCCATGATGATGACTTCTGCACCCAAGTCTAGCAGATTTTTTAAGCCTTCTTTTCTATTCGGAGAGATAACTACCGAAACTTTGTCTTCTATGAGAGTTTTATAAAGTAGGGCTTCATCTCCCACTTCTTTAGCATTGTCTGCTACTTCAACTAATAATGGTCTTGGTTTATTTGATTCCGATTTATATCCTCTTAGAAGTATGCCCACTTTTTTTGATTCCGCGAGCGTTTTAGCTAAGTGTAAACCAATTGGCGTCTTTCCGCTACCGCCGGCACTTATGTTTCCTAGGCAAATTACAGGAACGGAAGCTTTGAAACGTAAGAATGAGAAATTATTAAATATGGTAAGTCGAACCAAAACAACAAGCGTGTAGAGAAGGCTAAATGGGCTGAGTAGTATTTTAGTTAACACTATTGTTCCTTATGGTTGCTAGTGTGACAAGAGTTTTTGGACATACTTGTTTTGCTGGAGAAGATTGGAAAATGTTTACTTACAGAATAGAAGGAGAGAAGGAGAATGATTAGATAAGCTATTACTTTAGAAATGCCATTAAATTTTTTAGTAATCGTGAAACTACTAAGGGCTAGAGCGCTCAGAGCGGGAATAGTGCCAAGCCAAAAAGCAAATATTGTTAAGTTAGATTTTAAGATGTTTTCCTGGGCGCTAGCAAGTCCAATATTTATATATAGCCAGCCACAAGGAATTAATGTTGTAAGGATACCGAGATATAGTGTGTTTAGTTTAGAGTTGTTATTTGTAATTTTGGAAAACAAAATGGCGTAGTAGTTTGTGTGGCGTTCACTTAAAGTTTTGAAATACTTGTTTTTAGATATAATATGGCCTAAGCCTAAGAGTTGTCCAAGTTGAGCTAGTATTATTACGACTAGTAAGACTGCAGCAAAAGAAGTGAGAATTGATAGGTTTTTGAGGCTTACATCGAATGCATAGATTAAGTTTACTAAGCACAGGTAAGATAAAAGTCTTCCTAGGTTATAGAGGGATATTCTATATATACTATTAGAATGATGCTGCGATCGATTGCCTGATCCAGCTAAACATGAAAATCCTCCACACATACCCAAACAGTGAGTACTACCTAGAATACTTGCTAGAACTGTTGGTAGGAAAGTATTAAATAAGAATATGTCGGTCAATTGTATTCCATTTGTAGATGTAGTTAATTGCTTTTACTATGAAAGAGGGGTTTCTTCTAGTGTCTAAGGTAAATATACTGCACGCGTTTGAGTTTTTTGCCCAAGCTAGGAAGTAGGGAGTGCTTTATTCCTTAGTGTAGTACTATGATTCAGAATTAGCCGAATTTTTATATGTCACATATTATTACTGAACAAAAAAATCCTTCTAGAATATGCCTTCATTGTAAGGAAGTGTTAACATCAGCCAACTTACAAAACTACGGAGAGTTTTGTTGTGCTGGGTGTAGGTTCGTTTATGGAGCCATATCCAAGTCTGGATTAAGTGATTTCTATTCTTACAGAGATCGTTTATCGGTGGATGTTTTAGAAAAAGGTGCTACTTTAAAATCGAAATTAATTTATCTTGATGACCCTGATTTCCAAAAAGAAGTATTAAGTGAACAGAGAGAGGGTGTTTATTCTGTTACTTTTAAAGTTCAGGGTATTCATTGCGGAGCTTGCATTTGGTTATTGGAAAGAATCTCTTTAGTTGCCGAGGGAGTGCTTAAATCGGAACCATCTCTTTTGAATCGCAGTTTAAAGATTTCATTTAAACCTTCAGAAAGTAAGCTTTCTGAAATTGCTCAATTAATAAAGAGTTTCGGTTACTCTCCTGAAATAATGAATACGAATCAAGTTCAGGGTCTCTACTCTTCCTTAAAAGGAGAAATTTCCCGTCTTGCTGTGGCGGTTTTTTCTGCAATGAATTGTATGATGCTTGCCGTGTCTCTGCTCTCTTATATCTTTTAAGGTTATGCGATTTTCTAAGCGAGTTATCGTTCGCTGACTGCCAAGTTCTAACAACGACTCAGCATTCTCATGGCAACTCATCTTTATCACAGGATCATGTCTTAGTCTATCGCTATCATTCGCATCCTCGTAACCAGCACAGATTTGATAGATCCTCTGTCGTATTAACAAAGATTGAGAATGCTTGATCTTATCGCTACTTCTTGGATCTAATATCTTAGCAGAGAACTTTTCTGTAAAAGAAAGGCGGTCATCTAACTCTCTTAAAAGCAACAAACCACCGTCCGAGCTTAGATCTCCACCCCTAAAATCTCCCTCAATTCGCTTATTTTTATTAAAGACAAATCTTAATTTTGTGTTACAGTCTGTCATAAGGTGAATTCCTTGTTTGGTGGGCATTTTCGTTCTTAACAAATTCATAATACTACACTTTTCAGAAATTCACCTTAACTTTATTTGCTCGTCGTGAATTATTCAGGTTAAACTTCTTTGGCTTTGAAGTTTGGTAAGTTTCAAGCTCTATAAATAGGGAGTTAGCATAACTTGCTCTTAGGTCCAACTTCATTATGATGCTTGCCGTCGAATTAATTTTGCCTTAATTAGATTCTATGAATGCTGGCAGAATTAAAATATTTATTGCGCGTGTGTTTTAGAGATATTTTGAATAAAAGTAGCCTAGTCCAAAATATTGATAAATTTGGGCTGGACCTCTTCCTTAAGTTAAATAATGGGGGGAATCCTAAGTATGTAGAAATTAGGGAAACCTTAAGAAGAAAATTTCCAATCGAAGTAGCTGATCTTGAATATTGGATAAACCTACCTCCTTATTCACCAGCATGTAAATTTATTGGTAATATTGATCATGTATTAAAAGTTAATGCAGATACTTTTATCTTAAGGGGATGGCTTATAGGCCAAGAAAATAGTAAAGACTTTCTTTCTGTAACCTACAAAAATAAACGTTTTATAATATTTGCCCATAAACTTTTGAGACTAGATGTTTCTACTAACTTTAGATCCTTAAGGGGTGCAAAATTTTCTGGATTTGTAGGCTTAATAGAGGATACTAAGATTATAGAGGATAATGTTACTCTTGGATTTGCAGTCGAAACAAAGGAAGGTAGGATTATTCATGGAGAGTTTGCTCCTACGAAAGTTTCACCAATAGACATTAATTTAGAGGAATTAAAGACATTAAATCTAATCTCAAAGTAAAGGCACCCGAAAAACTCTACACTCTATATGGATTTGACATTTACTTTAGTCCTGATGGGGCTAACGCAGCCTTGAATTCAGATGAATATAGTGCGGATAAGGTGACCATATCCTATCATAGGAGACCTTCAAGGCCTGAGAATAATCGACTTAATGTGACGCGAATTAAAATTAGCAAGAATCTAAAAAAACTAATTATTAAATTCTCCTTTGACTACTCATTTTATATTAGGATTGGTGCGGGCGTAGAAATTTTTGCCCCTCCGCAGTCTATAGGAGACCCAATTGCTGATTATTTTTTAAAGAAAATCGTCATTCCTCTTAGCCTTGCGTTGAATGGAGAAGTAGTTCTTCACGCTAGTGCATTCTCTCTAAATGAAGAGGGATATCTAGTAATTGGAAAGTCAGGAGCTGGCAAATCAAGTTTATCACTGATTGCTACTTTAATAGGTGGGTGCCACTATGGAGATGATGCAGTCCTTCTAAAGAGAGATAACACTAAAATATTTATTGTTCGATCTGGTTCGGGTGCCCTTATCAATGAAGATGTGCGAAATTTAATTCATGATAAGTTTAACTTGTTTGATAGGGCGAATTGTAAATATAATCCATTTGGTAATAAGTATTATATCCCAGACCACGAACTACCTAGTCATAAGAAAGATTATTGCTTGTTGAAAAACCTCATTGTATTGGACCAGAATATTGAAAAGATCGAGAATACAAAGTTCTTGACACAAGCTTTATTTTCTTCGACATTTTATGTTCGCATGCTAAAAACAGATTTTGCGAAAGAATACATTCACATGTTTAATTTGCTTGCGAACAAGATGAGTTTCGATTGCATAAACTTTTTGAAAAGATTTCAGCTAAACTAAATAAATATTTTATAAATGAGTAATCTAAGCTGGCGCCAAGAGTGTATAGAGTTTTACGAAGGAAAGGTAGATTGCCCCTATTTTAATGCATACCCTAGTACTTGTTATGTCAAAGGAGTATACCGCAACCAACACAAATACTTCGAGGAATATATATTCTCTAATTTTGAGAAGAAACCTAATTCAATTCTTCTTGATATCGGTTGTAATACGGGTAATCTAGGTAAGCTGTTTAGTTGTATAGCAACAAATACAATTGGAGTAGATTTAGTATATAAGGCTATAGTAAAGAGTAAAATAAATAACAATTACTCCTTGCATATAAACGCTGATGGAGTGGATCTACCTATCCAAGATGGGTCAGTCGATATATGCACCATAATAGATTCACTTTCTACTTGTAATAGTCACGAAGAAATCGATAAACTTATCTATAGAGCAACAAAAACTCTTAAGCCAGGAGGAATTATCATTGTGCAGTCTTGGTCAATCCACAATTTTTTTATCGAAAGCTTAAGGGCTCTGCGCCACGCCTGTATTCGATCTAGCTATAGGGGAGAAGGGATTTTGTCAAGGGCTTGTCTAAATAGGTTGTTAATATATCTTAAATGCTACATAAAGCCGAAACATAAAAATCTGGTTCTTAGGCTACCCACAGAAAGATTTGTAATAAAAGCTTTGCGTAAAAATCCTCAAATTAGAGTAGAAAATATTTCAAAAAGGTATATGTACGTATTTCCGACCTTATCTTTATTAATAGTGGGCAAAAGAGATGAGTAAAAATTGTTTCATTGAGTACGAATTTAAGGGTTTAGACCAACAGGAATTGCTTGATTTTGCAATTAACAGTAAGTCGAAATTTAATCGGGGGAAGGTTATTCATTATCCGGGAGGAGTGGGGAAAGAGGAGGTTGATGATGAATACCGAGTATGTCTATCATTTCACGACAGTCATGTAGTTAGGTATGCCGGTATTATCGAAAATTTCATTAAGCAAAATATTAAAGATGTTTGCGAAAATCTAGGAGTCAA
Source organism: uncultured Bdellovibrionales bacterium (assembly GCA_964353175.1). Classification (GTDB taxonomy): domain Bacteria; phylum Bdellovibrionota_C; class UBA2361; order SZUA-149; family DAOLCO01; genus JAIYCX01. The sequence continues at coordinate 119,959 of CAYGUX010000004.1, read as the reverse complement.
AGAATTCGAATGGGGAAAAAGAGAATCGTATTGCACCGCATATGGGAATGGAGCATTTTTCTTTAAGCACAGAGATACTTTAAAAGATGGAAGGCCTCAGCGGATCCTTACGTGGGTTTATTATTTCAATAAGTCTCCTAAGGCTTTTAAGGGTGGGGAGATTTGTTTTTTCCCAAAAAAGGGAGATAGTCTAAGGGTCGATGTTAATTCTGGAAAACTGGTAGTGTTTCCATCTAATTTAGTTCATCAGGTGGAGCAAGTTAGCCTGAGTGATGAAGCTTTTGAAAATTGTAGATTTGCATTAACTGGATTTATAAGACAGCGTTCTTCTTTTGCTAGTAGGGTTTTGTATTTGGCTAAATTATTTGCAAAAAGATTGCTTGGTCATCGGCTCTATAACCATTTAAAAATAATAATTAGAAAGTATGTGTTAATGATAGCTATATAATATTTATGCTATTTGTTGATATACCATCGAACTCAATAACTCCTGGCATAACAAAAAGCTCGCCGACCACTTGGTTCGATAACCATGCATGAGCCACAAATTCATCTAATTTTTTAATGCATCCTAAATGAAACTTAGATTTTATACCCAAGAACTTGAACATGAAAATCATTACAAATGTTCTATCTAAACAGTTTATTGAAAATGGAAACAATTTTTCAATAAAAAACAAGACTCTTACACAACATTTAGGGTCTAGGTTAAGTACAATTTGATGGGGAGGTGAAAAACTAGCTATTTTTATCCATACTCGAATCGGTATCCAGTTGGACAATAATTTGAGCGATTTGATAAGCAATAAGTAAATCGTTGAAATTAAGAATAAAATAAGTAACTTTAACCCTGTTGTCCGAATAATACTAATGATTACAATCTCCTCTAGGGCAATTGTGTTATACGGGTGGAGGACTGGAGGTTCCTACTACAGGTGGACCGCCTACTTGTGTATCTGTGATTACATTGCCCCACTTTGAGATATCATTCAAAGATAAATTAACACCTTCTAATTGGTTAAGCTGACCTTTGACATCGACCCATATTATATTTTGTGCAATTGCTTCATTCAAAAATTGCTTAAAATTATCACTCAATATAGGAGTGTTCAAGACAATGTCCATGTTCTTAAGGCCAGAATTGATATCCTCTAGCTCTGCCTCCTGAAGGCCAAGCACAAACTTAGTTCCCTTTTCGCTCAGGGAATAATAATCTCCGGATTGGGGGTTTAGGACAACTAACCTTCCATCCATACACAAGGAAACAAGATTTTTATTTTTATATATAGTTGCCAAAGTATTGCCCTAAGTCCGTAAACTAAGGTATCAGGTATACAATGCTCTAAGCGTTTTAGCAATAAGTATTAAAAACTATGCCTTACTGCTTGGAGTGGAGTTAGGCAATCTAGATATCATTAGTAATTGCAATGCCCCTTACTTTTATAAGTTCAATTATTTTTATAGCTCTTGGGATATCTGGTGCATTGCTTGCATTTTTCTTATTAAATAGAAAAAAAATATGTAAATTAAGAAAGGGTGTTTTTGTAAGTGTGCACACTGGGATCTTTCCTCAGGAAATAAAAATAACTAATTGTATAGAGGCACTTTCGCTAGAGTTCATAGTATCGTTAATTATTTCGGAAGATGATCTCTTTTTTGAACATAAAGGTCTTAATGTCCCAGAAATTATAAATGCATTAAAGGACCTTATCTTTAAGCGTACAATAAGAAGCGGTAGTTCGATTACCCAACAAACCTGTAAGCTTCTGTTTTTAAACAAACAACGCTCAATAAAAAGGAAGGTTAGGGAATATCTCAGCGCTTTTCTAATGGAGTACTGCTTGAGTAAAGATGAGATACTGTCCCTCTATCTTCAGGTCTGTAAATTTGGCCCAGATTTGGTTGGAATTGACAATGCGTGTTTTCACTATTACAACAAACTACCAAAGGATTTAACCTTAAGTGAAAGCCTGATACTTTGCCAGGCACTTAGAAGACCTATATATACTATGAACTATGCCTCTGGACGTCATATAGAGGAAGCTCTTAATTACAGCCTTGCTTATGAAAAAGCTATTAGAGCAATACAGTTATTGAGATACGTTAAGCAGAATAAGCTTAATTCAATAAGAGAAGTAAAGTCTGTTTTTAGTAAAAATATTAAATTTTCGGAACTTAAAGAAAGTGAACAAATAGAAATTAATTCGCTCGCAACCTTAATCATTCACGATTCATTTTATCAGCTCTCCAAAATGGCACTTCGGCCAGTACAGCTAGTTAGGTTGGTGAGAAATTATTTTAATAAAGAAGAGAGTTTTATAATTGATAAAACTATTTTGTCGGGAGTAGCGAAAAGACATCTCCCCCCAAATTTACAAGAGGATTTAGATGAAGAGAAAATTATCTCATTTGGAATAAGGCATAAAATAGTCCAGCTAATTAAGCCAGATGCTGAAATCGCAGAAAGATTTCCATTGCTACTAAGTACTTACGAAGATCAAAAACTTACTTTAGCAAAGAATGTTTTAGTAAAGACGAGCAATTTAAGAGAGCTTAGGGAGATTATAAGTAATGCCCCATTTCTTTTGGTTAAAGGAATAGATCTGGCCTATCGCTTGTATGAAGAGCCCTGGAAAAGGCCTTTTGGTGATTTGGATATTCTCTTATGTGAAGATTACTCCAAGGAGATCATTCATTCGCTCGCTAGGTCAGGATATGAAATAAATTGTAGCGAGTATAGTGAGGACCAGCTTGATAAAATAATAGGCCATTGTGTGAAATTTAAAGAGCCCATACACGTAAAAAACGGTCTCAATGATCTAGATTTCCATATCTTACCGGCGGATGAATTTAATAGCATTTTTAGTGACTCACTTGAATTCAGTATATGTAATATTCAGTATAGAACTTTGTCGAAAGAGAAATACTTAATTTTCCTTCTTTCGCACCTAAAAAAGCATAATTTCCACAATCTGCTCTGGCTAAATGACATAGCCGTTTTATTGTCGAGATTTAATGATGAAGAGCTTCTCCAATTTCATGAAAAAACTTTAAATACTTCAATCGGTAGAGCTTTTGCTTTAGCAATATCACTTAGTTTTTACTTGTGTGGTTTAGATGTTAAAGAAGATATTAGTAGTAAGATATTTAATGAAGACCCCTGTGTGAAGTTGTATCATCTGGGTCGGCTACAGATTTCCAGGACAGACAAAGGGTTAGCAAGATCACTCTTTAACTTAAAGACTCAAACAGTTTTTGAACCCTATTTTATGGGCAAATTGAGAATAGTACTAAAAAGGATTTTTAAGCCGACACTTGGCGATATCGTTTGGAAGGTGTTGCCCAGTAGATTAGGTTTTCTGTACTATGGCGTAAGACCACTAAGGATTGTCGCTACTCGCCTTTTTTCTAAAAATATATAAGCTTCTTTCAAGCCCAAGATCCACTTTCTTTTCTAAAATAAAAAGAGATTTCCAAGCAAGACTAAAGTCACTGTGATTTCTAGTCTCATATTCTATTCGGGCAGGTACATACTCAAACATTAAGTAAGAGTTAGTTAGTTCATATAGAACAGAAAAAAGTACTTGATAATCAAATCTCTTGGTACCTACGATATGATGAGTGAATGCAAAAAACATTATAACGTCACTTCTCCATCTCCTCAGGGCCGACTTTAAGTTCGTCAAAGATCTACGATGAGAATGACTTATTTTATAGAAATCAAATACAGATAAATTTAGTTGATTAGAAGGATTGTTTTTCTGTTCAAGATATAACTTGTCGATACATTCACTACTACCATCGAAAGCCATAACGGAATGTTTGTGCTTTAATGCAATTTTAGCGAACATTCCTGTATTGCAGGCTATGTCAAGTACCCTAGAAGGCGGTAGAGATTTTAAAAAACTTGAAACAGAAAATTCCTTATTTTGAAGATACTCTTTATCTTTAGATCTAAATTGGTAGTAGTATAATATAGAAGACTTTCTATTCTGTAGCAGAATAAATTTAAGTCTTAATTTCAAAATAAATAAAATGATTTTGACTCTACGCCTATATGTTTTAGATTGATCTAGCTGTTCTGTGTAAGTACTATTGCTATCTTCGTGGGTATTGCTTGATTGAAGGGTAGATGAAATTTTGTTCTTAGATAAAACGGCTTTTAGGCTTGTTAGGGCCTTAATTTTTATTTTGTCGGTGAGTCTTGTGGCGGTCTTTTTTGATTGTAATGTCTCCCCATAGCAACAAAGCGCTCTTCCAATATATCCATTGCCTCTAGAAGCTAAAATTAATCTATTTATAAACTCGGAATAAAAAGAGGACACATATTCTAAATCGAGTCTTTTTTCTCTGCGATATGTGCTTATAGCACAGATGTCTAGGAAAATTGGTTGAGTACCTTTAAAAGCAAAATTTCTGGCAAACAGATCGTATATCCAAAGATTATATTCTAAAAGTTTCTGCGATAGGCTAATTACAAATTTAGCCATTTCTAACAACATCTGATCACTCCACTCAAATGGATATGTTAGATAATCTAAGTGCTCATGACGTATTACTAGCCCGTACCCCTCTAAGCAGAAATCTGTAATTTCTGACTTCTGAATCCACTTTTCATCAATTAGTTTGCAAATAATGGGATTGCTAAGGATTTCAATTATCTCTTGTCGATAGGGATGGCTAATAGCCCTATAGATTTCGTTTTTCCATTCAAAGACAATGCCGACAGGATCGTTTGCTGAGTAATATTTTGTTTCAATCTCAGATGTAGGAATAATCAAGTTGTTCTTCTTAGCAGATTGCATTAATAAATATTTCGTTAATCAAGGAATGGACCTATAAGCTCTAGGAGAAGCAATAGAGTGTTATTTAAATAGGAAAACATGAAACTCTCTATAAGTAAATAGCTTTTTCAAAAGGCCCCATATGACAGATGTTCCCAAAACGGATAGAAGTAAACCTAATTTATGTCCAATGCAATACCACATCTAGAGTCACCAGTCCCCAAATGCCTTCACTGTAAGGAAGTTTTAACGCCTTCCAACATCCAGTCCTACGATGAGTTTTGTTGTGCAGGCTGTCGATTTGTTTTTAATGCTATTTCGAAATCAGGTTTAGAGGACTTTTATGCTTATCGGGATAAATTATCTGAGGAGTTACCTGGAAAAGGCGTCACTTTAAAATCTAAGTATGTCTATCTTGATGATCTTGATTACCAAAAGGAAATACTGAATGACTTAGGCGAGGGGGTATGCTCAGTTGTATTCAAGGTTCAAGGTATTCATTGTGGGGCTTGTATATGGTTACTTGAAAGGATTGCTTGGGTACTCGACGGAGTAGTGAAGTCTGAGCCATCACTTCTAAATCGAGATTTAAAGATTTGTTTTAGACCTGCTGTAACGAAACTTTCAGAAGTTGCTCAGTTAATTAAGAGCTTCGGCTACTATCCTGAGATAATGAATAAGAATCAAGTTAAGGGATTCTATTCCCCTTTAAAAGGTGAGATAGCGCGACTAGCGGTTGCAGTATTTTCTGCGATGAATTGTATGATGCTTGCGGTGTCTTTGTATCAGGGCTGGTGGAGTGGGATGGAGGAGCAGTACAGAACCTATCTTTTTTATGTAAGCGCTCTGATCGCGGCTCCTGCAGTTTTTTATTCAGCCGTTCCATTCTATAGAAGATCTTATCATGCTTTGACCTCAGGGTCTTTTCACCTAGACTTGCCGATTTCTATAGGAATTTTGCTGGGCTATTTTCTAAGTTTAGTTTCTGTTCTTACGGGAAGGGGTGAAGTTTATTTTGATTCTATTTCAGTGCTGATAGCCTTACTACTCGGTGCTAGATTTATTCAAGAGCTTGGTGTTTTAAAGTTTAGAAAAAGTGTCTGTACGGATAGTGACGTAATCTCAAGAGAGGCTAATGTTTTTGTTGATGGTATTGCAAGAGCTGTCTATTCAGGAAAAGTAAATCTTGGTAATATAGTATTTCTTGAGGCGGGAGATGTTATCCCCGTAGATGGCATCTTGACGGAGGGTAATATCCAAGTTGATTCCTCCATTTTGACGGGTGAATCAGTGCCAATTAATATTTGCAAGGGCGCAAAAGCTTTTGCTAGTACCAAGGTACTCAGCGGATCTGCAAAAATGTTATGTGAAAAGAGACAAGAGGATTCTTTCTTCCCTCAAACTTTAAGTCTTATCCGAAGTCGAGTTGAGACTGGATCCATGATTGGTGAAAGAGTAGATCATCGATCTAAATACTTTGTGTTTTTTGTAATATTGGCAGGTTTCGGGTCTTTTCTATATTTTTATTACTATTTTGGATTAACTCGGGGACTGGAGGTGGCCCTTTCTGTTTTTGTTATTAGTTGTCCCTGTGCGCTCGGTTTATCAGTACCCTTGGCCTTATCTAGTGCTTTCTTTCAGGCATCCAGACTTGGAATACTATTTTCGGGAGCAAGACCTCTAGAGGATTTGGCCGATGCTCAAAGTTTCTTTTTTGATAAAACAGGAACTTTAACGGAAGGGGGTATGGAGGTGGTAGATTGTATTTTCTTAGACTCAAATATTACGCTTGAGGAAGAACAAGAAGTCTTAACTAAAATTAGAGTTCTGGAAGATGGAATCTTCCACCCAGTGGCAAGAGCTATCTTGGGCTATCTGAGTGAGAATATTCTTGTTATGGGCCAAGAATTTGGACTGCTCTCACGAGAATTAGATGAGAGAGGAGGGGTCCTCGGGGAATTCTCAGACGGAGATATTCTCACTATTGGGTCTCTTAGTTTTATTGAAGAGGGCTCAAATCTTAGAAAACAAGCTGACAGATATTCTTCAAAGGGACTCACGCCAGTTGTCGTATTAAGGAGAGATCATCCTATACTATTATTAACGCTAAGTAGTACTCTGAGGGAAGGGGCTAAGAGTTTGGTTAAGTATCTTTTTAATAAAGGAAAGGATGTTTTCATATTGTCAGGAGATAGAAAAGATGTGGTGTTTGCGGTCGCGAAAGATTTAGAAATTCAGGAGAATAATTGTTATTTTGAAAAAACTTCAATAGAAAAAACTAAAATTACTCAGCTAGTGGGTTCTGGTAAGAAAGTAATGATAGGAGATGGACTAAATGATAGTTCTGCCCTAAGTTCTTCTGATGTCGGTATTAGTGTTAGCGGGGGAGTACAGTTACTTCAGAAAGAAGGTAATATCAGCATGACAAACTTCACTCCAGAGAAAGTAGTTATTGCTATTGAGGGGGCAAGGTCAACTTTGAGGGCTATAAATTTCAACCTAGTCCTTTCTTTAGCCTATAATCTTTTTTGTACATCGCTTGCTATCTGTGGTTATGTTAGCCCATTATTAGCTGCCATATTAATGCCTATCAGTTCTTTGATGGTGATTGGTATTTCTTTGTTGGGCGTTAAATTTAACGGATCAAATTAGAGGTCATGGAAATTATTTATTATCTGATTCCCCTAAGTTTGTTTCTTGGTTTAGTAGGGCTAGTCGCGTTTCTATGGGCTCTAAGAAAAGGGCAGTTTGAGGATACGGAGACTCCAGCGCATAAGATTTTGACAGATGATTGAGAAATTTTTTAAAAATTTCTCTAGCCTAGAGGGTGATTGTTTATGAGCGCTCGCTTTTTTCATTCGCACATCCATGTGCTCATGAAAGGCCGTCCCTCCTGTTACGCCTTCCTCCAGCCCGGCTTCCTGTTTAGTCTCCGGAAAAAATACTAACTATTTTACAACTCCTATACTCATAGGGCCGAGACATTACGCAGGGTGTAATATTTTTTATCGCATAACTCATGTCTAGCAATGACTTCAGTGCGAAATTAACTTTACTACAGAAGATTATTGGGGCAACATGGGATTTCCTTCATTTTGAGCATTGTAGTTTAAGAATGATAGTATGACAGAAGATTCTTTAAATTCACTTCCAGTTATAAAAAGCCTAGTCACTTACCTTCAAATGACTAGCAACCCTTGTTTAAAGTTTTTAGAATTAGGCGAGTTTGTTCTAAAAAGAATAGAATCGCCTGATGTTGCCGACTATCTAGATATTTATAAGGCAGTCGGAAGAGACTATATTTGGAACTATCGAGCAGGACAATCAGAGGAGGAGATAAGGAGGATTATTCAGTCTCCAGAAACTAAACTCTATTATCTATTTCTGAATGATAGGGTCGTAGGTATGGCGGAACTTGATGGCGGTAAGGTAGATGAAGTAGAACTTGTGCATTTTGGACTAACTGCGGAATTTCAAAATAAAGGGATAGGTAGGAAGTTTCTTAATAATATCTTAAGCCTAGTATGGGCAGATTTTCCGAAAAGAGTATGGTTAAGTACCTGTGGAATGGATCATCTCAAGGCAGTAGAGCTCTATGAAAAGGCTGGTTTTGCTATTTTTAAAACTTTGATGGCTGAGTTTATAGATTATAGATTTAGCGATTTTTATGATCTTAATGATGCGCCTCAGATTCCCTATGGGATTCTTTGGTCCTAAAGCGAGAAGTTTGCGCCATGCCTTTTTCCTTTAATATTATAGGTGTTTAATCAATATTGTGTGCTGTCATTGCGAATCCTCGTTGACATATAAGCCTATTATAGTTCATAATGAGTCTTATGAACTCGTATCCAGATATAGCATTAAGGGAGATTTTTCATTTCCTTTTTCTTGAACAGCTTATTCGCATAAGCGATCCTAGATTATATGTACTCAAGGGTGGGGTGAATCTTCGATTCTTTTTTAATAGTCCTAGATATTCGGAAGATATGGACTTGGATGTAGTCTCGGGTAGTGCGGATACATTAAAAAAGAATTGTTATAAGATTTTGCAAGATGGACCTTTCCTTCGTTCATTAAATACTTATGGAGTTGCTAATATTTTAGTTAATGATCCAGGTAAGGCAAAGCAGACTCAAACTACGCAAAGATTTAAGTTAAGGCTGGTGACAAAACAAGGACTCGAACTTCCTACTAAGGTTGAATTTTCAAGAAGAGGCATTAAAGATAAATTCATTGAAGAGGGTGTGAACTCGGATATTTCCAGAAAATACAATAGGCTTAGTTATAAGTGCCAACACTACTATGGTGACAGTCCTGTAAGGCAAAAGATAGATGCTCTAGCGGGTCGAGTGGAAACCCAAGCTAGGGATGTTTTTGATCTATATGTTCTTTCGTTGGGTGGGTTGTGGATAGAGAATATCGGCCATTTGGAATCTGAGAAATTGGAAAAAGCAAAATCTAATCTAATTAGTATTTCATATGAGCAATACCGAGATCAGGTAGTAGAGTACTTATCGGAAGATGTAAGAACTAGGTATGCTGGTTCTGAGAATTGGGCCGAGATTAGAAATGTAATTCTTGATAAGTTAAAATGAGAAGCGAAGAGTTTATTCTAGAAAAGCCTGTGTTTACCACTAGAGATTATGCTCAATCTTTGGATTTGCGTATTGATTCCGGTTCAAGGAAGTTATCTTCTTTAATGCAGGCTGGTGTCATTAAAAGAGTGGGAAAGGGAATATGGTTTAATCCTAAGCACGATAAGTTTTCTCCCTTATCTTTAGTCCCGTTTATTCTTGGGCCTGAGCAAGGGTATGTATCTTTTCTGTCAGCTCTTAGTTATAATGGAGTTATTTCTCAAATTCCACAGAAGACTTTGGTCGCGACTACGGGCCATGCTAGAAAAATATCTATAGAGACTTATAATTTTGACCTGATTCAAATTAAGCCAAATTATATGATGTATGGTGTGGAATGGAGAGAGACTTTTGCCTTAGCAAGCGCAGAAAAAGCTCTTTTAGATTGTATTTATCTAAGTTCTAGAAGGGGACGAAGATTCTATCATTTACCGGAACTTGATTTGAGTGAAATTAATAAGAAAAAATTTCTTTTGTTAGTTAAGAAGCATGAGTTTATTAAGCCGATTGAAGTATTTGTGCTTGAGAGGTTTGAGGAGATAGGGGAATAAGAATGTAGCAATTCCTAATGTTTAATTCTGGATTAAACATTGGGAATTAAACGACTTAAATGAATCCCCACCTTCACAGACGAGCTAATATCCTGTATCATACCCTCAGTTCTAAAATTAAATAAAGTGTGATTCATGAGTGATCGAGTAGAGACCTTTAGTTACGATGATGCGATTGTAAGAAAGTTTGTAGTTGCAACAATTCTCTGGGGTGCAGTTGGGATGTTGGTCGGTATTATTATTGCTGGGCAATTGGCATTTCCTGTTCTTAATTTTGATCTTCCTTGGTTGACCTTTGGCAGACTTAGGCCGCTTCATACAAATGCTGTGATTTTTGCATTCGCTGGAAATACTATTTTCGCTGGCGTTTACTATTCCAGCCAAAGACTTCTTAAAGCTCGTATGTTCTCAGACGTTTTAAGTAAGATTCACTTTTGGGGTTGGCAGTTGATTATTGTTTCAGCCGCAATTACTTTACCATTGGGTATTACTGCGTCTAAGGAATATGCAGAATTAGAATGGCCAATCGATATAGCTATAACTTTTATTTGGGTGGTTTTTGGAATTAACTTCTTTGGAGCAGTCGTAAGAAGGCGAGAAAAACATCTATACGTATCGCTCTGGTTCTATATGGCTACGATTATTACGGTCGCAATGCTTCATATTATCAATTCTTTGGCTTTACCAGTAACTCTATTTAAAAGTTACCCGATCTATTCAGGTGTACAGGATGCGCTTGTTCAGTGGTGGTATGGGCACAATGCGGTGGCCTTTTTTCTTACTACACCTTTTTTAGGCTTAATGTATTACTTCGTGCCGAAGGCGGCCAATAGGCCTGTGTATTCGTATCGATTGTCGATTGTGCACTTTTGGTCGCTAATCTTTTTATATATTTGGTCAGGTCCTCACCATCTTTTAAATTCATCCTTACCGGATTGGGCGCAAACGGTAGGCGTTGTTTTTTCTATCCTTTTAATTGCTCCGTCATGGGGAGGTATGATTAATGGACTTTTAACTTTGAGAGGTGCTTGGGATAAGCTTAGGGAAGATCCTGTTCTGAAGTTTATGGTTGTGGGGATTACTTTCTACGGTATGTCCACTTTCGAAGGGCCCATGATGGCTATTAAATCTATCAACGCCTTAACTCATTATACAGATTATACTATTGGCCATGTTCATAGTGGAGCTTTGGGGTGGAATGGTTTTGTGGCATTTGCGATGGTTTATTATTTAGTACCAAGACTTTGGAAGACTGAATTTTATAGTAAGTCATTAATTAGTGCCCATTTTTGGACTGGAACCATAGGTATCGTGTTGTACGTGACTGCCATGTGGGCTGCTGGAATCTCTCAAGGTCTTATGTGGAGAGCAATTACTCCTGAGGGATTATTAAAGTACCCAGACTTTATTGAAACAGTAACTAGGTTACAGCCCTTTTATGTCGGTAGATTACTTGGCGGTACTTTGTATTTTGTAGGTACAATATTGATGGTTGTAAACTTTCTTAAAACCATAGCAATAGCTAAAAAGAATAAAGTAGATTTAAGCGAAGCAGTGCATAAGGCAGTTGTGAATGTGGATCACGAAGAAGATTATTCTTCTCATCCAACTCCTTGGCATAGAAAGATAGAAGGAAAGCCAATGATTTTTGCAACTTTTACATTAATTGCTGTTTTCATTGGTGGGCCTTTTGAGTTTATACCACTTGCATTGATCCATGAAAATGTACCTAAGATATCTTCGGTTAAACCTTATACCCCCCTTGAACTTGAAGGTAGGGATATTTATATTAAAGAAGGTTGTTATAACTGCCATTCTCAGATGGTCCGACCATTTAGAGATGAGGTGCTTAGATATGGTGAGTATTCAAAGAGCGGTGAGTTCATCTATGATCATCCATTCCAGTTCGGCTCTAAGAGAACTGGACCAGATCTTCATAGGGTTGGTGGTAAATACCCACATTTTTGGCATTTTAATCACATGAAAGAACCTAATAGTACTAGTGCTGGTTCGATCATGCCAAGATATCCTTGGTTGTATCAGTACGAGATTAATTCTGGAGATATCTCTAAAAAATTAAAAGTAATGAAGTCCTTGGGAGTACCCTATTCTGATGAAGAGATTAGGAATGCTAAGGTAGATTTAGAGAATCAGGCTAACCAAATTGTTCAAGAATTAAAGGCACAAGGTGCTGATGTTGCTGAAGATAGCTCTAAGTATGAAATAATTGCTGTGATTGCATATCTTCAGAGATTGGGCACAGATATTAAAAGTAAGTAGGAATTCTATGAGATATTTAATACCAGAAATTGCTTCGGCTATTGGTTTTGGAGTGACTTTGATTTTGTTTATTGGATTCCTAGTGGTTCTATGGAAATTGGTTTTAGTACCAAGAAAGAGCTTAGATGAAGTTAGTATGTTTCCTCTTGATGAGGATTAAACGATAAATGGTAGAGATAATAGGTCAGGCGTATGAGTGATAAAGATAAAAAAGTAGATGAGCTTTTAGAGCATAATTACGATGGAATAGAGGAATACGATAATGATCTTCCTCTATGGTGGCAGGGCCTTTTCTGGGCTACTGCAGTTTTTAGTTTGGTTTATGTTCTCTATTATCATGTTGGTCCTGGATTGAATCAAGAAGAAACTCTTGCGTTAGAGATGAGTAACGCTGAAAAAAAGAGAGCTTGGGCAGAAGAGCAAGCTGCAAGGAGTAACGTAAGCGAAAATCTTTTAGACTTGCTCAGTGATCAGGAAATGATTTCTGCTGGAGCTAAAATATTTCAGGGGAAATGTATGGCATGTCATGGAATGAACGCAGAGGGACTTGTCGGGCCAAATTTAACTGATAACTATTGGATTCATGGTGGTTCAATCGAAGAAATTAAGCATACGATAGAGAACGGGGTAATCGAAAAGGGAATGCTGGCTTGGAAGTCTATGCTTTCCGCTGACGATATAAACGCTGTTACAGTTTTTGTGTATTCATTAATAGGTACTAATCCTGCTAACGCGAAGCCCCAGGAAGGAATTCTGGTAGAAAAAAAGTAGGTAAGTTAGATGGAAGATAAGCTACTTAAATCAGGAGAGTCTTTTAAAGACTCTCTATATACTATTGGGGAGGGTGGTCGTAGGAAATGGGTTTATCCAGAATTTATTCATGGGAAGTTTTTTAAAGCTCGCTCTGTAGTTGCCTATTTATTGATGATATTTTACCTGTCTGCTCCATGGGTTACTATACATGGTAAACCTTTAGTATATTTGGGCGTGGCAGAAAGGAAGTTTATATTTTTTGGTATAGAATTTTGGGCAACGGATACAATATTCTTAATGCTTACTTTGGGCGCATTGGGACTGATTCTGTTTTTAGTAACAGCACTGCTGGGAAGACTATGGTGTGGATGGGCATGTCCTCAAACGGTATTTTTAGAGTTTTTATTTAGACCTATCGAACGATTGGTTGAGGGGGATGCACAAAAAAGGAAGAGGCTTGATAAAGCCCCATGGACTAGAGAGAAGTTGTTTAAAAAAGGATTGAAACACTTTCTATCTGCGCTACTGGCTAGTTTGATTGCTAATACCGCCTTGGCCTACTTTATCGGCTCCTCAAAGTTAATTGATGTAATGACTCATTCTCCGTTCGAGAATCCTACTTTATTTTCAATAATGATAATATTGATGGGGTTGATGGCTTTTGAATTTGGATGGTTTCGAGAACAATTTTGTACTGTTCTTTGTCCGTATGCGAGGCTTCAGTCCGTGATGTTAGATCAAGACTCCTTAGTCGTAGGCTATGATACAATTAGGGGTGAGCCGAGAGGTAAGAGAGATGATCCAAGTGCAGGAGATTGTGTAAGTTGTAATCTGTGTGTTCGAGTTTGTCCTACGGGAATCGATATCCGAAATGGACTACAGCTAGAGTGCGTAAACTGCTCCCAGTGTATAGATGCTTGCGACTCCATAATGAAAAAGGTCAACCGACCTACAGGTTTAATTCGTTATGATACTGAGAGAAAGTTATTAGGTGGTCCTAGGAAAATTCTTAGACCACGGCTTTATGTGTATGTTGCCATACTTATTCTATATGGGTTGGTGTTTGCCTATTTTTTAAACACTCGGGTTGCCTATGATTTTGATTTAATCAGAGAATCGAAAGGCCAAGCATTTACCTTGCTCGCAGATGGGAAGATCTCTAATCAATTTAAAATAAGAGTTTCTAATAAGTCTTCAGAGGTGCAAAAGTATAAAATTGTTCTAAAAAATGGTGGAAGAAATATTTCAATGCTTACACCATTACCTGAGTTTGTAGTTGAGCCAGGGCAATTGCTTGATCTACCATTGTTTTTGAACTTCCCTACGGATGAATTAGAGCACGGTCAGGGTGAAGTTAAGTTGGTGTTAGAAGGGGAAGATTCAGAAAGTGCAAAAATCGCTAAACTATTAGGGCCTAGTAAGTAATGAAGAATCAAGCAGTAAAGAAGTTTTCCTATTGGCCATATATTATTGTAGGTATGCTGTGTTGTACTGGAGTTATAAATTATCTTTTGGTCTATTATTCTAATTCTGTATATTCTAAGCCTATAAGTGATAGCCCCTACAATGATGCCTTGAAGTATGATCAGAAAAAGGCTGAGTTTAGTTGTGCAAAAGAAGGAGGGTATGATTTTGAGTTGATCAAAGGCGCGAAAGGGCCAGAGCTAAAGGTCATTGGTTCATTTCCTGTATCGGGAGAGGTGCGTTTAGAAGGCTGGAGCGGAAGAGAAGAGCTTGTTGATGAGGTATTGTATTTTGACGAGGCCAGTAAGACAGCCCACATTAAAACTCCACTTTCTTCGGGCTTATGGAATGTTGAGGTTTCTGGGGTTCGTAAGAATGAGGTGGGGTGTTCTTGGAGGGTGGTGGTGCGAAGCTCGCTTTAGTATTTTTCCTTGTAGGTACGAAGCTTCCATGTACTTTGGTAGCTAAGATCTTCCATGGGCCTGAGTTTTGATTGTTCTTCAGGCTCATTCTCGCGTGAGCGCTTCACGCTCACAGCTCCGAGGCGTCAGGCCTGATTTGAGCTAGGACATTTGAATTTGGCATTCTACCCTTTTTTCTTAGTTCGCATCGGACGAAATAAGCAGATTGCTGTTACCCCATCTAATATTAGTAAAATATGTTGGAAAAAAAGGGTAGAACCAATCCGCTCCGAAGAACAATCAAAACTTAGGCCCATTGCATATTGATTTAACATGTCTTGGTGAAATTTCTATTTAATGGAAATGTTGAAAAATTATGATAGCCTATCCTTATGGGCAACAATTTCTTATGGGGGTTCTGTTGCGAAATACTAACATTGTCATTGCGAGGAGCGAAGCGACGTGGCAATCTCAAATGATTACATATAGTTGAGATTGCCATGCGTTGCTCGCAATGACAAATATTTCATTCTTCAACAGGCCTATGGAATAAATAACAGGAAGAATGTAGGATTGAAAGAGGGAGTGTTTATTTAACGGATGGGGATATAAAAAAAGAGAAGGGCCGAGTATTACCATTTGTATGACCTTAAATTTTAGATGATGAAATTATAGGTGCTAAATATTTTCTGAATCTAATGTAATTACCTTTTCTCCACCATCTTTTGTAACTTCCTTGATTACGATCGGGAATTTAAATCTTTTTCCACCTAGTGGGTCGGAGTCGGGATTGTCTTGTTTGAAATAGATTTTTCCATTTACCCCGTCTCGCTCTTTTATAGATTCTATTTTTGCTAAAATTTCTTTTGAACTTAATTTCTGATTATTCTTGTATGCCTCAGAAAATAAGTCATTTAGAAGGGAGGCCAGCTCGTATGCTCCAGCCGCAAATGTAATTTGATCTATGCTATTATATTCAGCTCTATAGCGCTGCTCAAATTCTTTGCTAATCTTAAAAGTGGACCAGAAAGCTCCGACAATGGATTCTCCAGATTCCCTTCGTTCTTCTATGGAATCAAAAAAATCACTACCAAAGGTAGGTATCTTAATATTCAGAGCATGCATTTTCTTATAGAAGGAGCTGAGTTGCCCATTTTCTAAGAATACGCCTACTACATCGTACTTATTTTGTTTTAAGTTAAGTTTAAGTTTGGTGAGAGTACTTTGCAAGTTTACTTGCGCGCCTGGTTGAAAAGAGCCTAAGATATCGAGTGATTCATCAGCCTTGAGATTTTCTTTAAGTCCTTCTACTAAACCTTCTAGGTATTGCATCTCCGTTTTGACTATAGCAATTTTTTTATAACCTTTTTTTCTTAGTACTTCTAAGTCTGCTTTAGAATAGGCTCCAAGTTCATCACTAAAATCTATGCTGAACTCTTTAGCTTTATTAATTTCCTTGTCACCAGTGAGGAGTATCGTTGGAAATTTTTTAAACTCAGCAATGGGGGCAATAGCCGCGCTAGGTGTCGTTCCCCAGGCATACACAATATCTACCTTGTCTTGATCTACAAGTTTATTGAAAGCTGAAATCGATGTAGCTCCATCGTATCTTGTATCTTCATATATGAATTTTAGGTTGTTATGTGGGTGGTCTTTTTGGAATAGATTAATGCCCTTTCTTACAACTTCACCATATAAACTAACTGAACCACTCAGTGGTACGGCTAATCCTACTTTAAAAGGCTCTGCATTGGCTGGTAGAATTCCCAATAGGAGACTAATTGTTACTATAAATGTTCGTACCATATTTTTGTTTATTTAGTGATTTCAGGATGATCAATCTTGAGTCGATAGATCTTTTATAGCTAATCGAAATTTAACATTTGCATGACTTTAGCCACGTCTTTTTCTTCAACGACCACCATTACATCCCTCCAACAACTCATTTCCTCTCTGATGTTTATATCGTAGTCAGAAAACATTCTATAGATATATGAGAGCACACCAGGGGTCATGTCTAGTGTTTCTCCAAAAACTAGCGTTATTTGAGCTAGTCCTGATGATACTTTTAAAACTCCTGAGGTGAATGTTTTTTTAAGGATTGGTAGGTAGTCACTATTGGTGATTATTGTAAAAACATCCTCACCTTCGATTAGGTTGAAGTCACCTTTTTCTTTTTTAACAAAATTTTGAATTTCTAAGGCCTTTTCTAGGCCTTTAGATTTTTCGATGCTTGCAACAAGTATTTTATTTCTTACTCTTATCTTTGATCTTTTAACCAGAGATAAGATTTTTTGTTCCCTAGAGACGTGAGATCTTTTTTTCTGAAAATATCTTCTACATGCTACTAGAACTGCATCAAAGGATTCCATCTTATTTGCAGCGCAAATTTCTCTAGCTAGTGCGGAATAGTTAATGAGACCTCTTTCAAGGCAATCTTGTACGCTCGGGTGTTCGCGAATGTATTTATGAGTTAGTCTGCTTACGCTCATAGTGTGAAATTTAAGTGACTGATAATACTGCGACTAATGCGCTGAGTGTTTAAGTGTAGCATATAGTCTGTTTGATTTCAAACAGGGGGAGAGTTTTTTTTGAGGTAGCTTATATCAAGTATTATGTTTTAAAGTAAAACTTTTGATTCACTCTCAGATAGCTGCATAACGCTGAGTCGATTACCTTTTCTTACAAGGGGACAGTCTGCAAGTTCTTTTATTTCTTTAATCTCAGTTAAAGTTATCTTCTTGGGAAACTTAGATTTAAATTTTAGAGTAGGGGAGAACCACAGCGGCTTCTCTTTAGTGGCTCTTTTATCGAAGTAATCACTTTTCGTTTGATACTGTAGAGGATCGGGTATGGCTTCTTTTGAGACCGTTGCTAATCCTACTATGCCAGGATTTTCAGTATTGGAGTGGTAAATGAAAACTTGATCACCTTTCTTCATGCTAGTTAAGAAGTTTCTTGCTTGAAAATTCCTAACTCCATCCCATAGAGTTTCCTTATCTTTTTTTAACTGATCTATGGGGTAAACGTCCTCTTCTGTTTTTACTAACCAGTAGTTCATTTGGCCTCATTGATTACTTCTTCAAGAATTCTTATTCCAAGTTTTAATTCTTCCATGGGAGGACCGAAGCTGAATCTCGCATAGTTTTCAAAGCTAGCTGCGCGCTTGGGACGCCTTTTGCCAGGGTTGATATCGAAGAATTCTCCAGGAACAACAATAAGGTTTTTTTTCAGACACTTTTCAAATAGGCTCCGACCAGTTCTATTGCTCGAATGTAGGTTTGATAGATTGCCCCAAGCATAAAATGCTCCTTTGGCTGGATGTACTTTAATACCTAAACGATTAAGCTCGCTACATACGTAGTCTCTTTTTTCTTGAAAATTCTTTTTAATAGACCTAGCTTCATCATCTGCTTGATTTTTAGAGATTAAGTTTATTGCTAAGCTTTGTACGGGATGACTAGCTCCTCCATCAAGGAAGCTTCCTGCTGAGATGCAGGCTTCGATTAAAGGCTTGGGGGCGATTGTCCATGATATTCTAAGACCTGGATATCTCCAGTTCTTAGTAAGTCCATCTAGTATTATGATTGGGTCTTCGTTTACGTCATTTACAAACTCTGCCGCAGAAACGCTAAGATCCTCCGTGTCATAGAGGTAGTGAGAATAGAACTCATCAAATATAATTGCACACTCAAGGTCTCTACCTAAGTTTACCCACTCATTTAGTTCGCCATTTTTTAGGACCTTACCTGTTGGGTTTCCTGGGTTGGAGAGTAGTAATGCAGACAAGCCTTTACCGAGGATTTCTTTCTCTACGTCACTTTTTCCTAGTTCGAAATTTGTTTCTTTGGGAAGGGGGATTGGAATTGGAATAAATGTACCGAATGAACCAAGAAGTTCTTCGTAGGCAGTGTAGTCTGGAAGAAAGTGTCCAATATGACTTGCTCCAAGAGTTGAGACTATTCTAGTTAAAGCAAGCCTACCTCCTGAACCAATCGCGACATTCTCATAGGTGTATTTACTCGATTTCCCAGTTCTATATCTTTCGTTGTAGAGGTCAGCAACTGCCTGCCTGAGTTCTACTAAACCGCCTACTGGGGAATATTCATATTGTTCTTCTGAGACTGGGATGTTTGTTATCCTCTCTGGAGAGTCCTTGAGTTTGCCTGTTTCAGGGGCACCTTGTCCTAAGTTTGCCCAAGTAGCCCTGTTCTCTGAGAAACCCATTTTTAAGGCTTCTGTCATGACGTAAATTACGCCAGTCTTAGGAACGTGCCTGAAACTTGAAAAATTATGGTCCATTTACTAAATTAGTCTATCGAGAGTAGTTTCTGTTGTTTCGATTTCTGTTTTGTCCGCCTCTATTGTTGTATCCGCCTCTGTTCCCCCTATGTCCACCACCTCTATTTCCTCTATAGGGCATGCTCTCTCCCATTTCTTCAGCTAAATCTAAATGAACTAGCTTGCCTTGGTATCTTACATGGCTAACGGACTTTAGAAGGTCTTCTAAGTTCTGTGACTCCATATCGACAAATGAGTAGTTACTTCTAAGGTGAACTCTTTGTACTCTGCAATCAGCTCCGATAACGTCTCCGAGAAGGTCTCTCATGCTTTGAATGCCTAGGTCATGTTCTTCTCCTAAACCAACATAAAAACGATATCGCATTTTTTTAACTCTAGGTGAGTTGTCATCGTTCCTGTCGTCTCTTGAGTTGCTTTGCCTTGAGTTATCCCTGTTGTTATCTCTGTCGTCATCTCTGTCATTATCTCGGTTGTCATTCCGCTTGTTATTTCTTTGAGCGTCTCTGTTGCTATCGCGGTTATTGTCTCTGTTATTGTTTCTTGAGTCGTTGCGAGTATCTCGTCTGTCGTTACGGTTGTCATTCCGCGTTTCTCTTGAGTCACGGTTATTTTCTTGATCTTCATCTTCCTCGTGATCATCTGAAGAATCTTGGTAGTTTTCTTTGTAGTTTGATGATCTTGATCTACTCTGATCTCTTGATTGCCTAGGTTGTTTGTTTCGTTCTTCTTCGCTTGGTTTGCAGATCCCTAGCTCCTCATCAATCGACTCTCCTATGGCCCCAGCGGTATTTTCTAGGAA
Organism: uncultured Bdellovibrionales bacterium; assembly: GCA_964353175.1. Classification (GTDB taxonomy): domain Bacteria; phylum Bdellovibrionota_C; class UBA2361; order SZUA-149; family DAOLCO01; genus JAIYCX01. The sequence goes on along the minus strand of CAYGUX010000004.1, from coordinate 99,991 downwards.
GAAATAAAGTAGCTTTTCAATAATTGATGAAGCAAGATCTTTGTCTCCTAAGATAGTTTCAGTAATGGAACTCATTGTTCCTGGAGTTTGAGTTTTTGTTCTAGATAGTTTTTCCTTGATAAAACTAAGAATTGATCCAGTAATGAAGCTATTCTCTACACTGATCTGACTAAACTCTTGATTAATTGACTGGCATTTAGTTAGGAATCCAGAGAGCTCTGCGGGTGAGGCTAGAGTGAAGATCTTAACTTTATCTTGCTTTAGAGCATATTGTATAAGCTCTTCGCTCGGATTAGGGGAATAGAGAATGATATAAGCAGGAGGGTGTTTTTCTATTAGCTCAATTAAAACATTGCTTGGGCAAACAACCGTTACGTCGTCTTGCTTGGACTGAAGCCAAGATGCGATCGAGTTAAGTTCACTCGGATTTACAAGCGGGGATATTCTTTTAATTGATAGACCCTTTCTTTTGACCACTGATTCTACAAAACGGATGTCATTGGCATTATCGCAGGCTATGATTTTTCTTTTTCCAGATGTTAGAAATAGAAAATCACTGAGTTTAGTGGGCTTTTCAAATACCCCACTATCTAATTCTTGAAAGCTTAGTTTTGGGATGTTTTCTAGATCTTGAGAGTTGGCAATTAGACTTGTGTTCATAATATCAGTATTAAAGTTATAACTATTGGATTGATGTTGGAAGGCTTAGCAATTTTAAGGGATCTGCGCCTTAGTAAAGTGTTTAAATTGCAGGCAGTAATAATATCCCTTCCTTCTTTTGATGTTTTGTACAATAATAGTGGCCTTTTGACTAGCATATTGGCAATTTATTTATTTATTGAGTTTCTATAATTAATAGGGGATTAGAGTAACTTCCTCGCACTAATTCTTGATTCGCACTTACTCGCATGGGAATGATCAGAAATACTTGGCTTTCATTGTTAACTCCGTTTGTGATTTTGCTATTTTTAGCAATGTCATCCTGTGCTTTTATTCCTGATAGAGTAATTCGAACGGTGTATTGGGCCAGTCAAATTCGATCTACTGACTTGGTCTCTGTTAGTGCAGAAGACTTTAAGACTGAAGAGCATACCGTAGAAGGTCTTGAGAAGTCAGATTATTTATTGACAGACGTTGAAGATCAATCGGAGTTAAAGTCTTTAAGCTACATAGAGGCCTTTGATAGTTCACACGAGGGTAATATAAATGCCATAGATGTTTATGGTTCTAATGTTATTACTGGGGCCCCAGATGGTAAGGTTATTCTACATAAGAGATTGGAGGCTGGGAAATATTTAAACTCAACACTAGCCTTAGGTAAAAAGCCAATCATAGCGCTCTCGGTTTCACCTGATGGTAGATATGTAGCTATTGCACAGTTCTCAGTGGTATCAATTATTGATTCGGAGAATTTTGAACTTGTCACCCAGATGACTCAAGTTAAAGGTAGAATTTTATCCTTGGCCTGGCATCCTGATCAAGAAAGTCTTTTATTTGGTCGAGTAGATGGAAATGTTTTTTTATGGAAGCTTTCTGATGAGATTGAATATAGCTACAATTCTAGCAGTGTTTTAGAGACGTATGAGACCGAAAGCGCGCCTCTTACTAAGTTAATTTTCCATCCATCGAAGCGAGCTTTTTTTGCTACCACTCAAACAGGTGGAGTTTTTGTCGTTAGATTAAGAAAAACTGAAGAAGAGTTAGGAATTAGTAGTGTAAGGAGGCAATCCTCCGAAATTGTTCAAGGTAAGTATGTTTTAAAGTTTGCTAAAGTTCCCGGCCAAATTAATGATTCTGGATTAAGTGAAAATGGTGAGCAACTTTATGCTTTAACCAGTGATGGAATTATTTATCGATGGATGATTCGGGGACTATTGGCTGCTCCAGCAATATCCTTGCCCAAGGATTCTGCTTCATCAATATCAAGAGTCCCTATTCAGTCGGAACCAGTTGGCGCAGGCTTTTTGTATCTTACTACTGGAAGATCCTTGAGGATGAGATTTTGGTGCTCGGAGGACGATTTCTATGAAAGAGCAGAGCCTACAAGTAATGTTATAGTTGAATCTAGAGGAGATAAGTTGGGCAAGCCGGGTGACTTGAGTGAAGATGAACTAATTTCTTTGTTGCTCAATAAATCTAATCCTAGCGACTTGTTAAGTTCTTCTTACTCTGAAGCAAGTCCTGAAATCAAAGGTTTGGTCACTCAGAGTCCTAGCCTTAGAAATTCAGCTTCGGTAGTGAATTTTGATTCAAAAAATGGTATTCTCTGGCTTGGGGATAAGACAGGCAAAATACTAAGATTTGATGCCTATTCTTTCGTAAATTCAACAGATATGGCGACTCTTATAAAAGATCGGTGCTTAAAGACATTGTAGTGTAAGGTAAAAAATGAAAGAAGTTTCAACGAATGTTTCTTTTCCTGAGATGGAAGAGGAGATTTTAAAATTTTGGAAAGAGTCAAAAGTATTTGAACGCTCCAGCGATAAATACTCTGGGATTGGGCTAGACTCTGATGATATTTCTCAGGAAGCTAGGCCTTCCTATTCTTTTTATGACGGACCTCCATTCGCTACAGGCTTGCCTCATTATGGTCATTTATTGGCTGGGACAATCAAGGATGTAATCGGAAGATTTTTCACTATGAAAGGTTTTCATGTCGATCGTAGATTTGGTTGGGATTGTCATGGGGTTCCAGTTGAGTTCGAGATTCAAAAATCATTAAATCTAGGCGGAGCAAAGGATATTCGAGAGTTTGGAATTGGAAATTTCAATGAAGAATGTAGAAGTATTGTTGAAAGATATTCCAAAGAGTGGGAGAAGTTTGTAGATAGGTCAGGGCGATGGGTAGATTTTGACAGACAGTTCAAGACTATGGACTTGGATTTTATGGAGTCTGTTTGGTGGGCTTTTAAGGAGCTTTGGGACAAGGGCTATGTATATGAGAGCTTTAAAAATGTCTCATACTCACCAGCGATGAGTACCCCCTTAAGTAATTTTGAAGCAAATTTAAATTATAAAACCGTTCAAGATCCAGCTGTTACAGTAAAGGCAATATTAGATATTTCTACTTGTCCTGAATCGATTAAATCTATTGTTGGTAGTTCTACTGTTTCAGTTTGTATTTGGACCACAACTCCTTGGACTTTGCCTAGTAATACCGCGATAGCTGCTAATCAAGATATAACTTATTCCTTGGTTAAGTTAAGTTCTCCAGATGAATATATTGTAGTGGCTGAGAAGTTGGTTCCGCAGTTGTTTCCAGAGCTAGCTCCAAAGTCTAAGACTGATTCTGGAAGATCTCCTCTTGTAGTCGGGTCTGTGTTAGGCAAGGAACTCATTGGAGTTTCTTATGCTCCGTTTTTTGATTATTTTATCTCTGCACGTGAGAAAGGTGCATTTAAAATTTTTCATGGAGACTTTGTTTCTGAAGATGATGGGACAGGACTTGTTCACTTAGCCTCCTTTGGTGAGGATGATTTAGCCTTGTTCCTTAGAAATGATCTTCCGATTATTGATCCGATCGATGAGGATGGTAGTTTCGATAATACGGTAGGTGAGTTTTCAGGCCTCTATTTTAAAGATGCGGATTCTAAGATCATTGCAAAATTAAAGGAAAACGGATTGTTGTTTGCTCATAAGACAATTGAACATACCTATCCTTTTTGCTGGAGGACAGACAAACCTTTAATTTACAAATCAATTTCTACTTGGTTTATCAGCGTAGAGAAACTTAAAGACCAGCTACTTAAATCAAATTCTCAGATTAAGTGGGTACCTGAGCATGTTAAAAATGGACGATTTGGGAAATGGCTTGAAAATGCGAGAGACTGGGCTGTTTCCAGAAATAGGTTTTGGGGCACTCCTATTCCGATCTGGAGATCTGAAAGCGGCAAGATATTTTGTGTTGGTTCAGTTGCCGAGTTAGAGGCGATGTGTGGACAGAAAATCACTGATATTCACATGCATGTCATTGATAAACTAGAGTTTAAGTGTCCAGAGACTGGCGAGAAGTTGACTAGAGTACCTGAAGTTTTAGATTGTTGGTTTGAAAGTGGTGCGATGCCTTATGCTCAGGCACATTATCCTTTTGAGAATCAAAAAGAATTTGAAGAAACTTTTCCCGCCGACTTTATCGCTGAGGGTCTAGATCAAACTAGAGGTTGGTTTTACACTTTGATTGTCTTGTCCACTGCCTTGTTTGATAAGCCTGCTTTCAAAAACGTAATTGTAAATGGAATCATTCTAGCCGAAGACGGAAGAAAGATGTCCAAGTCATTAAAAAACTACCCTCCTGCGGACGAGATATTAAATAAGTTTGGAGCAGATGCTTTAAGAATGTATTTACTGTCTTCTGCTGCTACTAAGGCAGAGGAGTTGAGGTTTAGTGAGGTAGGTGTAAGAGATGTTTTAAGGCAAACTTTAATTCCTCTTTGGAACGCATATAACTTTTTTGTAACTTATGCGACTATAGATAAGTGGAGCATCACCCAAAAACCAAAAGAACCTTCACCGAACTTATTAGACAGATGGATACTTTCTCGTCTTACGACTATTGCTACCTCCGTCGATACGGTTCTTTCTAATTATCAGTTATATTTAGCTGCGCCTCATATCTTGAAGTTTATTGATGAGTTAACTAACTGGTATATTCGTTTAAATAGGCGAAGATTTTGGCAAGGGAATACTGAAGAAGAAAAACTAGATAAGCTTCATGCCTATGCTACTTTATATTCTGTATTAAGTACCTTTAGCCGAGTGATCTCTCCCATAATGCCTTTTATAAGCGAGGCTATGTTTAGAAATCTTTCAACGGAGGATAAGAGCATTACTAGGGATAGTGTTCACCTGACCCCATTTCCTACTGAAGAAGAGTTGCGTAGCTATTCAACAGATTCCGCTTTAGAGGAAGCTATGAATTTGTTTGAAGAAATTATTGTCCTCGGTCGAGCTTTAAGGAGTGAACATGACGTTAAGTTAAGGCAACCTCTCGGGAATCTAACGATCGTACTTGGAGACGAATTAGCTATAAAGGGATTAAGAGTATTGGATGAGTATATTAGGGAAGAGCTGAACGTTAAAAATATTATTTACCAGTCAGATGAGTCCCAGTATGTTTCCTTAACTGCTAGACTTAATACTATTAAGCTCGGTAAGATCTTAGGGCCTAAGTTAGGTAAGGATGGTATGAGTCAGCTAAATAAGAAAATAGCTACTCTTACTACTGAAGAAATTCGTTCATTGGAAGATGGAAAGAACTTAGAATTTTTAGGTGAGGTGTTTGGTTCTGATGATATCTTGATCTCAAGAAAACCGAATGAAGGCTTAACTACAGCAGCCTCTTCGGGCAGAATTACTATCTTGTTAGATACTGCCTTGAGTCCTGAGCTAAGGCTTGAGGGGCTTTCTAGGGAATTTGTGAATCGGATTCAGAAGATCAGAAAGGAATCAGATTTTGATATTGCAGATAGAATCATCGTAAGATTTTTTACCGGTAGTCCGCAAATCAGCATGTCTGTAAGTGAGCATAAAAGTTATATAATGCAGGAGACCTTGTCTGTGGAAATTGAAGAGGTTTCAGATAGTGAGTCTTTTGAAGAGAGCACTGTGCATGGACATCTGGAATCTCAAGAGATAGACGGCGTTATTGTATTATTCGCCTTACAAAGAATTCAATCTTAAATAAGTTATTATGAGTAAAGATAATCAGGTAATTAGCCTTAAGTTTGGCTTAGTTTTAATAGTGTTAGTATTGGTGTTGGATCAGCTTACAAAGGAATTAGTTTATACCACTCTAGAGATGGGTGAGAGTCGAGAGATTATTCCCAACTTCTTTAATCTTACCCTTGTAATGAATCCTGGCGCCGCATTTGGTTTATTCGCTAATTTGCCTACTGAAATAAGGAGAATCGTTCTAGGTTCTGTTACTATAGGTGCAATGATACTAGTATTTTTTCTTCTTAGAAATGAAGCTAAGGAGGATAAGATTTCTCAGATATGCCTTTACCTAATTTTGGGTGGAGCATTTGGGAATGTTATTGATAGGTTTAGATATGACGCAGTGGTTGATTTCCTAGATGTTTATTATCAAACTTATCATTGGCCTGCTTTTAATGTGGCAGATTCCGCAATATCCGTAGGGGTATGTATGTTGCTAATTCGCTTAGGTTTTTTTGCCAATAAGAATAAAGTTTAGGACTCTTTAGAGACTCTTTGATACAATATTAGTGTTTGGGCCTATAACATCAGGGTGCAGGGGACTATTACTTAAATATATACTTTATGATTTCTAAGATTTATCGCTGTTTTTTCATCGTTAGCATATTTGCTATTTGTTCTTGTAGTGCTGGGAATAGTGGAAAAATGTCTAATACCACAAAGGGTGCCTTAACTGGTGGTGCAATCGGTGCTGGAGCTGGCGCAATTGTTGGGGTAGCTACGGGGCAAGTTGGCCCATCGATAGCTATTGGAGCGGGGGCTGGTGCTTTAGGTGGTGCTTTGATTGGTAATACTATGGATAGAAGTGAAGCAGAGGAGAAGCGCCTTGAAGAGGAGAAGTATCGACAAGATCAGGAAAAGGAAAGGCAAGATAGAGAGTTGGAAGAAATTCGACGACAACAAAAGTATGATGACGCCTTTCAGAAATATTAGTCACCTTTCTACCCTCTCCATTTGGACTTAGGTTTTTAAAGTTGATGCTGAGAGCTTGAGAGGAATCATTCAAGCCTTGCAAAATCAAAAACTTAGCCAAACATACAACTAAAATAACTGGTCATAACTTTAAAAAACTGCTTTAATGCGAGCTAGTAGAAGTAGATTTAATTTCTGAATTACAAGTAGTTGAACTTTTTAAAAATCATTTAAACTATTTGTGCTTAGCATGTATATCATTCTTAGCGTATTATTTTAAGATGGGTCTTTTATCCCCCACTGAACTTGGAGTTAAGCAGTATGGCGTTCGTTAGAAATAGTTCAATTAGTTTATTGGCATCGAGTTTTATTTTAAGCATTGCAATGAGTTCTTGCTCGAAAAATAGTGAACCTTTCACTATGGCAGAGAAGGGAGTTACGGCAGGAGCTGTAGTAGGTGCTGGGCTAGGGGCTTTGGTTGGATCGACATCTGGCGACGCTGGAGCAGGACTAGTAATTGGTACAATTGCTGGAGCTACTGGTGGTGGCTTAGTTGGATCAGCAATGGAAGATAGTGATGTTAAGGGTTCTGGTAGTAGTAAGTCAGCTCGCTCTAAAGGTGCAAACAGTCGCACGGCTTTAAATGAAAGTAGTGCGGATGAGTCCTTTTTGGGTAAGAACATTTGGGGGCCAGCTCCCAAATTGGTTGCTAGCAATGATACTGACTCGATCAATTCTCGTAAGTATGTTTCTTTAAGTAATAAGCCTAGTGGAAGTAGGGGCGTTGCTTCACGCTTTGGTCAAGTTAAGAAGCCTGAAGAGTTTATAGCTCCTTCAGTCGAATCTAGGGAAACTAGTTCAAGAGCTAGGTTAGATTCTACAACAAATTCACCAGGAAGCTTCTCTGGCTCGCCAGTTGTCCAGTTAATTAAACCAAGGGAAGATGACTTACCTAAAGCTAGAGTTGTAAAGTTAGCAGATCCTGAGTTGCCTCCTGCTAGTAAGGCAGTTCTAACCTCCTCTACAAAGGCTGAGTTTCCGACTTTAAATCGCAAAACTAATACTTTAGATAGCGTGAAAACGACTAAGAAAATTAGTTTAGTTCAGCCTGAAGTCATAGTGCCTACTATTAAGACTAATGTTGAGTCAGTCAAAAAGATTAAAGAAGGTTCAATAGCTAGGGCGATTGAAACTAAAACTGACTTAAGTGAAGTAAAAGTTGCAAAGTCTGAGGTGATTACTGGAGAAGTAGAAAAAGTTAAAGTTGTGGCAGAGAAACCAGTCGAGATTGTTGAAGATACCAAGAAAGAAATAGTGGCGGCTAAATCGATTTCTCCTGTTATCTCAGGATGTGAAAACGGTAAGGATGAGATAAAGAGAGCAACAAATTCCGCTTCAGACTCAGATAAGGTCTTTTATTTGAGAAGAGCGATACTGGCTTGCCCCGATAATTCTACACTGAGAGTTGATTTAGCTAAGGTTTATGGCCGATTAGGGCTAAAGGATGATGCTAAAAGAGAATTTACTAGTGCGATTGAGATAGATCCTAGCAATGAGGCGGCTCAAGAGGAATTAAGCATAATAATGTTAGAGAGTTCCAATTAATTATTTAACTTTTCAGGGCTTGTGCAATGAGTAAATCAATTCTTCATAGTATTTTCAGTTTAATGATACTTTGCGCTTCTTGCTTTCTAGTGTCTTGTTCAAGTAACAGCGCTTCTCCTGATAGTTTAGAAGGTTCGGGTGGCAATATAGATCCTAATATTGCATCAGGGGATTTTGTTGATGCGGATGGGATTGTGATGATTAAGAACAATAGTGAGTTGGTACGCGCATTACGGTTTTCTGGAGCGGATGCTCAAGCTACTAAGAAAGGCGTTGTTATAAACTTGCCAGACGCCTTTTTTAAATTTGATCGTTATGTCCTTACTGCTGATGCTGTTAGATCTATTCGTGAGATTTCAAGGATTTTAAAAGGAGTACCACAAAGGTCTTTATCAATTGAAGGTCACACGGACTATATTGGTAGAGTAACTTATAATAAGGATTTAAGTTTAAAGAGAGCGAGCTCTGTAGCTTCTGAATTGAGAAATAATGGTGTTAAGGGACGTGAGATGCTCGTTCGTGGTTATGGAGAGGGGTATCCTGTTGCTACTAATAATAGTGAACTTGGAAGAAGCCGAAATCGAAGAGTTGAGATTGTGATTTCGTTAAATTAAATAGTCTAATTCGAAGTCGATAACTATTCAGTTTAATAAAAAGCCGCGCGTACTTAGCGCGGCTTTTTATTTTACATTGACCTGCTCTACTCTTCTGAGGTCGTTTCCTTTTCTGGATTAGAGGTTTCCCCGACACCCTCTAGGTAGAGGCCAAGTTCGTAGAGGATTGTAAGTTTGTCGCAGCCTTTACTCCCCATGCCTTTGTAAGCGGCATCTGTTACCATTATGTAGATGGTTTCAGTTTTTCTGATTTTGTAATCTTCTATTGGAATAGATGTCAGGCCAACAGAGTTGCCCTCAATAGTACTATCGTTTGTTTTTATCTTAGTTTTTCTGGAGTTAAATAGATTCACTCTGACGCGATGATGACATGCCATAGTGGAGTTAGGAGCTCTATTGCTTATGTTGGTTACTACGCTTAGAGTTTGTCCTTTCTTAACATCAACCTTATAGAAGTGCTTTTCGCCATCCAAAATATCCATTCCTAGCTCACCTGCCTCAATTTCTGTTGCGTCTCCGAAGCCACTTCCAGGCTTAATCTTTTCGGCCGTAGAGGAATATTCTATCTTTGCTCTTTTGGTGTATGCTTCTAGAGTATTTGCTAAATCTTCCGCATTCGAAGCATTCTTATATACGCCGCCCGTAGCTTCTGCTATGCAACTAAGTTCTTTTTCTGTGTCAGAGTCAACACTGAAACCGACTACGTTGACCTCAAGATCAAATCCGCTATCTTTTAGGATTTTTACTGCCTTACAAGGATCGCCTTCACAGGTTTCCTTTCCGTCACTAACTAAGATGATCATCTTCTTTAGTTCTGAGTTTTTTTCGAAATCTTTTTTAGCCTCTAACAATGAGTATTCAATTGGAGTGTATCCATTTGGTACTATAGCACCTACTTGGGAATTGAAATCATTTTTATCGATGCTATTGATAGGAACTAGGAGTTGACTGTCTTTACAGTTTTTCTCACTTACTGGAGACTGATGTCCGTAAGCTCTAAGCCCTACTCTAGTATCAGCGGGTACTTTTTCTACAAGCTTTTTAATAGCCTCTTTAGCAGAGTCCATCTTAGACTTACCACTTACAACCTCAGCCATACTACCTGAAGCGTCAAGTATGATCTCGATTTCGTTTGCACTATGGTTTTCTGCGAGTATGTTAGTGGGAATAGAAATTAAAGAACCTAATAGTATGTTCTTTAGAATTGAATTTAAGCGAGATGATTTCATCGGCCTCCAAAATATTTTACAGTTAATTTAATTACAGCTTTTCCTTATGGACTTTAGTAACGGAGGGGTAGTTTGAAAACTTAAATTTACTCTATTGCCTGAGTACTTTAGTGTATTAATGGGTTGTTTTAGAGTGAATTACGCTTGTCTCTCAGCATTGAGCCTTTTGAGTCTTAATAATGTATCGTGCAACATCCCTAGGAATTTAGAGCGGTCACCTTTAGAAAAGGGCGGAGGGCCTCCAGTTTGTTCACCTCCAGCACGTAGGTAATCTGCAATTGCTCTATTTGCTACAGCTGTACCGATGGAGTTTTTAGTAAAGGGTGTGCCATTAGGGGCGAGTACGGAAGCCTCAACATTTAAACAACGTTCGGCTAGTAAAATGTCGGAGGTAATTACAACTGACTTCGAACTAGAGTTCTCAGCTATATAATCATCTGCTGCATCAAAGGCATCGTTTACCATGACTAGTTTAACAATTCTATATTCAGGTACTCGAATGTAGCTATTTGATACAATGCTTACAGAAACACTATGTCGAAGCGCAACTTTGTATATCTCTGCTTTCACTGGGCATGAGTCAGCATCGACTAGAATATGTATATCCATATTGTGAGTGTTAATTGCCTTGCGCTATCATGCTATCGGTTTCGATGGTTTTTAGGGTTAGGGGGTAGGAAAAATAATAACCGAACTCACCATCTTCTTTAATCTTAAAATCTAAATTCTTTTCCGCTAAAAGCATTTTTACTAAATGGTCTTTTAGGTCGCCTTTCTCATTTTTGAGGAAATTAAGTTTATTTACTTTTGAGAGTAGAAATTTTGCGGTCGTATAGGCATTATAGGCATAAGAAATCTGCAGATCGTTGCCAAATTCTTTTTCATATTTCATTGCAAAATCCTTTGGCAACTCAATATTGGGATACCTGGCCCCAGCCATGGTACCTTGGGAGTCAGCTACCTCACTGCTGCTCTCAAAAATATCAGTACCTATAGTCGGGACTACGTACTTTAAGTTTCTCATTGTTCTGTAAGCGGCACTTACTTGTCCTGGAAGAAGGTATATAGCCAGTACGTCGAGTTTTAAAGATTTTGCTTTGATTAATTCAATTTTTAAATCCATCTGTTCACCTGGTACTCTAGCCACTACTTGGATTTTTTCATTTGGTAGGGCTTGGTCTTTTAGTTCTAAAACTAGGCCTTCGAAAAATGGATCCTCTGCCATTAGAATGCCAAGGGACTTGAAAGCTATATCGCTTTCCTTTGAATCTCTAAGAGTGTTGTAAATGGTTTTAATGAAGTCTTCAGATGGATTGATTGTACGAATGATATGTGAATGATTTTTAGCAGATCTTTTATCCACACTCATACTAAAAATTGGAATCTCTTTTTTGTCCGATAGAGGAGCAACCGAATAAAGGGAAGTTTCGCCCCATATGTATAGGAGGTCAATTTTATTAATTTCAGTTAAAGCTTTGAACGTAGTGACGGCTGTTCTTCCGTGGTTTTTATTATCACTATAAATCAACTCATAACCTTCTTTGCCTAGATCCTTTTCGGCCATAGCAAAGGCATTTTGAACGGCAACTCCATATTCAACTAGGGGCCCTGATAAAGGAATACTAATTCCTATTTTAAGGGGGTTAGGTTCTGAGAGGGCTATGCTTGAAAAAGTAAGTAAAAAAATAGTAAGTTTGGTTAACATGTTTAAGCTTATAGCGGATTATTTGATGGTACTGCGCGGAAAATACAACTATCATAGACATTTTATGCCAACAATTCAATTCTTTTGTTAGTAGGTTGTTGTATCCATTTTGTATGGGAGATAAGATTTGTGTTATGGAGCATTAATATTGGGAAGAAAGATTTAATAGGATTATATTATGATTATTCGTAAGGCTGTAAAAGAAGACTGTCCTCGTTTAATGGACTTGATCGTCGAACTTGCTGAATTTGAGAAGGCTCCTGGTGAGGTTACTGTTAGTTTTGAACATTTTGTTGAGAGTGGTTTTGGTGATCATCCTGTGTGGTTGGGTTTTGTAGTTGAAGATGAGGGTATAATTCAGGGATTTGCACTTTGTTATATTAGATACTCAACTTGGAAAGGACAGAGAATTTACTTAGAAGATTTAATTATTACAGAAGAAGCTAGGGGGAAGGGTTTTGGAAGTGCATTATTGGATAGGGTGATTCAGGAAGCTAGAGATAGAAAGTTTGCTGGGGTGTCTTGGCAGGTCCTGGATTGGAATGAGCCTGCGATTAATTTCTATAAAAAATACGGGGCTAAGTTAGAGGGAGAGTGGATGAATTGTCACTTGCATTTTTAAGACTAAACTCAAATGTATACATTAAGACTTAGGAGTACCCCCTCACTCCTAAGTCTTAGGTTAGATTGAAATTAAGCTATTCGTTCTGCTTCAAATTACCCTCATAAACTCTGATCGGCTGCTCTCCTTCAAGAATAACTCCTTCTGAGACTAAAACTTCCTTTACTGAGTTGTCGGCAGGGACTTCAAACATAGTGTCTAACATTGTCTTTTCTATGATTGATCTAAGTCCTCTGGCACCTGTCTTTTTCTCAATTGCTCTTTGAGCAATTGCTTCTAAGGCAGCATCTGTGAACTTTAGAACGACCTCATTCAATCTAAATAGTTCTTGGTATTGTTTGATAAGAGCATTTTGAGGCTCGGATAATACTTTAACTAAATCATTTTGAGAAAGTTCTTCTAAACTAACAAGTACTGGAAGTCTTCCAATAAATTCTGGGATTAATCCAAAACTAACTAAGTCTTTTGGCTCAATATCTTTTAGGCTAATATCTTCTTTCTTTTTTGAATTTTTTGATTCAGTGATAAATCCGATAGAGTTTTTTCCTAATCTTCTTTTAATAACTTGATCTAAACCATCAAAAGCCCCACCACAAATAAATAGTATATTAGAAGTGTCAATTTGCAACATGTCTTGCTGAGGGTGTTTCCTACCACCTTTAGGCGGAACATTAGCAACTGTACCTTCTAGGATCTTAAGTAGGGCCTGCTGAACGCCTTCACCTGAAACATCTCTAGTAACAGAGGGGCTATCAGATTTTCTAGATATTTTATCTATTTCATCGATATAAACGATGCCTCTTTCCGCTTTTTCTACGTCGTAGTCCGCAGCTTGTAGAAGACTAACTATAATATTTTCTACATCTTCCCCTACGTATCCAGCTTCCGTAAGATTCGTAGCATCAGCAATAGTAAATGGTACATTTAAATATTTTGCTAGGGTCTGAGCTAATAATGTTTTCCCACAGCCAGTAGGCCCTACAAGTAGTATGTTTGATTTTTGTAGTTCGATTCCTGATGAAGCCTTGGTGCCTATGCTAAGAATTCTTTTATAGTGATTATGTACTGCCACACTAAGTGATTTTTTTGCGATATCTTGGCCGATCACATATTGATCTAAGTGCTCTTTTATTTCTGGAGGAGTTGGGATTTGTGAAAGAGAGTCATGCATTGATGATTCATCTAGTTCTTCTGTTAAAATATCAGAGCAAAGATGTATGCACTCATCACATATATATACATTTGGGCCTGCTACTAATTTCCTAACGTCATCTTGAGATTTTGCACAGAATGAACAAAATAAAGAATTTGCTTTGCTATTTTTGTCGTTTTTTCCAATCACGAATCACTCTCCTGTATATAGAATCTAGTCTATTTTGGATGTCTATTATATCGAAGTAGATGCAGGAATTGTTATTACGATAGATTTGGGGTAACTTATTGAAACTCCAGATTAATAGGCTATCTTTGCTTAGAGTTATGTTTTTATGGAGTCAGACATAGATGAAGTGCGATTTATGCATAGAACACTCATTTTGGGGCTTAAATTGTAGAGATAATTCGGGTAGTATCGAATTTAATTAATTTGCATCAGATATAGAGATGACAATTAAAGATTTTATAGAGAAATAATTAAGGACCTACATAATGGCAAAAGAGCTACAAATTGATTTGAAACAAGGTGATAGAGTTAAAAGACTAGGTACCGCTGGGCCCAGTGGAACTGTTAAACAAATAAGAATTGAGACTACTAGACAGTCCATGAGAACTGAGCAAGGTGATCCTCCGGGAGTTACTGTAAGTGTGCTTTGGGATAATGGTACATTGTCTCATTTCGTGCCAGATGGTTTAGAGAAAAACTAGGCTATAAAAATGCAGTTAAAGATAGCACCTTCTGTTTTAGCTTCAAATTGGCTTAAATTGGAAGAAGAAATAGAGAGAGCTGAGATTGCGGGAGCTGATCTGTTACATTTAGATGTAATGGATGGCTCCTTTGTTCCTCCTATCTCCTTTGGGCAAGATATTGTTAAGGCCATCAGAAAAACTACTAAATTGCCACTCGATGTGCATCTGATGATTGATTGTCCTGAAAAGCATATCGATTCATTTATTGATGCGGGAGCAGATTATTTGTCGTTTCATATCGAAGCAAGTAAGCATGCACATAGGTTGGTGGAACAAATAAAAGTTAGAGGTGTTAAAGCTGGAATCGTATTGTGTCCTGCAACGCCCGTATCTGCTATTGAAGAGCTATTAAATTTTGTTGATTATGTCTTAGTGATGACTATAAATCCGGGTTGGGGTGGGCAGGCACTGATCCCTGAGACTGTAGATAAAATCAGGAGAATAAAGGCTTTAATTCCCTATTCTCGTCAAGTAGAAATTGAGGTAGACGGCGGAATCACTGCAGAGACTTCAAAGATATGTAGAGATGCTGGTGCAAACATGTTAGTCTCAGGTTCATATCTTTTTAATTCTTTAGATATGAAGCAGGGTATTCAGAGTTTAAAAAAATAACTTTGAGATTGCCGTCACAACCATAATATATATATCACTATAATGAGCAGTAATTTACCCGAGGCCTCCGTATGGGGCTCAAAGGAGACTCAATTTTTTCACTCCCTGTTGCCTGATACTATCTTAGCTTGCGCTGAAAAGTTTGGAGTTAGGTGTACGGGGCGCTGTTTACAGTTGAATAGTTTGGAGAATAGAGTTTTTGATTTAGAGATAGATTCCGACTCCGAGAATATTCGGGATAGATTTAGAGTAATTAAATTCTACAGGCCTGGTCGTTGGACCCGTGAACAGATTCAAGAGGAGCATCAGTTTTTATTTGATTTAGTGGAAGAAGATTATCCTGTTGTAGCTCCTATAAAGTTAGAGTCAGGTGAGACTATTTATACTGATCCCGAGACGGGGATTTTTTGTTCTTTGTTTCCTAAGGTGGGTGGGCGAAATGTAGATGAGATCACGCAGTTTCAACTACCTATAATCGGGCGTTTATTAGCTCGTATGCATGTGATTGGGGCTAAACGAGAAAATAAACATAGGCTCACTTTAAATGCGGAGACTTATGGAGATAATAATATCGATTTAATTCAAGAGTTAAGGTTAGTTCCTGCTCACTTAGAACAGCGTTATTTAGATTTAGCGACTTTAATTGTTGATAAGTGTGACGAAATTATAAGCCCATATCCTGTGCAAAGAATTCATGGTGACTCTCATCAGGGTAATATTTTAGATGGTACGGATGGTTTGTTTTTTGTTGATTTTGATGACGCCGTTACTGGCCCACCTGTTCAAGATATTTGGTTAGTGATTCCGGGTGGCGATGATTATTCTAGGAATCAAAGACTTGATTTATTAGAAGCTTATGAGATGTTTAAGACTTTTGATTATACGTCTCTAAAGTTAATTGAGCCTCTTCGTACTTTAAGAATGATTCATTTTGATGCTTGGATTGGTAAGCGGTATGAGGATCAGGCTTTTAAAAAGGCTTTTCCTGAATATGGCACGGAGAATTATTGGTCTGAGGAGATTCGGGCTTTGGAAGAGCAGGGAGAGATGTTTTAATTTGGTGCTTGCTGTGTGGGGTGTTGTTTGGAGGCTTCTGCTCCATGGCTCCTTCGGCGATGTGGTTTGTGGTGAAGGTTCGGATGCTAAGGCCTCACTCCGCTTTACTTACGCATAAGCCTCCAAATAACACCCCACACCCACATCCCCTCTAATTTTCCTTTTTTTTATTGCCTTACGAATTTGCCCTAGAAAGAAAAACTTTCATTCGGGCTACCTTGTAAACGATGAGATTTGTTATGCTTAACAAGAGAATTAAATTTTAGATTTGATAGAATATTGCAGTCTAGCTTAGTATGATTGCAAAACTTTTGGGGCTAGTAAGATATGAGAGAGAAGGAAAGAGAGCGCCCAGAGTAAAAGTACTCGGGGCGCTCAGAACGTTGTGTTAGAACCTTTATGGATTCAGTTCGCAGTCGGTAATCTTATTGCCTGTTTGAACTCATTTGTCGCGAGTTGCCATTGGCGCAAGTCCTTTTGCCGCTCTCTTTTACTTGCATGTAACGCTCGGTATCTACTCCATGGATACTTCCAGGCTATTAAACTCAAGCTTTGTGCCCTGGAATGGGATAAGCTGGGAATTGGCCACTGGTCTAGCAAGTTAGTGGTGAAATTCGGAAAGTGAAAATAGGGATTCTCAATTGCCCACTCCGGTCCGATTTTGCTGTAGGAAAGGTTGTGTAGCAATCTGTGAATTTGAGATGTATTTAAATTGGCCTTAGAAATGGTATGGGAAGTTGGAGAAAATTTGCGAGAAGTTGTATTGCTTTTCAGCAATGTAAAGACCGCGTACTTTCCCAACAATGGGTATGGGATTCTTAATTCAGCTTCTGAAGATCTCTCCTTTAGGAGTACCATCGAGTAATTCAACTTATCCTCTGAGTTTTTTGCATCTCCAACCTCAAGGATAAATTCGAATGGATTGTTTTCTTGCTGAGATGCCCATTCAAATATAAGGCACCAGATCCAGTTGCAGACTTTTGTTTTTTCGTCTGTGCCAAAAAGCCTAAACCTAAGGTGGTAAAATTCAGTATTATTCTTTTTTAAGGCGATAGCTACATTGAAGAGAGTCAGGGCAGACTGCTCATTCATGACGACTGAGCCTTCATTGAACTCTACTTGTCCAAATCCTGTTTCAATTACAGTACTCATGGCTCGTTCCTTTCACTTAAGGAAGACTTACTTCAAGTGCTCAGATGAACATCATCTGACGCAGAACCGGACCCCGGTTCCTCTTAGTTAAGTCTCTTGGGCCTTACAACGTAATTTTATTACGCTCTAAGGCCCAAGTTTAGTGATATTTAAAACCTTTATTCTTTCCTTAGTCTCTCAATTGAGTTTTGTGACTCAATAAAAAGACTAAGATAATTTTTCTACCCAGATTAAGTTGTTTTGAATAGACTAAGGTTTGTAGTACTGAATAGCAAGAGCGGCCAAGTATGTTATGAAGGGAGGCGGAGATTTGCGACTTATATTGGGGTTTGCGCGGTATGTTGTGGCCACTGTGAATGGCAAAAAGGCGGTTTACAGTGGTTGTTTGCTGTGTTATAATTCTACTGTAAACAGTAAAAAGACGATTAGCAGTGGAGAAAGTTTGATACCATTTATTGGAAGAAGTGAGGAGTTACAGGGACTTAAGGCTTTGCAGGGTAAGTCTAGTAGTAGCCTTGTTGTGATTACTGGTCGGCGGCGTATTGGTAAGAGTACTTTGGTTGGGGAGTTTTCTAAAAACTTTAAACACTACTATGAGTTCCAAGGCATGGCGCCTAGGCAAGGTCTTACTAATGAAGATCAATTAAAGAATTTTGCAGAACAGTGTAAGCAAATATTAGGGGGAGTAGAACCAGTTCTAAATAATTGGACGGAAGCATTTTCTTATCTAGCAAGTAACATCTCCACGCAAAAGTCCGCCCTCCTATTTATTGATGAAGTCTCTTGGATGGCTAGATACGATAAGGATTTTGTTGGAAAACTTAAGATTGCATGGGATACGAAGTTTAGCCGCATTCCTGGTTTAGTGTTAGTCCTTTGTGGATCTGTCTCATCTTGGATAGAGGATAATATACTTCAGGAGACAGATTTTATAGGTAGGGTTTCTTTGACGATCAGGTTGACGGAGCTAGATTTAAAAGATTCGTTAAATTTTTGGGGGGAGCGAGGAAAAAACATTTCATTAAAAGAAAAGCTTTCCTACTTGAATGTTGTAGGAGGAGTACCAAAGTATTTAGAGGAGTATAACCCAAGGGAATCTACTAATTCTAATATTTTAAGACTTTGTTTTAAGAAAGGTGGCTATTTATTTGAAGATTTTGAAAAGATTTTTTCAGATATTTTTGAGAGAAAGAGTGAGACCTACAAGAAGATTGTGCGCTTGCTTGCCCAAAGACATCTTTCCCCAGTGGAAGTATCAAAAGCACTAAAGGTGAAGCAGAGTGGTGAGCTTACTAAATGCTTGAGAGACTTGGAGTTGTCTGGATTTATAAAGAGGGATTATACCTATCAGCCCGGAGGGAAAAGAGGGAGACTTAGTAAGCTTAGAATCAGTGACAACTACCTTAGATTCTACTTGAAATATATAGAGCCCAATATCACAGCAATAAATAGTGGTCTCTATAACTTTAGTTCTCTTGGGGAGCTTCTGGCATGGGAGGCTATCTCAGGACTACAGTTTGAAAATTTACTGTTAAATCGAGTACCTGAGGTAATAAAAGTTTTAGGACTAGAAAGAGAAGTCATTAAGTCCGCTGGAACTTATTTTCAGAATAAAACGAATAAATCAGAAGCTGTGCAAGTAGATCTATTCATAGAATGTAAACCTAATAACTTCTATATCTGTGAAATTAAATACAAAAAGAAGATCGGATTAAGCATTGTAGGCGAGGTAAGGGAGAAGATAGAAAAGTTAAAGCTTCCAAAATATTCAACTCGTAGGCCGGTATTAATTTATAGCGGGGAACTGGATCCAGAGGTGAGGGAGTTAGATTATTTTGATCTAATTGTTGAGGTAGGCGAAGTGAATTGAGTTAGTGGCATTTAATTGCCCCTTATTGATTTCCTCCAGATTTTCCTCAACCCCACATTAAAAGAACTCTCCTCTCCCTTAAGCAATCTCCCAATATTGGTCCTATGTTTAATCCAAATAATAGTCACAACTAGTATGGAAAGAACCAATAGGGCTGGCTCTGAGTTTGAGATTGAAAAAAATACTACTAGGCTAAGAGAAGATAGCAGTGAAGAAATTGAAATTATTCCTGTAGTAAAAAAGACAACCGCGAATACTAGAAATGCGATCAGCGCGCTTTTCGGAGCTAGAAAAATAAATATGGCAAAGGCTGTTGCTACGCCTTTTCCGCCACTGAATTTTAAGTATGGACTGTAGCAATGGCCTAGGAATGCTAGAAATCCTAGTAGGGCTTGTTGGTTCAGTGAGTAACCTAGGTAGTTTGCTAGGTACATGAAGGGGATGCCTTTAAGAGTGTCTCCTAGGAAAGTTAATATGCCTAAGACTTTACCTAGAGTCCTGAAGGCATTAGTAGTGCCGATATTACCGCTACCTGACTTTCTTATGTCTTTTCCCTTGAACTTCCCTAGAAGAAGTCCTGTCGGCATGCTCCCTAGTAGGTATGAGAAAATGCATAGTATTGGAAAGATAATTTTTAGTTCTGCCATAGTTTAGTTGTTATGAAAAAATAGATTTTCAGATTCCTTAAGACCATTTATGAAGTCCGATGAAGTTAAGATGCCCTTACCTTCTGGCTTTAATTTAATAATTTCAAGTGATGTTGAGTTTCCGCAAGCCACTAGTATTTGTTTTTTGATTTTATCAATACAAATATGTCCAGGGGCTAGCTTCAAATCTAAGTGTAGGTATTTGCTTCTTGTAACTTTAATTAATCTATCCGCAAGTTTAGTTTGTGCTCCAGGGTGAGGTGAGAGTCCTCTTATCAAATTGTGAATTTCCTGAGCAGGCTTAGACCAATCAATTACGGTATCCTTAGAGAGTATTTTCTCGGCATAGAGAACTCCTACTTCATTCTGTTCTGTGGGCTGTATAGCCTTGTCTTTGATGTCTAAAAGGGTATTTAAAAGTAGCGTAGCTCCAATGAAAGATGTTCTATCGTGTAGCTCTTTTAAGTTTTCATCCTCAGGTACTGTGAACTTCTCTTCCAGGTAAATAGGTCCTTCGTCTAGGCCTTTGGTTAGTTGCATAATGCATATCGATGTTTCTTTGTCCCCGCTGATTAGAGTTCTTTGAAGTGGTGCAGAACCACGCCATCTAGGAAGACTCGATGGATGTACGTTAAGGAAGTCATATTTAGCAATCTTAATTAAGGATTCAGGTATTAGCTTTCCGTATGCTACTACTATTGAAAAATCTGGTTTTCCTATCTCTTGAATATGCTCTAAGAATCTTATGAGTTCTGGGTCAGCTTTGTCTCCTGGGACTAATGTTTCCCAGTTTGCCCTCTTTAAAGAAGTGGGTTCAAATAAGGTGAGGTTGTTTTGTCTCGCATACTCACTAATAGGAGTTGGTTTGAGTTTTTTCCCCCGACCTCGTTCTTTTACAGGTTGGGAAATCACTGCAAGAATTTCTATTCTTTCGTTGTCATGTAGTAATTTTAGGCTAGGAAGTGCAAACTCTGGACTTCCAAAAAAAAAGACTGAGACTCTATTTGTTTCTGTTGGAGTTGACACTATGAGTCGTTTGCTAGTTTCTCTAGTTTTTTTGTCGCTAGTTTTTTCTTTAGTCCCTTTAGATGATCTGTGAAAAGAATGCCGTTGAGGTGGTCAAGTTCATGTTGGATAGCGGTTGCCAGAAGGCCGTCGGTTTTAAGGGTGAATTCTTTGCCCTCTATATCTAATGCCTTGACTACAACTTCAGACGGTCTAACTACCATTTCTCTAATTCCTGGAAGACTTAGGCACCCTTCTTCGTATTTTCTTTCTCCAGAGGTTTCTTTAATTTCTGGATTTATAAAGACTATCGGATTTTTAGAGTCTTTGTTTTTAGGGTCCCCAATGTCGATAACAAAAATACGTTGCATTATGCCAACCTGAGGACCTGCTAAACCAATTCCTGGGGCATCATACATGGTTTCAAACATAGAGTTAGCTAGCTCTGTAATTTTTCCATCTACCTTTGTGATCGGCGCAGCGATCTTTTTTAGTAGCGGGTCTGGGTAAAGTAAAATTTGTAATATTGCCATGTCTTATGTCTCTTTAATCTCTACTAATGGAAGGCTTATCTTGGTTGAAAATTGGTTTAAGTTTTCTGAGGTTGCGTTTTCAGAGATAGATACTTCACCGCCCCACCTATGGATTGTTCTTGCTAAGCTAAATAACCCTATGCCTGCTGGCTTATTATTTCTTGAGAATTCTGAATTCGCTAGTTCAAACAATAGACTTAGGTCCTTGCTATGCTTTGGACTGGGGTTGGTGAAATTAAATACAATTGTTTCATTCTTAATTTCAGCTTCTATAATAACCGTACACCCGTCTTCATCTGAATCATCAGGTGCATTCTTTCTTAGTGCGACGTATGCGCCAAGTGCGTTGCTTATTATTTCGCAGGCTAATAAAACAAATTGATCAAGATCACCTTTAACCAATTTCTCAGTGTCAAATCCCTTTAATAGTAGATCCGCTTCACCTAGGTCGTATCTACTTGAGGATCGTTGTATGATAGTTTGTTTCGCAGACTGTAGAGAAAAGCTTGAAACTTCTTTTCTCTCACTGATGGAAAGAAGAAGTAGGTCGATTAGTTTCATGACTCTCCAAGATTCTTTTGTGATCTTACCGGCATAAGGTGAGAGTTGTTCTGTGCTAAGGGATAGGCTTGGCCCTTGCTCTATTAAGCCAGAATAGGAGATTATCGATGTCATGGGATTTCCAATGTCATGAACTAGGGTATGCATTAGATTGGAGAGTTTGTCAGCGGAAATTGCTTGAAATAGTGATTCCTTAGGATTGCTTGAATGAGATGGAGAGTTTTGGGTGATGTCCATTGTGATGCCCTCTGTGATGCCCTCTGTGTCGTTCTTTTTGTTCATGAAAGAATTTCCCCGGAGTATTTTAGTCTCTAAATAAATAGATTATTAATATCATTATGATATACAGTACTGGCATTTTAAATACTTAGTAAGTGATATTACTAAGTAACCCTTGTGTATTTAGTTCTTAATTTGCACCATAGTGGGGTGTAAATATGGGATCAGTATATAACATATATAACTTACGTCTAGTTCATTACTTAGTAGGAAGAGATTTTTTATTATAAATCATGTTAGGAAAATTGTTAAATAAATTCTCTGACCTGAATAGGTCGTATATGGTTTTGCTGGGAGCGGCCTTTTCTCTGTTTGTTATAAAATGTTGTGTGTCGGCAGGTGTTAGGGTTGAAGATATTCAAGAATATTCTTTCATACTAGTTCTTGTGATGTTCTATTATTTGCAAGATTTTTTAAGGATCAATTTATCTAAAAATATTATAATTTTGGTTTTGGTATTTTGGGTGTTTCTACAGGCTCGTGTTTTCATCATGAGGGAACTTGGATATTATAGAGGTAAGGTTCTAATTAGTAAGCTTGAAGGAGATAGTGAGGGGTATCGCGCGAGGGAGATAGCGAGGGGGATAAAGGTCATTGCTAAAACGTATCACCTTTCAGGACCCTCACTGATCCCTTATGATCTTAAAAGTGAGAATATTGCTAAATGGTTTAGTGTAGAGGGCCGACCTGCTTTAATCGTCGCAGGTTCTACTAGCTCACCAGTATTGGAATTGCCGATTTCTCAGTTTTATTCCAAGGTAATATCTGATGAAAGGTTTAATCAGGAAAAATTTTGGCTGGAGAAGGATACCTTAAATATCAAATTAAGCGGATATGAAAGAGCTTTATCTTTGCCTCTTCCACCTTCTAAAGTTAGTTTGGCGGGTGAGGATTCAAATGTTATCAAACACTACATTGGCTGGCTTTCAGGTTATTTTCATCCAGAATTATCTCACCATTCTGTAATTAGGCAAGACACCATACATGAGACAGCAAAAATTAGTTTTCCTTGGAAAAGTTACGAACCTAGGGCCTTAGCTCTATATCTTAAGTCTCTTGAGGAGTTATTTGAAGCATATCCACATTTTTCAAAAACGCAGGCGGATTCAATTCTAGTTAGGCTGGATAAGGCTCGCTGGGGTCTAGATAAGGGTGATTTGTATTGCTCAATTCAAAATTTACGAGCTTTTATATTCATGACTCAGGAAAATAGCAAAAAAGCTTTAAGTGTATGGGCAGGGATTGCAACGAGTAGAAAATTTACGGAAAGGCAGAGATTCTTGGCAGCTAACAACTTAAGCGTTGTCGAATTAGATTAATATTGTCGAGATAATTTATATGACCAAACAGAGATTAGAAATATTTAATGTACCTGAAGAGGGTGATACGATCTATAAAGCAGATCGAGTTGTTATGTCATTTTGTGATCTACCAAGATCACAGATTAGAGCAATCTTTCAAAATGATTGCGTGACAATTGATGGCAGTATCTGTGTGAACCCAGGGGTTACGCTTAGGCCAGGGCAGGAATTAAGATTGGAATATGAAGAGGGCCGTAAGTATAAAGAGCGTAGGCAGGTAAGAAGTGATTCCTATGATTTGGTGTATGAAGATGGTCATATTATTGTAGTCAATAAACGAGCAGGTGTGTTAACTGTGCCAACTCAGTCAGGTAGCGATAGGGAAACTTTAGTTGATTTGATCTCGAATGATTTGCCGAGTAGTGTTAAGTTACATGTTGTTCATAGGTTAGATAGGGATACTTCGGGACTTTTGGTATTCGCTAAAAGCTTTGGTAACGCCAATAAGTTAAAAGAACAATTTGAAGAAAGAAAACCTGAAAGAATTTATGATGCCTTTCTAGTAGGAGAACTTCAGCCGAAAGAAGGGACCTTTGAAAGTTATCTATCTACCGATTCAGACTTAAACCAGTATTCAGTTAAAAACCCCAAAAAGGGTAAGCTCGCAGTTACTCATTATGAAGTGCACGAGCATTTTGAGGGAGCTACTTGGGTGAAGGTAAGGTTAGAAACAGGAAGAAGAAATCAGATTCGAGTACATTTTGCTGAAAAGTCTCATCCCGTTTTAGGCGATGCTAGATATAGGACAGAACTAGCGATACACCCAGCTTGGAAAGAGGACTATTTAGCCTTGCATGCTTCAACTCTAGGTTTTAAACATCCAGTTTCATCTAAGCCATTAAATTTTAGCTCGGAAATACCTGAGCGAATGAAGAGGTTTATTGGTAGGGCTAAGGGACTACTTTAGTAGGCCGAGCCTCTCTAGAATATACCTCTCACTATTCCTCTAAGTTTAAGGAGGCTCTCTTAGTTTAATCAATTAAACTAAATTATCTAAATATCTGATTAGATTCGGTCCAGATACAAACTAAATACGATAAATATGTATTAGCGAAAGTTTTTTTAATGGGGGGGCTTTATTATCTAACCTCTGACCCCTAGGATTACTTTGAATTAATGAGTTCGTTAAATTGATTTTTATTCTTGAAAATTTATTTTTGGGTGATAAATGCGAATTGCGTGTGTTGATAAGACAGCTACTGATCGATTAAAACTTGAAGAAATTCTCAGTGCAGGCTTTCGTGAATGTCGTAAAACGATAGGCCATATTCTAGTTTCAAAGTTTTTTCCTAGTTCAAGAGAGCAGGCTTTAGTGAACTCTCCACCGGACGTGGTGGTTCTCGGTCCTGGTTTAACAAGTGATGAAGCCTTTGCTTTCGTGCGTGAGTGGAGTTCTTTACACCAAGATACTCCAGTTTTTATGTTCTGTTTAGAAGAGCGTTACTCTTTTAAATTATTAAATAGATTTGAACCTTATGTAAGAGAAATATTTACTCTCTCCGATAAAGCTTCTCGTTATGTATATTCAATTTCCAGTACTGCTAAACAAGAAAACAAAAGAAGTAAAGGTAGTTTAGTTACCGTTGAGGGTGTTAAGGGCGGTGTTGGAGTAACTTCCATCACTGCTGGGCTTGCTCATGCTTATCAGGAACTTGGTAAGTCCGCAGTCGTAGTTGATCTTTCCTCCGCAGGTGTTTTTTGCCAGTTTATGTTGGCAGATAAGTGGCAGTCTTCTGAATTTTCGGAAATTCTATCTCAAAAAAGAATGCCCGATACGGATAAGGTAGAGCGGTTGTTGGTGAGTCTGAAGAATGGAATTAAGGTTCTTCCGCCTCCATCGGGTGGTGGGGAAGCTCGAGAGCTATTCCTACGTAATGTAGAAACCTTAGATATTTCACTCTATTTGATTGATCGCTTGTTGGAGATACATGATGTCGTGATCGTTGATATGGCTGGGAGCGAGGGGATATTTCCTTTTGCATTAACGTGTAGATCAGATTGCCGTATGCTCATAAGCGGAAACGATGCGGGTTCGGTACATCTCTTAGGTTCTAAAATATCTGGTAATCACAATATTGGTGACGGATTGGTATTTGTTGTTCTAAATAGTATTCTTCAGAGTGGCTTGGGTTGTGAAGACGTTCTAGACTTTATCTCGTGGGTACCTGGCTTTGAAGAAAATATGCTGTATCGAGAAGAGGTGCCCTATAATAGCAAGGCTGCTCTTTGGATGGGCACAGGTAATACAATCTATACAGAGGGTAATGCTAAGCTTAAGAATATGTTAGTAACCTTGGCCAATGCATCGCTGGGTTTAACAGAACTTATACCTGCCCGCATAGGTGGCAAACAAAAATATTTAAATATGATTCCATCGCGGAAAAAGGCGGGAATCGGATTCAGAATGTTAAGGCGTTTGCCTTTGTTGACTGAGGCTGAGCCTATTTTAGAAGTTCAGCTTTCGTCTGTGATCCTTCCCATGGATAGGCAGGCTAGTCCAGCATTAGGTAATACTAAGCTCTCGGATGAAATTGATAGTTCTAATCTATCAGAAGAAAGTAGAAAAGTTGATTGTGTGTTTCATATTTCTGATCACCTTGATTCTAGTCCAAGTGTGAAGGTTGAAGACTTTGACTACACACCACCTAAAAAAGTTGTAAACGAATAGTAAGGTAATAGTAAGTGAATAAAGGAAAAATAATGGAAAAAAATAAAGTAAACTCAAAGGAAAGAGGTTCTTTGTCGCTAGAACACATACTGTTTATTGGCGCAGTTGTGTTAATCACCGCGGGCCTTAGTGCATTCTATGGGAATATGAACACCTACTTCTCTAATATTGGCTTTAGTGCCCCACCTTCAAGTATCGGAATAAATAGTGGTGGGGTTGCACCTTAGGATAGTCTTAAATAAAAAGTATGAAACTAAAACAAAACAAACCTAAAAAAATTAAAGGTAGAACCTTTCAAGAGTACTTCTTGGGTGGACTATCGGCATTTCTTTTCGTTATATTGATGATGGTATCAGTTGCTTCTAGAAGCAGTGCTCATACCTCTTCGGGGGAGACTGCTTTAGTAGGAGGTGAAAAATCAGCTACAAGTTTTAGGATTGATGTGCCTACTCGGTCAGTCTCTCGAGGCGAAAATTTATCAAGTGTACCTTTTACTTCGGTGGAATGGCCGACGATGGTAAATGCTTCAGCTTTTGTGAGTAGTCGATCTCAAATAAGTGATAAATTTGCGACAGAACAACTAACAGCCTTCTCACCCATTCCTTTGTCTGCAATCTCTGATTCCGGTGCGGAGGTCAATGCGGTCGTTGAAGGTATCCCCCAAGGGTTTAGAGCAATCTCTGTTAAGGTTGATGTAGAGTCCTCGGTTGAAGGATGGGCGCAAACAGGAAATTATGTAGATGTAATTGTGCTAAGGCAAACAAGAGAGTCTAATCTTGGAATAGAGGCCAAGGTGATTGCGGAGAATGTAAAGATTTTGTCTACTGGTTCCACTGTGGAGCAAGTAGGTCAGGGGGTGAATGCGGTTAGACCGCCTCCAACTGTAACACTTTTAGTTTCAGCTGAGGATGCTTTAAGAATTAGAACTGCTTCTACCATTGGTAAGCTTACTTTTTCTTTGAGGGGGCTTGGAGATAGTAGTGCTCCAAGCGCTCTTAGTATGAATGAGAAGACTTTACTAGGATTAAACTATGGCAATAGCATCGAAGCAAAAACTCATTACAAAGGACAAGCTCGTGGCCCTGATGGCAAATTATATGTCCTAGATTCTGATTCGAGATGGGTAAAAGATATCAAGGAACTTACTACTTCTAGGAGAGATTCTTAATGCATGAATAGTAAGTTAGGTAAGAAGTTTATAACGATCGATGAAATTAGAAGCCACTATCAGAAGAACGTAGGGTCTAAGCAATCTGACTGCACAAGTTATGACTTGGGGTCGAATAGTGGATTAACCGCGAGTGCAAAGCATGTTGTAAGTGAAGCTAAAAAGTTAATATCTAGTATTAATGTTGATTCTTCCTACTTTCACTCGGAAGATAATTTAATTGAAATTGTTAAATCTGTCGAAGCATCTGAGGGAGAGGATTTAACCTTAAGGGAAAGAGATGAGGCCCTAAAGGCTATTGCGTCATCTTTGGACCATTATGATATTCTGACCCCTCTAATTCAAAATCCTGTTGTAAACGATATCATTGTATCATCATACAAGGATATAAGCATTCAGGTCGAAAGGCGAAATATTCAAACTGACCTTTCTTTCCCAGATCATGGAAACTATTTAGCCTTTGTAGAGGGTATTTTAAAGCGAGCTGGAAAATCATGTACAGTCGCTACTCCTGTTGTAGATGTTGCAATTGATCCAAGTATTAGAGCTTGTGTGACGCATGAGTCTATTTCGCCTATAGGAATGGGACCTTTGTTGACTTTGAGAATTTCACGTTTCAAGTCCATCTCTTTAAACGGCTTGCAGTCTTTAGGGGTAGCGCCAGCGGAAGTCTTTAAATACTTATCAGGTTTAATGAAACTAAATGAGGGTGCGCTACTTATAGCAGGGGAAGTAGGCACTGGGAAAACTACTTTGGTTAGGGCATTGGCGGGCACGATCACTGAGGATGAGGCTTTGTTGGTAATTGAGGATACTAATGAAATTGATCTGCATAGACCATTTGTTAGAACTTTGCTTACTAGAGAGTGTAACTTAGAGGGGGTGGGAAAGGTCTCTCCTGCAAATGCAATACGGGCAGGAATGAGAATGGCAATGAATCGTATCATTCTTGGGGAGATTCGAGACGGTGAGGCCGCGGAAGCATTTATTGATGTTTGTAGCTCCGGTCACCCAGGCTTATCCACGATTCATGCGAAATCTACAAGAGATGCAGTATCCAGATTGGAGCTATTTCTAGCAAGAGCGCAGGGAGATGTTGGTGTTGATACACTTCGTATGCAGATAGCTAATGCTATCACTGGGGTTGTTTATGTGGGGATCGACCCCGTTCAGGGAAAAAGAAGAATTATGTCTGTATATGAGGTTGAGAGCGCCGCAGATGGTAATATTCGAATGAGTCCAATCTACGAGTTTGCTAAGAATGGTACGGTCACTTGGATTAGAGGTACAGGTATCAGTAAATATCAGCAAGAGTTGAGTGCTTGCAATTGTAAAATGTCACCACCCGGGATGCTTCTACATTGTGAGGATTTTCACTAATGCTTAGGTCTATCGCAAATTTATACAATGGTAGGCAGGGTAAACCTCATGTTCAAAGGTTGTCAAGTTTTGCTTCTGTATATGCCAAATCAGGAATTGCTTTGCCTTTGATAGAAGGCCCTTCTGAAAGTAATCTAATATTTAGCTTTTTGAGGCCTTTAGTAGAGGCTTTTTTTTGTAGGTTTTCTAGGAAAGAGAATATAATATTTTTTATTAGTACAACGCTCGTAGTAGCGATCGCAATATTTATAAACTATCGCTTCTTGTTGCTGCTCCTACCACTAGTGCTCATGTTTAAGTATGTTGGCAATCTTAGGAAGCGGCAATTAGATAAGAAGTTTATGTCTGAGTATCCTTCGGTTTTGTTAGCGACAGCTTCGAATCTAAAAGCTGGATTGTCAGTTTATGCCGCTTTAGAAAGAGCAACTCAGCTACTTGATGAGGATAGTTTTACTAAACAAGAGATTAAACAATTGTTAGAGAAGGTAACGAGAGGCGTACCCAAAGAAATTGCTGTTCATGAGTTTGCAAGAAGTATTCAAATGCCCGAAATTAGATTGTTTAGAAGAGCGTTCCTATTAGTTTTAGTACATGGGGGTAAGTTTTCTCGGACACTAGAGAGACTATCTGAGGTAAGTAGAGATAGAGATAGTTTAATTAAATCTGCGAATGTCAGTACGGCTAGTATGAGAATGACCGCTAATGTACTTCTATGTATGGCACCTCTATTAATGGTTTTGCTTTCTGTCCGAACAAAAGATTTTTGGAAGGTTTTGTTAGAAAATGACATAGCCTTTTCGCTGGGTCTAGCAGGGATGTGTATAGTCTTGACTTCGTATTCAATCTTACGAAAATTTAGCGACTTTAAACCTTAGGTATATGTTTAAAAATACAAGAAAAAAAATAATAAAGGATCGTGTGGTGCATTTAGCCAATGGAATTGCACCTGTTGAAACTTTGGTGGAAGATGGAGTGCTTTTAGAGAGTCGTTTTAAGTTAGATCCTAAGCTTTTGGAATGTGGATATCTAGAATATTATGAACAGAAAAAGATTTTCAAAATTCGTTTAGTTCTTATCTTACTGGGTCTCATCGTAGGCTCGTCGCTGGCTCACTTGTGTTTTAATCGAGCTGTTTTTTTGCTGTTAGGTGGAGGCCTCGGTATCTACTTTGCTCTCCTTTGTTGGTTTATTTGGTTGGCTAGCAAAACGAAGAATGTGCTTAGGGCGGCCTACTTCGATTTGCCTTTAATTTTAGAGGAGCTCATTTTATTGGTGGAATCTGGTCTAGGTCTATTTCCTGCTTTAGAGAAAGTCTGTGTTTATCAAGATAGTGATTTCGAATATGGAGACCCGGGAGTCTGTAGAAAGAGCTTTAAACGAGCATATACTTTGGCTGTACATGGAATGCCTGTCAGCCATGCATTCGCTATGGTGTCTAAAGGTACAAGTTGCCTACCCTTAAAACAAGTACTCATACATTTAGATGTGAGTGCAAGTATAGGAGGGGAGTTACTGACCTCCTTACGGTCTCTAAGTGATCAAGTGCATAAGGAGTGGAAGATGCAGGTAGAAACTAGAGTTAAAAGGCTCGAAAATATTGTAGTATTCCCCGTTTTTCTCTCCGTAATGGGCCTATTGCTGTTAACCTCAGCGGTCCCTTTAGTTCCGGTATTTGAATTTATGTCAGGCTTAAAGAAAGGCACAGCAATAGAAAAAAGCACATCGCCTGATTTGAATAGTAGTCATGTGAGTCTTAAATGAATATTTTAAAACAATTAAAGAGTTTATCTAAAGGTGTATATCCTTTTAGATTCAACGCCCAATCTAGTGTGAATACCCTAGATGTAGATGAGCTGGCTAGTTACTATGGTGTAAGTGTGTCTAAGGCTGGGGAGTTTCTACAGCTTCAATTAGGCTGGAAATATAATAGCTATTTAGGTTTAAGTCACTTCGATGTGAGAGAGGAGATAGACGTAGTTGATAAGCTTCAGGAGTTTTCTGCAATAATTCTTAGGAGTGGAACGGGTGAAAAACGTTTTATTACTTCTAATCCAGATTTAATATTAAGGGATTCACAAGTGAGAGCAGGCTATGTAAAGTCTCAGTTTGTTTTTGAAATCGCTAGTCGAAAAGAGCTCTCAAAATGTTTGGATATACTGAGTTTAGTTAAAAAAATATTGATGGAAGTCGAAGTGGGTAATCGTAGTGCGTTTGCCTTGTTCCTTGTATCTTTGTTAGATAGTTTTAGGTTAGGTGGTCACTCGATAGAATATGCTAAAGGGGGGTATTCCGTACAGGGCGACGGAGAGAGGTATGAGGGTGTCTTATCTGACAATATACTTTCCCAAGTTAGATCACAGCTGGCTGTTGTCGGGACTGAATTTTTGGATGAAATAGCTAAGCACCTTGGATTGCGTGGGGAACCTGTATTGGAGATGTTTAAAGGTGGGTTTAGGGTCTCGCTAAAAGATATAATGGACATTTCTACTTCCTTCCCTAGTGTACTTCCTAATGATACTTTGATTCCTGTCTCTAATCAGAGGGCGAGTTTGAAGCACTTATTGTTGGTGGATGATGATGTTAGGTTTGCAGAATTGCTTAAGAGGGGAATTGCTACAAAAGGGTATGAGGTCACCGTAGCCAATTCAGTAAGTAAAGCAATTGAGCTATTTGCCTCAACTGAAGTTAAAATAGATTTAGTTATTAGTGATTTTCATATGCCGAGTGATAGTGGCGAGTCCTTAACTGCTAAAATTAGGGTGCTTGACGGTAGTATGCCCATCATAGGGTTGACCGCAGACACTCAGTCTGCTTCACAAATCCGCTTTATTAACGCGGGAGTAAATGCTGTAGTTCGAAAATCTGATGATCCGAAGGTGTTGTTTGCCTGGATCAATAAGCTTTTAAGTAATACACCGCAATTAAGCATCGCTAGTTAAGTATGGATTGATAAAGGTAGTCGCTATGGAATTCTTGGAATTTTTAAAATTGGATCTAGTAGGGCTTGTTTGCTTTTCACTGTTAATTTTTAGTTTCTTGGTTGTAGCTTATTTGCTTTATGTTTTGGGAGTAGTTCGTAGCGATATATATCGCTTCTCTGATGCATTAAGGGTCTTGTTGAGAAGTGGGAAGTCTCCTGAAGGACTTGTATTTAAAAGTAGTCTATTAGAGGGAGTATGGAGGCGGCTGGTTGGCTATTATGCTGGTGTGTTGAAGGAACGAGATTCTAGGAATGACATCACTCAAATTCTATCAAGTGGTCGTGGGATTATGGAGGCCGGTTTCGAGGATCAGAAAATTTTGGAAGTATTATGTGAGGTACTTCATAAGACAGCAAGCCCTGAGGCCGTTTTCGTCTGTGTCGCAATTAAGGACCAGGGTACATGGCTGATAAGTTCTTCTGTAGGAATATCAAAGTATCGATTGGAAGACCCAATTACTTTGGCTTTAGATAAAATGCCTCTTGAACATCGAGAAGCTGTTTATACTAGCCCTAATAACGGATTAGAGTTTGACTTTAGAGCATTGGGAGTTGGTTTATCTCTATTTGTCCCTTTGAAAATAAACAATACGGATTTGTTCGGTGTGGTATGGCTTGGGTTTAGTGAGTTGTCAGGTTTAATTCCTGAGGACAGAAAGCATACGCTTGAATTGATAGTTCAACATGCTGTAGCGGCCTATGTAAAATCAAAAGAAAGAAATAGCTTAAAGGCTGTGGATGATAAGAGGAAGGAGGAAATGTTTGCCTTGTCACATGATATGAAGGCGCCTGGTAGCAGGGCTATTTATGCCGTAAGGGAGCTAGATGGCTTATTGGAGCGACATAACTTATACGAGGAGCAGTCTCTAGCTCAGGAGATTGAATTTGCTTTAGTCGAACAGATGAATTTAATCGATAAATTATTTAATGTTGATGGAGAAGATTTTTCACATACTCACAATAAGACTAATCTCGAATTGGATGTAGGAGCCTTACTTCGTTCTCGTGTGGATGCTTTTAGAATCGTGGTGAAAAATTTAGGCTTGGAGCTCTCTTTAAGAGAATCTATCAGAGTAAAGTGTAGAGTGTCTAGGGACTCCTTACAAAGAATTTTAGATAATCTGATTAGCAATTCTATTAAATACTCACTAAGTGGTACGATTGAAGTTCTATTAACCGCAGAAGATTCTCGATTTAGAATAGAAGTCAGAGATCAGGGCAGTGGTGTGGAGCCGGCCTTGCAGAAGTACCTATTCTCTCCTAAGCTTAGGGAAGTGCAGGCTAAGTCAAGTCAGGGACATCGGTATGGATTGACTGTGGTGAAGACTTTGGTGCAGGACGAGGGAGGGACTGTTGGTTATATGCCTAATGAACCTGAGGGTTCCATTTTTTATGTTGAATTTCCTTGTACTAGAATTTTGCCGATGGAAGCAGAAAACGGCAATAGCCCTCAGATACTAGTAATTGATGATGATCCTATGGTTAGGGCAACGCATGAAAGATGGCTAAGTAGTTTAGGTTTAAGAGTTTATGGTGTACAAACCTTTAGAGAGGCTTTGAATATTATGAAAATTAAGAAACCAAATATCGTTATTACCGACATGATGATACCAGGCGATCCAATCAATAGATTCCTAGATCTTGTTCCTGATGATGTTGATGTTTTTGTTGTTAGTGGTCGAAGTAAAATCAAAGTAGGAATTGAGTTGAAGGGGTATAAGAATGTTAAAGTTATATTGGAAAAACCTTTAGATAAGAAGATTTTAAGTGAGTTGATTGTGAAAAATAGTTCGGAAGTTAATAATATAGCTAGACTTAAAGTGGCGTAAGGGATGTTTTTGAAAATAGTATTATGTGTTTTGTTACTACCTAGTTTGCTATTTGCAGAAACAGGTAGGCTTGATATTGTTAATGAAGTTTTGCTTGAGATCCGTCCAGATGTTGAGGTCAAAGAAGGAGGAATCTGTGTATTTAAAGAAAAAGGTGATCCATTTTCACCTCATCTGATGCTCGAGTGTGAAACTCTTTTGGCTAATTTGCTTTTATTAGATACGGAATTGCCACTTGGAATATCCCCTAAATTAGTAAATAGCCTTTTCCAATACGCAGACTCACTTTTGGACTCCTTGTATCAAGACCAATTAGTCTTGGATGTTGAAAAAGAGGAAGATGCTACTATTTTTGCAAAAGTATTTATTTACCTTAGTAGGATTAACTATGCCCAACCTAATTTGGGCATAGATTTAAAGATACGTAATTTCTATAGAGAGCAGTTCCAACGAATCGCTCCCATATTTGAATCGCTTAAGGATGAGATAAGCGTGTCTAAGTTGATAGCTGAATTCGTGGGAGGCTGGAAGGAGGATGGTGTTAGGGAGAAAAATGAATTTATGCAATTTTACCTACGCTGGGTGACCGAGGTTCATAGCGATTTTAGCCTATTAAAGCTTCTTGAGAGATTTTCAGAGACTTCTCCAGATGAAATGATACTGGCGACAAAGACGGCATTCGTTTCTAAGGGAAACCATGGTGAGGAAGATGTACATGTCCAAGAACTATTACAAATGCCTAATGAATGTATCGAAGGTGGACTAGTGTCTTTAGGAAGTGATTGTTCACTCCTAGAAGCATTACCGAATGAGATCAAGAACAAGATTATAGAATCCTACCTTGTTTCTTTTAAAGCACGACTTCAGTCCCTTAAGGATCTTTCTAAAGATTTTAGTGTGGGAGTAGTGCCTTCGTATATCTCTAGTTCGAGTTTGTACGAAACTTTTTCCGTAGATGTCCTTTATCCTATTTTAATCAAAAGGGCATGGCTGGGTGGTGATATATTAGATCGCTTGGCTTTGAAGAATATGGTCTTTGCTGAAAGATCAGAACTTCGTCCCAAGGATACAAAGATCTTTAATATATTTAATGTTTTATTCTCCTTTGGACTATTAATCGGAGTTGGTATTCTTTGTGGCTACCGATATATTCTTAAGGATAAGGGCGACTCGAATACGGTAAATTTAACTCTTGAGGAAAGAAATGAACTTAGAGAGCTTAAGAAGTACTTTGGAGTAGTTCCGTCAGCTTCCTTAAAGGACCTATCAAAATCTTATAGATTGAAAGTTAGAGAGTCTCACCCAGACGCGGGACAAGCTGATGCTAGTTTGTTTTTAGAAATGCAAAATAAGTATAATAGGCTAAAACAATTGCAGACTTGTTTCCTGTTCGAAAAAAAACAAACTTGAATTTCTTAGGTTAAACTTAGAGTATTAAATGGAGATGTGCTTCTACTGTCATGAGAGAATTCTGTAGTGCTCAGTGCTACTAAGGCTGGGTTTCCAACTCCCGCTGCAAATGCTTTAAGCACGGAGGCTTTAAGCTCTGCGCTCGCTACAGCGAGGTCAGCATTGTGTTGAGTAGGGCTAGTGGCACTACTTAAGTGATTATCGTTAGATACTTTTGATGTATCTACTTGTTTTGAAATTTGTGTTGCCGCTGCCATTTACTTAATCCTTTAAGTTTTCCACTTTTTGTTACTACTGAGGTTGATTTAGCGTTTTTCCTGTACGCATGCAATCAACATTTACCACTTAACTTAGTTATGGCTACCTTGGTTTAATTTGATGCATTATTTTTTTATAATTTATCGCGGTCTCTGAGGCAATGCCAACGGCGATTGAGATTCCTTAAATAGAGGGGATATTTTTCGATAATCTGCAATTATTTAGGATAGATATGTAACTATGATGCATTGTTTGGGGCTATTGGCATAACTACTATGAAACTTGTTCATTGAAATCGGGCGCCAAGGAATGGATGTCCATCGGTCATAGAGGATGCGTTATAGGATGTAGGTTTTCCTCCAAGTTTAATTATTATTAAACGTACCTTATATATATTAAGAAAGATTAAAACACTTTCATTCTAGTAACACGCCTCTTTGCCCAAAACTTAACAAATGGAGTTTGGAAAATGCAAGAAGCTGTTACGTGCTTATCTCAAAAGAAAGAAACTACTTATAAGATTGATGTCGCTGAGGATATCGCCCTAGGTATCAAATTGGCGTGGAAACTGTTAGGATCATGGAATGCGAGACTTCCGGAGGATGAAGTTAGAAGCCTTGTTGGAATAGCAATTTGTGAGGCCAGAAAGAATTATAAACCAAACTTAGGTACTCAGTTCCAAACGTTTCTGTTTTATCATTTAAGAGGTCGCCTACTTAGAGAGATATCTTCTCTTGTTAAGTATCGCAAACATCAACTCAATTTAAATGAAGACGTAGCGCAAGACATGGCAGAGGATGATAGTATCTCCTATGTCAGTTATTTATCGGATGAGAAGAATCCAGAACAGCTGTTGTTAGAGCAAGAAGCAAGTAAGTTCTTTTCAGAGGCTTTGGATTCCTTGGATTGGCTTGAAGAAGAGGTCGTCCAAAGACATTGTTTAAGTGGGGAATCTTTATTAGAGTTAGCTAAAGAATTAGATTATTGTAGGTGTCATCTGTCTCGGGTTAAAACTCGTGCTATGAAAAAGCTTCAATCTAAAGTTAAAGGAACTTATTTTACAGATTTGTTCTCAAGTGAAGAGGAAAAAAGAGTTATAACATCTTATTCTGGTGGGCGTGGCAGGAGGAATAAGAAGCTGAGGAATAAAACCAAAAAGGAACCTAAGGTTGCTTAATCCTTGATTGCTTTACTATAATCAGGTAGAGAAGATTGTAGCGGCGAACGCCTACTTAAATCATTTTTTACTTATATCGCATTGGCTAAAGCATTAGAAATAATCGTAGATGAAGAAAAGGATCTAGTACTATTTACTGGATCGACCTTCCTTCTTAAGGATGAGATTAAGGCTCTGCCTGGGGCAAGATGGAATGGAAAAGATAAGGTGTGGTTCGCACCAAGTTCTAAGAATAGTATAGCCGATTTGAAAATTAAATTTCCAGGTGCCATTATCGTTTCCTCGGATGGAAATGTAGCAGTGGGTGGACTAAGTGCGGAGAATCAGGAAGTTACGGCTGCTGTGGCAGATGAGATAGATAATGATTATTTATCTGTAGCTGGTCTATTGGAGTCTGTGAGAGGAGTTGTTCAGAGAGCTTTTCCAAACGATATAAAAATTTGTGGTATTGTTAGGGGTTTAAAGATTCTTGGAAATGGCCGGCTTTATTTAGATATTTACGATGCTACCCTTTCAACTTCTCATATTCGGTCCGTAATATGGGAAAGTAACTCTAGTCATATAGTTCAACTTGAAAAAGAAGGTTTTAAGCTTGAGTCAGAATTACCAATTTTAGTAGATGGAAAGCTTAGTTTTAATAGTTTAAATGGTTCGATATCATTTATAATCCGAAAGATATATCCGGAATATACCAAGGGTAAATTAGCGGCCAAAAGGGATGCCACGAACTTAAGACTCAGAGAGGATGGGATTTTTAATTTCAATAAGGAGAGAGTACTTCCTACAATACCTAAAAAATTAGGCCTGCTTACTAGTCAGGGAGGAACTGTCATTAATGATTTTCTAGCTTCCTTAGCAATCGGTGAGTTTGGGTTTGAATTAAAATGGTTGCCTGTTAGAGTCCAAGGACAGCATGCTTTAGGGGATCTACTAAAGGGCATTAATCATTTTAATCAATTTGAAGATTTAGATGCAATAATTATTTTTAGAGGTGGCGGTAGTGTTGGGGATCTTCAGGTCTTTAATGAATATGAACTAGCCAAGGCTATTTGCCTTTCAGGAAAACCTGTTTTATCAGCTGTGGGACACGAATTTGATCAATCTTCAGTTCAAGACGTAAGCAATCTATCCTTTGGGGTCCCTAAGGATTTAGGACATTTTCTTTCGCGAAGAATTATTGACCTTAGGGAGTTCGTGACAAGGTACTACGAAGAGATCCTGAGAAAAAATCGAGAGATAGTTTTGAAGAATTCAAATGATATTTCAGTTAAAATGGAGCAGATTAGAAGCCGAGGAGCGATCTTGGTTAAGGAAACCTATAATTTGGTTCTTCAAAGTGGCCTTGAAACTTTAAGGAAGTCTTCCGAGATTTTATCGAAACGAGATGCTTATTTGCGCTCTTCCTTTGTTTCTTTAGTTAGGGCTTCCAGCTCTATTCTAATGTTAAAAGAATCTCACTTGCGGGAGAATGCTTATAATCTAGTTTCATTATCTAGGTATAGATGTTTGGACTTTGGATCGACATTGAAAAAACATTTTTCACCCCTTTATAGTTTGTCACATCGAATTTATTCGGACGTGTATAAACTATTAGCTAATCTTGAAGCCATCTTTAAGGTGGTTTCACCGGAGATGCAATTAGAACGAGGGTATGCGATAATTAAAAGCGGATCAAGGATCCTCACGAGTGTTAAGTCCATAGACGTTGGTGGAGATATGGAGATAGAAATGAAAGATGGTAGCATTCATGCCATCGCAAAAAATATTATAGGTAGATAAAATGACGGCAAAAAAGGGATTTGACGAGAATTTTAAAGTTTTGGAAGGTCTGTCCAGGGAACTTCAAAGTGGGGCGGTGTCTGTAGATGAATTGATTCCTAAGATGAAACAAGCAACAGAGTCGATAAGAGTCTGTAAGGATGTTTTGAAAAAAACAAAGGCTCAGTTAGAGGAAATTGAAAGTGAATTTTCCGATTTGTTTGAAGAAGAGGAATCTAAAGAGCTTTAATGAAGAGCTCTATCTGCTCGTTTTCCACAGTGTTTCTCGCCCATAGCAACTAGAAGCATTATTAGTTGGTGAATTCCCTCTAACGTGTCGTAAAAAGGAACGTACATGACGTCTTGTTCTAAGGTTTGTTTTTTTTCAAAATGAACAGTGTCTGTAGTTTGAAGTAAAATTGGTGGATGAAAGGCTCCAATGGAATCTAATAGTAAGCTTTGTTCATCTTTATTTTCATCAGAGACTAAAATCGCATCAGGATGGATTTTTTCCATAAGTCGGAGAGCTTCTGTCACGTCATTACTATGAATCATTTCTATATGATCAAGAGTGCCAAGTGCTTTAGCTATACACTCATTTACCTGAAAACTTGCATAGTCATTATCTATGACTAGAATCTTTGTATTTTGTTTTAATTCAACCATATAAAATTCTACCGCGTTTAGTTATACTTTCCTTGTATTCTAGGTGTCAGATTCTGCTCACCATAAAATACAGTATCGTCTTGTTCGCGGGATTACTTAATGTGCTTATCGACACTTTTGATAGTTGAAGAATCTAACTAAAATAGAAAAAGCTTGTGATTACAGGGGGATGCTTAGGAGTCGGTTTTATAGTGTTTTATAGGCAAAGTTAAGTAGCTCTTCCGTCTCTTCGAAATCTATGCAAGCATCTGTAATTGATACGCCATATTTTAGAGGAGTTGCGCTTGGATCTTGCTTACCCTCATTTAAATTGCTTTCGAGCATTAATCCAAAGATCTCCTTTGTTCCTCTAACTCTTTGCTCTAGGCAATTTTTAAAAACACTTCCTTGGAGCTTGTGATTTTTATATGAATTGCCGTGACTGCAATCAACCATTAATCGAGCTGGAATACCTTTGTTTTCAAGTTCTTTGGAGGCGCTTGATATTGAAACTGGGTCATAATTAGGTTCAAGACCGCCTCTAAGAACTACATGAGCATAGCGATTTCCTTTTGTTTTTAGAATTGCACATCTACCATCTGGGTCAATTCCTAAAAAGTGGTGAGAGCTCATCGCGGACTCAATCGCATTCACAGCGACGCTAATATTCCCGTCAGTACCGTTTTTGAAGCCCACTGGGCTAGATAAGCCACTAGCCATTTCTCGATGTGTTTGTGATTCCGCAGTTCTTGCCCCAATCGCATTCCAAGCGATTAGGTCATCGATATATTGTGGAATTATCGGGTCAAGTGCTTCCGTCGCAGATGGAAGCCCTATCTCGGTAACATCTAAGAGGAATTTCCTAGCGATTCTCAGACCACGATCTATGTTAAAGGAATCATTTAGATCAGGATCGTTTATTAAACCTTTCCATCCAGTAGTAGTTCTTGGTTTAGTGAAATAGACTCTCATAACTAGCAGAATCTTGTCCGAAACCTTGTCTGAGAGAACTTTAAGTTTCTTGGCGTATTCAAGGCCGGCTTCAGTATCATGAATTGAGCATGGTCCTACAACAACAATTAACCTATCATCTTTTTTATCTAAGATATTTTGGAACTGAGATCTATAGGTTTCGACATTGGATTCTAGATGTTTAGAAAGAGGTAACTCTCCTTTAATAGAGTTGGGAGTTGGTAGTAGCTCATAAGAGTTAACATTGATGTCTACGACTGAATTCATGATATAACTTTTTATTATTTAAATAGAGGCAAATTAAAGCATGAAACCACTCTGCTTATCAATAGGGGGGCTGGATCCTAGTGGAGGAGCTGGAATTATTTTAGATATTAAGGTCTTTAGTGGACTTGGTGTGCATGGATTTGCCGTATCTGGGGTCCTTACTGCGCAAAGTACAGATTCTGTCAGTGATTCTAGAGCGATTGAAGACGACTTATTTGCTGCGCAAATACGAGAAGTTATTTCTAACTACAAAATTTCTTCGTTGAAAATTGGATTAATTAGCGCTTCTCAGATTTCTATACTTTTAAATTTTAAAGAATTTTATCAAATACCCAATAGGATAGTAGATCCTATAATGTTTTCTACCTCTGGTTTTGAGTTTAATGGAAGGAGCGATTTATTGCCATTAATATCAGCGAGTACTTTAGTTTTACCTAATTCCGATGAAGCAAGGGGCTTGCTTGGTTTAAAAGAGGGAATTGTTATTTCTGGCCCGGATTTAATTATGGAATTTAAGAAAAGGATTCTTTGTGAAGCGATACTTTTAAAAGGTTCTCATCAGAATGCAGCCACTGACCTTTTTCTTTCTCAAGATGGTAATTTAAAAGAGATCCAAGGTGTGAGCAGTCGATCTTCCATGGATGTGCATGGAACAGGTTGTTTTCTATCTTCTGCAATCGCAGCTAATCTTTCTAAGAACTTAAACTTAGAGGATTCTATAGTTGAAGCGAAGAAATACCTCTCATCTAAGTTAGCCTCGGCGATTAAGCTACCAGGGGACGACAGGTATAGCTTTTCATTCTAATTCTACAATCTCGTTGTTGAAAATAGGGGGCCCAACATCTTCTTGTTTATTGTACTTACCTTCATCATCATAAGATGTGGTTGATGGAGATTTCATTTCAAAAAGGGCGGCTCTTGCTATCTTCATTTGAGAATAGAGTTTAATTGCATTCGGACCATGATTAGCTAATTCAAGTGTCACGGCGCGATTGGTATGACCAGGATAGACTATCATCGCAGTTTGAACAATCGTTAAGCCAAGTCTAGCTAGGGTACTTCTTCCTTCAATCAGAAAACCAAGATTATTACCTACACTTACTTTTTCATAAGTCGCAGAGAGAATAAATCCTCCAGGTTCAAGTAGGTAACCATCTTCAGGAATCTTTATGTTCTCATATTCAGGAAGAGTACCAGTTTTTACATCTGCGATTATTCCAGGCTTAGGTTTTAAGATTGTTTCTCCAAGGTGAAGTCGTAGTCCACCTGGCCTAATTGAACCTTCAAAAAGGGGCTCTACTTTAAGTTCTCCACTTTTAAGGGCTTTTAGAATGTCCGTATCAGAATACATAAGATTAAGTGCCTTTAGCTTTGATCTTTAAATTTAGAACTTCTACAAATAGTGAAAATCCGATAGCAAAGTAGATATAGCCCTTACTGACATGTTGCCCAAAACCATCAGCTAACAGCATAACTCCAATTAGAAGTAGAAATGAAAGCGCTAGGATTTTTAGCGTAGGATGTTTTTCTATAAATAGAGAAATTGATTTTGCGCTTAGTAGCATTACTATCATGGATATTACGATGGCAGTAATCATGATAGGTAGATTGTCAACCATGCCTATGGCTGTAATTACAGAATCTAGTGAGAATATTATGTCCAGTAGAGAGATCTGAATAATGATTGAAATAAAAGATGATTTTTTAATGCTAGAATTTTTTTCATGAGAATCTAGTGGCTCCATCTTGTCGTGAATTTCATGAGTAGATTTGCCAATTAAAAATAGTCCGCCTACGATTAGAATTAAATCTCTTCCTGAAAATGCATGCTCTAGAACACTAAAAATAGGTTCCGTTAATCTCATTAACCAAGAGATTGATAGGAGTAAAAGTAGTCTAGTAACTAGGGCGAGGGAAAGCCCAAGAACTCTTGCAAAAGCTTGTTTAGATTCTTCTACTTTGGCAACGAGGATGCTGATGAAAATTAAATTGTCTATTCCTAGTACGATTTCTAAAAATGTAAGCGTGAGTAGGGCTACAATATTTTCGGAACTAAATAGTTCTGGTGTATTCATATATTTAATTTTTAGAGATAATTTTATATTGGTTAGAACA
Organism: uncultured Bdellovibrionales bacterium; assembly: GCA_964353175.1. Taxonomy (GTDB): domain Bacteria; phylum Bdellovibrionota_C; class UBA2361; order SZUA-149; family DAOLCO01; genus JAIYCX01. Next base: position 57,981 of record CAYGUX010000004.1, on the reverse strand, counting down.
AATTATCCTAAAAAGTGCTACGATTTAATGTTTTGTTTGGCCTTCTACATCGAAGTTGCTTAGTAGCATTAATTCTTCCATGTATTGTGTGATCTCATTGTCTTCTGGCATGGGAATTAGCCCTTCTTTTATTTCATCATAGTGAGTCTCTAGGTAAGTGGTATATGAGTTGTTTGTATCTTCTATGATTAAAGTTTCAGCCTTGCTTTCCTTCGCTATAAGGCTTCTAACGGTGTCTTTTAGCTTTAAGTCTTTATTTCTCATTTGATTAATGCCTATTTTTTAATTTAGAATCTATTAAATAAGATGCTAAGTCCTAATAAATAGGATTATAATTCTAATAAGCATTAGTAATTTCAGGAGAATAAATTGGATATTGAGACTTTTAAAACCTACAGAAAGAGATATGCGGACTTATTGGTTCGATTTGGACTAAATGTACAGGCAGGGCAAGTTGTAAATATTTCGACGGAAGTAATACATTCGGATTTCGCATTTGAGGTTTTAGAAGCATGTTATAATGTCGGAGCAAAGTATGTAGGGATGGACCTAGGTCATCCGAAAAGCTTAAGAGCTAGAATCTTAGGCACTAAAGGTGACGACTTAGCTTATGTGCCCTCATATCTCACTACTAAATATAAGGATTTGGTAGATGAGAGCGCATGTAATTTGAAAATTATTGGAAGTCAGTATCCAGAGATCTTAGCTGATCTTGATCCACAGAAAATTAATACTGTGAGACTAAGTCAGCATATGGCCATAAAATATTTTTATGACGAGGGCATTGGTAAGTCCAAAGTTCAGTGGACGGTGGCGGCTGCTTCTACACCAGGATGGGCTAAACGTTTGTTCCCAGATTTAGACAGTCAAAAAGCGGAAGCTACGCTTTGGGAGCATATATTTAAAATCTGCAGAGTAGATAGTCCAAATTATTTAGAAGCTTGGCAAACGCACGATAAAAAACTTCATAAGCGAGCAGATTTATTAAATCAGATGGAGATTGAAACAGTAAACTTTTCTGGGCCAGGAACAGATTTTGAAGTTTCCCTAACAAGAGATTCACTTTTTAAGGGGGGCAGTGATGAAGGCCCTAAGGGTACGTCTTTTGAGCCAAATGTGCCAACTGAAGAAGTTTTTACCACTCCAGACGCGAGAAAAACAAGAGGTAATGTTAGCACTACTAGGCCATTCTTAGTGAATGGTAAACTTATTAAGGGCTTGAAGCTTGAGTTTGATAATGGAGAAATAAAATCTTTAAAAGCAGAAGAAGGTGAAGAGAGTTTTAAAGAATATATCTCAAGTGACCCCGGAGCTAAAAGACTTGGTGAGTTGGCTTTAGTGGGTGTTGACTCACCAGTGTATCAATCAGGCATAGTGTTTGAAGAAATTCTTTTTGATGAAAACGCGGCTTGTCACATAGCGGTAGGTTCTGCTTATAAGTTTTGCGTAAAAGGCGGGACGACTATGACTAAGGAACAGTTAGCTGAGATTGGTTGTAATGAAAGTACTGTTCATACGGATATGATGATTTCTAGTGATAAAGTCAGTGTGGAGGTTAAGTGTTTCGATGGGACAAGAAAAGTTTTGATTAAGGATGGGGCTTGGGTTGAGGGGATGTAGATGTCTCTATCGAAATACTGAGGGTTTGGAACTACATATTCTTGCGACCTACTTTTATGGTAATAAGGCAGTGAGCACAAGGTCCTGCGGTTAAGTTCCCCATACTAAATGAAAAGAAAAATAATGGTGCTTGTTTTCACAAGCACCATTGGTAGTTTTAACCTTTGCTTGTTAGCACTGTGGAGACAATAAGGAGCATGGCTCCAGTCATTGCCATAAGGGAGAATTCCTCACTGAAAATAGAAACGCCGATAATAACTGCGTACACATTTTCCAAGCGAGCCAGAATAAGCCCTTTTGTAATTGTAAGGCACTTAATGGTTCTCGCAAAAAGTATTGAAACAACTCCTAAGATAAAACCACGTATAATTAATAACCCTATTAAACGAGTATCTAGTTCGGGCATTTCAATGAAAACTAAAGCTAAGATTGTGCCGTAAAAACCGATCGTCGCATTAGATAATATATTAAAATTCCTTTCACCGAATGCCTTAATCACGGGTTTGGAGAGTACCCAACCTAAGGAAAAAAGTAGTACTCCAGAGCATATAAAAATAAACCCAATGTAATAAGACGCCGACTCTTTGCTGCCTTTTTGGGTTGATATAAATACCAAACCAATGAAGCTTATAAGCAAAGAGAAAAACTCATTTCTGGTAATCCTCTCCCGTAGTAGAATATATGCCCAAAATGTTGCTAGCGGTACGGCCATGAACCAGCTTGCAATACTTAAGGGGAGATATTGATATGAGTGATAGATTAACCCTAATCCACCAACTACACATAGCAGTGCTCTTGCGTGAAGTAGAAGCCATGATTTCCCTGGAACCTTTAACACCAGAGAAAGCTCTTTAGCTTTTCCATCAGCTATGCTTAGTACTAAAACCACTAAAAAACCTACCCAGGATTGAATGCCAATAATCCACAGCACATGAATGTTTTTACCTATTTCAAAAACCAAAGCCTGACCTAGGGAATTCAGGACCCCCATAAGGAGAACAGCGTAAATACCTGTTAACTTTACGTCTTTAGCTACATTCGACATTTTTCACCCCTTTTTTAGAAAATAAACCTTAAACTGGAATAAATTTAAGCAAATATGGATTATTTATGAAAACTGATGTATTTATGCACAGTATAAACTGTAAAAATAGACGCATAAATTAGCTAACTAGGGATTTTTGATGAATGCCAAGTATGGATTAAGTGATCAAGAGGTGAAGGCGATCAGTGTAGCTGAGTTCTTTCCGCTCGAAAATGTAAGCAAGCTTGCAAGTGCATCCCATATGAAAAGTACAGCCCTTGCTACAAGTCTTCGCCGTTTAAAGGATAGGGGTAGTATGAAGCAGCGGGCAGTTTTTAATCCATTTTCGGTAGGTTTGATTCCTGTTGCTGTGTATGGTCAGCTACTTGAAAGAGATCCGGAGCATAAGCGAGCATTGATTGAGCGCATGGAGGCAGCAGGGAACGTAACTTATATTTTTGAAACTCTGGGTCAGTACAATTTTTTCTTTTCGATCCTAGTACCATCTCTTAATCGCATACCTTGTATAATGGGTGATTTATTTGAAAAGCAAGGTGATGTTTTCAGTGCGAAATTGGTAGCTCCTCGCCTTGAGTTGACACTATTTCCCAAAAAATTTCTTGGGGTAGGATCAAAAGATGGGCCCCAAATTATTATTGCACCGAGAGAAAATGAATGTAACTATATTATTGATGAGCTTGATAGTGGAATTTTGAATCAACTATGTAATGTTGGATTTGAATCAATCCGCCAGATAGCAAAAACTATTGATGAGCCAGCTTCTACAGTAGAGCGCAGGATACATCGCTTAGTAGGAAGAAATGTTATTGCAGGCTTTAGATATAGCATTGACCGTGCTACTCTAAAAACTCATCATGCAAGACTACTTGTTTCTAAAAAAGGATTTTGCGGAAAAACAAATGATCGTATTATGGAATTCTGTAGTCGTCACAAAAATGTTGTACGCCTAACGCGCGCAGTAGGGGCTTGGGATTATGAAGTTTCAGTTGAGGTGGAGGAGCTCTCAGAGATTTCTTGCATTGTAAATGGATTTCATGAATTATGTGGAGTTAGGCTTGCGCATATTGAGGTAGTGACGGATCTAGGGCTTATTCTGGAGAGGCCATTTATAACTCTTTTTTAATTGATTTTAATACTTCCGGTAGCTTTTTTATGGAAGCTACAATCCTTCTATGTTCAGATGCCTTAACCGCTGGATTCCCCCAGTAGTCGCCTTTTTCAGTAAATTTCCCAGCGAGTCCGGAGAGTCCACCAAATCTACAGCCATCTGCGATTTCTACGTGATCTGCAATTCCAACACTTCCGCCGATTACAACTTGATTACCGATCTTCACACTTCCAGCAATGGCGCTTTGACCACAGATAATAGTGAACTTACCAACCTGACAGTTGTGACCAATTTGGACTAGGTTGTCAATTTTCGTACCATGCCCAATGCTTGTACTACCAAGGGTGGCTCTATCAATGCATGAATTTGCTCCAACTTCTGTAAAGTCTGCTAGTTCAACTATTCCAATTTGTGGAACGCCAGCTAAACCTTTTATTGGGTCCGGAACGTATCCGAATCCGTCCGCGCCAATGATAGCGCCATTCTGAATTATACAATTTTTACCAATTTTCACATCTTCTCTTATCACTGCGCCACTATGAATCTCTGTATCTTCACCTATTTCTACTCTTGGATATATTGTTACATTTGGATGGATTACTGCACCTTTAGCAATTTTTACTTCTTTTCCAATAGAGACATAAGCACCGATAGAAGATTCTTTGTGAATTTCTGCACTTTGATGAATGTCGGCTTTGGGGCTGATATTATAAGTTACTTCATCTCGAGTGAAAAAATTAGGAATGATTGATAGAAAGGCTAAAAAAGGATCTTTATGTAGAATAAGTGCAGTCTCACTAGGGACCTCAATCTCTGAGAATCTCTCAGGTACGAACACTGCCGAGGGTGATTTTTTATTAATGGCCTTTAGAAATGCAGAAGTAGAAGCGCCCTTGTAAAATGATAAATCTCCTGCCTTGCTATCTTCAATCGCTGATAGATTGAATAGATTTATACTTGGATTACCAACTACTTTTCCTGAGGATAGTTTAGCAATAGTCTCTACAGGAATTCCAGCTTTTAGTTTTAATCTTGGCATGTGTTTTTAAATTGTTTTAATATTTGGTGATTGTCATCGGAAGTAAGTGATACGAATCTATGGTAGTATAGGCTTTTATTTAAGGATATTCAATCGGATCTAATTTCTTTAAAGAAATTGGTAAGTAAGCTGTTGCACTCCTTTTCTAGAACTCCACCGCAGATAAGTGGATTATGTGGCATTGCAGGTAGGTCTGCTAGGTTAAATTGAGAGCCTCCAGCACCTAGCCGTTTGTCATAAGCTCCGAAGTAAACAGCTTTAATTCTTGAGAGTATTATGGCGCTCATACACATAGGGCATGGTTCTAGAGTGGTATAGAGTATTGCATCGTTGAGCCTCCAGTTATTTAAACTCTTTGAAGCATCCTGTATTGATAGGAGTTCTGCGTGATTTCCTACAAATTGCTTGTCTTCAACCTTTTGCCGCCCCCGGCCAATTATTTCGCCTTCTAGTATCACGATAGAACCGATTGGTACGTCTCCTTTTGACTCCGCGACTTTAGCCTCATTTAAGGCTTCTTCCATGTAATATTCATGAGTTTGCATAATCTTTGTTCTGAATTTAATATCCCTCAAGTAAATAAAGCATATTTATAGAAAAATGAAAAAAATAGTTGTTCAAAAGTTTGGAGGTACCAGTCTAGGTCATGCTGATAGGTTATCTTCCTTGGTTGGTATCGTTAAGAGCCATTTAAGTACAAATTTCCCCATTTTAGTCGTCTCTGCGATTAGCGGGAAAACCAAGTCTCAGGGAACTACTAGTTTGTTACTTTCCGCTATACGTAGCGCTTCAGAAGGAGAGGGCTTTGAGGCACAACTTATTAGTATCATTTCCCAGCATAGAGCTGTACTTGAAGGGGTTATTTCTGGGAAGAGTAGTCCTATATTAGGTGTGATAGAGGAAGAGATTTCTAAAGTAAGACGGTTTCTTTCAGCCATACAAATTATACGTGAAGCTTCTCCAAGATCAGTAGATTATATTTTGTCTGTGGGAGAGAGGCTTAGTTCGATCCTCGTATCGGAAGTTTTGAGACAATCTGGGATTGAGTCTATACCTGTTGATCTTACTAATGTGCTATCTGGTGAGCAGGTTCTTGAGACTGATGAGTTGTATGAGCGCTCTGCGAAAGCATTTAAAGAGAAATTGTTATCAGAAACTTCATTAGATGATAAATTTAAAGTTCCGGTTGTTACTGGATTCTTTGGAAGTTTGCCTAATGGTATGCTTGATACTATCGGTAGGGGATATACGGATTTAACAGCAGCCTTGATTGCTAGAGGCTTTGGTAAAGACTTAGTTAAAGAGGTTCAGATTTGGAAGGAGGTTGATGGCGTATTTAGTGCTGACCCCAGGCGTGTTGAAAATGCTAAGGTATTAAAGAGGGTTTCTCCTTTAGAGGCATCAGAGCTTACATATTTCGGTTCAGAGGTAATCCATCCTTATACCATGGAACAGGTTATTTCAGCTGGAATGCCCATAAGGGTACTTAACTCTTTGAGGCCAGAGCTGGAAGGTACTATTATTGAAGACGCTAGTCATGTTTTAAAAGGAGTGCCCACTGCAGTTACGGTTAAAACGGGAGTTTCTGTTTTAAGTATTACTTCGAATCGAATGTTTGATGCTAGAGGATTCTTAGCACGACTATTTACAGTGCTTAAGGATCACAATGTCGTTGTCGACTTAGTTTCAACTTCTGAAATTACAGTGTCTTCAACTATCGATGATCTGGCCGCATTAAAGAGAGCTTTGCCAAAGTTAAGTGAGTTTGGAGAGGTGGAAGTTTTAGAGGATAGAGCAATTCTTGCGGTAGTAGGAGAGGGCTTGAAGGGTAATACAAAGATTATTTCAAGAATGTTATCTGCCCTTGGTGATAATGGAATTGATATAGATCTTTTAACTCAGGCTACATCACAAGTTAGTATATCCTGCGTTATGAGAGAGAGTGATGTGGAAAGAGGAGTAGTAATGGTACATGATGAATTATTTCAAAGGTAAGTATGGAAGTTAGAGATAGTAATGGTAACGTATTAAGTGACGGCGATACCGTGACTGTCATCAAAGATTTAAAAGTTAAAGGTTCATCTATGGTGGTGAAGCGTGGTAAGGTAGTGAAGGGGATACGTATTACAGATGACCCTGAGCATGTTGATTGTAAGGTAGATGGAAGTAAGATTGTTTTAAAGACATGCTTTTTAAAGAAGACTTAATAGTCGAAGATCAAAATTATTCTATTAGGCCATTTAAAATCTTATTCTCTGCATCGCTGGTGCAGTTCGAGCGCTTTCTTGGGTCGATGAAATTTCCTTTTTGAAGGCAGTTATCTTCTGCGATCCATACAAAACTAGCTTCACATTTGTTGTAGTCTTTTAAGTATTTAGCTGTCTCCTTGAGAGATATAGCTCCTAGTCTGTTAAATGATTTTCGATGGGGTAGGTCTATGTCTATCCCATCTAGGTTTGAAATACATGGAGGTTTTATTTTCGGGTGTGGACCGTGTAGTTCGTGTATTGTGTTTTCTATCGGAGCAATTCCGAATTTATTATTTCCGACTGGGTTCCAGACAAGTTTACACCTATCACCAAAGTGTTTCTTGGTTATTTCTAGTATTACTAAGGCTGCTTCACGACTTAGGTTGGATTCTAAACCCGTTGATACTGCGCAGGTGATATTGGGTTTTAAGGTCGGTAGGATTTCTTCGGCAGCTTTTTGTATATAGGCCTCAACTCTATTTATAATCTCAGGATCTTTGTTGCTTAGCCCAATCCGGTATTGTTTGGTGTTTAAGCCATGAAGCAACTCATAGGCCCCACAATTTTTATTTCTTTGGCAGACTTCGTTTATAAGATGTACTTGCATGTAGGAGGTATTTCCAAGAGAATTGAGTTTTTTAACACATTCTAGTCCGTCACCTTCTGAATTGTTAAAGGTATTGTAGAGCCAAGAATATCTAAAGTTGCTCTCACTGGAGATAGAGTGAAGTAGTGATTCACAGCTGTAGTTTGTATTTTGAATCGCATAAGGGGATCTGCCAGCTTTGGTTTCTCCGGCAGAGCTGGTAGTGTTAGTAAACAGAATAAAAAAGCTTAAAGTTAGGGCAAGTTTGATCATGTAGTATGAACGATATTACAGGAGTCCCCAAAGATTGCTAAAGGAAGATGTGTTGTTTTGTTCGTTGCTTGAAGAATCACCCTTACTCATTTCCCCTAGTTTGGCTCCAACTGCCACTGCCGCTGCTGGGTTAACGCTGACTCTTACTCTACGTCCATGGTAGCAAGATGATAGCGATAAGGTCAGAACAATAGTTAGAAGAAGTGTTTTAGTTTCAATATTCATGAATAAATTCCAAAATTGTTTTTATGTTAGCTATTTGAAGATAGCAACTGAGACCGAGAGATGCAAGTTCTGAGTTAAGAAGAGAGGGACTCTTGTCCGTATAGTTGAGCAGGCGTTTTTTCTGCCGCAGAGTTGTTTTAAATATTGGAGAAGATGAAATAGGAGAAATTTGAGTCTATGTTCTCAATTTGTTGAGTACTGATATCTTGTACCAAGGCGTGATTTAATATTTGGGATTGAATCTCGTCGTAAGGACTACCGACTATTAGAGTATTAGGTTCAAGCATTAATTTCTTTATTTGTTCTAGATCAGTAAGCTCTACTATGTGAATTTCAGATTTTTGATTTTTAGTAAAATACAGTGAGCATGATAGACTATCGAGGATTTGAATTTTTGAGTCTATATAAATTCTGGAAGGACCAATAATATTCCTGGTTTTAGAAAGTAGGGTATTATAGGTATTTAGGATGTCCATTTTTGCTGGTGAAATACCCTCTACTTGAATCGCATTTGGAATGTGAATATACGCTCTATGTATTGCAAAAATAAACCAAAGCAATCCTATGGAATAGAATTGAGCATTCTTAAACTTCTTAGGAAGGTTCCGGTATAAACCAGCGACTAAGGCGATTAGGATAAAGGGAACTAAAGGAAGAACTCTCCTAAGTCCAATTAAACGTAGATTAGAAGAGCATAAAAGAATAGTTATGATGCTTGTACATGTAATTATGGCTATCCAGTTTGTTGGTTGAGAATACTTATTAGGAGATTCTTTCGTACCTGTATTCATGTGAAATAGTTTATCTAGAGCAAATATCGATACTATCAGCGTCACTTCTAGACCTATACTTGGAGCTTCGCCAGCTAGGGCATACCAAGAATTTGCGCTAATAAAAATTTCTCTTAGTATGATTTTTATTCCTTCTATGCTTGGAGTAAAGTTTGTCTGATCTATGCCCCAATTGCTTATTTGAATGTTCCCATAAATTAGTTTCCTAGTAAGCATAAAAAGACTTGCACTTGCAGTTAGGTAGGCTAACGTCAACTTATAGTTTAGTCGGCGTATCTCGGAGAAGTTAAGAATATAGTATGAGAATATCATTGAAATGCTTACCAGCATTCCCGCGGCATAGGAAAATAAGGAGCCTAGTATGGCAAGAGATAGGTAGAGTTCTTTATGTCTTAGAACTTTTTTACTTAAGATCCAAAAGGTCAGAATAGGAAACCAGAGAGTACTAGATAGAGTTGTCGCTATAGACGAAGAAAGAATGATAGGGTGAGTGGCAAGTATTAGTGCGAGTGATATTAAGGCTATTCTTTTGCTAAATATTTCTGTAATTCCAAAATATAGCAGAGGCATTATTGCTGAAGTAAGTGCTATTGAGAAGTATCTAGGTGCATACTCACTAAGGCCAAATAGATTCTGAAATAGGCCGAAGATTAAGATCGGAAGTAGGGTTTTGTCTGTCATGGCTTTTTCGCCACTGAGTAGTTGCCAGGGTTTATGGCAAATATCTCCCATCTCATCTAATAGATACCACTCAGGTGGATGGTAGTTTAACATCAAAACACTGGAGGTGAAAAACAATATGAAGATAGCTACGCTAACAATCAAGTTGTGTATCTTGGGATTCAGTACCATAGGGTAGGTGGTTGGGAGTTCGAAATTTGAAGAGTTTACGTGATGATTAAGGTATCATTGAGTAATAGGCTCGTCAAAGTGAATAGATGTGAGCAATGGTAGCATCTAAGTTTGCAGTATGTAGAACGCCTTGTAATTTGGCTGTTTATGGGAAATATTGGATTTAAGACGTGCTTCATAGTGGCATTTTTGATAAGTCCTACCAAATAATTAAAATTTTGAGTGTTATGAGTGTTGAAAGTAAGAAATCTGATAAAATTTCCAATGCCTTAGTCGTAGGAGCCTTAGGTGTTGTCTTCGGGGACATTGGTACTAGCCCCTTATATGCTATTAGGGAATGTTTTTCAGGACACCATCCCGTTCCCATTACGCAAGATAATATATATGGAGTGCTTTCTACTCTTTTTTGGGCGTTAATTATTATCATTTCCATTAAGTACGTATCGATTGTGATGCTTGCAAATAATAAGGGAGAAGGCGGAGTACTCGCATTAACTACTTTGATTTCTAGGAAAATTTCTAGAAGCAATTCAAAGCGTATGATGAATACTGTCTTTTTCCTATTTCTAGGAATGTTTGGAACATCTTTATTGTATGCAGACGGTATTATTACACCAGCCATTTCCGTGTTAGGTGCTTTAGAGGGACTTGAGATAGTGACTCCTGTTTTTGTTCCCTATGTGATTCCCATTGCAATAGTTATTTTATTAATTCTATTTGGAATACAAAGACGGGGTACGGGTGCTATCGGGAAGTTTTTTGGGCCCATTGTGATTACTTGGTTTATCGTTCTGTCCTTTTTGGGACTTAGGCAGATAATAAAAAACCCTGACGTTCTGTATGCAGTCAACCCAGTTTACGCATTTAAGTATTTTTGGGTGGAGGGTAAGGTTGCTTTACTCTCTTTAGGATCTTTGTTTTTGGTTGTGACGGGAGCGGAAGCATTATACGCTGATATGGGGCATTTTGGAGCTAAGCCAATAAAGAAGGCTTGGATATATGTGGTTTTACCAGCTTTAGTTTTAAACTATTTTGGACAAGGAGCTTTGTTATTATCCAATCCTGAAGCTATCTCTAATCCGTTTTACAACCTTTCACCTTCTTGGTTTTTGATCCCTTTAGTGATTTTAGCTACGATTACATCGGCGATTGCTTCTCAAGCTATTATTTCAGGCGCCTTTTCCCTTACTCGGCAAGGCATCCAGTTGGGATTTTTACCAAGGATGCAAGTTAACTATACTTCCGAGCATCATGAAGGACAAATTTATATTCCAACAGTAAATAAATTATTGAGTATTGGAACGATCATATTGGTTCTTACTTTTCGTAGTTCTAGTAATCTAGCAGGGGCCTATGGAATAGGAGTCTCATTAGATATGCTTCTAACTACTTTCCTCCTTTTTACTTTGGCCAACAAGGCCTGGAAATGGAAGATGTTTTATTTAGTGACTGTGTTTACGTTTTTTGCATTTATCGATATGGGATTTGTAATTGCGAATGGAGCTAAGTTTTTTGATGGTGGGTGGTTTACCATAATGATTGCATCATTATTGATGTTGGTAATGACAACCTGGTATTCTGGTCGAATTTTGTTGGCAAAAAGATTGGAGGAGAAGGGAGTTAGTTGGGCGACTTTTATAGAAGGTGTTCCTGAAGATCTTCATCGAGTTCCAGGGGCATCTATTTTTATGACTAGGAGTAAGAGACTCACTCCTATTCCCTTGATACATAATTTGAGCCATAATCAGGTTATGCATGAGAAGGTTATTTTACTAACTATCGATACGGATAGTGTTCCTCATGTTCCTTTCGGAGAAAGGGTAGAAATCGAAGATTTAGGAAAAGGAATTTTTAGAGTCGTTGCTACTATCGGATATCAGGATGAGGGTGATACTGGTAAAATTTTGAGAGAATGTGAGTCTAAGGGCTTATCCCTTGAGGGGAATAAGACATTCTTTTTAGGAAGAGAGATCTTGGTCGCCACATCTAGACCTGGTATGGCTCTTTGGCGTGAGAAATTATTCGCACTAATGTCCAGAAATGCTGAGAGAGCAACTGCCTTCTACCGAGTGCCATCTGAGCAAGTATTCGAGGTTGGAATACAGGTTGAGTTGTAGTGCTGTCTTAACTATGAAATATTCTCTAGCCGAACGGGTATTTCGGTACCATATCGTACTATCTGTTAGGAATGGGGATGCATATTGATGCGTCAAGGATTCGTAGTTTTAATTACTTAGAGATAATTTTTATAGTTTAGTAGCTGGCAAGCTTATTGCTTCATAGTACATCGCCCCTCTTTTTTATTATTTGAGAGGGGTTTTGTATAGGTTGTAAAAGCAGTACGGTGAAAATTATGAAGTTGTTTGTTAAGGTGTTAGTTTTTTTAGGTTTTTTTGTTCCCTCTATCCTAGCGGCGCAAAGTCTCAATATCACAAGTCCAAATAGTAGCGTTACAGTCGCCGAAGGTGATGATTACGCAACTATGGAGTTAGGTAATGCCTGGGATTTTAATGAAAGGCGAGATATTGGTTGGGAAGAAAATTTTGTGGGTAATTCTGTAAATGTTTCAAATGGCGAGTGGAATGGCGTTAATCAGGTAGCAGGTGGACATGTCTTCCCACTGTTTCCAGGATTTAAGGGCAGCTTGTTTTCCGAGGGTATTTCTGGTGACAAGAGTTTACCTAAATTCGGAATAAATCATAAAATAAATTCTTCAAAATATACTCGATTGAGTTATAGATTGAATGTTACTAGTAGATCAACTTTTGCTGTTTATTGGGATTCAGATGAATCTAGACCAGAATATTGGCCAGATACAAATAGTCCTAGAGGCGCATCATTTGATGGTTTTTACCATGGTGCTAATGGTTATCCTAATAGTGGATACACACTGTATTCTTTTGACTTAAGTAATTTACCTGGTTCTTTTGAACAAAGGCAAGGTAGTTGGTCAAACAATCCATATGTACTTAGGATTGATCCATCAGTTGGTGGTGTTATTGGCGCTTCTACCAGTATTGATTGGGTTAGACTGGTCGATCCTAACTCCGCGCCAAACCATACCATTACTTGGGCTTCAAGTTCCATTGCTACGAATGCAGTGGTAACGATTTATTATGATACAGATAACTCTGGATTTAATGGTACACCCTTAACTAGGTTCACTTCTGGTAGTAATCCGGGTACATATACGTTCCCAACTGCAATTCTACCTCCTGGGACTTATTATTTTTATATGGAATCTCAGATAGCTACTGGCGGATCGTTTGTAGGAGGAGTTACTCGGAGTGCCTATTCTCACCCATTGAATATTGTTAAGAAACCATCGGTTGTAATCACAGCACCATCTAAAACTTCGGGTGAGGAGTATTCGAGAGATGTATTAGGAAATCCCTGGAATATGGATACCTCTGCAGATACTCCAAATTTGAATCCTGCTGTTTGGCCTTCTGACTTTAGGCAGTTTTCTAATCAAAGTTTTGCAAATAATGAAGCATCCATTGATGGTGGCACTGTGTTTCAAGCAACGGCTGATCCCCCAATCAATGGAGCAACGGAAAGTGACGTACAGGTTCATTTGAACATTTCGCAATCTGATCCAATTGATACAGGTAAATTTAGATATCTGACTTATAGAATCGCTGTAGATGAAAGTCAGTACCCGACCTTGCATGATAAGGTAGAGAAAGGCTGGGTAATGAGACCAGTATGGTGGAACAACACTTTTACGGAGAGCCATAGTCGAGCTAAAGCCCATGTGCTTTATGAAGGTTGGCATGAGTATGTAACCGACTTGTCGGATTCTTCAATCATGGAATATGGACCAGCATGGGATTCAAGATCTACCTTTAATGGGTTTCGTGTGGATCCTCTTGAAACACCTGTACCTACATGGTTCTATCTAGATTATGTAAGAATGTACGCGGAAAATCGTGCTAGTGCAGGATTCTATGACATCTCTTATGATGTTGCGAACGACGCTGGCGGTAGTGTTACCACCTCTATCTATTATGATTCGGATAATAGTGGCTTTAATGGTAATTTAATAACAACTATTAACGGTGATAGTATCGGTAGTCATACGTACAGATGGGATACTAGCAATCTTCCAACTGGAAATTCGTATTACATCTATATTGTTACTTCGAATGGTACCGCTAGCAATAGAGCATATTCACCTGTGCATTTAAAGGTTGGGCCATATCAACCAGCAGCTAGAGCCATTGCACCTGACTATGATTTTGATGGTGATGGTAGAAGTGATCAGACTGTTTATAGAGGAGCTTCTAGTCTCTATTTCTTTAATAAAACAAGTGCAGGTTATAGTGCGGTATCATGGGGAAATAAAACTTTTACTCCAATTCATGGTGATTTCGACGGAGATTCAATTCAGGATAGAGGTTTGGTTGTGTCCTTGGGAGGCTTCCTCTACTGGTACATCGTAAGATCTAGCGATGGAAACTTGTATTCTAAATCATGGGGTCTTTTAGGAGATAAGATAGTTATTGCTGATTATAACGGCAATGGAGTCGATGAGATTGCTGTATTTAGAGGAGGAGCATGGTTTATCTTGGATGAGAATGGCGTAGGTCAAGCTAGGTATTGGGGCTTACCGGGAGTTGATACTCCGGTACCAGCAGATTATGATGGTGATGGTAAGACTGACTTAGCAATATATAGAGCAACAGATGGTTTCTGGTGGGTGCTATATTCAGGGCATGAGAGTGGTTTTTCACCTAACTATTTTGCATCTGTCCAGTGGGGATTACCTTGGTTAGGTGATAAGCCAGTTCCTACAGATTATGATGGTGACGGTAAGGCTGAGGTGGCGGTGTGGAGACCAGCTGATGGAACTTGGTATGTTAAGAATATTGATAGTGGTGCCATTACTAGTCAGCAATGGGGATTACATGGGGATGTACCTTTAGCGGGGCATGATAGAAATGGTGATGGTACTAAGGACTTTACAGTATTTAGAGCTAACACTGGGATGTGGTTCTATAATTTAAGAAATGGTAGTACTGATGCTGTTCAGTTTGGATTGCCTGGAGATGTGGTGCCTAAGCGAAATATCTAGTTAACTATTAGAAAACAAAAAAAGGGGCCCTTAGCGGCCCTTTTTTTGTTTCTGATTAGTGATATGCTATTATTTATGATTGAACCCTTTAATCAAGCATAGATTTAGGCATGTTATGACTTATTTAAATAAAATATCTGTCCTTGTTTGTGTTTTTATACCTGTCTCTATTTTTGCACAGGATTTAACACTCACAAGTCCTAGTAGTCCATTGGTAGTTGCTGAAGGAGATGAGTTTTCACGAGATGTTTTATTAAATGCATGGGATTTTGATCAGAGGCGAGATTTTGGTTGGGAGGAAGACATGGAAGAGTCTTCTATCTCGGTGCAAAATGGAATTTGGAGTGGAAATACTGCCAAAGCTGGCGCCTATGTTTTTCCATTGTTCCCTGGACTGAAAGGTACGTTACTTGCCGAAGGTAGTAGCGTTTCTTCTAAACTACCTAAATTCGGGATTAATCATAGGATCGATTCTTCTAAGTATAGTTGGCTTTCATTCCAAGCGAACTTCTCTTCCCGTACAGCGATTGCTTTGTATTGGGACTCAGATGTTTCTAGGCCAGAATATTGGCCTGATTCAAATAGTTCATTTGGATTGGTAAATGATGGATTTTATGATCACAACATATATTTTAGAAATTCAGGTTGGTTTAACTATTCATTAGATCTGAGTAATCTTCCAGCTAGCACTGTGGATCATGGGGGGGCTTGGAGTGCTGAGCCTTATGTCTTTCGGATTGATCCTTCAGTGTTTACTGCAAGTGGTTCTAATTATCAGTTCGATTGGATTAGGCTTAGTGATCCAAATTCAGCCCCGCTTTTAAGCTTAAGTTGGACGACCTTAGGTGTTCCAGCTGATGCTGTATTGTTTATATGTTATTTAAAGGATGGAAGTTCTGGCGAAAGTACTCCAGTATATCACATCCTTAATAAAAATATGAGTGGTTCTTTTAATCTTCCGTTGGCAAGTTTACCTCCGGGAAAGTATAATTTTTTTGTGGAAATGAGGCGTACTGCTGGGAGTAGTTATACTGGAGAGTTTCTTAGAGGTAACTTTTCTCCAGATATCGAAATTCAACCTAGGGCTACTATAGAGATTGTATCTCCATCTAAAACCTCCGGTGAGGAGTATTCCCAATCGATTGGGAATGTTTGGGATATGAACTCAAGCGACGAGATCTTAAATCTTAATTTGTCATCGTATTCACAAGTCTTTCGTCAGTTCTTTAATCAGTCCTTTACGACGAGTGTCGATTCTACTGATGGGGGGAGTATCTTTCAGGCGGTAGCAGAAGCGCCGATTGATGGTAATTCTGAAACAGATGCTCAGATTCATTTAGGTGTATCAAAGACTAAACAAATCGATACTTCAGAGTTTATATATTTAAATTATAGAGTAGCGATTGATCCATTTTTATATGGAAATATTTCGGATAAAGTTAGTAACGGGTGGGTCATGAGACCTGTTTGGTGGAAAGGAGATTTACCTAAAATATTTAATACAGCCAAGGCACACATCGTATATGAGGGTTGGCATGATTACGTTGTTGACCTAGTAGATCCGGACACTCTTGAAACAGGGATTCGATGGGATCAGTTTCGTTTTTTGGATAATTTGCGTTTGGATCCCCTTGAGACGACTGCACCAACATGGTTTTATTTTGATTATGTAAGACTTTTTGCTAAAAATAGGTCAATTTCAGGGCAGTATCAAATTAAGTATAAGTTGCAGAGTAGCGATTCGAGCACTGTCGAATTATATTATGATTTTAATGATTCTGGTTTTGATGGAGTTAAAATTGCTACGGTAGAAAATGTCTCTTCTGGGGAACACGTTTATACTTGGGAAGTCGAAAGCCTTCCTAAGGGGGCGGAATACTATATCTATATCGTCGTGAAAGAAGGGTCCGCGATTACTAAGGTTTATTCTAGTGTGCCCGTGGTAATAGGCCCAAAGACGGTTAAGGCAAGGTCGAAACAGGATTTTGATGGAGACGGAAAATCTGATCCAGCGGTATACAGATCTTCCACTGCGAGCTATTTTGTAAATTCAAGTTTAAATTTTAAATCTCAAGTTTTTTCCTACGGCGCATCTAGCTTTCAGCCAATTGAGGGGGATTTTGATGGAGATGGAATATCGGATAGGGCTTTTATTTCTGAGATCTCAGGAGCTCTATTTTGGTATGTGATTCGTTCTTCCGATGGGGTTTTGTACAGTAGAGCTTGGGGAGTGCCGGGCGATACTCCTGTAGTTGGAGACTATAATGGAAATGGCCAAGATGAGATAGCTATATATAGAGCTGGTGCTTGGTTCATTTTTGATGAAAATGACGGAGCTCATGTAAAATACTGGGGAGTTGCTGGAATAGATAAGCCAGTAGTAGGAGATTTTGATGGAGATGGTAAGGTCGATCTGACGATTCAGCGTGGTACCGATGGGGTGTGGTGGATCTTGTATTCAGGTTTTTCCGAAGGTTTTACAGATAATTATTTTTTAACTGTTCAGTGGGGTCTGCCATGGGCGGGAGACAGAACTATCGCGACAGATTTTAGTGGTGATGGTAGGGATGATATTGTAGTGTGGCGTCCCGGAGATGGATCGTGGTATGTACGTGATCCGCAAACGAATCAATTTAGTATTGTGCAATGGGGACTACCAGGTGATGAACCATTATCAAGAGTGGATAGGAATGGAGATGGGAAATTTGATTACGCCGTTTTTAGGCCAGGGCTTGCAACATGGTTCTATCGCACTGGAGATAAACTTGAAGCAGTTCAGTATGGTTTAGCTAATGATCGGATTCCTAAATAAGCCCACGGTAGGAAAACAGCTATTTTTGACATTGTCGTTTATTGGTCTTGCTGTAATCGGTATAATTTATTGCCTACAGCCTTCCAGTTACTTAGGTTTCAGTAGTCTAGAATTGCAGGCAGATGGAGATAGTGCTTGTAATGAGGTTGTGCTTCCATCCCCGGATCTTAATTCTGCTTTAGTTTGGCCTACTGCATCAAACAATCTATGTTCCTTTAATGCAAAAATACCTAATCTGTTGCGGGGAGCTTCCAGGGCAACTCTCGTATTGCAAATTTCAGGTGAGGGTAGCTTACTGTTTAGTTTGTGGAATGAATCGCGAATAGTTGAATTGAAGTCAAAGGAATTTAAGGAGTACTCATTCGAGATTGGTAACGGGATGTACGCACTTGATGATAGTGCTGAGATAAGTATAAAAAAGATTTCTGGTGAGAGTTTTGTTAGAAAAAGAGTTGAGTTTTATAGTGATACATATATAGGGCCTAAGGTTGTTTCCAGACACTTAGATAATCTTTCTTATTTAAAGCTAGGGTTACTTACGATTCTTTTATTTCTATTCTTATATATATTAGTTTACGGCGATATTAATTCTCGGCACTATTTAACAACCGTTGCCCTTAGCGCATTGTTTTTTCTTTCCCCTAAGTTGTTTTATTACTTCGATGAGTGGCATGTTCTGGAAAGATTTTCTAAATTGGGATTTCCAGGAGTTATATATACTCATAACGAACACTCGATAATTGCTTTTTTTGTGTGGTACTATGCCTTGGTGCGATTTTTTGGTGAGAACTATTTAGGCCTATTATTAGTGTCAATAATACTTCATGTTCTATGTGCATTTTCTTTGGAAAAGCTTTTGCTCACGTATAGGTTGGATCGGAGAGCGGTTAGAGCATCGGCTATGTTTTTTTGTTTTTCTTCACTTCATATCGAAGTACTTCAATGGGCGTTTGAACAGTCTATTATTCTCTCATGTATCTCAGGTCTGTGGGGATTAATCTTTATTAGAAGATGGCTTCAGTCATCTCTGTTTCGCCACCTACTTCTAGCTTCGTCCCTATTGATGTTCTCTCCCTTATTTTTTGGTAATGGGTTTATATTCTTTCCGATTGCAGCCTGCCTTATCTTTTTTGAGTTTAGATTTTCTCGAATTAAAAGATATGTTTTACCTTGTTTGACGATGCTTGTGTTGTCTTCGGTACCTGTGTTTATTTATAGATATTTAAAGAGTACTTCTGCGGGCCATGGTGTTGGAGATATCGGGGGGCAGTTTAGTTCCTTTAATTTCTTTAGTTATATGTTAACTGGAACCGGCTTGGGTACCATCGGAAGAGGTTTGGGGATTTATCCAAATTTAACTTTGTCTTCGATGCAGACATTCTTTTATGAAGTGTTCGGTTTCTATATCCCTTGGTTTGATCAGCAGGTTATTAACGGATTGTCAGTGGAGTCTTCTGTCGGGTTATATCTCTGGTCCGCTTTAATACTTATTTTAGTCATCATCTTCTATTTTAATAAGCAGTCTAGACTGTATGTTATTACGTCCTTATTAGGCCTGGTGATCCTCCTATTTAGTTTTATTTTACCTGCGATTGGAAGAGCCGAATTAGGAATTTTGCAATCTTTGGCGTTGAGATATCAATATTCTGCGATGTTAGGTTTTAGTATGATGTTGTGCCCTATTTTTTATTTGTTTCTTTTAAACAGGGCTTCTAAGTTGCTGTTTTATGTTCTAGCTTTGTTTTGGATGTTTGAGCAGGCTTATTTAAATCAAACTTTCACTTATTTTACGGACTACGGGTCTGTGCATAGAAATTATGTGTCTAGTTTGTTTGATTGGGAGAGAGAAGCTATGCCGCAAGATGGAATGCCTTATGAGGGATTAGGTGAAATGAAGGGATTATTTCCTTTAGCGAAGTCGTCTATTGCTCCGGGCTTACATCCTAAGCAAGTTCTAGATACTACGAAGTGGTTGAGGGATTAAGCCTTATTAGAGCATGTCGATTGGATCGATATCGAAAATTATTCTAGCATCCTTAATGCCTTTTAGTTTAACTTTCCAATTACGTACTTCTTTTGAGAGTAGAGAAAGGGTCCGTGCAGATTTAGATTTTATAAGGAGATGCCATCTATATCGACCAGAGAGTCTTTCTATTGGTGCTTTTGTCGGACCTAGAATAGTAAAGTTATGTGTTGGACTTTCTTTTTTTATGAAGTTAAGGAAATTACTTAGGGAGTGACTAACGTCGATAGTGTCTGAGTTATCAGGGCTGGATACTACAATTCTAGCTAACCTTCCGTGGGGAGGGTAGGATAAACCTTCCCTGAAGTCCAATTCTAATTTAGCAAAAGCTTGAAACTTGTTTTTTACGGCAGATAATATTGTTGGATGATTGGGTTCTTTTGTTTGTAGAATGACTTTTCCTTGGATATTTCCTCTGCCTGCTCTACCAGAGGCTTGGACTATTAGTTGGTAGGTTCTTTCGCTGGCTCTAAAGTCTGGAAAATGTAAGCCTATATCTGCATCAATTATGCCGACTAGGGTGACATGGGGAAGGTCGTGACCTTTAGCAATCATTTGTGTACCAAT
This sequence comes from uncultured Bdellovibrionales bacterium, assembly GCA_964353175.1. Taxonomy (GTDB): domain Bacteria; phylum Bdellovibrionota_C; class UBA2361; order SZUA-149; family DAOLCO01; genus JAIYCX01. Next base: position 37,714 of record CAYGUX010000004.1, on the reverse strand, counting down.
TAAAATATCTGCTGATCTCGCATGCATAGCATCTATAATGTTTTCAACGGCATCTTTTTTAGTAGTGGAGTCTCTATCCATTCTTAGAATGCTAGCATCTGGAAACAGTTTACCGATTTCTTCGTGTATCTTTTCTGTGCCAGAACCCTTTTCAGACAGGTGACCAATTTTCTTTTCTTTTTTTTCATCATCCGCAATAACGATGTCAGCGCAGGAAGTGCATTTTTCAGGTGCTTGCCGCTGTAGTCCGCAGTAGTGACAGTTTAGAGAGTTTTTGTATCTGTAGTAGGTTAGTGTAACGGAGCAATGTGGGCACTCTATAACTCTATGACAGGTGTCGCATTGTAGATACGATGCAAATCCTCTTTTGTTAAAGAATAGAATTATCTGTTCTTTTTTATTCAGAGTCTCCTCGATTGCATTATATAGTAAGGGTGAAATATTGGCAGATGGCAGTTCTTTGGGTTTATATTTTTTCATGTCAACAACTTCTATAGTTGGAAGAATAGCATTGTTGGCCCTTTGAGTTAATTTTAGTACTCCATATTTGCCTTTAGAAGCATGGAGTAGCGTCTCAAGTGAAGGGGTCGCAGAGCCAAGCACTATTGGTATCCCTGCTAACTTAGCTTTCATGATTGCAATATCGCGACCATTATATCTAATCCCTTCACCTTGTTTGTAGGAGCCTTCATGTTCTTCATCTACGATTACTAGGGCAAGGTTTTCAATGGGTGCAAATATCGCAGACCTTGCACCAACGATTACCCTAACCTTGCCTTGAAGGGATGCTTCCCAGGTAGCCCATCTTTCAGCGGCCCCCACTTTACTATGAAGCAATCCTATCTTAGTTCCTAGTCTTTCCTCAAAACGTTTAGTAAGTTGAGGAGTCAGCGCAATTTCTGGTACTACCACTAGTATGGAACCACCATTTTTTAGAGCTTCTTGAATGGCAGTTAGGTAAACTTCTGTTTTTCCACTTCCGGTAATTCCGTAGAGTAGAAAGGGCTTAAATCCATTTCCTAGTGCATTTATTATGGAGTGAGCTGCCTTTCCTTGCTCTTCGTTAAGAATGAAGTTTGAGATAGGTGTCTTTTTTGTCGTATCGTATTCAGTATCTAAGGGTTCTTTGTTTAAGAAGCCTTTTTTGTTTAGGGCCTTGGCTGAGCGAATTAAAGAATCATTCGTGCTTAATTCGGCATGTAGGAGGGATTTTTCAATATCTTCAATAAATAGACTTAAGAGACTCTTTTGTGCTTTAGCGGACTTGGGCAAGGATTCGATAATAGCATGTAAGCTATCTAGGTTTTTGTTTACTAGGGTGTAGCAAAACTCAGGTTTCTTGAAAGTCCTCTCAGGAGTGGCGCACTCAATTGCTTCGACTAAGTAGGACCCATAGTATTCGGACATCCATTTGAATAGATTGATACTGGAAGTATCGAAACATGGATGTCCCTGTAGGATGGATTTATACTTAAAGGTTTTTTCTTTTTTTGATTCGTGATCTTCTATTAATTGGGGTTGATTATTAGAGGGTGAAGGTTCTTTATGGGGAGCTTCAGTGGCTCCGATTGATACAATCCAACCCTTTTCCAACCTTTTTCCTAGTGGAACCGTTACTTCAGAGCCAACTCCCAAGGAGGAGAGTTCTTGTGGTAGTATATATGAAAGTTCGATTGGTAGGCCCCTAACTGCTACTTGAACTATTAAATCATTAATTACCACAACATTATTTTCCATATCTTTTAGGAGAATAGCAAAAAAATCAAAACAATACATTCTTACATGTAAGAGTGTTGTCGGTAGTTTGTTACTATTCTGATCGGGAACTTGGCGAAAGAAAAATAAGCTTGAAGCTTATTCCTTCGCTATAGTATCTTAACTGCTATAAAGCGCAGTCAAAAATATTTTATAAATAGTTTCATAAAGCACGCCTTAAATTATGGGTTTTTTCGAGGATGTATTTTCGCCACAATCTAAGAAACCAATGGTCGGTATTGACTTGGGTTCTCATACTATGAAATGCGCTGAAGTGGAGATTGGCGTGGAGACTGGCACAAAAGTTATCGGACTCGGCTCTGGGAAGACTCCAGAAGGTTGTATAACTGGCTCTACTATTAGTCGAGCAGATAGTCTTTCTGAAGCTATGATAAAGATGTTAGAGAACAGTCAAATAGACACCAAGCGAGTAGCTTTTTCTTTGCCAAGTTCAGCTGTATTTACTAAGAGAATTAGTTTACCTGTTACAGCGGTGCAGGCTTTAGCGAGTAATATATATTTTGAAGCAAGTAACTATATCCCTCATAGGATGGATGCAATTCAATTAGACTTTCAAGTTCTGAGAACGAATGGATCTAATGTAGAGGTACTTCTTGTTGCGATTAAAAATGAAATAATTAATTCCTATAGATCTCTATTCGAGTTAGCAGGATTAGAACCTATTATAGGTGACATCGAATGTTTAGCTGCATCTAATGTATATGAATATGCAGCGAGAAATGATACGGAAGAGAATCTCGCCATCATCGATATTGGTAGTCGAGTTAGTAGTATAAGCCTTTTAAATAAAGGAATATTCTTAATATCTGGAGATGCGTCTGTAGGAGGGAAGTCCTATAATGATGCCCTGGTAGAGAGTTTGCAGATTTCTCCGGAGAAGGCTGAAAATGCCAAGCTTGGTCAGGAAGGAACGGGAGTTGATCCAAGTTTAGTAAGTGAAGTTACTGATAGGACGACCGAGTATGTTTGTTCGGAACTTCAGAGGCAAATTAGTTTTCTTTCAAATGGAGTGAATTTAGAAGGAGGGGTAGCTAAGATACTAATTACTGGAGGTTCAGCTCATGTGCCTAGGTTACTCGAGGAGTTAGCACAAAAGACATCTATTAAATGTGAGTATTTCAATCCAATATCAGTATTCGAATTAGCTGAAAACATTGATATTAGATACACAACCGATTTAGCGTCCTCTATGAGTGTCGCATTGGGTTTATCTTTGAGACGTTCTAATGATAAGCCGGAGTTTCAAGTATGATTAAAATCAATTTATTAGGCGAGCAGAAGGATCGATCAGCTAGCTATTTAGTGCATGCTGTTTCATTGATCTGTTTAGCATTTCTGTTTGTGGTAGCTGGTACTTGGTATGGTTCACATCTGTCGTCAACCAAGAGTGAGGTAGAATTTGCAAGGTCAACCAAAGAATCTCAATTGGCTAAATTAAAACTAAAAACGAAAAAAGTTGAAGATTTAGAAGAAAAAAAGAAGTTACTTGGTGAAAAGCTTGAAATTATTGCTAAGTTGAAGCTTAAAAAACAGGGCCCTGTGAAGATCTTGGATGAAATTGCTACTAGAATACCAGATAAAGCTTGGTTGACTGGCATTGAACAGAAAAATGAAACAGTCGAACTAACTGGAGTGGCAATTGATGGACAAGTTATATCAGATTTTATAGGTAGCATGAGGGAATCAAAGCAAGTTTCTGATGCCGATAATGTTAAGACTGAGCAGGTATTGAGAGATGGAGTAAAATTGCAAAAATTTAACTTTCCTATAGTGCTTGATAACTACTTTAAGCCTAAAGAGAATGAAATTTCAAAATCTAAAAGAGGCAAAAGATCTAAATGAAAGCATTGATTGATAAATTCATAGATTTCCCATTATGGAAAAGACTTGCCGTTGTTGCAGCTACCTTTGCTGTGGTTGGAGGTAGTTTCTATTATGTTGTTTTGATGCCTTTGATGGATTCAATATCGACAGAAAACGCTAAGTTAATGGACTTGCAACAAGAAGTTCAAGGTTTGCGGGTTAAGGCAAATAGATTAGCTGAATTTGAGGAAGAAGTTTCAATATTGGACGGTGAGTTGCTTCGAGCACTGACAGAACTTCCTGACAAGAAAGAAATGGATACTCTATTGGCTAGAATATCAGATAAGGCTAAGGATTCAGGCTTGGACGTTGAACTCTTTAAGCCAGAAGGGGAAATAAAAAGAGATTTTTATGCAGAGGTACCCGTAAGCTTAGAATTGAGGGGTGATTTTCATGAAATTGCGGGCTTTTTTGATGAAGTCTCACATATGGATAGAATCGTTAATATGGATAGTTTTAAAATAACTAAAGATTCTGATAAGGCTGGTGCTGGAGAGGGATTAGTTACCAAAGTAATAGCTACTTCTTTTAGATTTCTCGATGAGTCAGAAAGACCGAAGGCGGAAGATGAAAAAGGGCAGAGGAGAAGGGGCAAGAAAAAGTAGTTTGCTTCATACTATTTGAACTAAGTCACGGGGATTTTAATTAACGCCAAATTCAAGACTATCTAACTATCTAGTATCTCCACTGAATCAACTTTAAGTTAAATAAATTTACATAGTATTGCACTTTTAGTGTTTACTAAAGAATGTTTTCTCAAGTAGCGTCCAAGCAAGAATTGGGTGTTGTTTGGTGTACGTTTTATATAATGAATAATCAGTTTCGGTATTCAGTAAGGTGGTAGGGATTAGATTTATTGCGTATTATTAGGATTTTATGAATCCCTTAGCTGATTGACTCGCATCTATTTAATCTAAGAAGAAAGAATTTTCATTCTGGATTTAGTTAGTAGGAAATTAGAATTGAAAAGTTTATTGTTATAAACAAAGTTATTGGATTTCGGGCATGAGTAATTGGTGCTTGAAAAAAGGACAAGGAGCTAGTTCAAAATGAGAACAGGTTCGAATTTGAAAATTTTATTAGTGTCGTCAGTAGTGCTTGCAAGTGCATGTGCGCCTTACGGTAGTTATTTGTGGCGCTCAGCTGAAAGCGAAGGACAAGTTGCTCATAATGAGGTTCTAACAGATAGCGACCTTGTGGCAACTAATTCCTCATCTGCTATTAATGGTGATTTACCCGCAAGTCAAAATGCCCCAAAACACATTTTACTAAGTGATCAAGTCTCAGGCTTAGCGATCTTACAAGAATCAGAAATGACCAACGATAAGTTTTCTTTAAAACTTTCACAGTCAGAATCTGTAATGAATGTGATGAAATTGTCAGAGCCCCCTAGGCTTGTGATAGATATCGTCGGTGTTAAAGGCGGCCAGACTAGAGAAATCGCAGTCGAAGGTAGTGAGGGCGTAAGCTCGATTAGAGTAGGAAGCCATGCCGATAAGGTAAGAGTCGTATTTGATCTGAACTCCCAAGAGGCTCTAAATGGACATACTATTGCATCAATCGGACAAGATATTGTTCTGAATGTACCTGTTAGTGAAGTCACGCGTTTAGCCCGAGTTTCTCAGTTTTCAGATTCTTTAGGAACCACTGCTCAGTTAGGCGTACCTGAAGGTAGCGATGAGGCAAATGTCGAATTGGCATCAAATGAAATTGGGACTAGTATTATACAAGAAGATATTCAAGCTGAATCTGATAGTTTTGGCTATGAAGTAGAAGATCGAACTGAAGAACTTGCAGGTAATTCTACCTCTAGTACCATTACCGAAGTAGCTGCAAATACACTAAAGGATAAGTCGGAAGATAATTCAGCGCATGTCATTACAGGACCTGTTTTATCTGAAATAGATTTTACTAAGACATTTGGTTCTTCTGGAGAAGTACAGGCTAAACTTACAGATCAAATCGCATTCGAATTAAAGCAAACTTCACAAAGTGAATATGTAATGGCGATGCCTGGAGTTAGTGCTTCTGAAGTTGCTAAAAGACCTTTAATCTCTGCGAAGGGACAGGAGGGGATTAGGAGCGTTAGAGTGACTGAGAATAAAGAAGGCTTGTTAGTTCGTATGTTTGTTGATCCAGGTGTAATTTTATCTGCTTTACCTAGAGGTAATGATATCCTTATTAAAGCGGGTAAACCTTCATTACATTCTTCTTCTCGGGCTCAGTTAGAAAAGCCAGATCAGGCAGGCAATGTTGCGGATGGGGATAAGTCAGCGCAGGCAAACCCAACTGGCTTTAGATCTGCGGATGGATCAAAAATATATAGCGGAAGATTAATTTCTTTGGATCTACAAGACACTGATATTGATAGTGCTCTAAGAATTATAGCTGAAATATCCAATTTGAATATCATCGCTAGTGATGATGTTAATGGAAAGGTAACTCTAAGATTGATTGATGTACCATGGGATCAAGCTTTAGATGTAATTCTAAAGACTAATGGCTTGGATCAGGTAGCTGAAGGGAATGTAATCAGAATTGCTCCCGTAGATAAGTTGCGAGCAGAAAGAGAGAGCCTTAAGGAGGCTAAGAGAGCTGCGGAGAATTTAGAGGATCTAACTGTTCAGTATATAAGAGTTAGTTATGCGAGAGCTGAGGATATTCGTCCTAAGATTGAGTCAGTCCTTTCAGAGAGAGGAACTGTTACAGCAGATGAAAGAACGAACCAATTAATAATTAAAGATATTAATATGGGTCAGAAGCAAGCAGCGGATCTTCTGAAGAAGTTAGACTTAAGAACTCCTCAAGTATTGTTAGAGACGCAAATAGTTGAAGGGTCTAGAGGTATTTTGAGAGATCTAGGGTTTCAGTGGAATTTTAATTATATACAAAGTCCACAAACTGGGAATGCGACTGGTCTCAATTTCCCTAACTCCGCCAGTGTTATCGGTGGTGCACAGGATGATGGTGGAAATCCTTGGGCTGTAAATTTCCCAGCAGCAATATCGGGCGGAGCCGGAAGTGCTGTAACTGCGATATTGGATTCTGCTGATGGAAGTAGATTGATTGGTGCAAGATTATCGGCATTGGAAACAGAAGGTAAGGTAAAGGTTGTTAGTAGGCCACAAGTAGCAACAATAAATAACAAGGCTGCGCAAATAAGTAGCATTGAAGTAGTTAGAGTTAGAGTTCCAAATTCTGGTACATCGGTGGCTACTGGTAGTGGAGCTTCGGCTAACGCTGGTGGTGCTCAAGCATTCCAAGCATTTAATGTTGGTATTGAATTGGACGTTACACCCCAAGCTTCGCCAGACTATTATGTATTGCTTGATGTGAACGCTAAATCTAGTACTTTTAGTGGAAGACCAGCTGTAGATGGTATCCCTAATACATTCGAAAGAGCTACCACTTCAACAATATTAGTTAAGAGTGGTCAGACATTCGCTCTGGGTGGAGTTTATAAAACTACTGACAATAGTCAAATTTCAGGAGTTCCTTTCTTAAAGGATATTCCAGTGCTTGGACATTTGTTTAGAAACTTATCAGTAACGAATAATGACGAGGAGTTAATATTCTTTATTACGCCTCATATAGTAGAAGGAAGTTTTGATGCAAGTGCAATGTAAGCATTTCATCCTCAGTAAGAAATTTTTGGAGAAAATATATGAATAAAATAAGAAAAATAGTTAAATGCTTGTTAGTTGGTGTGGTAGTATTTGGTTTCATTTCATGCGGGGGTAGCTCATCTAATAATGATCAGGGCACTTCGTTTTTGGCGTTTGGATATTTTGAAGATTCAACTGGATCGGTTGGGAAATCTGGGGATATTTTACCATTGTTTTCTGATGTGTCTCCTTTGGGATTTGATGGACTTCAAACTACTGTGTTTATGGGACTTAGGAATAATCTTTCAAGGCAGTTTATTAGGTTAGTGAGAATAGATTGTGATTATTCTGTTGAAGGAAGCTTTATTTCGATCCCAAGCGAAAGCTATGCTAGTAGTACTGTTTTAGGGGCTACTCCAACCGATGGAGCAGCTGGAGGAGTTACTACGGGAGCTTTGGGTAATATCTCCTATTTTGGTTTCCAAATACTTTCTCCTGACATTTATTCTTTTATTAATAATAATAAAGCATCTTTTCCTGAGTTACCATTTCGAATGACAGCTATTTGCTCAGCGACTGGAATTACTCAGTCAGGTGATGTGTTGACAACTAATCCATTAAATTACTTCATACAGTTCGTGGAAAATTCTGAATGTTGTTCTGATTTTAATGGTGATGGGAATCCAGATTTTCAAACTGGTAATGGTACTGGTGGGGACTTAATTACTACTCCGGCTGTTCCTGCAATTGAGGCTGGCGGATTATAAAATATTTCTGGAACTAGTTTTTTTAATAAGGTGAGGTTATGAAACAAAAACATTCAATTACAATCGCGAGTCTTTTGGCTTTAACAGGTTTAGTAGTATTTGCTTCTTGTAGCGGTGGAAGTGGCGATACTGATGGAGGAGCCTCAACTTCTAGTTCTGGAACAGGATCTCAGTTTGTCTCAGATGGTGCTGCCGGCAGTAATATGAGAATAGAGCTTGAGAGAGCAGAGACGATTCCAACGGGTGGTAAGGTTAATTTCTTAATCACTGCGACTGATCCTAATGGAGCGCCATTGTCTTATATAAGAATTAATTGTGAGACAGAACATGGTATTTCCATTATTGAACCTTCTAGAGGTGGCGTAGCTTTTGAGACTACTAACTCAGAAGGGAAGATGAGTGGGGTTTTTGGTGGTTTGACTCCAGGGAGTTTCCTAGTGGAATGCCGTGGACCGCAAGGGTATAATTTGGTTGTAAGGAAAACTTATAAGGTAGTAGGTGAGATCCCTGAAGGGTTTGATGGATTTCCAGGGGCTGCGGGCGGTAATCTTGGCGGAGGAGTAATTGTTGAGCCTCCAAGTGGTGAAGATGTTACTTTGACGGAAATTACTTTTAGTTCCGTTTCTGGTGATGGTGGAAGAGTGGGTAATATCGATAACTCCCAAGATGCAGATTGTGATAATGATGGAAATAATCCAGTTGCGATTCCAGCTGACCCTACTGCGACACCTCCGATAGCGGCAGTGCCAAGAGGAACATTCGATCCTGAGACATTTGGGCCTGATAGCTATATTATCACTATTAACAACCAGCGTGATCAAAGAGTATTTGTTCAAAGCATACAGTTTGAAGTGAACTTGGGTAGTAGCTCAGTTTCATCGCTGAGGCAGCTAGGTGGACTAGTTATTCAACCTAATGGGTCCGTAGATTTGCAAGGTGTTTTTACTCAAAATACTTCTCAGACAGAGCTTACTTTGGTTGATAAGTACTTTTCTGGAACTAATACTTTTACTCCTGACGGAACTTATAATGTCGTGTTTACGGTTACTATGGTGGATGGAAACGGTGAAACTATTATCGTTAGGCAGGCTGCTGCTGTTATTATACAAAACTTTGATAATTGTTAATATGTAAGTCATGTTGACGAAGCCCTACTTTTAAGGAGCCTCATATGTCGATGCCTCGAGAGGAGCTATTTAAGCTCCTCTCCAATAATCCCAAAGATGTTAAATCTCGAATCGGATTGGCAAAATCTTTTTTTGAAGACGGCTACTATGATTTTTGCATTAGGGAATTAAATGAAGTGTCTAGTGAGTCTGAAGAGGTTGTGTTTTTGATAGGTAGGATTAAAACATATTTAGGTATATGTTCTAAGACTAATTCAGACTCCAGTAAGCAAGCGATTAAAAAAACATTAGCAGAGATAGAGGTTTAGTATTTTGGCGGCAGATAAAATATTACTCTTAAATGGTCCAAACTTAAACTTATTAGGCGAAAGAGAGCCTCATATTTATGGAAATAGTACTTTAAAAGATATCGAACTGGGCCTATCTAAGATGCTCGCGGGCTCCGCTTTAACTTTAGTGTCGCATCAGTCTAATCACGAAGGCGGATTGATTGATAAGGTCCAAGATTTAAGAAATGAATTGAAGGGTTTGATTATTAATCCGGGAGCCTATTCTCATACTAGTATTGCGCTTAGAGATTGTTTGTCAGCATTAAGTTGTCCAAAAGTGGAAGTCCATATCAGTAATATTTATACTAGAGAGGATTTTCGACATCACTCCTATGTTAGCGAAGTAGTTGATTCGGTTATTTGTGGGGCTGGAGTTTTGGGATATGAGCTTGGGCTTCAGTTTTTACTCAGTAAGGTTTAGTCCTGCTCTAGTATGATGCTTTGTTTGGACCATTATTTGTCCAGTTGAGTGTGTAAAAGAAGAAAAAGGGGTACACATTGCACCCCTTTTCTTTTGTGGAATTTTATGTCCTTTATCTTGTTCCGTCTCTAAAGAATATGTAGAGGTCTGATACTGGGAAGTTGGAGTCTGTTGTTCTTAACCCAAAGTTGTTGTCAATGGGTCCAGTTTCTCCGTATTGGTAATAGTAAAATCTTTGAATTCCTGAGATTTTACTTTGTAGGAAAGGCCAAGCGGTTTCTACATAAGCTAGTTGTTTGTTTGGTCCTTGCTCACCTGACTCTGTTACCCAGATTGGCTTAGATACTCCATTTAGAAAGTCTGCAACACCGTTATTTGTTACGACAGTTTCGTAGGACGTGGCGTAATAGTGAACATTCCAAATATCAGTGTAACCATCTACACCTAGATCTCTAAGTCTTTTGTTGTAGTTCAATACATTTGGAAAATCACGTTGAATAGACGTTGTTGCGGCCATTACTACGAGTTTAGATGGTGCAATGGACTTTATTGCAAAGTATGAATCTCTAAGAAGTGCAAAGTAATTTTCAGCATCCATTAATCCTAAAACTTCATCAGCTGCGACCGTGACAATGTCAGGTTCATTAAAAACTTCAAATCCACTAATTCTTGCTACATCGCCATACCTATTTACTGTTGGTTTTAGAAATCTATCGATCCAAGTTGATCTAGCATCACCAGATGTCCAGTTGGCGGGGTCTGCCATCCAGCTGGGTTGATGTGTTAGTACAACAAGAGCCTCTGCTCCAGCTGGTATGTTGATGGCTATTTCATCGTAAAATGAGAAGTTTAGAGGACTGGAGGGAGAAGGTTGTACTTCATCTGTCCAAGCAAATAGTACTCTATAGTATTTTAATCCAAGGTTTCCATCGATGTCGTTGTATTGCTCTTTTATTGTTCCAAATTCCGGATTTACAAAGAAGTTGTTTAATCCAACGATGGACTTATCAATTGGCTCTCTTGAAGGAGAATCTAAAGCTAGGTCGATTAAGTCGCCAGCCTCTCCGCAAGAACAGAAAGAGATGAGAAATATGGACACTATTTTAGTGAGTAAGCGATGGGGTAAATACATTTATTGAGATTCCTAAAAAGTATATGAGATATAAGACTAAAGAATTGAAATTTTACTATGAGATCGTCGGTAAAGGAAGTAAAAAGACTCATCAAGTATGGAAATCTTTTATAATTGCGGGTTATTGGGAAGTTATACTAATGTTTAACATTCTGAGCAGGTCGGTATATTCGTTATATAAGGACTTAGTTTTAGTGTTTTAATGGAATCCTTTTCCTTTAAGGCTCAATCTAAGCAATAGTGATGATTTTGTTGATGTTAAATAGTTACTAGTGTAATCAACTAATGAATTAGTTCGCAATATAGAGCTATTTAAGAGATTATTAATTTAATGTATTTTATACAGGGAGTCCGCTAAGCACTGCATGCAGAAAAGAGGAAATAATAAATATTCACACGAAGAAAGTGAAAAACATCGCATAAACGAACAAATTACAGCTCCCCAAGTTAGATTGATTTTAGACTCCGGAGAACAGAAAGGAGTTTTGATTACTCGAGAGGCACTTAGAATCGCCGAAGAGGAAGGATTAGATCTTGTAGAGGTTGCCCCAGAGGCAAACCCGCCAGTGTGTAGGCTTTTTGATTACGGTAAATTAAAGTATCGTGAACAGAAGAAGGCTGCCGAAGCGCGTAAAAAAACTGTCATACACTCCGTTAAGGAAATTCGAATCAGGTATAGTACTGATAGTCATGATCTAGAGACTAAGGTTAGGCATGCAAAGAAATTTTTATCTGAGGGAGATAAAGTCAGATTCTCTATGAGATTTAGAGGAAGAGAAGTGGTTTATGCCAATCTTGGACAAGAGATTTTCGAAAAAATTCAAGAGAAGTTAGGCGAAGAAGCTGTAGTAGAAGAGCGATCTTCTATCACGAACCAAAAAATGCATATTACTTTTGGTCCCAAAAGCTCGTAGTTCATTAATATAAATGTTTTATTTTTTAGTAGAGCTTTTCGTCTCTGCTGTAGGCTCTTCTTTGGGCTTACTTGGTAGTGCTTCAAGGTTTAGTAAGTAGCATTCTGGCTCGCTAGCCTTCGCAGACTTGCAGCTGCTCTCTGAGAGCTCAGTGCAATTTTTAACCAGCGTGTCTAGGAATGCTTTTTTGGAAGCAAAGTCGAATTCAGTATAGTCTGCTTTATTGTTAATGAGTCCCCGTGTTAAACAATCTTTTTGTGAAAATTTTGCTTGACATTCATTCATGGCTTTTGTTTTAGATACTTCAAGCGATATGTGGAGCTCTTTTAGGATTAGGGCACCATTTTTCCCTCTTTTACTTGCCTTAGAATAAAATACAGCCTCTGCTGGATTATCCTTTTTAGAGATTGCTACTGTAATGTCGCTTTCACATACAAAAAAGTCAGTTTCACCTAAAACGGTTTCAAACAGCTTCTCAAATGGTCTCTTCGGTTCATTGTTATTCTCTGGAGTTGGAGATTCGGTAGGAGCTTCTTCCGCAATGACGTTAAATTGAAATACTATAGTGAGAATAAGGATAAGCACATTGAGTTTCATATTTTGACTTTATTGTTTGGCTCGCGAGAATGCGATGTTAGGAATTGGTGTAATGTTTTTATTAGGCCTTTTACCACTTCTTCTTAGTATCTCGCTATCAAGAATTTTAATAAAAGAAAAAAAACGTAAAGCTTCTAGGTAGAATAGGAGTGAACCAAGGATTCCTCCTATGCTGCTAATAATGGAAATTGTTAAAAGTGTCCTTAGGTCGTAGCTAAAAGGAAAAATGGAAGTGATAGTTAGTATGAAAATGCTAAAACAGCTTAAAAGCGGGAAGTAGAGGTAATCTAGGGTGCTTAATCGTCTGAGTATTGCTAGAAAATACTCAGATTCCTGTGAATCCTCTGCTCTGCTTGCAAGAGCATTTCTAGCACTAATTAAGTCTTTAGTAGGGACGGTAACTAGGGTGGCTCTAATAAAATCTCCAATTGGATAGAAAAACTGAATATCTGGGTCTATTTTAGTTTTTAAGTTAGGTAGAATAGGTATGCCTATCCATAAAACACTCCTTTCTAGTCTGATTAAAGTTCTTGCAACTACAGATAGGTTTAGGCAGAAGGGGTCTTTAGTCGGCTCAAATAATTTTTCCTTATCGTCACTTGAATGCATTGTTTGCCTAATCGCCTAAAGGGAGGGAGTTTTTATTGCAAATACTTAATATAAGGTATCGTTTTTTAAGAATTTTTGCATCTAAAATAAGGATGTAGGGGAGTAAGCTGGTTTGCTTACAATATTCTTACTTTAACTAACTTAAACTAGGGGCTCTCTAGAGTGTTTTTGAGAAATAAGACTACAGTGATCTACAGATATACGCCCTTTTTATTGGTAGTTATTTCTTTGTTGATAGGTCAACTTGACGCTCAAAATCTAATCCCAATCAAAAGAGTTCGAGAAATTAAAGTGTTCGTGAACGATATTTTTGTTGGCGATGATCTAGGTTCTCTGTATGGCGTGGCCAATGCTTTAAAAATTAATACAAAAGAAGATATTGTTAAGAGAGAATTGCTTTTTAAACCTGGTGATAAGTACAATGACTTTGTTGTTCAAGAAAGTGCTCGTAACCTTCGGTCACTACCATTTTTAAGAGATATTAAAATTACGAAAACTGTAGATGGTGATTTTGTAGATTTTGTAGTTAGTGTTCAGGATGTATGGACATTCTTCCCTGTCGTTTCTTTGTCTTCAGGAAGTGGCACTCAAAGTCAGTCTATTGGAGTTGTTGAAGGTAATCTTTTTGGGTATGGAAAAAGAGTTGAAGCTTTGTTAGCAGACGATGAGGGTAGGAAAAAATATGAACTAGTTTTTGATGATAGAAGATTCTTAGGAAGTTTACAGAGATTTTCAATTGGACACTTTGAGCGTTCTGATGGGAGAAGAACAGTTGCGGCTTGGGGACTTCCTTTTAGGAGTTTGGTTAATAAGTCTGCTTGGTTTACGCAAGCAGATGTATCTGATTTAGTGGAAAGGATGTTTACTGCCTCTGAGGAGGATTATGTGTTTAGAAAGGAACATCAATCCTTTATGGGTGGATATACTGTTTCTTCTGGTACACCATCTGATACTATCCTTAGATATACTTTAGGTTATAGTTATGTCAGGGATCAATTTCAGACAGCTAATGCAAGTGATTACGAGAGCACTGGCTTGGACGAAGCTGATTTTAGAAGTTCAACAAGATCAATAGCTGACGATAGAAGGTTTAGTGGTCCATCGGTATCTTTTCAAAGGGTGGTACCTGACTTCGTTTCTTTAAATTACTTAGATCTTTTTGATCGTCCTCAAGATCTTAATTTAGGGAATGAATTTTCGGCTAATATGCAGATATCCCCAAGAGCCTTGGGCTCTTTGGATGATTCGTTGCTATTTAGGTTTACGGATACGGATGGAGTTAAACTTGGAGCTTCTGAATTTATTCGTTATCAGGGGTCGGGTTCGTTTCGGTATGAGGGAGATTCTTTTCGGCAGATGACTTTTGGAGCTCAAGGTAGATACTATAAGATTTTTGGGCCTTCGTATATAAGTGGAGCATATGTTGGTCAGCATACCCTAGCGACTAATTTTTCTTTTTTATCATCCTATCACACGTATGATGATTTTCAGTATGTCTTAGGAGCTTCTAATGGTATTAGAGGGTATTCTGACCGTACTTTTACAGGCGACCATCGTGTGTCTGCTAATTTTGAGGATAGAGTACATTTTCTTGACGATGTAGCTCAACTCGTGAGTGTTGGTGGTGCTGCCTTTTTAGATGTTGGAGGGGTTTCAGAGGACACATTAGGTAACTTACTGAAAGATGGTATCTATGGGTCTGTTGGGGTAGGCTTAAGATTTGGGCTTACAAAATCATCTGGTGGAACGGTCGTTAGAATAGACCTTTCAGTACCCTTAAGGGATGGGCCTGATGGAAGTATGACTGGTGAGCCTAGGCTTTTATTTACTACGGGCCAGTTTTTTGATGCTTTTTTAAGGAGTGATGCTCCAAGTCTGCAAGCACCTTCAATTAGTGCGGGCTTTCAGTAGTAGCATTATGTTGCGAAATAGCAACATTGTGTTTTTTCAGCAGGCCCAGTAGGGACGATGTTCTTAAACTGCAAAGACCTTTCGACATTTTTAGGGTAAACCGAAAAGGACGCAAAGGTGGCGCAAAGGGGGGGCTTAACTCTGTACTGCTTCGAATCCGTTGTGATGCAGGAAAAACATAATGTAAATTCCTAAAATAAAGAAGAAACTGGAGGCAGGGCCGGTTGAGTGATTCACCGGCCCTGCTCCAATTCAGTCAGCATGAAAATGCCGGTTAAGACACCTGTCCGTAGAGTTGTTCCAGGACTTTGCGGGATTGAATGAGTACGTCTGGATATTCTCCAACGTAGAAACACATATCCAGCGTGACGATTCCTGAAGCAGCGATAGTAGGAATGTTCTGCATCGCTCGTGCTACCGCTCGAAGATCCACGTTGCCATCTCCAAGTGGCAGGTGTTCACCCGTAGCAGGGTGGTCGAAGTCCGTGCAGTGGACCAGCTTGCCGTCAAGGTTGTCCGCAGCGTGCTGTGCTGTCAGGTAGGGACTCAGCTTGGAGATAAGGGCCAGTACCGTTGTCCCTGAGGCGATTGCAATCGCATTAAGGTGACACCAGTCACCCATCAGCCCAAAGTAGTCGCCCCGAGTTCGTTCCCCCAGTTCCTCTGCTCCTTCTGCGGTGTTCACCAGCGTGTGGGCTGGTTCCAACTCCAGGTGGATGGGTAGGTCGAACTCTTTTCCGACAGCTCCACATTCCTGACATAAGTTCACTGCCCTTTTCATTGTTGCCTTTGGATCCTCGGCGCCGATTTCCGGACCGTATTTCAGGTCTATGCGCAATCCGGGCACTTCGATATCCTTTGCCAATTGTGCCCAAGGTCGGAGGCTGTTAGCGTAGCGCAGTACTCCTCCTCTCTCAAGCCAGTTGAAATCGTCGGTCCAAACGTTAGGCGCCATCACGTCCAGTTTAAAGTCTGCTAATTGAAGGCGCAGATCATCACGACTCGATAGATCTGGGTAACGTTCGGGAGTGACGTGATCCTCTCCCCCAAAACCACCGAGAGCAATTCCATTGAATCCAGATTCTCGAGCGATGGTCAGCGTTTCAGCGAGCGTTTTTGGGGCCTTTGCGTGAGGGCCGATGACGAACAACCACTCCCCAAAAGCAAGTGCCTTTGGGGTAGTTACGATAGGAGGGCCAAATGACATAGTATTCACCTTTTCAAAAAACCGCGGTGTTAACCGCAAACCTAACAAATCCTGCATTCGCAACACACGAAGCAGTACAGAATCAAGCATTAATCTTGATCATAAGTTTCTTCTACTCAATCCAAAATTTCAAAAGATTAAAAAGAAATTACAAAAACTTCCCTCATAATTAACAGCTTATTAGGGGATTTTTGTGAAAAAAGAAAGGGAGGGCAATGCTGCTGCGAAATTATAAGGCTATTTTTTGCGTGATTTATTCAATGATAGTACTATCCTAGGGAATTATTAATCAATAAACTCGCGAATTTATGGATATTGTAAATAACGTACCCAATGCCCCTAAGCCAGTTGGCCCTTATAGTATCGCAGTTCGTTCAAATGGATTTATTTTTTGTAGTGGTCAGGTTGGAGTTGATCCTCAGTCTAATAAGCTGGTTGAGGGGGGAGTGGAAGCTCAAGCTAAGCAGGTCCTAGAAAATCTCTCAGCGGTTCTAAAGGCGAGTGGAAGTAGTTTTGAAAAAGTAACGATGGCAACTATTTTTTTAAAGTCTATGAATGATTTTAAAGCTGTAAATGCGATATATGAAAATTATGTTAGCGTTGACAAGCCTCCTGCGAGGCAAACTGTGGCTGTTAGCGAATTACCTTTAGGTGCCCTTATAGAAATCTCTTTAATTTCAGAGGCATAGAAGATGAGTGAGCGTTTAGCTAAGATTAGAACTGAAATAGACATTGTTGATGATTCCATCGCTAAGCTTTTATGTCAGCGTGCGGCGCTTGCTAAGGAGGTGCGTGAAGTTAAAGCCAGCGATAAAATTAATCCTTATATTCCATCAAGAGAGAAGGAGATAATTGAAAGGGTGTTGCCTGCTTGTGTTCAGGCAGGATTTAGCCCTAAGAGCATTAATCAAATTTTTCTATCTATCTTGTCTGCGTCTAGGTCTATAGTTGGAGTATTTGAAGTGTGTTTTCCTGATTATAGGGGAAGTGTTTCGCACCGTGCTATGATTAGTCAATTTGGACCTATTGAGAATTATAAGTCAACAGCTAACGTATCTGATTCCTTAGATAGGGTGGTGAATGGTTTGAGTCAATTTGCAATGGTTCCAATTTCCAAAAGTAGCGGGGGGATAGTATCTGAATCATTGGAAGAGCTGATTCATAGACCCCTAAGAGTGTTTAGTTCGATTACTTTAATTGAAGATTATTCATTGTATTCTGAGTCTGAGAACTTAAAAGAAGTAAAAGTCGTTTATGGATTTGCCCCTGCTTTAAGCAAGGTAACAAATTGGCTAAACTCATCAATGCCTGGGGTGCGTTTGGAGTTACTTAGTTCATATGGGTCATTGGGTGAAGTTTTTTCTGAAATCAAGTCTGATAAAACTAAAGCAATGATTTTGGGCACGAGTTTTTCAGAAGAGTTGGGCTTAGGCGTTCTGGTGGAAAGAATACCTTTAAGTAATCCTGAAACTTTTAGGTATTTTGTTTTAGAACATAGTCAGGAAGCTGGAACTAGGTTGGAAGAGAATATAACGGTTATTGTATGTGCGATAAAAGATATGGCTGGTGCTTTGTCTAGTGTGCTTGAACCCTTTGCCAAGAGATCGATCACTTTAAGAAAGATAGAATCTAGATTGCCTCAGAACATTAGCTGGGAATGTGTTTTTTATATCGAGGCAGAGGGAGCCACTCATTGCAGTGAGATTCAGTCTTGCGTAGAGGAGTTAGAGAGTCGGTGTACTTTTGTAAAAGTATTAGGCGGATTTAAAGAGTAGTAATGATGGTAAAAATAAAAAATATTATAGATAATATTCCGGGTGATAAGTCCGTAACTCATAGAGCCGTAATGTTTGGATCTATTGGTAGTGGGGTTTCAAGGTTCTCAACTAAAGTTTTAGGTAGGGATAATTTTGCAACGATACGAATTTTTCAACAACTTGGAGTGGTGATTCATTTAGAGCTTAATCCAGTAATGTTAGAGATGGCCAAGACAGAGGGGGTTTCTAATTGCAACTTAAATGAGAGTGGTATTGATTGCCATATCTCTATTGAGGGAAAAGGAATTGCTGGTTTGCGTCCTTGTTTAGCAGAGCTAGATTGTGGAAACTCAGGTACTACAGCTAGGTTGATTCTAGGTATATTATCTTCATGTCGTTTTCCTTCAACCTTAGTCGGTGATCATAGTTTATCAAAGAGACCATTTAAAAGAGTTACAGAGCCTTTAGGGCAGATGGGAGCAAATTTTACATCTGAGAAATTACCTCTAACCGTAAATGGAGGTAGCTTGAAGGGAGGTTTATTTAAGCTTGAAAAGGCTAGTGCTCAAGTTAAAAGTGCTATTTTGTTGGCAGGACTATTTGCGGATGGAAAAACTCAAGTTGTGGAACCAGTCTTATCAAGGGATCATACAGAGTTAATGTTAGAGGCGATGGGAGTTGAGTTCACTAGAGATCAAAATTCTCAAGGATTTTTGGTTGCTTTAGACGGTAGTAAGTCTAGGGAGTTAAAACCAATTAATATAGAGGTGCCAGGCGATATCTCAGCCTCGATGTTTTATGTTGTTGCAGCCTTATTGGCTAAAAGTGGCGAAGTCTTGATTCGGGGGGTCGGTGTTAATGAGACTAGGAATCGTTGCTTAACCATGTTGATTGAATATGGCGCTGAGATTATCTTCACAAACAAACGTACTATCGCATGTGAGCCTGTGGCGGACTTATTAGTTAGGTCATCTAAGTTAAGGCCTTTGGAATTAGATAGGGTGGAGGTTTCTAAGATGGTTGATGAAATACCTATTATTTCCGTTTTAGCATCCTTCATTGATGGGACAACTAGAATTAGGGGCGCAGAAGAGTTGAGAGTCAAGGAAAGTGACAGACTTTCTATGACTTGTGCGATTTTGAAAACTTATGGAGTGCGGTTTGAGGAGTATGAGGACGGCATTGATATTTATGGGGAGAGCTCTAGCCGACTTAAAAAACAGGAGGAGTTAGTTTCTCATTGGCAAAATACTGGTGATCACCGCGTGGAAATGAGTGGGGCAATTATGGAGTATTTGGTGAATGGTGAATTGGGACAATTTAATCAGGAGGTGGTGGAGACCTCCTTCCCCCAGTTTGTTGATGGATTTGAGGCTTTTTAGTTATGGAACCCTTAATTATAGTCACAATTGATGGTTTTGCTGGTTCAGGGAAGTCCACTGTGGCTAAGAAGTTGGCGCAAGTGGCTAAATTTATTCATTTAAACTCAGGTCTTCTTTATCGAGCCTTAGCATTTGAAGTCATTCGAGCGGGATCATCCTTTGAAAAGGATGAAGTAGAGTCCTTAATGGAGCACCTGAAATTTGACTTTATCCTCGATAAAGGCGATTTTCGCACCCGAATTACCTTAAATAATCGTTTATTGGATGAAGTGGCGCTACTTTCGGCGGAAGTCGGGGATGGTGCAAGTAGGGTAGGAGCGATTGAAAAAGTTAGGGAAAAGTTAACTAAGGTGCAGCAGAACTTTGCTCAATGCTATAGCGCTTCGGAAGATGAAGTTGCGAATAGGAAAAAGGGTATCGTCTTAGAGGGCAGAGATGCAGGGACAGTAGTTTTCCCTGAGGCTCAGTACAAGTTTTTTCTTGATGCAACAATTGAGGAAAGAGCGAGAAGGAGATTGTTGGACGAAAAGAAGAGAGGGTCCAAGATCACTTTTGAACAACTTGTGGAAAGTATAAGGTTGAGGGATGAGGCTGATTCTAATAGAGAATTTGGACCTTTAAAGGTGGCTGAAGGAGCGGAAGTTATATTGACTGACAACAAAACGGTTGTGGATGTGGTAGGACAGATTTTTACTAACTTCTCTGAGAGACTTTGATCCTCTAGAGATTTTGTAATTAGACCCTAGTGTTTAGGAATTTTGGAGTAAGACTTTTTCTGGAGAGTCTGAACTTTGCCTCACTAGTATATTTAATAACTTCCAGGTATTTATGAACATCTAAACAATGAACCAAGAAACAGTAGCGTCAGCTCCATCAAGAAAACAAGAAACAGTAGCATTATCTGGAACCGTAATTGATCCAGAATTTGAAGCCTTAATCAGTAAGGACTTTGACTCTGTAAAGCCAGGTGAAATCGTATTCGGTAAGGTTACCGAAATAGGTAGAGACTATGTATTAGTTGATATCGGATTTAAGTCAGAAGGCCATATCCCTATCTCTCAATTTGCCGATGAAAATGGCAGAACTCAAGTAAGTGTCGGTGATACCGTAGAGGTATTATTGTTGACTTCGGAGAATGAGTCTGGAGAAGTCGTTCTATCTAAGGATAGAGCTGAGCAACTAAAAGTTTGGAACTTGTTAGAGAAAACTCATAAAGAAGATAAATTAATACCAGGAAAAGTCGTTCAGAAAGTTAAGGGCGGACTTCAAATTGATGTTGGTGTACCAGCATTCTTACCTGGTTCTCAAGTTGATATCAGACCTCAAAGATATTTAGATAAGTTTGTCGGCGAAACTTTAGACTTTAAAATTCTTAAGTTTAGCAGAGAAAGAGGAAATATCGTTCTATCTAGAAGAGCTGTATTAGAAGCTGAGAGAAAAGCACTTAAGAAAGATACAATTAGTCAGATCTCTGAAGGCGTGGTCATGGAAGGTATCGTTAAGAACGTTACTGACTACGGAGCTTTCATTGATTTAGGTGGTATCGACGGACTTCTTCATATTACAGATATGTCATGGGGAAGAGTTAATCACCCAAGTGAAATATTATCAGTAGGACAAACTGTTCCGGTCGTAATCCTTAAATATGACAGAGATCAGGAAAGAGTTAGTCTTGGAATGAAACAATTAGTTGATAATCCATGGGGCAAAGTTGAAACTAGATATGTTTCCGGGACAAATATCTCAGGAAAAGTAGTTTCAATTACAGATTATGGAGCTTTCGTCAGACTTGATGAAGGTATCGAAGGATTGATTCACGTTTCTGAAATGAGCTGGAGCAGGAAAATTCCTCATCCATCAAAAGTTTTAGCAATCGGCCAGGAAGTAGAAGCAGTTGTCTTGGAAGTTAGTGCTGAGAATCAAAGAATTAGTTTAGGACTAAAACAACTTACTAAGAATCCTTGGGAAGAAATACAAAGAGAATTCCCAATTGGAACTAAGGTAAACGGTAAGGTTAGATCTGTTACTGATTTTGGTGTCTTTATCAATGTTAAGGATGATATTGATGGATTGATCCATATCTCAGACTTCTCTTGGACTAAGAAAGTTAAGGATCCTAAGGAAGTTAAGGATATCTACAAGAAGGGAGATGATATCGAAGCAGTTGTTATCGACATAGATCCTGAAAATGAAAGATTAAGTTTAGGTATTAAACAGCTTACTCCAGATATTTGGGAATCTGTTCCACATTGGTATCCACAAGGAGCTAAAATCAAAGGTAAGATCACAAGTGTTACTGATTTTGGTGTCTTTATGGAACTTGAGGAAGGTGTTGAAGGCTTGGTTCACGTTTCTCAGCTTGGACTTGATAGAGGAGAAAACATCAAGGATAAGTTCTCTGTAGGTACTGAACTTGAAGCGGAAGTCTTGAGTGTTGATAGAGCTGAAAGAAGAATCAGCCTTACAACTCAGCAAGGTAAGAAGAGACAAGATAAAGAAGAGTATGCTCAGTTCTCAGATCAGGGAACATCCGGAGCAACTTTTGGAGATCTTCTTCAACAGTCCTTTAATAAAACTAAAGACGACTAGTTCTTGCTTTAGTAGGAGAGAGGGCTTACCCCTCTCTCCTTATTTCAAATTCCCTTTTCCCTTATCGGAATTTTTATCTCTTAGTAACTCTTGTAGGGAATCATGAGTGTTCAACATCAATATTCATTATTCTCTGAGTTATTAGAGAAAGATCCTGTAGATAGCATTTCTCCTCTCAGTAAACCTAAGCAAACCATACTTTCTCCTGAAAAAGCGCAATTAGCTCCAATGCTTCGTCAGTACGTCGAAGTTAAGGAACAATACCCTGAGCATCTTTTACTTTTTCAAGTTGGAGATTTTTTTGAAGTATTTTTTGAAGATGCGAGTACGGTCTCAGAGTGCCTATCTATTCGCCTTACTTCTAGAGATAAAGACAAAGAGAATCCAATCCCAATGTGTGGAGTGCCAATCCATGCACTAGAGAATTATATCCCGAAACTCCTTAACGCAGGATATTCTTGCGTATTGGTTGAGCAGGTCGAAGAGGCTAGTGCAAGCAAGGGTCCTGTTAAAAGGGATGTTACAAGAATTATTACACCAGCCGTTAGGTTTGATAACGAAGGATTGGATGAGAAGTCTTTTAGTTATGTCGCTGGAGTATCATTTGTAGGGAATGAACTGGCATTATCTTTCTTTGATGTTTCAACGGGGAAAATACTCGTTTGCCGACCATCGGTAAGTAGGGATTTTGAAGCCTTCCTATTTAGATATGTTCCTAAGGAAATTATTGTTAGTGAAAAGGATTATAAAGAGTCCGACCTTACTCAATTTAAAGATGTCCTAAAAGAGTTTGTTTCAATAACTAAGACTAGATTGGTATTGGTTACTGAAGTGAACTTAGAATTTTCTTCTTTAGCGTTTGAAGTGGAAGCGCAAAAAACATTTGCTTCTATTAGCGACCATGTCGCTAAATTTTCCATAGACATTCTGCTTTCATACGTACAGGCATTGGCCGTATCAACTAAGGTACTGGTCTCTAGCATCCATATCGATGATTCTACTACTACTCAAACGGTCTTGGACGCTTCTACTCGAAGGAACTTGGAGTTGTGTGAGTCCACTTTGGATGGAAGTAAGAAGGATTCATTATTGGGGGTTATTGATAAAACTAAAACAGCCGCAGGAGGTAGGTTGTTGTACGAGTGGATTCTCTCTCCTTTGATTAATATTGAGAAAATCAAGGAAAGGCAAAACGCCATATCTGATCTTTTGGGGTCAGGTGTGTTAATAGATAATTTACGAGATGCTCTTGGCGGAGTGAGGGACTTGGATCGTTTATCTATTCGTCTGATGAATGGAAGAATTAGTCCTTATGAGTTGGGACAGTTAAGAGATACGTTAGGTGTTGTGCCTAGTTTATTGATATTATTAGATTCCTTTTCTTCTGGTATGTGGAGTCAGATCAAGGAAAGTTTTTACAAAGTGGCGGAAGCCGAAAATTGCTTGAATCAAAGTTTATTGGAAGTCTTGCCTAGTAAGATAGGCGACAGCGATTTGTTTATAGAAGGCTTCAATACTGAATTGGATCGATTAAGATCTTTAAAAAATGATATTCAGTCGTTACTTAATGAGCTTGAGCAAAGGGAAAGAGCTAGTTCTGGGATTGGCACATTGAGAGTCAAACACAACTCTGTATTTGGTTTTTTCATAGAGATATCTAAGGGCCAGGCTAAAAATGCTCCTTCTCATTATGTTCGGCGGCAAACATTAACAAATGTTGAGAGATATTCTACAAAGGAACTATCCGATTTAGAGGTTGAAATAAACTCAGCTGAAGTTAAATATCGTCAGTTAGAATTACATTTACTAAAGATATTAAAAGAGACTCTTCAGCCTTATGTGTATGTGTTTCGGGCATTAAGCGTTTCTTTGGCTAAGTTAGATATTTTTTGCTCACTTAGTTTGATCGCTAGAAATGGTAATTATATTAAGCCTGAGCTGTCAGAAGAACCGATATCAGTCGTTAAAAATGCAAGACACCCTGTGGTTGAGTCAGTAATTGGAAGATCTGATTTTATTCCTAATGATGTATTTTTAGGTAGAGAGGGGAAACGATTTGCTGTACTTACTGGGCCTAATATGGGTGGTAAATCAACTTACCTAAGGCAGGTGGGCATTATTCAGATATTAGCGCAGATTGGCTCTTATGTTCCCGCAGAGGAAGCTTTAATCGGTATTGCGGATAAGATTTTCACTAGAATTGGAGCTAATGATGCCCTTAGTCGAGGGGATTCTACTTTTATGGTGGAAATGAAGGAAGCATCAGCTATTATAAATGAGGCGACTAAGAGATCTTTAGTGTTAATAGATGAAGTTGGTAGAGGAACCTCTACTACTGATGGATTGGCGATAGCGAGTGCAATAGCTGAAAGATTGCTAAATGTGAATCAGTGTAGAACGATTTTCGCGACCCACTTCTTTGAATTAACCTCTATGCCTGATGAGTCTGAGAACGCATTCTCATTGTCTGCAGGAATAGTTGAAACTAGGGCAGGCTTAAAGTTCTCTCATCGAATCGAGCAAAAAAAAGGCTCTGGTAGTTATGGTTTGCATGTGGCAAAGTTGGCTGGAATACCGGATGAGGTTGTTGAGTATGCGGAATCTTTAATCGGAAAACATTGGGAAATGCCCAATCCCGTAGAAGAAGTAGGTAGGCTAGAAACTCCCCAAGTTAAGGAATTATTAGATTTTTTTAGAAGTTTGGATTTGGATACTTTAAGCCCTCTAGATGCCTTAAACGTTCTTTATAAAATTAAATCAAGAGTTAATATAATTAATGAAGTGTAAATACCTAGGACTTTTTTTTTACAGCTTTTTTTTTCTTGTATTCGTATGCGTAGATGCAAGTGCGGAAGAGACTAGTAACGACAAGAGGTATTCTCATTTGAGAGCGGAATATCGTGAGCTTACTATTAATGATCCATTTGTTTCTGATGTTATTCTATGGCGAGAGTTAAGGGCCAAATTAATTGAGTTATCAAATCATACTGAAGGGCAGAAAATTCAAGCTCCTATTCTTTACTTAAAGGGAAGAGTTGCAGAGCAGTTAGGTAGGAAATTATCCGATTCTTTCGTACTTCAAGAGGCGCAAAAAGACTTCCTTAGAGTATATAATAACTACTCTGATAGTGAGTTGGCAGACGATGCTTTGCTTGGCTTAACAAGATTAGCAGACAATGGTCGAAATGAAGCAGAGAAGATTAAATACGCTAAATTGTTATTAGAGTATTATCCCACATCAGATAGTGCGGAGCACGCGAAAAGGTTGCTAGAACAGACTGCTCCGATGGTTACTGAGGTTCAGGAGCATGATGGTGAAGTATCAGATCTATTATCTAAGTATCCAGTTGTTGCTATCGATCCTGGCCATGGTGGGGCAGAGGAGGGAGCAAAAGGTCCAGGGGACATCCTAGAGAAAGATATAGTATTGAGGATCTCCCATCTACTAAGTGAGTTATTGCAAAAGGATCGTA
Organism: uncultured Bdellovibrionales bacterium; assembly: GCA_964353175.1. Taxonomy (GTDB): domain Bacteria; phylum Bdellovibrionota_C; class UBA2361; order SZUA-149; family DAOLCO01; genus JAIYCX01. Next base: position 12,255 of record CAYGUX010000004.1, on the reverse strand, counting down.
GGTTGAGAGTTGTTATGACGAGGAAAGGAGATGAGACAGTCTCACTTGCTGAGCGTACAAGAATCGCGAATGAGGCAAATGCTGAGTTGTTTTTATCTATCCATGCTAATGCGAGCGAATATAAGACAGGTAGAGGGGTAGAAACATATTATTTGGATAATACCGATGAAAAAAGCTCTTTGAAGTTAGCAGAAAGAGAGAACTTTACCTCTATAGGTGAGACGGACTCCGTTGGATTTATAGTTAGTGATTTCATACAAGGTATTAAACTAGATGATTCAATTTCCTTGGCACATCTTGTTCAGGATGGAGTCTATGGCTCCCTATCTACTAGTTTTGATAGCATTAGGAATCTTAAAGTAAAAAAGGCACCATTTTTTGTATTGGTAGGAGCTCATATGCCCTGTGCTTTAGTGGAGGTGTCTTTTATAGATCATCCAATAGAAGGTCGTCGTCTCGCCGATCCTAGGTATCAACGCTTAATTGCTGAAGGTATCTTCGAGGGCATTAGAGGATATTTGCTTAAGAAAGACAGACTAGGGCATTAATTAAGAATTCAGCCTTTTGTTGTTACTATGGAACAAAACCTTTCGATAAAACACTTAGAGATGCTTCCCAAATTAGGAAGATCGATCATCGATGTTATCCTGCAATCTGTAGATATTCAATGTTATCTTATCGGTGGTGCTGTAAGGGATATGCTTCTTTTAAGGCCAACTATAGATATTGATATTCTTATAGCGTCAGAGCCTGTACGTGCTTTTCCTGTAATTTTAGAAAAACTGAAACAGCATTTTTCTAAAGTAGAGGTCACTCAGGATGTAACTGATTATTTAACTGCAAAGGTTCTGGTGTCTGCGGAGGAAGAACAGATTGAGATTGATTTAGTTTTCACTAGGAAAGAAGAGTTCCTATCTCCTGGAGATAAGGCAAAGGTTTCTTTTGGTACTTTTGAGACAGATATTAATCGAAGAGACTTTTCAATTAACTCTTTAGCTTTGAAGTTAAGCTCTGGAGGGGAATTTATTGTAGTCGATATTGTGGACGGTCTTAGTGACCTTAGAGATAGAAAAATTAAAATACTCCATTCTCTTAGTTTTAGAGATGATCCGGTTAGGATTTTGAGGGGGCTTAGATTTAGTTTTAGGTTAGGGTTTGATTTTGAAGCCGATACTCTAACTTATGTTAAGGAAACTATAGATAATAAATATATGCTAAATGTTTCATTGGGACGAAGAGTCTTTGAAATTGGTAAGTTTGCATCGGAGCCTGAACCCTTTAAATCAATATCCCTTGCGAATGAATACGGTGTTTTAGCACAGTCATTATCTGTGCCTCAAATTCAATTAGAAGCTGTAGAAAGGTATCAGAACTTTATTCAGCAGTTGGGGCTTCGCCTAGGGCTTTGGGCATATATTATATCTTCAATTGGCCTTAGTCAGGTAGATTTTCTATCAGTACTTCCCCTTAGAAAACCTGAAAGAAAGTTAATGTTAGATGCAGTATCGAGAGGTAGGTAGAAGTGTTTTTTGAAATAGTTAGTGAGATATCGCTCGCAGTTAAGAATTATTTGACTAAGTTTGAAATTGTCGAGAAAGACGGCCCATTTAGCTCTACTTTGATTCTTCCTGAAATTATAAGAGAGTATGATGAGCTAGTTTTTGGTTCTCATGCTTCAATCAAGTTAAGTTTCTATTTGAAGCGTCACAACATAGATATTGGCCCAGAGGAAGTAGCAAGAGATTTATTTACATATTTAAAGTCTGATGCAACTAAAGAGTATTTTATAGGTCGAGGGGTGTATGTAAATGCTACTATCAATCATGGTGAAGTTTTTAAATCAATGATAGATGCAGGAGATGGCGGAGCTTATGGTTTCCTATCTAAAAGTGACATCGTAGATGATGTTTTGTTAAGGGTTGCGGGGGAAGGGTATAGGAACTTAGAATTTGCTCCAGCTTATGAATCCATTGCAAAAATGGATAGCTTAAGTAAGGTAAGTGAAACACTCTCTATCAAAGAAAAGAAATTAGTATATTTGTCTAAATTGAGTGATCCGGAATTCGAGGAGGAACATTTAATTAAAGATTATCCTAGTAGAGACAATCCTATATGGATTTTTTCCGAGTTTGAGCGAATCATCGATTTCTATTTTTGGCAAAGGGTAGGTGAAGTCGAGTTTCATGAAAGTGCGATTAAGTCCTCCTTGCATACTGTGCCTGCCTCCCACAATGCTTTAAATAAGGCGTATTTAGAACTAGTACAATTTGCTTCCTTGTATGACTACTACCTATTTGACTCTATACGGCGGAGTAAGCCGGAGATTTTTTGGGTTTATGTATTAAAGCTTGAAAGAACACTTATTAGTCTTTGGAATGATCCATGGATTAGATTAGCGATAGAGGGTAGGAGTGTTAAAGGCGACAACGGAGAGCTGGACTCTGTTTTTAGGATACTTAGAATTTTTAGATCTGGTATAGTTTCTTTGTTAAATTAAGACCATAAAAGGGCATAAGAGTATTTATAATGACAAAGTATTTAATTATATGGGCAATCCTTCCCGTCTTATTGTTCACTTTAATGGCTTGGGCTTGGGTAAAGTTACGAATATTAAATGGCGAAAGAGAGCAGATTGGATTAGTGGGAAAACAACTTGTGTTTTCTTTGATAGCATTAGCGATCAGTGCATTAATTCTATACTTAGGAATCGCTCAAGATTTAAATGAATATGTACTTTTCGAATTTTTAGACACTTCTTTTTTAGAATGGTTGATTTATCCAGTAGTATTGCTGATCCTAGCGAAGTTCGGGCAGAGGGTAGTTAAGAACAAATCTCGCTTATAGCCTCCTTCCAGTGAATGGCTAAGGCATCGCCAAATTTATGTGGGGATGGATCTCTGGAAATTATTCGAAGTTTAGGGTTCTGGAAGCTAGTTTTTAAATGATTTAGGGATTTGGCAGATCTTTCATCTATCTTATTTGTAGATTTAATTTCGCAAAGGAAAAGGTCTCCATTTGATTTTTGAATAATTAGGTCTATTTCTTGTGTTTCTGATACGCGAATAAATGACAAGTTAAATTGCTCTTCTTTATAAGTAAGTAGCCTATGTATCTCGTTTACAATAAAACTCTCGAATAGCTGACCATAGTCAAAAGTTTTATCTTTTAGAGGAGTATCTATTTTTTGGGAAAGTACTCTAGCGATGCCTGTATCAAAGAAATAGAACTTTTTTGATTTTTTCTGCTGTCTTCTAATTGATGTTTCATGTGATGGAAGGAAGAATCCAAGTAAGGTATCTTCCAGGATTTCATAGTATCGCGTTACTGTCTTTGGATCTGTGCTTATGTCTCTTGCGATATTGGAGTAGTTTATTATTTCAGTGTTATAAGTACCGACTATATCTAAGAAGCGTTTAAATGGTGGAAGGTTTCTTACAATCTGTTCCTCTTGTATCTCCTCTTTTAAGTAAACTTGTGCGTAGGCTTTTAAGTATCTTTTTTTCTCCAGTTCAGAGCTTAGACTATACAATTCGGGAAGGGAGCCCAATGCTAGAGTTTCTTCTAGGTTAAAATCATCTCCTAATTCTTTATGAGTTAGTGGAAATAAATTAAATAGTACAGCCCTTCCAGCTAGTAGGTTTGATGAGCCTCTTTTTAGCTTCCTTGCACTAGAACCGGTAAGTGCGAACTTAAAAGATTTATCGCTGATATTCTTATGAACTAGTTCTAGAAGCTGTGGAGCTTTTTGAATTTCATCAATTATCACCCATTTTTTTTTATTTTGATGAGGTTCTATTAGTCCCAAGAGTTCATTTGGATAGGCTGAGAGTCGGAGTGCTAGTTCAGGGTCTAAAAGATCAATATATATGGACTCCTCGGCAGAAAAATGTTGCTTCAATAGTTCAGATTTGCCCGTGCCTCTTGCTCCAAAGAGAAAAAAAGATTGAGAATTCGATAGGTTAGTTAGTCTATGGTACATATGCCAAAATTATAGGTTATATTTGGCACGTTGTCTAGTTTTAGTTTTTGATCAGTTTACTTCTCCACCTGTCGAGCCTTTACTCCTAAATATCCCCCATGATGCCTTAAAGAAAAATCTTCTGCAGAAAAGCCTCTTTTTTCCATGCTTAGTAGGGCTAGGGTGTCGGCGATTACGAGCATTACGCTGGTGCTGGAGGTTGGTGTGAATCCTATTGGGCAGGATTCTTTGATTTCTCCTAGTTCTATTACTACATCACTTAGTTGCCCAAGAGGGCTGCTTTTGGATCTTGTGATTGAAACTACAGTGTGCGCTCCCATTTTTTTAGCGAACTCAACAGTCTCAAGCACCTCTCTATTCTTACCGCTATTAGAGAAAGCTAGGACAAGGTCGTAGGGAGATAACATTCCCACGTCTCCATGAGAGGCGTCGCCTGGGTGTAGGAATACTGAGGGTGTGCCAGTGGTGCAAAAAGTGGAAGCTGATTTTCTTGCAATGTAGCCAGCCTTACCAATACCGGTTGTAACTACCTTACCTTTATTTTTTAGAATCTCATCAACAGCATTTTCATAGGATGCGTTAACAACTAGTTTGTTAAGAGCATCTATTTGAGTTTGTATAAGTTCTTTGGCTCGGTCTTGAATATTCATGTGATTAGAATGCCATGCTGAAAATTGAAGTCAAGTTTAGATTGTTATCTAGTGAATTCCATCTCTTTAGATGGTTTAAGGTCTGAATTCTAGTGGGATTTCTTTTGAATGTTCCATCGTCTTCGCTTTTAAGCAGTTATCGCAATCTACTGAAATTACGCCTTTTATTACTATTCTATCGTCAAAAAGTTTGCCTGAATAGGAATATTCAGCAACTCCAAAAGCTGGAATAGTTGTAGGTCCTTCTAGCTTTAAATCAAAAAATTCGTCAGCATTTGGTGTTTTAGGAAGTTTAACTTTAACATCTACACCAATTGCTTCTTGGCTACTTTGATTTCTAACAGTGGCATCTAAGGGGATTCTTAGTAGTTGCTTGGAAAGTCTTTTTTTAGTCTTTTTTAAATCGGCTAATAGTTTAACTTCGGAGCAGGAAGCTTCAAAGCTTTCCTCTGAGTCTTTACTATTGTCAGAACAAATAACGCTTCCATCTGTATCTGCGCCTAGGCTACACTGAATACCCCCCTTGTTGAGACAAGTCCTCGCAGTTTCTTTTTTATAGTCTTTAATTCTTTGATCTGAGTTATATCGTTCTGTATTAGGTAGTTCTACTGACTTAGCATCTAGATCTTTTGCTTCGTTTGAGTAGTGAACCTTCCCATCTTTGTCCGTCCAGCTGAATATATCTTGAGCCTGAGAAGAGACTAGAAGAGTAGATATTAGTAGAAAGGAAATTGTCAGTTTAATGTTATTCATTTTTCTCATCTAGTTCGTATTCTTTTATCTTGTATAGCAGTGTTCTATGGCTAATCTCTAGGAGCTTTGCTGAATGGGTTTTGTTTCCATTCGTTTGACTGAGAGCTTGTTTGATTAATTCAATTTCCAAGTTTTTGGAGTGATATTTAATAGATAGATTATCGCCAAAGTCTTTCTGTGTAGCAAGAGGTGAAATCGCGACTTTTGAAGTGATCTTTTCAGGAAAGTCCGAGATCTTGATTTCTTTTTGATCACATAAAATCATCGCTCTTTCTATGTAGTTTTCAAGTTCTCTGATATTGCCTGGCCAGTCATACTTACTCAGTAATTCTAATGTATCTGAGCTTAGTGCAAGTGGCTTTAGGTTTAGTTTTTTAGCCAATTTTTTTATCAGAAATGTGCAGAGATCTCTTATGTCTTCCTTTCTGCTTCTAAGTGGTGGAATATTTAGTGTTACAACGTTTAGTCGATATAGTAAGTCGTCCCTAAATCTACCTTCAATAGCATCTTGTTCTAAGTCTCTTAGAGTTGCCGCGATTACTCTAATATCTACCTTTATATGTACTTCACCACCTACTGGTCTAACATTTGAATCTTGTAAAACCCTTAGTAGTTTTGCTTGTAGGTGAACAGGGAGTTCTCCTATCTCATCAAGGAAGACAGTTCCACCAGAAGCTTCTTCTAGCAATCCCTTTTTATCCTTAGTAGCATCAGTAAAAGCGCCTTTTTGGTGGCCGAAAAGTTCCGATTCGATAAGGTGTTCAGGCAGAGCTCCGCAGTTTATCGCGACAAAAGGTTTATTTGATCTATCTGAGTTGTTATGAATACTTCTTGCAAATAACTCTTTACCCGTTCCAGATTCTCCAACCAATAAAACTGTGGTCTTAAATCCTGCAATTCGTTCAATGGCACTAAATAGGGGAGCCATTCTAGGTGAGTTGCTTTTTAAGCCTTCGAATTTTACACTACTAGTAGTGGAGTTGGATGTTTTGGAGTTGCCCATTATTTATCTTGTCATTGGGCCTAATAAGTAATTGTTTATAAGTGCCGTAGTGTACTCAGTTGAGTCAAAACCAAAAATGTATAGAGCGACCGCAAGTGCTAGCCAAGGGCCAAATGGAAGTTCTGTTCTGAATTTTATTTTTTTGAAAATAAGCCCAATACTCGCAAAGCAAACCCCTAAAAGTGAGCCAGTAATTAGCGTTGGTATAATAGGCATAGGTCCAAGAAGTGCCCCTATGAAAGCCATGAACTTGATGTCTCCATGTCCTAGTCCTTCTACTTTAGAGAGTTGAAAGTAACTCCATGCTACTGCATATAGAATTCCATATCCGAGAGCTAGTCCAATTAAGGAGGCTTCAATAGATTGAGAAAAAGGTAGATCGAGTACGGAGTAATAGGAGTTTAGCATTCCAACTCCAAGACCAAAAATTATTCCAGGTTTGTTGATAACATCTGGTAAGATCATGTGTTGAAGATCAATGATACTGAGAGTTAGCATTGTGCTAAGTAAGAAAAAAACCAGAATTCCTGTAGGGTTTAGACCCCAATGAGTTATGGCGAGTAGGCACATTAAGGCATTTAGAAGTTCTATTGCAGGATAAAGAGCTGAGATTCTTTGTTGGCAATTCCTACATTTCCCACCAAGGATTAACCAAGAGATGACAGGTATGTTGTCAAAGGACTTAATTTGAGACTTGCAACTTGTGCAGATAGACCTTTTTGGTTTGGTAAGTGGGATTTTGTTTGGGACTCTATAGATAACGGCATTTTGGAAGCTACCAATGATAAGGCCAAATAGGATGCTTGCGATAATGCTAATAATGCTTAAATCTTGACTCATTGCCTGTACATTCATTTGTTTAATATTCCTCATTTTAGATACGAAGATTAGATATATCGGTCTGACTTTTTTTCATAGGGTGACTTTTTACTATGAAAAAAAGTATCAATAAGGTACTATTTTAATCTGTCTTTTGAGCTATCTGTAGTTTAAGTGATTTAGAGTGACCCATTAAGAATCTTAATGTACTCTTTCTAAATCTAAAGTAGAGCATTAATGTTTAATTTCAGGCAAAATGGGCAAAGTTAAAAAAATCGTTCCAACTAGAATCAGAAAGATTACTGGAGGTAAGGACCCTACTCGAATAGTCGAAGAGTTTATGTTGCGACGTGGATTTGATCCCGAGGAGTGTCTTCAACAACGTTCCAACGATTTAGCTCAATGGCTTATCCCATTGTCAGAAGATGAAGATTTAGAGCTGACTTTAGAAGGGCTTGGTCGTCCCCCAGAAACTACTCTCTACATGGGAGTGAATGTATTAGCTGTTCCACTTGTCGATAGTTCTGCTTTTTTCTGTACGGCTCTTTCAGTAGCAGATACTTTAATCGGAGCTAAGCTAAGCCTTGTCAATTACGACTTAGTATTAAGCGTCACAGCTTATATCGCCAATATGGGCGTCGATGATATTGACTACTATTACGAGTTAATCATTAGGCAAAAAACTGGCGTTCAAGAAGCTATTGAGCATGAGATGGGTCTATAGCTTTTGGAGTGAGCTTGAAGTGTAGAGCAAATTGATTTCCTAAGCGCTCTACTTTTTTTTCTATAATATTAAAGTTGGTGCGATCTAGTATAGGGATTTTTATTCCTTGTTTTGGATATTTTGGACTATAAAGAATGCGTAGTTCGCTAGCTATTCCTAGGGATATGGCTTCTGCAAGTATGTTCGCCCCGCCTTCAATTAGGACTTTTTTAACTCCAGAAGCACTTAGAATAGTGATGGCATTTAGTAGATGGGAGTGTGAGCTCGTATATTGAATTTGTTTTACATGGGAAGGGATCATGGGATCATGGGCATTTGAAAATAAGATAGTCTCAGACGTTTCTTTTCTAAATAGGTTTAAGCCTTTATCCTTTATTTCTCTATTTGCTAATATGATTCTTAGGGGTTGTGCTTTTAAGCCAAGGGCTATTCTTTGTTTAATTAAGGTTTCATCTCTAAGTGTAAGTTCTGGGTTGTCTTTAACTAATGTGCCTGCGCCTATTATTATTGCATCAACTTGGGAGCGAATCTCCATAACTCTTTTATGATCTAGCTCATTGGATATGATAAGTCTTTGCTTATTGTTTGATCCAATTATTCCGTTTAAGGTGGAGGCATATTTTAAGATTATATATGGTAGATTATTAGTGAGCATGGGATTTTATCAATGAAAAATATTTACCTAGTAGTAGTTCTTCTATTAATCTCAATGCCAGTTTTTGCGGAGGTTGAGGATACGCAATGCACGGAATGTAGGGAAAGGAAGGCTAGTTTGTGCGATGAGGAGTGTGAATTAGTAGAAGATAAGAGATTAGAGTGCATATATGGCTGTGTTAAAGATTATTGTATTCATAAGTGCCCAGAATTTTTACCATCGATTCCTTCATTCCCAACGACCCCTTCAAGAGGCCCAATATTAAATAAGCCTTTAGAGAATGGCCTTGATTCCTAGAGTTTATTATATAACAGATAAATTAGACTTTAATTTATTAACATAGCATAATGCGTGTTAATTAGCCCACAAGCTTAGTCACTACGGCTTTGAAAATATACACTCGGTATTGATCAACCTTAAATTGCAAAGTAAATTGTACAGCGATATGAATATCTTAAAACACGATTGGACTCATACAGAAATAAAAGCCATATACGAATTGCCATTCCCTGAATTGATTTTTAGGGCGCAGTCACTTCATCGTGAGAATTTTAACCCTTTAGAAGTACAACGCTCAACCTTGCTGTCCATTAAAACTGGAGGTTGTCCTGAGAACTGTAAGTATTGTCCTCAGAGTGCACATTATGCAACGAAGGTAGATTCTCATGGTTTATTGGATATCGAAGATGTTAGAGCTCATGCGATAAAGGCGAAGGAAGATGGCTCTTCTAGGTTCTGTATGGGGGCTGCTTGGAGACAGGTTAAGGATGGTAAGCAGTTTGACGGCGTTCTCGACATTGTTAGAGAAGTTTCAGGAATGGGTTTAGAGGTTTGTTGTACTCTTGGGATGGTGTCAGAGGAGCAGGCTAGTAGATTAAAAGAAGCTGGGTGTCATGCTTATAACCATAATTTAGATACTTCTCCTGAGTTTTATAAAGAGATTATTAGTACTAGGACCTATGAAGATCGTTTGAATACTTTACGGAATGTAAGGCGGTCGGGAATGACTGTTTGTTGTGGCGGCATTTTAGGGATGGGGGAATCTTTAGACGATAGAGTGGGCCTTTTGAAGGAGCTTGCTAGTCAAGATCCGCATCCAGAAAGTGTGCCGATAAATTTATTGGTAAAAGTAGAGGGGACTCCATTAGCGGAACAAGGAGACGTTGATCCGCTAGATTTTGTAAGAACAGTTGCTACGGCTAGGATCATTATGCCTAAGAGTTATGTTAGACTTTCAGCAGGGCGTTTATCTATGACAGAGGAGTTACAGGCTCTTTGTTTTATCGCAGGAGCTAATTCAATCTTTGCAGGAGATAAGTTATTAACCACTCCTAATCCAGAGAGTGAAGAAGATCAAAGTCTAATGGATAAGTTAGGTATGAAGTTTAAAAAGTTTGAGAGTAGCTCTCAGGCACTAGATGAAAAACAATGTGCTAATAGTATCGTGGAATCTTGTAATTTATAATTTTTTACTTCGGTACATTTATGTTTCTGTGTTGATATACGTACGTAGGAGGCATGTAGAAGTTTTAAAAAAGTGAGGGTGATCCGATCGCCCCCACTTAAGATTGTCGGTATCCGAACCTTAAGTGGTCAATCCATGTTTTTCTTGAGGATCCGTAGTGGCAAGGCTTCTAAGAGCTTGTCCCACATCAATTCCTTTTTCATCTTGTTCCTCGATCCATTGAAGAAATGTTTGTCGCGCATTCCTTTCGCTTATCGCGGAATTGAGAATGTCTAAGGATCGTAATGCCAAGGCTGTTGGCCTTCCATTTCGGTAAGCGAAATGCCCTTGTAGGAATCTGTTACAACGGGTTATGCACTTTATTAAGTTAGAGTGATTCCCAGTCCTTCCTCGCAGTGGTTTGGCGCTTTCTCCATAAACACGTTCATGATCAAATACTCTCAACATACTAAAACTCTCCTTTCAGGGTTAGGGTGTTGGTATAAAAAACCTTATCCGACCAGAAAACATACAACATTAGGGATTAAAAAGATCAAGATAGTGAATTGGTCGAGTATTTGATGGTTCTTCCAAACCCCCTTACTAACTACCTATTATCCTTTAAGCTTTTTAAAGCTGGGGAAAAATTCTTTTTTTTCTTTTCCTTGAACTTGACTACTCTTCCTATGGTGCTTACTAGTCTCTGCGTAAAAGTAGGAGTTCTAAGGATCGGTTTTATTAATAAATTTTAATAGGCTGATTTTTAAAAGTGTCTGCTCTTTATAGGCTCGGGAGATATTTAGGATTCGTATCCTAGGATCTTTCTTTACTAGGCTTTTCTTTTAAAAGGCAACTTTTATAAGAGGGCCATCACAACTTGTGCAAATGCTTGGCAAAGCTTGAGCAAATGCTTAGTTTCTGATTTCTAGTTTGAGTTTGTAGGGAGATTGGGCCAACTGTTTTTATTTATCGTGTTTATTAATTAATAAAAAAGGAAATGCAGACTATGAGTCTTCGTCCATTACATGATCGTTTGATCGTTCAAAGACTTGAGGAAGATCAAGTTACTAAGGGTGGTATCATTATTCCTGATGCTGCTAAAGAAAAGCCTCAAAGAGGTAAGGTGATTGCTGTTGGAAAAGGCAAGATTGCTGAAGATGGATCTATTCGTCCAGTTGACGTTAAAGCTGGTGACGTAGTTCTTTTCGGTAAATATGCTGGAACAGAAATCAAGATTGAGAACGAAGAAAGACTTATAATTCGTGAGGACGATATCCTTGCAGTTATAGAGTAGTTCTTAGATCTCGTAGAAGTTAAAAATATAATTAAGGAGGTTCCAGTATGGGAGCAAAAATTCTTGAATACGGTCTAGATGCCCGTGATGAAATGTTAAAGGGTGTAAATATCCTAGCTGATGCAGTAGCTGTAACAATGGGCCCTAAGGGTAGAAACGTTGTTATCGAAAAATCTTTTGGTGGTCCAACAATCACTAAAGATGGTGTTACTGTTGCTAAAGAAATTGAGATTGAGCGTAAGTTTGAAAACATGGGCGCTCAAATGGTTAAGGAAGTAGCTTCTAAGACTTCTGATGTTGCTGGAGACGGTACAACTACTGCTACTGTTTTAGCTAGAGCAATTTTCAGAGAAGGTTTGAAGATGGTTGCTGCTGGTCACGATCCAATGAGCATTAAGCGTGGGATTGATAAGGCTGTTACAGCAATAGTTGGAGAGCTTGCTAAGCTTGCTAAGAAAACTAATACTAAAGAAGAGATTGCTCAAGTTGGAAGTATCTCAGCTAACTCTGATTACTCAATTGGAAATATCATTGCTGAAGCAATGGAAAAAGTTGGTAAAGAAGGAGTTATTACTGTTGAAGAAGCAAAAGGTCTTGAGACTACTTTAGAAGTAGTTGAAGGTATGCAATTTGACAGAGGATATCTTTCCCCATACTTCGTAACTGACCCAGATAGAATGGAAGTCGTTCTTGAAAATTGTGCGATCTTAATTCATGAGAAGAAGATCAGTAACATGAAAGAGCTTCTACCTGTTCTTGAACAAGTAGCTAGATCAAATAGACCACTTTTAATTATTGCAGAAGATGTTGACGGCGAAGCCCTTGCAACTCTTGTTGTTAATAAGATGAGAGGCACTCTTCAAGTTGCAGCAGTTAAGGCTCCTGGATTTGGTGATAGAAGAAAAGCTATGATGCAAGATATTGCAATCTTAAC
>CAYGUX010000003.1:134643-238039 GCA_964353175.1 uncultured Bdellovibrionales bacterium | reverse complement strand
TTATTGTTGATAAACCAGAGTTCTGAGTTCCTGCATCTTGAGGTGGTAAAAGATGTGTGATCTTTAGATTCTATTCTTGGGTGATAGCCCATGTGTGGCCTCTCTTGATATTGAAATTTAGGGGGTTTCTTCTTTATCGTAGAAAATTAGAGGATGGTTCGTTTTTTTGGGTATTTGTTCTTAGGCTTGACTACACACATAACAGAGTGGGATTAGGTTGGATTTTGTGTCAATTTGACTGCTTAAAACTGATCATCTATATTATTATTGACCTTAGATCTTTATATTTAAATATTCAGTATTGCATAGATAGAACATTGATGGCTGTCTTTGAAGTAAGGCCGTGGCCTTATTTAGTAGAACGTCGGCGATGGTGCTTACTTATTCGTCAGGTTTAAATTGGTTTGTAACTTTCCCTAATTGATAAAAGGATCAGTGTCATGGTGAGTCGTGAACAAGTTACTTTAGAGATTTTTGGATTGATAGTTGAGGTTCTTGAGGTAGATTTGGAGGAAGTCACGGGAAAAAGCATTTTCATCGATGATTTGGGAGCGGAATCAATAGACATGTTGGATCTGTATCATAGGGTGGGAGATGTTTATCCTATTAGTTTGCAGGCAATTCACCTTCTGCCAGAATTTTCCAAGCCAGGGTACTCCGTTGGAGATTTTCTGAACGTTGTATTCGAGAAGTTAGGATTGGAGACAACTTCAGCAGAATCGGAGTCAACTTCTGAAGCGCCTGGCAGTGTTTTTGGTGAAGATTACCCTGACTGGCTCTAGTCTAGCTACCCGACCAAAGGTTTTACTTTAAGTAAGTCTTGGTCGGGCGTTTTTTATGTTGGAGTACTACTACTCTCAAAGAGAGACTGTATTATTACTTATCTCAAAAGTAATAATAATCTCTTAGTATTACTATAGTTAAGTTAGCCAATTTAAAAAAGGAAGGACCCCAAAAAACCAATTGGAAATTGGTAGAAGCACTTTTGGGGTCTCTTGATGTATTCTTCACTTGAGAGCGATAAGATCCCTCCCAGCATCTGTAATAACGTAAGGCTGGTGACCTTTCATACTGCAAGATTCATACTGCCACTACAGAATAAGACTAGTGTAGTCGTAAAAGCACGTGATTAAAGATCCGGATCTTTAGGGCTACGTGCAAATTGAGTCAGAGATTCTGAATCTTTAATCCAGAGGTTCTCCTTAGTATTACTTATCAAAATTGGGGGATGGTTGGTTTTTGGGGAGAGATTGTTTGGTGGGGAGTTAGATTGAGAGGGGGATTGCAACGACGGGGTTAAAGCAGGAAGTACCTTATTTAAGAATTCGAACAGGGTTTTACATTTATGCCTAGGCTTTTGCCGTAGTCTATGATTTCTGATTCGTAAAGTCTTCTTTCAATAAATTTACAATTTTTGCAAGATGATGGGAATGTTGGTGCTTGGGTCTGAGTACTTTTTGGGTTTTTTAATCCATTCCGTAGTTCTATATACTTTTCTCCATTCCAAACATTTTCTACTCCATTATTAAACTCTATGCTTCCCATTGTTTTTGGAAGGACACAGCAAGGCCTGAGGCTTGAGTTTGAGGTGATCAGTGTTCTTAGCCAAGGAGAGGTACAATACGGGAGTTCTAAATCTTCCCCAACTTTAGCGTTAATCTCTTCTTCTAGCGTTTCAAGCTGGGTGGTCATTTCTGCAATGGATGCTTTAAAATCGTGTTCCGGTGTTTCTGAGATTTTTATCGTTTTAGCATCAGAATAAAGGCGGGAGATACTAAGTATGGCAAGTCTGCAATTTTCTATGGCTTCCTCTAGGGGAATGGATCTAATACTATCTTCTGAAGGCATGTCTTTCTTTAGATTTTGATATATTTCCTGTTCCGATATTCGTATGTTGGTGTCAATTAATAAATCAGAAGAAATACTTATTCTAAGCGCTACCCCAAGGCTTGTGCTATAGCTTATAGCATCTGAAAAAATTTTCTCCATTTCCGGAGTATCCTCCTTACTGAGCTCCATTCCCTTTTGAGGCGCATGGTATTCTATCATTTTATTCAGATTGATTGCTCCAATTCCTAAATCCGAAGCTATTTTAATTATGCCGTTGATCTGATTTAGGTTTAATCGATTAATGGTGCAGTTAAAATAGAGATTAGCATTTGGAAATTCTTCTTTAAATTCTTTAATTCTTGAGATGATTTTGTCGAAATCTGAATTGACTCGTATCGCTTCGAATGTTTTGGCATTATCAGCATCAAAGCTAATGCCGATTTGAGAATAAACACTTAATGGGATTTCTATCTTACCCATTGTGGATCCGTTGGTAAGTATCTGGGCATTGACTCCATGTTCTACAATAGTTTCACTTAGTTTTGATAGGGCTGGAGCCATTGTCGGTTCACCTAGTCCAAAAACATATAGGGCATCAATTCGTTTTAATGTACCGACCAACTTTTTGATTGTAGAGATTGGGAAATTTTTGATCTTAGCTAGGTAGCTCATCTTATTGCCATGAGTGCATATTCTGCAACGGTAGTTACAATTAGAAGTTGGGTCTATATTCACTAAGAGAGGTGAGGATTTTAGCGATGTTTTACCTAAAATGGTTTCTGCAAAGGCGATTTTTTTATTAAGGGTTCTTATGATTTTAAGTTCAGATTTAACTTGTTCAGATGGCTTTAATAAGTTGTTAAATGGGAGGTCTTGTCGTCGAATAGGATAAGTTTTATATAGACTCAGAGTTAAAATTTTGATCGCGTCATCAAGGGTATTTAGTTTCTTAGTATTGATGCTGTTGAGGTCTTCATTTCCTTCCATCTTTAGATTTAATTTACTAATGATCGGTATGAAGTCTAAGATTTCTTGGATGTCGCTTGGATAGTGGTTTTGTATGTCTCTAATGTGGGCTAGGCAGAAACTTAAATTATATCCTATTTCATCTAATTTTGATTGGATTTTCATCGTTTCATTTAGTTTTTAATCATTTATCATCCAATCTAGTTACGACTCTTGTAGCCTTATGTTTAATGATGAAAAATTGAACTAAGTGGATTCTAGGGGTATTAGTTTTCTATGCTACATTATCGTTTTTAATAGATTTAAGTTATGGCAGGAGAGAGGAACAGTAGATCGTGATATGCTTTTGGGTTCTATGATGTAATTATCAATTCAAGATTTAAATGGATTATTTTTAATATGTTTTTAGTGGTCATATTGGGTTCTGCGAATTCTCCTGATGGAACGCTTCATCCGATGGCATTTGATCGCATTAAATTAGGTGTAAATCAGTTGGGGGAGTACTAGGTTCAGAGAACAATATGAGTGAGCTGGAGTTGGCTAGTAGAACCGAAAAGGAAGTTTTAAGGCTAGAGACTTTGGTTCAACAGGGTGGTGTGCTTGTGGATAAGAGCACCTCTTTCTAGTGACTTACAATCTTATATACAGAAAAATCTCATGCAACCTTGCTTTTTTGCCTTATTCCTGATATAAGCACTCAAAAAATAAACAATACTCCTCTTAGGACTACATTACACGTACTTATGGATCAAACAATAACTCCCGAAGGGCTTACCTTCGATACTTTAGGCTTACCTAAGGATCTATTAAAATCAGTTGAAAGTAGGGGATATAAAATCCCTTCACCAATTCAAGCGAGCACTATCCCTATCCTATTGGAAGGATCAGATGTTATAGGTCAGGCACAAACAGGAACTGGTAAGACAGCTGCATTCGCTTTACCTCTACTCTCTAGGTTAAAGCTTGATACTTCAAAGGGGACTAAGATTTTAGTTCTCGCGCCAACTAGGGAATTGGCCATGCAAGTTTCAAACGCTTTCAAGGAATATTCTAGTTATATGAAGGGAATTAAAGTGGCTACTATTTATGGTGGTCAAGGGTATAGAGATCAGATCAGAGATCTTAGAGAAGATCCACAGGTTGTTGTTGGTACTCCTGGAAGAGTGATTGATCACTTAAACAAAAAGAACTTAAAAATTGGTGCCTTATCTGCACTAGTACTTGATGAAGCAGATGAAATGCTAAGAATGGGATTCCAAGAGGATGTGGAAACTATTTTAGCGAGTATTCCAAAGCAAGCTCAGATTGCATTGTTCTCAGCAACAATGCCTGATGGCATAAGAAGGATCGCTAGAACTTATTTGAAGAATCCTAAAGAAGTAAAAATCAAATCAAATACATCTACTGCACCTTTAGTAAGGCAGAGGTATTGGATTATCAGGGACACTAATAAGTTAGATGCGCTTCAAAGAATTTTAGAAGCTGAGACTCATGATGGGGTAATTATTTTCGTAAGAACTAAGGTTAACACAGAAGAGTTAGCTGAAAGACTTGCGGAAAGAGGCTTTAAAACACAACCACTTAACGGTGATATTGCTCAGAATCAAAGAGAGCTAACTGTCCGAAGATTTAAGAAGGGTGAGTTTAATATTTTGGTTGCCACTGATGTAGCGGCAAGAGGCTTGGATATTGATAGAGTTAGTCATGTCATAAATTATGATATGCCATTCGATTCAGAGTCTTATGTTCATAGAATTGGTAGGACGGGGAGAGCAGGTTCAACTGGAGATGCTATTCTTTTCGTATCACCTAGGGAAGGCCGATTCTTGAATGGCTTGGAGAGAGATATTGGTAAGAAATTGGAAGAGTATAGTTTGCCTTCAAGTCAAGATATTAATAAACTTAGAATTGAGAAGTTCTACGATAAGCTAAAA
The DNA here is from genome assembly GCA_964353175.1 of uncultured Bdellovibrionales bacterium. Classification (GTDB taxonomy): domain Bacteria; phylum Bdellovibrionota_C; class UBA2361; order SZUA-149; family DAOLCO01; genus JAIYCX01. The sequence goes on along the minus strand of CAYGUX010000003.1, from coordinate 233,309 downwards.
GCTAATCACGCGAATGAAAAGGCTTGGCAACCATATTTGCCTATGATGGAAAGCTTTACTTTAGATTCTGGAATTCAGCCAATAGAGATTATGGCATGTATTGCTAGTATGATGCATGAAAAACAATCTCTATTTGTAACGAAAGCAAATAGGCCTGAGTCAATTGCAAGAGATAATTTACAAAGAAGAGAATCTGCACCGAAGAGACGTTTTGGTCAAAGAGGTGGTGGGTATAGATCTGGTGGTGGTGGCGGTGGTCGTAGAAGGGGCAGTCGGTAATACTGATAGGGGAAATTATTTCCCCTCCTAAGCTATAGTCTTCTAGTCACTTCATTCTTTATTAGTCTCAATAGACTAGTAGGGGCGTTGTTCCTTTTCCCTATTATTATATAGTCTTTTTCTAGAAGTCTCTTTTTGATTGTGGTTGAATTAATCTCATCTAGATCATTAAAAGCTAGTCCACAGGAACCAGCCTGTCGCTCCTCTCCTTTAAACGGAAGTGGGTCAGATCCTAGTATTAGAGGCAGTGTGGAACCTTCTTCCGTACAAATGGATGGTAGTGAGCATTTTATTGGGAGTAGTTTCGAAATACCCAATAGACATTCCCTAGAAAGACTTTCACGTAATAAAAACTCCTTAATTACCTTGGCTCTAGTCCCTGTCCACTTTCCAGGTGCCCAATTGATAACTGGAATTCCGTGATTATCAACTATAAATTGAACTGACTCTTTGAGCGGTAAACGAGTATTGGGCTGCTCGTTTGTGAATAGACCTAGTAACTCAATCTTTTCAATTGTATTAATTTGCACACCCGGAAAGAGTAGCAAGCTATCTACTCCTAGGTTTAACTTTATATAGTCTTTGTGATGCTCAATATTGGTTAATCCAAATTTAGCACATATATCGTTATGATTATGCTGAAGTTGGTGATAAAAATTGCAGTCATCTCTTTCGGTCAGTACGGCACCCAAGGTTATATCTGAGTCCTCAATAGAGAGTTCCTTAAGGTTTTTCAAAAGAGTTTGAAAGAAACTCTCTTTATAGTTGGGATATAGGTGGACATGGGGGTCTAACAATAAATTCATTATAGGACTCGTTTGTGTAGAGGAAGGCTTTTTATAGTGACTTTACCAGGTGTGCAATTTTGAAGAGAGATAAATATGGTATCCGGGCTTATCTCATGAGGAGAAATAGATTCGCATCCTTCGGCGGTCAGAAAGGGATAGTAATTAAACTTTACTATAGCGGAATCAGTATGTAGATTTAGAACTACCTGACTTGAAGTTTGTTCTATTGTTTTACCTTTTCCTGAAAGGAAGTAAGTATCTGGAAAAGCATTTCTTTTAAAGATTACAAATTTACCAACTACACCAGTCTCAATGAAATTATCGGTATCTGCTCGAAAAAAGGATTTCCAGTTGTTCTCATGTGCAATTACGATGGAAGCATTCATCAGATCTAAATACTCTTGGATGCCAAGATTTGAACGAGATCTATATTCTTCAGGGATTACGTCTGTGTACCACCAAAGATTGTGAACTGGACTAGATGCAATCATTGGTCTTCTTATGTAGGTGGGAAGTGGTGCTAAATGACCACCACCAAATTCGTGTAGTACAAATCCTGAGAATAGTATGCGCCCATTATCTGAGTTGGTATCAGAGTGGGAATTAAGGAGCCTATTAAATTCTTCAATCTCATCAGGCCATAATTTATAGGTATAAAAACCTTTATTTTGAGCGATATCCAATGTGCTGTAAAAACCACTTGTAAAGAGAGAGATTAAACAAAATATAGCGATGTATTTAAGTGCTTTGGGTAAGTTCTTTAAACTAGTTATGAAATTATCAAGGTAAGAACCAAGTGGAATGCATAGGAGTAGCGACATGACGATTAAAAGCCTGTCTAGTTCCAGTTGAGGTTTGTAGGATGGCCCAAGTATTCCGAGGATGAATAAGAATAAGGATGTTCCTATAAAAGCTCTATTATAAAATACTGGAAGTTTGCTTACAAATAGAGCAGGTAGCATTAAGAATAAAATAAGAGGGTTAAGTTTGCTTGCGAAATCTCTAACTCTTTTAATGGCGACTTTTGGTTTGAGTTCGCCATGATTTGCTCTAATAACGGCGGGTTTTATCTTTGCACCGATTTTTACACCATCAACTTTTGAATGCTTGGTTCCAGCTGTTTGAACAAAGGAGATTACTTTACTGACATTTAGGAATGAGTAGATCCAAGGTACGTTTATCATCACCATCCCTATGGCAAAGACTAGTAATTTTTTATTGCTTAGGAATTTTTTGATTTTTAATAGGCAAAATAACAAAAAAGGTAAGAGGCTTATACCTTGAGCACTCCAGAAAATCGTTAATGTTAAAGTGACTATGCTTGCTATTACATGACCCCAAGTGAGAGTTTTTTCATTTTTTACTATATAAAGTAGAAGGGAGAATGAAAGTGGTAGTAGGGCTGTAGAGCAAACAAAGCCCATCGATCCGTATGATAGCCCCCATTTATACCATATTGAGCTACTCGTTGTGGCTAAAATGGCTGCGATGATCCCCCCATTTTTAGAGACTCCAAGAAGTCTTGCACCGAGTAGGGTGGATATAGGTAGGATGGCAAATAATACTAATGGTAGGACGTAGGTATAGGCCGTCGCAATAGGTAGGGAATAAATTAGTGGACTAAATATGAAAAAAATATTGAAGATCCCGGTAGCAAAAAAGTCTCTCCAGTCATAACCAGCATTCCATTCGCTATTGAATACTGGAATATTTGGAAAGTTTTCTTTTAGGAGTTGAAGTCGATAGAGGACTGGACCATGGTCATCTGTAAATAGCGCCTTAAAATTACTGGTAAGAAGTAGCACGGATATTAAAGCTGTGCAGATAGTTAGAAGAGAGAGCCTCCATTGACTGTCTCCCCAAGTGAACTTTGTGTGAATTGCTGAAATAAGAATTCCTGTATAAAGCGCAACAAGGGCGATATGGGGGTTCGTTAGTAATCCAAAATGTATGCTTGTCCAATTTGATAGTAGCATTGCTGTGGCAAAGATAATGATACCAAAAGTAAAGTAGCCTACTTGGGTAGAATTTTTAGTTCTTTGAAGCTTAGGAAGGAAGTATATGGATGTTAGAAGTAGTAAGGCAATCGAGTAGGAGCTACCGAGAATAAATCCCTTAGATGTTGGAGAGGTATTAAGAAACCATTTGATTTCCCAAAGTAAGAACGTGGCGAGCGCAAAACCGAAGCCTAGTCCACCAAGTAGTGGAAAATTTAGTATGGATTTAAGTTTTTGCACTATACGCTATACGGATTGAAAAATCAGGGTTGTTTCTATGAGAAGCATGATCTTATAGCATTATCTAATTAACTGACCAAATAAATTAAAGTGGGAGTGATTTTTTTAAAAATTGGCATTTCCCTTGAGATTATTAATTTTGTGGCTATAATCTGAACTAATTATGAGTAATGAAAATTCCAATATAGGGGCTTTAACCCCTAATCAAAAAGCATATAGCGGCTCAGCTGGAATTAATAAATATATTAGACTTGTTGCAGGGCAGGATAATATTTTATTATGGATAATTGTAGAGCTTTATTATGTGCTTATTGCGCCATTCCCAGGGATCTTAGGTCTGTCTTTAAGAAGCCTCATTCTTCCAGTCTTATTGAAGAATACTAAGTCGCCCAAAGTAGAGAAGGATGTGGTTATTAGAGGACCTAAAAATATAACACTTGGGCAATCTGTAATTATTGATAAAAGTGTAACCTTAGATGGTCGAAATGGAAGTCAGGTAGTTTTTGGATCTAGATGTTTTGTCGGGGCTTATTCCTTAATCCTTGCGAAGGGAGGGGATATTGTATTTGATGATGGCGTAAATATTAGTTCTTCTTGTCGAATCGCTTCAGAAGGTAGGATTGAGATTGGTAAGAGCGTATTGATTTCAGCATATTGTTATATTGGTCCAGGCAATCATAATATCTCTGACTCAAGTAAACCAATTATGGAACAGGGGATGGAGGAAGGGCGAGGAGTTATAATCGGAGAAAATACTTGGGTCGGAGCACACTCCACAATCCTAGATGGAGTAAAGATTGGTAAGAACGTAGTGATAGGGGCTCACTCTTTAGTGAAGTCTGATGTGCCTGATAATGCAATTGTTGGAGGAGTGCCGGCTAAAGTTTTAAAGATGAGACCGTAATTTGAACCTTATTAACGATTGATTTTAAGCCTATTCTAACTCTTTCGCTTTTTGCCAAGCCTTCTCTAGTTCTTCTGGGCTAGAATCCTTTGTAATATTTTCTTGCATATTCTTATATCGATTATTGAATCTGAGATTCGTCTCTCTAAGTAGAGACTCACTGCTGTAACCTAGCCATCTTGCTAGTTGAGTTAGCGTGAATAAACAATCTCCAATCTCCTTACCTACTTCGTGATGTTTTTTCAATGTATCTTCGTCTTTCCCCTCAAGAGCATCTACAGGAGATGATGCTGGTGTACTGAGTTCTGTGAGGTTTGTTTTAGAGAGAGCTTCAAATAATTCATCGTACTCCTCTTTCACCTTATCTAAGACACCGCTAATGTTGCTCCAATCAAATCTGACTCTAGCGGACTTTTCACCAATACGCTCACTTACGAGTAGTGCGGGTAGAATTTTAGGAATGCTGTCAAAGGGAGTTGAATCTTCTGAGGAATCTTTTTTTGATGATTTAGCTTTTTCAGCCTTTTTTATTTCTTCCCAATTCTTTAAAACTTCACTTGAGGTATCTACTTTTTCTGTGCCAAATACATGTGGATGCCTTCTGATCATTTTATCCATCACGCATGCAATGACTTCGTCTATCGTGAAATCTTTGTTTTCGCTTGCAATTTGTGAGTGTAGAACTACTTGAAGTAAGACATCTCCTAGTTCTTCCTTGAGATGGCTTAGATCCTTAGAGTCTATGGCGTCAACTGCCTCATAGCACTCCTCTATCATATAGCTTCTCAGAGATTCATGGGTTTGTTCCTTGTCCCAAGGACACCCCGTCTGGGGATCTCTTAGAGATTTAATAATATCTACAAATTGTGAGAAGAGTTCTGTATCTTTTTGATCTGACATGGCACTGCTATAATGAAATTGCTACTTTTTCTTCAAGTTTTCAGTATTTGTAGCCTTACTTTCATATATAGTAAAGCTAGCCCTTGATAAAGATCCTCTTTATGGATAATATCACTCGATCATTTATCTAAGCCGAAGTGGTGGAATTGGTAGACGCGCCGGACTCAAAATCCGGTTCCCGCAAGGGGGTGAGAGTTCAAGTCTCTCCTTCGGCATTTTAATTCTTAGATCAGTCCTAGTTAATTATTTTTGAAAAGCCTAGAACATCATTTAGAGACGAAATTCCAGTCCATTATTTACGGACTATTGCTCGGAATGATTCTAGGTATTTCCTGTACTTATCCAGATACATTTTGGGCTCCACTTTTTGTTTTTGGTGTGTGTATCGCTTTGTGGGATATCATAATCGGTATTCGGAGAAAGCTGCTAATATTTTATTTTATTGGTATTGGATTTCATGCCAGTTCTATGTGGTGGTTGATGCCTACGGTTAGTAGATTTGGTGGCTTTCCAATGTGGATCGCTTTTTTTATTTTAGTTTTGTATTGTCTTTCTTCATCCCTGCAATTTTTCTTCCTTGCTTACTTCCATAGATATTTAGTTCGATATTTTAAGACGGTTAACTCATTTATAGTTTCTTGGATGCTGTTTGAAGTTTTTTTCCCGAGGTTGTTCCCATGGGGAGTAGGTAATTTTTTTATTAGATGGCGTGAACTGACCGCTTATTCTGAGCTGGTAGGGGAGAGAGGAGTAAGCTTGATAGTGCTTGTTTTATCGTATCTTTTCTATCGTTTTTGTCAAAACTTCAAGGTGCGGAATCTTAAAGGTTTACTCGTATTTCCATTCGTTGCTATTGGCGTTTTTATCTGTGGAAATTTATTAAATAAGAGAGTCGATACGCAATTACTTGAGAATGGAGTGGGGACTGCTTTATTGGTTCAAGGTAATTTAAGCACAAAAGTTAAGGGAGATATGTCATATCTCTCCGCTAACTTGGAGACTTACCAAGACCTTTCAAAAGAAGCTGAAGAGGATTTTATTGTATGGCCTGAAACTGTCTTTAGTACCTGGTCGCCCTTTAAAGAATCAGGAGAGTATCTTGATATACGTTTTGACCCAACTCCAGAATTTTCCAAGCCTCTTATATATGGTTCTTTAGGATATGATAAGTATGGCCCTGGTGAAAAGGATGTGAAGTTCTATAATGCTGCATTTTTAAGGAAAGCGGATGCTACACTTGGAGGAGCCTATGCCAAAAGAGTTTTAATGCCTTTTGGTGAATATGTACCATTCTCAGATATTTTCCCCTTTCTTAAAGATATTGTGCCAATAGGAGAAGGATTCACAGTGGGGCCGATTATAGAACCTATGAAATTGGGTGATGCAAGAATTGGGATGTTAATATGTTACGAAGATTTGGTTTCAGACTTAGCAAGAGAATATAACCGGAAGGGTGCTAATGTATTATTGAATATTACAAATGATGCTTGGTACGGTGATTCACCTGCTTCTAGACAACATGATTTGTTAGCTAGGTTTAGAGCAGTAGAAACTAGAACATATTTATTGAGGTCAACAAATACTGGTTTTACGTCAGTTATTGATCCATTCGGTAAAATTATAGGAAGTTTACCATCCTTTGTTGAAGATACATTAAAAGCTCAATTTACCTATAGTTCTAGAGTTACCTTTTATTCCACATATGGGCACCTTCCAATATATGGTTTGTTGGTACTTTTGTTAGTCTTTGGATTTAGAGTTTCTAAACGATAGCAGCTACCTATATGTATTCAACCATCCCCCTCTGCGTCCTCCGCGCCTCAGCGGTTACTCCCCATAATCATTTCTAAAACCCACCGCAGAGACGCAGAGAGCGCGGAGGGGGAGGATAGTTATTTAACATTATTATAATTCCTTTTTTTTGGAACAGATTTTTAGATTTTACGATATCTCTTTTATGTATATTTCTAAGAAACCGAAAAACCTAAGGGTAAATATGAATCTGAAGAATAAAAAATCATTTCCACTTCCTCATTTTGTCGAGAATACAAGGCCGATTACTCCTAAGGATTCCCAAATTGTTTCTCATTCTCTTTATAGAAAGCCAATTATTGCCAATATTGATAGTAGTAATGGAAACTCAAGAAAGTGGGGTGATGCGAGCTTGGAAGTTAAAACAGAAAGCATGTTGGCGCTAATAAGTGAATCAATGAAGAGGGGCTTTTCTAGGTCACAGGCTAGTTTTGTTTTAGCAACATCATATGTAGAGTCGGGATTTAATCCTGATGCTGCGGCTGGACCTACTTCTGCTGGGGGCTTGGGTCAGTTTGTGAAGAAGACTGCCAAGGCATGTGGATTAGATGGAATGGAAGTTTTTAGTATTCCAAAAGCGAGCTCCGCAACTGTTAGGTATTTGAAAAATATATTTGATAGCGTGGCTAGGAAAAATCAAGGTCTTAGTGAAGCCGAGCTTTTTGTTGAGACCTATTCTCATTATCATGACGGAGGTATTATAAGTCAGGACACGAAAGAAAATATCTCAAGGGCAAGGGTATTGCCATTGGTGAGTGATTTTGAGGCTTGGATTAGCGAAATGGAACTAAATGGTGGATTAAATTATATACCAAGTATTGATAAGCGGGTGTTTGAAGAGGATAAGTCATACAGTGCATGTAGAATTTAGCAGGATGAAGACTAAAAATTAATAAATGTGGGCGAGGCAGCTTTGAGAAGTCTTTTCTTGGCTAGTTTTGTCAGTATTTGGTGTGTGTCAGCGATCAATATTAATCCCTCTTTTTAGAGATTTATAGCATCTTATATAGTGTGCGTACGTTTAACTTAGTCTAAGGTCTTTATCATGTATTCTATACTCGACTTTCAATCTCGAGAACTAGTGAAACCTGATTCACTAGTTTTTACAGGTAGGGATAATCAGCCTTGGGAAGTTGTGATGGATTTGGCTGAAGTTAGGCGAAAAATCAATTTTGATTACTTTAAAAAGTCTCCTCCTTTTGTTTCTAAATATCTTCCTTTAATGCCTGTTAATGATTATGGAAAATTTGTTTCTTTGGGAGAAGGTGAGACGCCTTTAATAAAGAGCAAGGTGATTTCTAAAGAATTTGGCGCAGATATTTTTTTTAAATTAGAGGGACAGAATCCTACAGGCTCTTTTAAAGATCGTGGTTCTGCTTTAGAGGCGAGTGTGGCAAAAGAGCATAGTGCTAAAGCTATCGTCTTAGCTAGTACGGGGAATATGGCAGCATCATGTGCGTGTTACTCCGCCCGTGCTGGGATTCCTTGCTATGTCTTTGTGCCAGAAGGGACACCATTATCTAAACTTGCTCAGGTTATTGCTTATGGTGGTAAGATAATTGAAGTAAAGGGTGGATATGGATTGGCGGCTAAGTTAGCTGAGGATACTGCTAGGGAGTACGGATTTTATTTAGCGGGGGATTATGCCTTTAGAACTGAGGGGCAGAAAACTGGAGCATTTGAACTTATTGAGCAGCTCCTTTATCAAGTTCCTGATATCGTAGTTGTTCCTTTGGGTTGTGGAACGAATATTACAGCTTACTATAAAGGTTTTAAGGAGTATCTTGAATTAGGTATTATTGACCGCGTCCCTCACCTAATTGGTATTCAAGCAGAGGGCGCGAATCCAATATATAAAGCATTCTTAAAAGGTAAAAAGGTTGTAGAACCAATTGAGAAAGCCAACACTTGTGCCAGTGCCATTGCAATCAATGACCCTCTTGATGGGATGAAAGCATTAGATGCGATGTATTCAACTCAAGGGACCTGCCTTGAGGCAAATGATGCAGACATGATTACTGCTCAAATGGATCTGGCTAGAGAGGAGGGACTATTTGTTGAGACTTCTTGTGCGGGAACTATTGCATGTCTTAGGAATTTGATGAAGGAGAAGTCACTTAATCAGAAGAAAATAGTTTGTATTCTTACTGGGACTGGTCTTAAGGACCCTGATCCAATACTAAAGAATAGAGATTCCCACCCCATAATACAGGCGGATTTAAAGAGCGTGAAGAAAATTATCGAGAGTAAATAGGTGTGTGAAACTTTTCAGTGGATAAAATGGGCAATTGTTTGGTACAACTCTATAATATTATTTGATTATTCTTTTATGACTTATAAAAACTTCACTTTTAAAATTTTTGCTTCAAAGCTGATGGCTTTGAGTTTAATATTGGTTACTTCTTGTTCGCCAGTTTCTGGCCCTGATAAGACTTTTGCAGGTGGCTTGCTTGGTTCTGGATGGGGTGCGGGGGCAGGGGCTATTATTGGTAATCAAACTGGTGGTACTGGAGCGGGTATTGCAATTGGTGCGGGACTTGGTTTAGCTTCTGGATTAATCGCAGGTGGTGGCTTTGATGTCGCTGAAGGATACCAGTTAGATGCGGAGAGACGGCTTGCTTCCTTAGAGGGCATGTCTGTTTATAATCAGAGCCAAATTTCAAGAGTTCAAAAAAGCCTTAATCGCCAAGTCATGGCGCGTGAAAATAAACTTGATACTCCTTTTGTTGAGGTGTTTTTTGATACTAAGAGAGCGAGTTTATTAAGAGCTAATGTTTCTAGGTTAGAAAAATTAGCAAGTCACGTAAGAACTAAGAGGATTGGTTCTTATAATATTAAGATCAAGGGGTTTAGTACTGATTTTCAAACTCGCTCTACTAATCAGAGCTTGATTGATGCTAGGGTAAATACAGTTGAAACCTTGCTTGTTAGTTATGGTATCCCAGCACAGTATATCAAACGAAGCGATGTCGAAGGTAACTTAGATTATGAAATTGTAGGAAACCCGAGGAATGGAGATTTAACTAGCTCTGTTGATGGAGATGGGTCCCGATTAAATAATAGAGTTGAAGTATCGATCGAGTTCTTTAGCTAAACCGAAGTTAAGAAATATTATAACTTTAAAAGTACTTTTTTTAGAATTGCGAGTGCTTGTTCGCACTCTTCTTCTGTAACGATGTAACTGGGTACCAGCCTTACCGTTTGGAGTCCTGCAGGTACTAGTAAGAGCCCTTCTTTCATACATTCATAGCAGACGTATCCAGCTAGAGAGATATCGCCTAGCTCTTCAGGAATAGGTTTACTCTCGAGTTCAATACCAAGCAGTAGTCCAAGCCCTCTAATTTCTTTAATAAGTCCTGGTGTTTCTTTTTGAAGCTGCTCTAGAGATCCCCGAATATAGCTTGATTGGATATTTATATTTTCCAGTAGAGAATTTTTTTCAATTATCTCTATCGTAGTTAGGGCTACTTTAGTTACAAGTGGATTTCCACTAAAAGTACTGCCATGACTACCTTGTGGTAAGTATTCAGTATATTTTTCATTTATCCAACTAGCTCCAATTGGTAAGCCAGCCCCTAAGCCTTTGGCCATTGAAATACCATCTGGTAAGAAGTCAGCTTCACCTAGAATTGAAGTATAGCTTTGGAAGTTCCCAGTCCTATAAAAGCCACATTGTATCGCATCAACGAAAAGAAGTAAGTTGTGTTTGTTACAAAGGCTTCTGACTTTAATTAGATATTCCGGTGTGGCAGGAATAATTCCCCCTTCGCCTTGAATGCCCTCTAACATAATCGCAATAGTATCTTTCCCTATTGCATATTCAAGAGCTTGTATGTCGTTAAATGGGACATGTTTAAAACCTGGTAGGAGAGGGTAGAATGACTTTTTTACTTTATCTTGTCCGGTAGCAGAAATACCAGCCATTGTGCGACCATGGAATGAATTTTCCATAGTTATAATTTCCGAGCGTCCTTCTTTGGAGCCGTAGCTTCTAGCTAATTTAATCAGGCATTCATTTGCTTCTGCACCACTGTTTGAATAAAATATTTTCCCGGGGCCAATTAGACTAACAAGTTTATCAGCTAGATCTATTTGAGGTTGATTGTAGTAGAGGTTCGAAACGTGAAGTAGTAGAGAGGATTGTTTTTTTATACAATCAACAATTTGGGGATGGCAATGACCTAGTGAGTTGACAGCAATTCCCGTTGTGAAGTCTAGATATTCTTTGCCTTCGGTGTCAAATACTTTAGAGCCTTTCCCGTGAGTTAAGGTTAGGGGGAAACGTTTGTATGTATTTAGAATTGAAGTTTGATCGTCATTGGCCATATTCTTAAATGTTGTGCGGAAAGGTTTAATGGATTTTACTCTCTCTCACTAGTCAAATTATTCATTGATGACTTTTGCTTTATCTAGGTCTGCTGGGGTTCTATTTTGAATAGCCTTAATAATAGTGTTTTTAATCCCTTCAGATGTGAGTCCTAGTATGTTGTATAATTCTTCTTGAGTTCCGTGGTCAATAAAATTATCAGGGATTCCAAGTCGAACTAAAGGTGTCTTAATATTAAAATCATGCAAACATTCTCCTACTGCACTACCAAAACCTCCCATCAACGCATTGTCTTCTACCGTCACAATTAATCCAAATAGTTTAGAAAGGTGAGTGATGGTCTCGGTATCTAATGGTTTTATAAATCTAGCATTACATACAACGGATGATATCCCTTGTTCGGAAAGCAGTTTACTAGCGCCTAAAGCGGCTTGGTTCATTGACCCTATTGCTATTATAGCTACATCGCCAGACTGCAGAGACTCTGATGCAAGAACTTCTCCTGCGTAATTGTGTAAAATAGACTTTCCTATTTCTACTAATTTGGGGCTTTCGCTTATATCTTTACCAATTCCATTTCCTCTAGGATAACGCAATGCAATCGGGCCTTTCCCATACTGTGTAGCAGTGTATAACATATCTCTTAATTCTGCCTCGTCTGCTGGCGCCATTAAACACATGTTGGGAAGAGCTCTTAGGTAAGAAAGATCAAAAACGCCATGGTGAGTAGGGCCATCAGAGCCAACTAGGCCCGCCCTATCTAGGGTAAATATAACTGGTAAATTTTGAATGCAGACATCATGTATAACCTGATCGTATGCACGTTGAAGAAAGGTTGAATAGATCGCACAAACCGGCTTGATCCCTTCACATGCAAGACCCGCAGCAAATGTAACTGCATGTTGTTCAGCGATTCCTACATCATAGAATCTTTCAGGCATCTCTTCAGATAATTGTTTTAATCCTGTGCCATCTGGCATCGCAGCTGTGATACCTACAAGTAGGGGGTCAGCCTTACATAGTTCAAGCATGGTTCTGCTGAATACTTTGGTATAAGGAAGCTTGGGGTGAAGTTCAGCAACTTTGGCTATTGTTGGCTCAGTACCAGTTTTTTTAGTAAGTTGATTAGCCGAAATAGCGTGATATTTAACCGGATCATCTTCTGCTGGTTGATAACCTTTTCCTTTCGTAGTTAGAACGTGAATTAAAACTGGACCATCTTGGTTCTTTGCTCTTTCAAATGTATCTAGTAGTTGCTCCATGTTGTGACCATCTACGGGTCCAAGATATCTAAATCCAAATGCACCGAATAACATCGCTGGAGTAGAGAAAAAGCCTTGTGTGGCTTCCTCTGCTTTATCTAAGGCTCTATAGAATGTTTTAGGGATCAGGCCTTTTTCTGTGAGAGTTTTAAAGTGTTTCCTAGCGGTGGTGGAAAACTTATTGGTAACTGCGCGTGAGAATGCCCAGCTTAATGCCCCTACGTTTGGCGCAATTGACATTTCATTGTCATTTAAAATGACGATTAAGTTTTTATGTATGTGACCAGCATGATTTAATGCTTCAAAGGCCATACCGGAAGTCATGGCACCATCACCAATAATTGCTACCGACTTCATGTCTTTATTGCCCTTGGGTAGTCTTGCTTGTGCCTCTAGCATTCCTAGTGCTGCTGAGATGCTTGTACCTGCGTGTGCGACACCGAAGGTGTCATATTTGCTTTCATCTCTTTTAGGGAAACCAGAAATGCCTCCCAAGGTTCTAACCTTAGCCATCTGTTCTCTTCTACCTGTAAGTATTTTGTGAACATAGGCTTGATGACCAACATCCCAAACAAGTTTGTCGTGAGGAGTGTTAAATGCATAATGTAATGCTACTGTTAGTTCTGTTACTCCTAAACTGGAAGCAAAATGCCCACCAACTTGGTTTACTCTATTAATTAGATCCCAGCGGAGTTCTTCGCAAAGTTCCATGAGGTCGGGAGTTGAAAGATTTCTGATCTCTGAAACCTCATTAATACTGTCTAGAATATCGGTGGTTGACTGTAGCTTTTCCATTTAGGCAGGTGATATCGTTTGTGTTTAAGATATTGTGTTATAGAAAAGCAGACTTATCTCATGATTTAAAGGGCCTTACAAATTATTCAAGCCTATATACCCATGTGACTGAATTTAATAGCTGTTTATTTCCTATGGATTTGCTGAGTTAGGGAGTTGGCTTAAAATTTTTATTTAAGTTCGTTGTCAGTTCGCGCACTTAGTTCTAAAAGGAAACCTTAAATTTAAACTTTCAAACTAAATGCAAGATTCCACAAAAGAACCACTCAGTTTTATTTCCGAGAAGCCACAACAAGAGATACTTAAAGGGTTTAAGGCCCTATTGCCTGTAGGAGTATTAAGCCTGATTGGTATACTCGTTGGCGAGTGGATTAAGAACCACTATATATTAGAGCCAAAGCAGAATTTTTTGATTGAAGCATCAAGCTTGTTTCTCGATGCCTACGTTCTTAATTATTCTATCCACTGGTTTTTAAATAGGAAATTAAAAAAATCAAATAGTGAGGATACTTCTAACTTTATAATTAGATTTTTAGATCCATTAATTAGTTTGCCTAAAGTATTCTTAAGTTATTTTCTTTTGCTTATTTGTACTCAAGTGTCATTGAGTTTTTTTGAAGCCTCTCCTTTTCCAATTTTATTTCTATTGGTATTTTTTATTTGGGCACCTTACCTTGTTGGATTCGAGTATTTTGCTAAAGCTATGCCTGAAGATGATTTGGAAGCAGACTTTGATCCATTTGAAGAAGGCGCAAGTTTACCACCTCCTAAGCTTTTTATGGGGAAAGCTAGTTGGAGAATTGGTTTTAATCGAAGTATCGATTTCGCGACTAAGAATTTATCATTATCGGTCGCATTAGTTTTTGCTATTTGGATTGGTAGGGTTTTACCAGAATTGATTTCTCTCCTTTTGGGAGATCCGATGATTCATTTTAGGGTAATTTTTATTCAAAAGGTTCTAGAATGGAGCTGTGACATGTATCTTCATGCGTATGTCGTATGGGTTTTATTCTCTAGGTTAGAGCCCGAGGAGAGGGATGAGTTGAGAGTTGAAAAGAGAGAGATTCCAACTAAAGTAACATTAACTTATGTACCACCTTTTGGATTAAGGATACCAGTATTAGCGGTCATCGTCTTGTCGGTTACTGTGCTTTGGAGTGAGAGGAAAGTACAATTAGGGGGAATTCCTATCGGAGAAAGTATCGAGGTCATTGATGCAAAGATAGCAGAAAGAGAGGTAGTGTTTAAGCTTTCGGTAGAAGATGAAAAAAGTATGTTAAGGTGGTTTAGGCCTGAAAGATTAAGATTACTCGAGAATCCTTCTTCAAGATCCAGTTTGGATAAAAAACCCACAATTGGTGTTAATAACTTGCCGGTAGAAAATAAAGAGCCTGATACTGATAAAGTTGAAGAGAAGGATGTAGTTAAGAAAGAGGTCTCAGAAAAGAGTCTTGAGATGTTGTTATTACGAAGGGAGGATTTAATAGAAGCCTCTAGGTTTAGAGTGACTAATTCTAAAGGCGAAGAAGTCGAATCCTATCAGATCTCACCAAGAAGTGATAAGCTAGAGTTGTTTATAGCCTTTCCTATAAAGAAAAGGTCTATTAAGGCGATTCCTCCAGTATATGAATTGTCTTATCTAAGTATTTTAGGTTTCAAGGATCCAGTTTATACGTTTTCCCAGTCAAGTAAGCAGTAAAGTCAGTCATGAATGTAACAGTCTATAGCGATGGTGGCACAAATGGAATGGGGCATGGCGCCGGTGCGACTATTCTAGATATAGATACTGGAGATAAAAAGGAGAGATATCAAGTCGTCTCCTTTCTTGGTAAGGCAACGAACAATGAAGGAGAAATTTTCTCCGGATTAGTTGGTTTTTATTTAGCCATGACTATTTATCAAAAACCCTTTAAACAAATTACTTGGGTTTCTGATAGTCAGTATGCCATTAAGAGCGCTACCCAGTATATCCATAAGTGGTTATCAAATGGTTGGAAAACAGCCAATAAGGAGCCTGTTAAAAATCAAGGTCTCTGGAGAACTTTTTTATGTCTCAGCCAAGGTGTTGACATCAAGGTTGAACATGTAAAGGGGCATTCTGGCCATGTCGAGAATGAGGCATGTGATCTAGCGGTCAACTGGATTCGAGATAATCTCGAAGTTTTAAATGTTAATAGTTGTGTTGAGATACCGGGAGCAGATAATTGGATTATTTTTGATGCTCGCGATGCTTTGGATTTTATTCGAGGTATAGAGATAGAAGTTAGTAAGGAAGAGCTTTTAGAAGTTTTTGGCCCTGTTAAGAGCGGATTAACATCAAAACCAAGTACTAAGAAAGCTCCTAAAAGTAAGGCTCCAATGCCAATTAATGTAACTAATGATTTAAAAGAGCTTACCAAGGGTTATATTGATGCAATCCGTAGTTTAGAGAATGTTAACGACTTCCTAAAGACAGAAAACGAATTGAAAAAAGTATTATTGTATTTGAAGAGATGGTCAGGGGTTAAGTAGAGGCAAACTTCATCGCCTAAACTTCAACACGCTCTCACCCTCACTAATCTCATCTCCAACACTAACCAATATTTCTTCGACTACGCCTTCTCTTTCTGCAATGATTTTATTTTGCATTTTCATTGCTTCTAGTACTAGAAGTTCAGTGCCAGACTTAACTTTATCGCCAACTGCAACTTGGATAGTCGTGATTAAGCCAGAGATTGGCGCGGTCACGGTATTGGCATCAGATTTTCTACCTGGTTTGTTGGGACTAAGCTTAGACTTTTCCTTGTCTAGAGTCTGCAAAGACCCGCTTAATTCTCTCTCAACTAAATAGACCTTATCGTTAATCTCGAAGGATACTCCGTTTGAGTACGTTTTTATAAGATTTACATTTAGTGATTTACCGTTAATTGATATTTTCATTTTAACTAGATTCGCTTTCAAGTTCAGGGTTGAGCACGCTTAAGAGATAAGCTCCAATTGCAGCAATTTCCTCGGGGGATAATTCGACTTCCATTCCGTCTTCTTTAGAGTGGGATATTGCCATGTTTTTTATTTATTCTATTTACCTTCTTATTTTTTAGAAACTCTAGTCCTTCACTGAGGTATGCTCTAAGGGAACTTGGCTCAATGACCATATCAACATATCCTAGGGCCGCTACTTGCCAAGGATTTGAAAACTCATCCTTATATTCATCAACTAAATCTTTTTCACTTCTTCCATCAGCGATCTCTTTTCTTTTAATAACTTTAACCGCGCCTTCAGGACCCATGACGGCTACTTCCGCCGTAGGGAATGCAATATTTAAGTCTCCCTTAAGGTGTTTTGAGCTCATTACATCGTAGGCACCACCATAGGCTTTACGACAAATTATGGTAATTTTCGGAACGTTCGCTTCAGCAAATGCATATAGGAGCTTTGCTCCATGTTTTATGATTCCTCCCCATTCTTGTTTGGTGCCTGGGAGGAAACCTGGGACATCCACAAAGGTTACAAGGGGGATGTTATAAGCATCGCAGGTTCTTACAAACCTAGCAGCTTTTACGCTAGCTTGAATATCAAGGCATCCAGCTAAATGCATAGGTTGGTTCGCTACAATACCTACTGAGAAGCCATCTATCCTTGCAAAGCCTACTACTATGTTTTTAGCGTACTGACTTTGGAGCTCAAAGAAGGAGTCTTTGTCACAAACTGGCTCAATGATATTTTTAATATCGTAAGGTTGGTTGCTTTCCTCGGGGATTTCAAGGTTTAATTTTTGCTCCTGTCTGCTTTTTGAGTCTCCGTTTAGTATCCTTGGTGGAGATTTTTTAAAGGATTGTGGAAGGAAGGAGAGTATTTTTCTTATCGCTTCAAAACACTCCTCTTCAGATTCACAGGTTAGGTTGGAGACTCCACTGATTGACTCATGTGTGTGAGCACCTCCTAATTCCTCCATGCTAACATTTTCTTTTGTAACAGTTCTTATCACTTCAGGGCCAGTTACGAACATGTGGCTGATTTTATCAACCATGATGACAAAATCAGTGAGAGCAGGGCTATATACCGCTCCACCTGCGCAGGGCCCAAGAATAGCGGAAATCTGTGGCACAACACCTGATAACTCCACATTTTTCAAGAAAATATCTGCATAGCCAGCTAGACTCTCCACCCCTTCTTGAATTCTCGCCCCACCACTATCGTTTAGGCCAATGATCGGGCAGCCAATTTTCTCAGCGTGCTCCATAGCTTTAACGATTTTTTCTGAATTAGACTTAGATAGAGATCCTCCTTGAACGCTAAAGTCTTGTGAAAAGATAACTATAGGTCTGGAGTTTATTTTAGCTAGACCTGTAATAACTCCATCGCCTAGAGTTGAGTCTGCCTCTTTTGAGGTAACAAACATACCAAGTTCTACAAAGCTCCCAAAATCAATGAGTAGTCCAATTCTTTCTCTGGCGGTTAGTTTGCCTTTTGCTTTTTGTCTCTCAAGCCTTTCTTCTCCTCCGCCTTCTAGGGCAAGTGATTTTTTTTGTTTAAGTTGAGATAGGGGCTTAGGTAGAGATTTTATGTCTGATTTAGTCACGGTGAAAAATAATACTTATATGATCTATAATTTTGATATACTATACTAAGTGACACCTTTAAACACTAAGAAATATTTTAATTTAATGCCTGAAATAAAGCCAAAAACTCAAGTTTTTACAGACGATGGGATTGAGAAAAAAGTAGTATATGACGATTTGTCTGCTACTATAAAGGAAGACCTTGGAAGTCCAGGTGAGTATCCCTATACTAGGGGGGCACATCCGCAGATGTATAGGTCTAGGCCTTGGACGATTAGGCAGTATTCTGGTTATGGATCTGTAGATGATACTAACGAGAGATTTAAATTTATTCTTGCAGAAGGCGGAACTGGTCTTAGTGTAGCTTTCGATCTACCCACGCAGATGGGATACGATTCTGATCACTCGATGTCTGAGGGAGAGGTTGGTAGGGTTGGAGTGGCAATTGATACGATCGAGGATATGGAAAGGTTGTTCGAGGGAATACCACTTTCTAAAATATCAACGAGCATGACTATCAATGCAACCGCAAGCATATTGTTAGCTTTTTATATCGTGGTAGCAAGGAGAAGAGGTGAAAAGAGTGCTGATTTAAGAGGGACTGTTCAGAATGATATTCTAAAAGAATACATAGCACGAGGTACTTATGCCTTCCCACCTGAAGCTGGATTAAGATTATCTGTGGATCTTATAGAATATTGTTCTTTGAAGATGAGTAAATGGAATCCTATTAGTATATCAGGCTATCACATTCGAGAGGCTGGTAGCACCGCAGCGGAAGAACTTGGATTAACTTTCTCAAATGCTTTGCAGTATGTGGAAGCCTGTAAACAAAGAGGCCTTGAGTTAGACTCTGTTCTTCCTCGACTCGCGTTCTTCTTTAATTGCCATAATGGATTTTTTGAAGAGATTGCTAAATTTAGGGCAGGTAGAAGGCTGTGGGCACGATTAGTAAAAGAGCGCTATAAACCTAAGAATGAAAAGTCCTTAATTTTACGTTTCCATACCCAAACTGCAGGATCCTCTTTGACTGCTCAGCAAGTTGAAAATAATATAGTAAGAACTACTATTCAGGCATTGTCTGCCGTGCTTGGCGGAACGCAATCTTTACATACAAATTCTTATGATGAAGCAATCGGACTCCCAACTGAAAAGTCTGCAAAGATTGCATTAAGAACTCAGCAAATAATCGCCGAAGAAACCGGCGTGATGGATGTCGTTGATCCTTTAGGTGGTAGTTTTTTCATCGAATCTTTAACTTCAGAGTTGGAGTCCAAAGCAATGGATATTATTAGGCAGGTAGAAAAGAGGAGTGGGGCAATGCAGGCGATTAAAGAGTCTTATCCCCAGAAGCTTATAGAAGAATCAAGCTATAATTATCAGAGATCAATTGAGAAGAATGAGAAAAATATTGTCAGTGTAAATTCCTACCAAGAAACAGAGCGAAGTACTCCTCCGTTTATGTTGAACCCAGAGGTAGAGAAGAATCAGAAGGCTAAATTGAAAGCCTTTAAAGATAAAAGGGATGGAAAATTAGTAGAGAAAGTTTTATCAGAGTTAGAAAAGGGCCTTCAAGACTCTGAAAATTGTATGGAATATATTATCGAGTGTATTGATAGGGGGGCGACTCTTGGGGAGATTTCAGATGTGATGAGGGGAGTTTTAGGTCGGTTTGATTGAATGATTTATCCAGAAAGGAAAGTTTATATTACCAGGATATTAGGAGACTAAAACGGTGTAAGTTCAATAACTTAAAGCATTCCCCTAGACGTACCTTTACCTTCCTGCTACAATTATTCGTCAATCTTTCATATATCTATATATAGGCACTAAATAATTAAATATCTATTATGAAAAAGCGTGAACTAGAAAAGTTTAGAAAACTCCTGTTAGTGGAGAGAGAAGTTATTATTAAGCACTTGGTCGACCTTGAAGGTGCTTCCATGAATCAGCTTACCCAAGGTGGTGGAGATAGCGTGGATTTAGCTTCATTGGAGATTAGCCAATCTTCAATTCAAAAGTTAGGGAATCGAGAGAAGAAGCTATTAAACAAAATAGATTACGCCATTCAGAAGATAAATGACGGAGACTATGGTGTTTGTGAAAGATGTGGCGAGGATATTAATCCACTTAGACTTGAAGCTCGGCCTGTCACTCAGTATTGTATTGACTGTAAGACAGAGTTAGAGACTAATGAAAGACGATATAGCGATAGCGAAGATGAGGAAGACGAGTCTTGGGGTGAGGGCGAGAAATTTGATGACTCTAGTACATAATTAGTTTTTATTCTTACATCATAGAGCACTATTCAACCTCTGCTTTTTTAATAATTAAGCAGAAGGCTGATGTCTTATTATAGCTCATGCAACTTAATTGACGGAAGTAGGCGAAACCCTTACTTCCTCTTTTTAAATTAGATTGTGGCAAAAATAAAATACAGTGAGCTTAGGGAGGAAGCGAGTAAATATGGTTTACGCTTAGTCTCCTGTTTAGAAAGAGAAAAAATAGAATCCCGTTTAAAACGAGAAGTTCCCCACCTGAATGCATGGCAAGATGCAGGTTATCCAGGGGAGATGTCCTATATGAAGCGAAGTGAGGACCTTCTATGCGATCCTTCCAATTTGCTTGCACAGTATAAATCAATTCTAACTTTTTTAGTTCCTTATAGTAGTGGCGGGATAGAGCCACTAAAAAGTTGCCCACCTGGATATGGGAAAGTAGCAAGATATGCTCAAGGATTTGATTATCACGAAGTATTAAGAGGTAAGCTATCTGCTTTTATCAAAGGATTAAATCTTGGAGAAGGAATCCAATTTAGGATATTTTCAGATTCTGTGCCCACTCTTGAACGCGCTATATCTAATGAGGGTGGACTTGGATTTATTGGTAAGTCTAGCATGTTAATCTCACCGGAGCTTGGAACTTATACTTTTATTTGTGAATTAATTTGGGATCTTGAGGTGTGCGATATTCCTCCTCCAACAAAAATAAAATCACGTTGTGGGACTTGTAATCAATGCAAAGTGGATTGTCCGACTAATGCGATAGTTTCTGACTATAAAATAGATGCAAGGAAGTGTATCTCCTATTTAACGATAGAAAATAGGGGAGAGTTTTCTAGGGAGGAGGGAATTGGGCTTGGAGATTGGGTTTTTGGTTGTGATGTTTGTCAGGACGTATGCCCACACAATTTTGGTAAAAAAGATTTACAAATGATCCCTACTGAATTTAAACCGGAGTCAGGTGTAGGTCCTTTGCTAAGCTTGAAAAGTATTCTAGAGATTAAAGATGATAAAGAATTCAAAGAAAAGTTTATAGGAACAGCTCTATTGCGCACCAAACGAAAGGGTTTAGTGAGAAATGCTATCGCCGTGATTCTGAATCAAGGTGCTAGGGAACTTTTACCACAAATTGAATCTTTAGTTAGGTTTGATAATGATTTATCGATAAGACGAATCGCATTCGAGGCCGAAAAATTCTTGTTAGATAGAGTAGAGTAGGGTAGGGAATGACGATATGAAAATTAAATATTTGTTCATTCCTATCGTATTATTTTTTGGAGCGTGTGGCCCGAATTTTAGCAATCCTGTATTAGCTCCAGAGCCCTCTTTAGAATCTGTCGAATTAAAAGTTAAAAAGCAAGTAGAAGGCCGATTCTACTTAAAAAGTTTTGAGGACATTCGTAAAGACCAAAATTTTATTAAGTATAATGGTCAAAACTTTAAATGTGACTCTGATTTGACTTTGGTCGTTCGAGAAGCTTTATCTCGAATCCTGGTTCGATCAGGATTCCAGGCATCAAAGAAATCGGCTATTTTCATTAAAGGAAAGTTGGTTGACTGGAATGCAGAAGTTCAGGATGGATTTCCAGGAACTTTGATCAGCCAAGTTAAGGTATATTTAGAACTAATGGACCCTACGGGTCGAAGGATCTATTCTGGGACTTATTCAGGCCAAGCGGAGCTTCAAGCACCCGGATTGGATAATAATGATCTTAGGCAGGCCTTGTCGCTGGGGATGGAGAAGGCTTTGGAACAAGTAGCTCTGGATAAGGGCTTTGTTTCTGTCTTAAAGGCGTATTGAATTTGATATTATCGAAGAAGGAATTAGAGAGAAGTTACCTCCTCTCTAATTAAAGCACCGCCTAAGTTTTTACTGCTTACTTTGAGTTGCACTGGCACTTTAGGGTTAATTTATTCTAATATGATCTAGGCACAGGCCTGATTAAATTCAAGATGCTCGCTATCAGAATTTCGAATAGTGCAGTTATTTATGGTATTCCTTAATTCGTTTAAAGAAATTGGTTTGATAAAATACTGCGCGCCCAATCTTATTGCTCTTTCTTTATCTATGGGGTTAGGTGCTGCCGTTATCATAAATATCGAAATATCTTTTTCCTGACTTTTAGCGATATTTAACAATTGAAATCCATCCAGATCAGGAAGGATAATGTCGCATATAAAGATGTTAATTAAATTCCCCTTTAATAGTTTGGTCGCGTCCGTGGCATTAGAAGCTGTTAGCACATTATAATTCTCCAATTCTAGTGTGCGTTTAAACATATCTAGCACTAGTGGTTCGTCATCTACAATAAGTACATTTGCCTTTGATAAAATCATAAGAACCTCTCAATTTATTAGTTAAATAGTCTGTGGCTAATTCATCCTTCTTTTTAAGAGTTACCAAAAAGAAATGTTAACAGCCGTTAGGCTCTTAAGCAAACAATGAGCTTATAGATACATGAAAATTTTAGTTGAGTGACTTAGGATACTTACGGCTACAAGTAATTACTGCAAATGTCTTCTAAGTTGTTTTTAAGTGTCAGGAATAAAACGTTTTTAGAGTGACTTGCTTTCTTTTAAGTCTTTTAATTCAGAGAGTGCTTTGGCATGACTTATTATAATGTAAGAGAAGCAGTCTTGAATGGAAGCAAAAGTAGTCTCTATCTGGGGGGAGACCATCTTCCAGATTAGTTTTTTTATGAAAACTATTACTTTTCCAATAATTGGACGGTGGGAGCTGACATTAGAATTTAATTTAGTTGAACATTGAGAGAGGATACACATTGCTCTAAATAGTTCGGTCGTGTCCTTATCTATTTCTTTTGTAAATAATCGTCGGTTTAGTGACATGACAGAATTCAGCTCACCGTTTAGAGTGAGCTGGTCTAGGTCAAGTTTGCCTAACTGTGATTTGTAAGTATCTTCTACGTCTAACATCTATATTAGTTTTTCTTCTCTCGATTCATTCCTAGGCTCTCTTTCTACATTCGTATTCTGAGCGGTCTGGTCTGCAGGAACTGCATCACTGTTGTTAGGTCGTGTGTCTTGTTGTGGGCGTCTATTGTTATTATTATTTCTATTGTCGCGCCGATTGTTATTGTTTCTATTATTATTTCGGCCTCGACTATCTCTATTTCTGTTCTGATTATTCGATCTTCGATCTCCTTGTCGATTATTTGATCTTCTACGATCTGTACTTTCAGAGTCCGCATCAGGTTGATGTTCCCTACCTGGAGCTTCACCTGATTTTAATGTAGTGCTATGCCCTCTGAGGCGGACAATCTCAATGTGATATTCTTCAGGTCTAAGTCGTCCATCAGGATAAACTCGCACTAAGGCATCTGTTTCAAGTTCAAAACTAGTCAATTCTCTTCTTTTCGAGTTAAGTAACATTAAGCCTGCGACTGGTGAGATGTGAAGTCTAACTTCGCTGACCCCACCTGCGTACATAGCAGATTGAATTTTTCTTAAAGCTTCCAAAGATACTGACTCTGGGGATCTTACCTTGCCTCTACCTTGGCACTGTGAGCATGTCTCATGGCTATGGCTGACTAGAGAAGTTTTTAGTCTTTGTCTCGACATCTCAAGTAACCCAAACTTAGAGATTCTACCAATCTCCACCTTAGCTTTATCGAATCGCACTGAATCTTTAAGAGTTTTTTCGACTATTGCTTTATGGCGTTTGTCAGCCATGTCAATAAAGTCGATTACAACTAATCCACCTAGATCTCGTAATCTAAGTTGTCTCGCAACTTCAATTGCCGCTTCTTTATTTGTTTCGAATGCGGTGTTTTCAACATTTGCTTGTGTAGTGGCTCTTCCAGAGTTCACGTCTATTGCTACTACAGCTTCTGTGGAGTTGATGACAATTGATCCCCCGCTTGAAAGGGTAACTTCACTGTGGTTAGTCGCATCCACTTGCTCATCTAAATGAAAGAATGAGAATAATGGTGTTGGCTTATCATAGAAGGTTAATTTGGTTTCAAAGTTTGAAATTGTTCTATCAATAAAAGCTTTAACTTCATCATAAGTTTTTTTATCGTCTATTAAAATCTCAGCAATATCAGGAGTTAAGTAGTCTCTGATGGTTCTGATCGCAATGGTGCTTTCTTTATAGAGGATTGCAGGAGAAGGTCCTGGAGTTAGACTTTTATTTAATATTTCGTACCAAGTCTCAAGTAGGCCATCCAAGTCTTTTTGTAATTCTGGAACACTTTTATTAATGCCCGCAGTTCGTACAATTACTCCCATCCCGGCTGGGAGTTTAAGGTTATCTAATGATGCTTTAAGCTTTCTTCTTTGGCCCGAGTCTTGAATTTTCCTGGAAACTCCGCCCCGTTGATTCCCAATCATTAATACAAGGTATCTACCAGGCATAGAAAGATTGGTTGTAAGAGTTGCTCCTTTCGCAGCTCTTTCATCTTTTACAACCTGAACAACTAGGTCTTGCCCATTTCTTAGGGCGTCCTTAACGGAGACTCTATTTCTTCCTCTGTTGTTATTCTTCGGTGCCTCATAGAAGCAGGCGGGATTGATGTCATTTACTTGCAAAAAGCCATTTCTATTAGACCCAATGTCTAGAAACGCAGCTTGTAAGCTTTGCTCTATTCTACTTATTGGGGCTCTGTAGATATTTCCTTTTAACTGTTGTTGATCATGTTTTTCAACTTCTAGTTCTAGAAGTTGACCGTTCTCAATGACAGCGACTCTGCACTCTTCTGGATACAGTGCGTTAATTAACATTTTCTTAGACATGCGACCTCACTCAATGGTTCGCTGAAGGTACTTTTGTGATGTCTGTATTAAAGTGAAGAGCGAGAGGAAACTAACTTAGAACAATTCTGAGAATTCAGGTTTAGCTGTAAGTAAGTAGTCTCAATTCATTCATGTTTTTAACGATTAAGGTTAAGATTCATTGTCAATTTGGTCACTTCTGTGGCTCTCGTTTATATGTCGCCATTTTTTATTCTCATAGGACCTTGCTTGAGATTAATGTTTAGTTAGACATCAATCATGTTAGTTTTGTTATGGCCACAAAATGAGCTTTTACCAAATTTAATATCTGAAGCTTTTATTTCCCTATCTAAAATCTTTAATAAGTTCTCACAAGCTTAACCATTCAGCACAAACTTGTTACTAAAATTGTTTATAATAAGTAGTGGTATTAATTCCCACTATCTAAAGTTAAAAAAATCTTTTCCGTATAATTTAAAATGGAAGCATTATTTAATCCGTCTTCCGTTTCAGCATTATAAAGCAAATCTAGATTCTGCCAAGCACCCAAAATTACTGAGTTATTAACAGTCTGAATATGTTCATTCTTTTAGATGTCATAATTGGGATAATCGGATTCTATAAAAGTAAATTCACCCACAACCTAGTAAAATAGAGGGGGAAAAGGTTAGCAGAAGGTTGGGTTAACCTTCCCCCATTTAGTGTCTAGGCAATATCTAAAAATGATTTCCCCATAGTCTTCAAATTTCGGAGCCTTATCAATTTTCAGGATAGCATTTGTCTGACTAGTATCAAATCTTGGATTGGCTATCATATAAGGTATTAATGGAAGTACCTGACCGAGTAGAGGAATGTGTTCGCCTAATAGCTTCTCAATATGCTTGAAGGTTGGGGTCTGATAGATATTATTTGCAATACTCCCAACAGATGCCAATGTTTTAAGAAGAAGCTCAGGAGGGGCGAAAGTTGGCATGTGTATCTTTTTAAAAGAGCCGTGAGATTTTAGGGTCGATAGTAGTATGTCAACAATTTCTCTTGGATTAGACTCTCTCCCGGCACCAGCCGTTAGGTGAAAGGTGCTTCCGCTCTGCAGGGACATGTTGTGGGCTTTAACGATAGCATCTACAACATAATCAATAGGGACAATATCAAAGGGCGCATAGGGAAGAGCTGGAATTACTTTCAGTACTCCAGCACAGATTACACGGGCTGGAATATACAGCACATTAAATGCACTAGTTTTACCTGTTCTACTATCCCCAACGATTACTGAGGGCCTGAATATTCTTACGTTAAAATGGTCCTTGTAGCTTAGTACCTCCGCTTCGGATTCTGCTTTAGCTTGCTCATAGCCATTTCTAAATCTTGAAGTTAAGTCCAGAGAGGAGCTACAGACTGTTTTATTTACATCACCTGCCACATACGCCGTGGAAATGTGATTGTAGGATAAGGTCGGTGATCTTTCTGAGATTTGTTTAGCCAGAGAAAGTAAATTCTGTGTCCCATATAAATTCTGTATCTTAGACTCTTCATAACTTAGAGCGAGGTTGGTATTTGCACCGCTATGATAAATAGTCCTACATTCAGACTTAAGTAGATCTTGAGAGTAATTATCTATGCCTAGTTGGTTTTCTGTTAAATTACCAAGTATCGGATGAATGCGTTTGAAGATTTGGTTTTCCTCCTCTGCTAGTCGGAGGGAAGGGAAGGCGTCTAAAATCCTTCTTTTAGCGTGGGGCAAATCATTTGCTCTGATCAATAGAGAAAACCTGTCAGCAGGTAACTGCTTATAAAGCTTCAAAAATAGGGCTCCACCTAGAAAGCCTGTGCTACCTGTTATAAAGTTCATCTTTTTGATCTAGGAAATTAATTGCAATACTTTAAATGCATTCTACTGGAGAAAATATTGAATGCAAGCCAGAACTTTAAGTAATGTTTAGAATACTTAAAGTGGAGCAGATTTCACCAGATGAGAGCATTAAATTAGTAGGGAAGACCTTGTCCCTCGTAAGGAAGATCTGAGGTCTCAGTTAAATAGCGTTCTTGCCATGGTTTGACTTCGGCTCTCCCCCAAGAACTATCACTGTTGACTGCGGCCCTTATACCATCTATCTCTTTTTGTCTTGAATCCAGTTGTTGAGCTTCTCTGATTACTTGAGCGTCTTCTTGAGCTAACTCCATCCTGTTATCATTAATTAGAGCACCTATGCCGAGCCCAGTTGCAGCTCCGATTGCTCCTACCATCAAGGTGTTTTCTGTTTTTTTGCCTGTATGATCACCAATAATGCTACCAATTCCGCCACCGACAACGGCTCCCGCCGCCGCACCGGCAAGTCCATCTAAAGTAGGGAGGCTTGAAAGTGAACAAGCTGAAGACAAGGTAAGCGCAAATGCTATTCCTAGGCTAGTTAATCTTCTAAAGTTCATAATCCCACCACTCCTCAATTGATATTATAGGTATTCTCTAACTTGTTATGTCTTTTCTTCAAGAAATTGTAGCTTTGTAGCTTAACCTCTTGAAAATACGTAGTATTTGAGCGCATTTAAAATTAGCGAGTCCTTCCTTAAGTTAAATTCATCAATAATTATAAATGAACTAAACACTATGGATAATCCTATGTCAGAAAGTACAAAGATAATGTTGGTGGATGATGATATCACTTCTTTAGATATAATTGCGATGCTTTTTGAGAGAAAGGGATTTGAGGTTGAACGATCGGCAAGTGGCTTTCAGGTAATAGAGTCTGTAGTTAGTAGTAAAGCAGATATTGCAATAGTTGATTTAATGATGCCGGAGATGGGAGGAGTAGAAACAGTCGCAAAGCTTAGAGCAAAGGGGTTTACCAAGCCTGTTGTAGCATTTACTGCTTCTAATGATTCGGGCCTTCATGAACAAGCAATTAATGCAGGTTGTATCTCGGTTGTAACTAAGCCATGCAAGCCAGCAAAGTTAGTAGAACTAATTTCAGCATTTGTAGAAGCAGATAGAAAAAAGTTTCTATAAGTTACCTTATAGAAACTTTAAAATTTACTGCACGTAAGTTCTAGGTTCATCTTCTGAGCTATCAGCTTTGGGAGGGAGTAGAGTGTCAAGTTCAATTTCTCCATCCTCTATTAAAATCCTTACATGTGAACCTTCTCTTACTTCTCCAGATATTATGCTTCGACCAAGCTTTGTTTCGATATTACGTTGAATGTACCGTTTAATTGGCCTAGCTCCAAAGCTAGGGACGTAAGATTCCTTAGCTATAAAAGAGGCCGCTTCATCCGTTAATTCTATAGTGATATTTCTATCTTCCAGTCGAACTCTCAAAAGGTCAATTTGTAGAATTACTATCTTTTTTACTTCCTCTAATGACAATGGAGTAAATAGAACTATCTCGTCTATTCTATTTAAGAACTCAGGTCTAAAAGCAGATCTAAGATCTTTCATCACTTTGTTTTTAGCATCCTCTGTTATTTCAACGGATCCATTACTTAGAGTGTCTAGTAGATGTTGAGAACCTAGGTTAGAAGTCATTATGATTACGGTATTTTTGAAATCAATCGTTCTACCTTGCGAGTCAGTAATTCTGCCATCATCTAGTACTTGAAGTAGGATATTAAAAACATCACTATGCGCTTTCTCGATCTCATCAAATAATAGTACACAGTAAGGTTTCCTTCTAACTGCTTCAGTCAATTGTCCACCTTCATCGTATCCAACATACCCTGGAGGGGCTCCAACTAGTCTTGAAACAGAGTGTTTTTCCATATATTCACTCATGTCGATTCTGATCATGTTCTCTTCGCTATCAAAGAGGGCTTCAGCAAGAGTTCTCGCTAGTTCCGTTTTACCAACACCAGTAGGTCCTAGGAAGATAAAGCTACCAATTGGTTTTTTAGGATCTCGAATTCCTGCTCTAGCTCTTAATACCGCATCGGAAACGAGGTCAACCGCACTATCTTGTCCTATAACTCTTCGGTGTAGGATCTCAGGTAGTTTGAGCAGTTTTTCTCTCTCTCCTTCTACGAGTTTCATCAAGGGGATATTCGTCCACTTAGATACAATCTCCGCGATTTCTTGATCGGAGACATCTTCTCTCAATAATTTTGAATCTGAACCAGAGGTAGAGATGTTAGCCTCTTCCTCTTGAAGCTGATATTCAAGATTGGGTAGTATGCCATGCTTTAACTCTGCTGCCTTATTTAAATCATACTCTCGTTCAGCTTTCGCAATTTTTAATTTTGTGGATTCTATCTGTTCTCGAATGGCGCGTACTTTTTGTAAGGCATTTTTTTCATTCTCCCACTGAGCTCTCATTCTATCAGAATTGCTTCTGAGTTCGGCTACCTCTTTTTTCAATTTTAATAGTCTAGCCTGACTTTGTGCGTCTTTTTCATTGGTTAGTGCTGCGCACTCAATTTCCAATTGCATCAATTTTCTCGTAACACCGTCAAGTTCTGTAGGCATAGAATCAATTTCAGTTCTAATCATGGCGCAAGCCTCATCCACCAGATCAATCGCCTTGTCTGGTAGGAAGCGATCAGAGATATATCTATTGGAAAGTATAGCAGCGCTTACAATCGCATTATCCAGTATCTTCACCCCATGGTGAATTTCAAATCTTTCTTTTAAGCCCCTCAGAATTGAAATAGTATCTTCGACAGTTGGTGGCTCTACAAGTACTGGTTGGAATCTTCTTT
The DNA here is from genome assembly GCA_964353175.1 of uncultured Bdellovibrionales bacterium. GTDB lineage: Bacteria > Bdellovibrionota_C > UBA2361 > SZUA-149 > DAOLCO01 > JAIYCX01. The sequence continues at coordinate 203,761 of CAYGUX010000003.1, read as the reverse complement.
CCAGCGCCGCATCTTTTTCAATGTATTTCCTATACTCATCAAGGGTAGTTGCGCCTATGCAATGCAGTTCACCTCTAGCTAAAAGCGGTTTAAGAATATTGCCAGCATCCATAGCACCATCAGCTCTTCCAGCACCTACTATGGTGTGAAGTTCGTCTATAAATAGTATTATTCTGCCATCGGAGTCCCTAACCTCATTTAAAACAGCTTTTAATCTTTCTTCGAACTCTCCTCTAAATTTAGCCCCAGCAATTAGGCTTCCCATGTCTAAAGCAAATACAGTGCGATCCCTTAAACCTTCAGGAATATCTCCTCTTACTATTCTCTGTGCAAGACCTTCGACTATAGCTGTTTTCCCTACGCCTGGCTCTCCAATTAGTACTGGATTATTTTTAGTTTTTCTAGATAAAATTCTAACAACCCTTCTAATCTCAGCATCCCGTCCAATAACTGGGTCTAGTTTCCCTTTCTGAGCTTCTTTAACAAGATCACGCCCGTACTTTTCTAATGCTTCATAAGTGGCTTCTGGATTGGCGTCTTTTACGTTCTTCGATCCCCTGACTTGGGTCAATGATTTAAAAAATTTATCGTGAGTGATGTTAAATTGTTTGAAGATTTCCTCAATAGAAGTTTTAGTCCCTTTAGTTAAGAGAGCTAAGACGAGATGCTCTACTGATATATAATCGTCTTTTAGTTTTTTTGCTTCATCTTCAGCTACAGCTAAGGCCTTTTGAAGGCTTGTGGAAATATATAATTTCCCTGGTTCTGAGGAAGAGTTTGTAACTTGCGGTTTGCGATCAATTAAGGTTGTCACTGCCCGATTAAAGGCAATAGGGTCAACATCTAGTTTTTGGAGAAGCCTAGGAAACAGCCCTCCATGTTGAGTGCCAAGACTTAAAAGGAGGTGTTCGCTATCTACTTCTTGATGATTGTTTTTTAATGCAATATTTTGAGCAGATTTTAAAGCTTCTTGGCACTTTTCAGTAAATTTTTGTAGATCCATAAACTTATTATAAAGGTGTTTGGTGTTTCTTTTTTCAAATCGTTGATAATATTTGTTTGCGACTTGTGTTTAGAAGATAATCACTACTTCACGCTTTGGCGAGGATTAAAGGTAGAAATTTCTTTCAATTTTTCAAATAGTTCCATTTCCTTGGAATTTAGGGTTTTTGGAACGACTATTTTTATTTCCACCAATAGATCTCCTGTATTATCATTTTTAGTAGGGATGCCATGGCCTTTTAGTCTAAGCACCCTCCCTCCTGAGGTTCCACTTGGTATGTTTAGCTGTATATTGGAAAGGAGAGTTTGAAAAGGCACTTTTCCACCAAGAGCAGCCTCCCAAGGTGAGATGTTTAAGACTCCTTTCAAATTTATGCCATCAAGGGTAAAGTTATGGTCTGGTAGGATTTTTAACTTTATTACTACTTCAGGAGTGTCTTGATCTGGTTTAGCTTTTAGGCGAATCATTTTGCCGTCATGCATATCGCTCGGCACACTAAATGAAATAGTTTTGGACGTGACTTCAGGGGCGCCAAAGTGGTTTTTCTTGGTGAAATTTATCCTTACAGTCTTTTTTTCTTTGCTTGCAATCTCTCGTAGAGTAATTGGCACTTCAACAGTATTGGTGGCTACTTTTGGGCCTGTAGGCTTAGCACGTGCTTTAGGTCCACGAGATTGGCCTGAAAACATCTGATCTCCCTGGCCACTTGATCCAAAGAGCGCTTGGAAGAAGTCACTAAAGCCCGCTCCTCCATCGTTTCCAAAATTGAAACTTTGACCTCTAGCACCTCCTTGAGTCCTATTTTGGGATTGTGTTCTTTGGCCAGTGCTCCTAGCACCAGCACCTTGGAAAAACTGATCCCACCCTGGTGGTGGTTTAAAGTCTTGACCGGCTTTCCAGTCCTGCCCCAATTCGTCGTAAAGTTTTCGCTTTTCAGGGTCCTTTAGAACTTCATTGGCTTCGGAAATTTGTTTGAATTTACCCTCAGCTTCCTTAGATTTATTAACATCCGGATGATACTTGCGCGCTAGTTTCCTGTAGGCTTTTGAGATCTCTACTTTGCTAGCCGTTTTGTTTACCCCTAATGTCTTATAATAGTCTTCGAATTTCAAATTACTTCTCTATATTTATTTGTACGATATTTAAGTGTCGGATTAAGACCTATGCTTAATGCGTTCCGTATTTGGCCTGCTTTTTATATTAATAATGCAAAATGCAATAGTATGTAGTAAGCACTGATACTGGCTTTGTAAAGCATCAAATTAGAGGCAAATAAGAGAGATCGCTCTCATATAGACGAAAATCGGTAATTCCACCATGAAATCTAGCTTAGAATACTTCATTGAAGCGATTTGGAAATATATTCCAGAGGGCGATAGGATTCGCGTGACTCATAAGTTCGAGAGATTCAGGGAAAGGGCGAGGATACCATCGCCCATGCCAGAGACTTTCGTTCTAGGTGCCTCTGAAAGAATCTTTAAGAGATATCCCAATGCTATGACATTAGAAAAGAAGGGTGCTGACTATGCCTTGGTCTGTACTGCAATGAACGAGATTAATGGATTAGAGGACTTTATTCACTCCGTAGGTCAACAAACCTTGCTTCCGAGGGAAGTACTGATCTGTGATGGGGGTTCTAAGGATGGGACATTTCAAAGATTAGAAAAGTGGGCGGTTGAAGAAGATAGATTTAAGGTCAAGGTAGTTAGGGAGGAAGGAGCAAGTATTGCAAGAGGGAGAAATCACGCAGCCGCCCTTAGTACTGAGAATTATTTACTATTCACTGATTTAGGAACTCAGCTTGAGGAAAATTGGGCTGCATATATTTGTTCTTCATTTTTTTTTAAAGATAGTGTCGAGTTTGTTATGGGCTTTTATGAGCCTAGGTTTACTACTTGGTGGCATGATCCACTAGCATATTTTTTATTACCACGCTGGGGTACTATTGACCCGCAAACTTTTTTTGCATCGGCTCGATCTTTAGGGGTGACCAAGGCTTTATTCAATGAGGTGGGTGGATTTCCTGAGACCTTGTCACATGCGGCGGAAGATTCTTTATTTAATTTTAAGATCAAGGAAAAAGCTAAGACTGTAGTATTTGTACCAGAGGCTTTGAGTTATTGGCGTATGGAGGCTGACCCTATTAAGATGTGGAAAAGTATTTTTAAGTACGCAAAAGGTGATGCAGAGACTGGCTTCCTTTTTTGGAGTTATTATCGAGAGCTTTTATTTAAATTCTCAAGATTAGTTTTCGATCTCGGTGTTTTTATCTTTTTATTTTTCTTAGCATGGTTTTTAAGTCTTGGATTTTTGTCAGACATTTTAAGGATGTTTTCTTATATATTCCTGAGTTTTGGTACTTATAGAGTATTTAAAATGGCATTGGAGTATGGAGTGTTCCATCAGGGGGAGATTAAAGTAAAAGTACAAAGATTTCTAGTGCTATGGTATTTCCTCACAGCTCAAGTATTTGGTTTTCTTAGAGGCTTAAGGGGTAGTTCCATACAGGATATGTTGGAAGCAAGTGAGTGATGGTGTAAACTATTGACTACCACTCACTACGCCCAACAACAAAAAACTACATTCCCATAGTTCTTCATTCTTAAACGCGGATTAGGGGACTCCCCTTACGCCTTTCTACCCAGATTTCTTTTACATATATGGCTACTGTAGGAGTGGTATTTTGTCAAATCAAAATACAGTGAGTTCTAAAAAGTATAGTACGAAATTAGGATATGTAGCTAGGAATTATCTACTTTTGGCCTTGCTAAAGTAGTTTAAGATTCCCTCTTTTAGGCGAGCATTGGCGATCTTTCTTCCATGTTGAGTTGCAACTTGAATCCAGTCATAGAGAAGATGTTCAAGGTTGAATTTAAAGTCCATGACCCCATTCTCATTTTTTTTATTGGCAAACAGTTTAAAGACTAAGGCTTGAATAGTTTCGGTGGTCATTTTACTTGGAGAACCATCAGCTTTAAATCTTAAATTTTGCGGTTCAATTTCAAGCAGGAATTTAGTTAGCTCAGAAGCTTGACTTATAAATGAGTTGGATTCTGTTTCAATAGAATTTTGTTGTAAACGTATGTTTCTAGGATTGCTGGTTGAATATACAAAACTATTATTAGAGTCATCGAGTTCTAGTTTCTCGATGGTATTCTTTAAGTATAACGGCTCTCCAGTTAAGGGGTTATTTCTTCTGGTAGGAGGAAGTGTGCCGCCATTGGCATTTTGTAAGGCTTGGATGATTCCGGAATTGAAGGTTTGTCTTGAGCACGGGAACATCACTTGCATGTGTATCCCTTCTATCTCTTCTTTTGTGCCTTCACGGTAGGTAGAAAGGAATGCGCAATCGGCCTTATAGTCTGCCACCTTAAGGTCATTTAGAAATCCTTGAATATTTTCGCTTTTTACAGACGGGCCGAATATGCAAGTATGTATTTGTTGCTCGGTAATAGTCTTAATTCCATGATTGAGTGTGTCGGGTTCTATGAGTGTTTCAAATAAATTCGTTGATTGAATGTATGATTTCAATTCAAGTCGTGAACTCATCCGAGAATCAATGAGAACGCATGAATTAAGTGGAGGATAGGATGGGGTTGTTTCTTCGGACATGGTACTTCTTTGTCTAAATTTTCAAGGCTTTTAAAATACTCTATTATAAGAATTGAGCAAGAAGGAAATCTAGTTTGTTAGGTAGTCTCTTGCCTTACTGGTATTTATTTAGAGATACAGTTAGGGTTAGTGTAAAATTTTTCACCTACTTTATCTATTAACTTCAGGGAAAGTTGGTGAACCATAGAGTGGAAAGCCTAATATTTATATAAAAATTGACCTAAGACCTTTATTTCCCCAAGGTTTTAGTCTAAAACCCTCTAAATTCAACATACAATATTAATCGACTAAATAGATATGCTTCAAAAACTCTCTTACGTAGTATCTCGTTTTGAGGAACTTACTTCTAAACTAACTGATCCTGAGCTGATGAAGGATATGAATCGCTTTAGAGAAATATCTAAGGAACGATCTGATATTGAACCGATAGTGGTGAGATTTAAGGAGTGGGAGAAAATAACCAGCGATCTCACAGAAAATAAACAAATTCTCCAAGAGTCTTCAGACGAGGACTTTCGGGAGCTTGCATTAGCTGAAATTCCTGATTTGGAAAAAGGGGCAGAGGCATTAAAACAAGAACTTTTAATCCTTTTACTTCCTAAAGATCCTAACGATGATAAAAACGTAATTTTGGAAATGAGAGCTGGCACAGGCGGTGATGAAGCTTCATTGTTTGTAGAAGAGCTTTTTTCTTCGTACGTGAGATTCGCTGAGAAGCGAAGATGGAAAGTGGAGGTCATGAGTTCTTCGGTAGGAACTGTTGGAGGATATAAGGAAGTTATTGCGAGGATAGAGGGTCAGGGGGCTTATAGTCTTTTTAAATATGAGAGCGGCGTTCATAGGGTACAACGTGTCCCACAAACCGAAACTCAAGGTAGAGTCCATACGAGTACAATTACTGTAGCGGTACTTCCTGAAGCAGAAGAGGTTGATATCCAAATAGCCGATAAGGACCTTAGGATTGATGTATATCGTTCTTCTGGACCTGGCGGTCAAAGTGTAAATACTACTGACTCCGCGGTAAGAGTAACCCACATCCCATCAGGTCTAGTGGTAATCTGTCAGGATGAGAAAAGTCAGCATAAAAATAAAGCAAAAGCCCTTACCGTATTAAGATCGAGACTTCTTGATGCAGAGCAGTCTAAAGTCGATGCTGAAAGGTCTAGTGATAGAAAATCTCAAATAGGAACAGGGGAAAGGTCTGAGAAAATTAGAACTTATAATTTCCCACAGAGTCGGGTTACTGATCACAGAATAGGGTTAACCATTTATCAGATCGATTCTGTAATGGGCGGAGATTTAAGCGTCGTACTCGATCCCTTAATCGCTCATTTTAGAGCTGAGGCTTTAAAAGGGCAGGAAGATATTTAGTGAGCTTATGCTTGAGCCTGCATCTAGAGATCTAACGATAAAGGAATTAAGACGTAAGGGATTTTTTGCTTTGAAAGAAGTCCAATCTAACGATGATATTCGCTCCTTAGAGGCCGATTTGATTTTACTCTCTGCTTTAAAGATAGAAGGAGCAGGACGAGAATATCTTTTTTCAAATTCATTAGAAAGTGTCTCAGCAGATGTTTCTGTAATCTTTTTAGATTTATTAGCAAGGCGTTCCGTAGGTGAGCCACTTGCGTATATACTTAATAGAAAAGAGTTTTTTGGAAGAGATTTTTATGTAGATCATAGGGTGCTCATACCTAGACCTGAAACTGAGACTCTAGTTGAAAAGGCATTAGCTTTTATAATTGAGCAAAATCAAAAAATTAATTTAATAGACATTGGTACTGGATCGGGATGTATCATGACAAGCTTGCTCGGAGAGTTAGTTAACCGTAATTTATCTTCCTTGGTAAATATAAAAGTTGCATCCGATTTGAGCGAAGATGCTTTAAGGGTTGCAAAGATTAATACTTCAAGACTTTTGCCAATGGATCAAATTCCACGGTTTATAAAAGCTGATTTATTCTCCAATGAACTTGTAACCGAAGTTAATAGTGAGCACCCTTTGATTATTCTTGCGAACCTGCCTTACATTGAAGTGGAAGACCAAGAAATCTGTAAATTTGTTCGGCAATTTGAACCCAATAGGGCATTGTTTAGTGAAGAGGGGGGACTACAGCATGTTTTTCGATTACTTGCACAAGTTGCGAGCACCCATAAGACCTTAGAATTTAAAGATAAAAGCATTAAATTATACTTGGAAATTGGCTATAAACAAGCTAATAGGGTACAATTTGAGGCTAGTAAAAATGGCTTTAAGTCGGTTATTCTTCACTCTGATCTTGCGGGAAAAGATAGAATTATCGAATGTCATCTATAAGATATGTAGTAGTACTGAGCTTCTAATTGGTGGTAAATGATAGATATTCTTTGTATTGAAGGTAGTAGAGCTACTCCTCTTCGTGGGAGCGTTAAAGTTGGTGGAGCTAAAAATGCCTCTTTGCCTCTTTTGTTTGCAAGTTTACTAACTGCAGAAAAATGTACCTTTTCAAATATTCCTGACCTTGAAGATATTAGTGTCACATTGAAGATATTAAAATCCTTCGGTGCTTCATACGAATATCGAGATGGGGTAGTCACTCTTCAGACCCCTAATATTACTAATAGCGTCGCGCCATACGGTTTAGTTAAAACTCTAAGAGCTTCATTTTGGCTTATGGGACCTTTGCTTGCAAGATTAGGCCGGGCTTCAATATCGCTACCGGGAGGCGATGCCATCGGTACGCGGCCAGTAGATATTCACCTTAAAGCTTTAACTGCATTTGGTGCAGAATTTAGGATGGAGCATGGCGTGGTTCAGGGAACTGTACCTGGCGAACTGAATCCTGCTGAGGTTTCTTTAGCCTATCCTTCCGTTGGAGCTACCTTGAATGTACTTATGGCTGCGGCTTTAATACCTGGAACTTCTGTTATCCGTGGTGTAGCAAAGGAACCTGAGATAGTTGATATGTGTAAGTTTTTGTGCGCTTTAGGTGCTGAGATCAAGGGCGCGGGCACAGATGAGATAGAAATTACTGGTAAAAAAGAGCTTGGAGGATGTGAGCATTCTGTTATCGGAGATCGGATAGAAGCTACAACTTATTTACTCGCAGGTTTAATGACAGGTGGGGATGTTACTGTTCAGGGAATTGATCCTGCAAACGCTAGATCATCTTTAGACTTACTAAAGGAAATGGGCGCAACTATTGATCTCACTGAAGATAGTATTCGCCTAAGAGGTCCGAAGGAAATTATAGCGGCCTCATTCTCAACCGCTCCATTCCCAGGAGTAGCAACTGATGTTCAAGCACTTTTTTTAGCTTGCGCAACTATTGCTAACGGCGTGACTGAAATTCACGAGACTGTTTTTGAAAGTAGATTTGGCCATGTCGCAGAATATAGGAGATTCGGAGCGGACATTCGAGTTACTGATCGTGTGGCGATAGTTAAGGGAGTCTCAAGTTTAAGCGGTGCGATTGTAGAAGCTTTGGATATCAGGGCTGCGGCAGGTTTAGTCCTACTAGGAATTGTCGCAGAGGGCGTGACGCAAATTAGAGAATTGCATCACTTAGATCGTGGGTATGAAAACTTGGTTAATAAATTTTCATCCTTGGGAGCGAAGTTAAGTCGTATCCCTTCCATGGATTCAAGAGAAATTGTAGTAGGTTGTTAATGGCTACACAGCTCTCATTAAACTTCCCCAAAGGTGAGGGGCTTTTATTGGAAAACTTTATCCCACATACTGGGGTGATAGACGCCTTCAATCTGTTAGCCGAATTGAAAAGTGCTTTTGCGGAAAATAGTTTTAAAGAAGGGAAGATGGTGTTGGTCTTTGGCCCTGCTGGCTCAGGAAAGAGCCACCTAGTGCACGGCTTGTTTTCACAAAATCCCGGCGAAATACCATTAACTGTTTTAGATTATGATGTTACTAAGGGTGAATTCTACCTAGGGTCTGAAAGCCTTTCTACGGAACGATTTATTGCTTTATATCAAGAGCTAAAAATTAAGCCGAGTATATTATTTGTATTGACTAGGGGACCACTTATACGAGATGAAATTGACCCACATATATATAGTAGGTTGGTTTCAGGTGAAATTTGTGAGATAAGTTACCCCTCCGAATCTGAGTTACTTCCAGTCTTGAAGTGTATTTTAGAAGGTCATGGAATGCGACTAGAGGAAAAAGAGCTAATTAAGATCATTAACCAAGTGCCTGCTGTACCAGAATGTTTTACTTCAATCTGTAGAGAACTTGAAGCAGCGCTTGCTAGTGGAGATCGGTTTAAACCATCTATAATTAAAAACATATTGTCTAAGGACGATAGAGAGTAAGATTTAACGAAATATGGAGCTAATATTATAATGGAAAGAAGAGTCGTTATAACTGGATTGGGCTTGGTGTCACCCCTAGGATTAGATGTGAATACTTCATGGAGCGCTATGAAGGAATCTAAATCTGGCATAGCTACGGTCCAACAATTGGACGTAACGGATTATCCAAGTCGTATCGGCGGGGAAGTTAAAGGTTTTGTGCCAGAAAAGTATGTAGAACCGAAGGCCGTAAAAAGATACGATAGATTCTCCTTATTCGGAATGGCGGCAGCAAGGGAAGCATGGGAAGATTGTGGACTTTCAATCGATGCTATAGATGCTCGAAAGGCTGGTACTATATTGGGTGTAGGTATTGGTGGTTTGCGATGTTTAGAGGATAACCATGAAGCATTACTTGGCGGTGGACCTAGAAAGGTATCACCTTTTTTAATCCCAGCAATGATTTCCAATTTAGCTCCCGGAAATATCGCGATAGATATTGGTTTAAGGGGAGTAAACTATACAGTGACTAGTGCTTGTACGTCAGGCACACATGCAGTCGGTGAAGCATATCGGATGATTAAAGATGGTCTTCAAGATGTGATGGTCACAGGTGGCACAGAGGCTGCAATCACTAAGCTTGGATTAGCTGGATTCGGTAAGATGCGAGCACTTTCTACTAGGAATGATGAACCGACTAAAGCAAGTCGGCCTTTCGACAAAGATAGAGATGGATTTGTTATCGGTGAAGGCGCAGGCGTTCTTGTGCTCGAAGAGTATGAAGCTGCAAAGAAGAGAGGAGCAAAGATATATGCTGAAGTGGTGGGGTATGGATTCTCTTGTGATGCTTATCATATCACTGGCCAGCTTGAAGGTGGAGAAGGTGCTGTGCAATGTATGGAAATGGCGATCGCTCAAAGTAAGATAACTAAAGAGCAGATTAACTATGTAAACGCACATGGTACATCCACACCTTTAAATGATCCGAATGAATCATTGGCTATTAAGAAGACATTCGGTGATTGGGCTCACAATGGACTATTGGTGAGTTCAACTAAGTCAATGGTCGGGCATTTATTAGGTGCAGCTGGGGGATTAGAGGCAGTCGTTCTTGCTAAAACTCTACAGGAAGGTGTAGTTGCTCCAACCATCAATCTTGATAATCCAGATGAAGGTTGTGATCTTGACTATGTTCCTCATCATGCTAGAGACGCGAAGGTAGAGTATGCGATGTCAAACTCATTTGGTTTTGGTGGAACTAATTCGTCTATTGTGTTGAAGAAAATATAAAAAGGTTAATAGTGACTATTCAGAGTGTAATATGTGGAACGGGGTATAACGTTCCTGAGAAGGTAATACCCAATTCTTATTTTGAAACTTACCTAGACACGAATGATCAGTGGATTAGAGATAGAACTGGTATTATTGAGCGTCGTTATGTTGAAGATGGAGTTACTGCAAGTGAATTAGCAGCGCCAGCTTGTCAGATGGCCTTGAGTAGAGCTGGGATTAATGTCGATGAAATAGATGGAGTTATTTGTGCGACAGTTACTCCTGAGCAGGTATTCCCTAGTACCGCTTGTTTAATCTCAGAAAAGTTAGGGATTCGAGGAGCTTTAGCATTCGATGTTAATGCTGTTTGTTCCGGTTTCCTTTATGCCCTTTCGGTCGCAGATAGTCTTATAAAATCAGGGGTAGCAAACACTGTACTTGTTGTTGGTACAGAAATTTATTCTAGGATTCTAGATTTTAAAGATAGAGGGACCTGTATCTTATTTGGTGACGGTGCAGCAGGGGTTATACTCAGAGGGGAAAAAAATACTAATCGTGGAATCCTTGCAACATCTTTGGGTGCAGACGGACATTATTCTAATATTCTAAAAGTAGAAAAAGGAGTCGCTTCAAAGAATCCTGATACTGCTAATCCTTTTTTATACATGAATGGGAAAGACGTGTTTAAGTTGGCGGTTAGGAAGTTATCTGAAATTAACAGATCGATAGTAGAGGAGAATAAATTCTCTATTGATCAAGTTGATTGGTTTGTCACTCATCAAGCAAATAAAAGAATTTTATCTAGTGTAGCTTCTGATCTTAGTGTCACAGAAGATCACTTTCCTATGAACATAGAGAAGTATGGTAATACTAGCGCTGCGAGCGTCCCTTTGCTTTTAGCTGAGATGGATGAAAATAATCAGTTGAAGTCAGGGGACATTATTGTTTTATCTGCATTTGGTGGAGGGGTTACTTGGGGATCTGCCCTAGTGCGCTGGTAGCCTGATAATTTAAGGTTTAACTCCTTAAATTCAATAAGAAAAACTAATCTGTTCGAGGTCGAACACCATTTAAAAAATCTATATTAGCTCTGAACTAATAAATAGTTAGTTTAGTTATTCCTTGTTATGTAAGGAAAAGTAATCTGCTAGTCTGTTGCGGGTGTCCAAAAGGTTTTTTGTTCCTTATTGGAGCTAGAAGGTGAGGTTGCTATGATAATGCCTGTTCGTGCAAGTGATTCCCTAGTGATTCATTTTCGGATTAATCACACGAACAATCGCTTGCCATGGTCAAAAAGCCAAAATGAAGAAGGGTGGGATATCTGTGAATATCGCTTACCCATCGAGCAGAGGAATCTCGAGGATATCTTCTCGGATTGTTCTAAGTTCGATGAGTATGGAAATCTATCGTTTCTATTCTTTATTGAAGGAGAAAAAACGATTTTGCCAGTATTGGATGCTGCAAAGTCAATTTTGACAGAAGTATTCCCACGTGAGAATAAGTTCCTTTTCATTTTACCTCCTGCTTCGTATCATTTCGATGATGCAGAAGGAGAACGATTGATTCAGGAGCTTTCAGGGAGGTATTCGTTCGAATCATGGAGGTTTGTACGATATTTTAAACCAGGTCAGGCGGGCTTGGACAACATTGATGAGTTTTTAGAAGAGGGTAGGTTCTGATGACACTAACTCGCTAGGCGCGCCGGTAGAACCGACGCGCCCTTTTCCAATTTTATAATAGATATTGGGGCGATTTTTAATTACGATGCAGATACATTCATTGCTAGTTTAATGATTGAGGGGTAAATATAGTTTTACGATAACCCTAAGATTACAAACATGAGAATACAAATTTGGATTTTTATATTAATGGGCCTTTTTTCTACGATACCTACAGCTCTACAAGCTGAAACTGAGAATCTTTATACTTATGGGGGAACCCTTATAAATGGAGAGAGTTTAAATCTATCCACACTTAAGGGGAAAGTAAGCCTATTTGTTAATACTGCAAGCAAGTGTGGCTTTACATCTCAATATGAAAAGTTAGAGGAGTTATACAAGACTTACCAAGATCAAGGGCTAGTTGTCCTAGGTTTCCCTAGTAATGATTTTGGAGCTCAGGAACCAGGATCAAATCAAGAAATAGCTGAATTTTGTAAAATTAATTATGGAGTTACCTTTCCTTTGTTTCAAAAGGACCATGTAAAGGGAGATGGTAAGCAGAAGATTTACAAAGCACTTACTGAATTAAGTGGAGAGGAGTTTGAAGGAGATCCAGGATGGAATTTTGTAAAATTTCTCGTGGATAAGAACGGGAAGGTCAGAGCTAGGTTTAGCTCAATGTTAAGCCCGGGCAGTAGGACAGTTAGGGAACAGGTTGAGATTCTTTTAGCTGAGTAGATATGAGAAAGAGAGTTGCTTTTTTGATTTTATCTCTATCCGCATTTTTCATGCTATTCTTAACTGCTAAATCGTACCAATCTTCTTTAGACTTTTCAATAAAGGGCGGGAAAGAACTGAGTGTTTTAAAAGTTCCTATTGAAAGCCTCATGGATGCTCGAATTAACATAGGGGACTTAAATATCGGTACCACATATCTCCTTTTACTTCGAGCGGAGGTGCAGTCTAACAATATGCAAGCTTCAAGGCTGCCTTTTTTTAGGAAAGCTTATCCGCAACTTTCCGGTTTACTCAAGTATAAGATTAATTCACTTATTAAAGTGGAGTTATTAGAGGAGGCTTTTAATTCTAGTATATTAAGCCTAATATCTAAGACAATTCAGCAAGCCAGTTCAAAAAGATTTTTTTTAAATTTACCTTTTGCTTATTGGGAGCCACATTCATCAGAGGATTTTATCGAACTTAATTTAAGTTTAACTAAGGGTGCTTTGAGTGGATCGACGATTGAATTTTATCCAATAAATAGCTTTTCAGAAGTGATCTTTTTTTATCCGCGATTACTATTGTATGCAGGATTTTTACTTGCGATGTTGGCGAGTAGTCTATTAATGTTCAGTATTTTCGGTCTCCCTAGAGAACACACCACCTACTTTTTTATAGTAAGTCTGATTTTTGGGCTAGTCGGTATAGATGCATTATTAAGAGGTAATCCTTATAAATTCCTTTTAAAGTTTTTTACTATCGGAGGACTTGGAATAATCTATACTTTTGACCTAGGAAAGGATTTCTATTGGCTTATTACTAGGGAAGTTTAGATACCCTTATCTAGTCTATAGTGAAAATACTTATTTTTCTGGGAAGTAGGCATTTCGAATGTTCGATGTGTTTTTTAAGGTGTTGCTTATGTTGTTCGCAAACCTAGCTTTGATGCCGTACGAAAACCCTGCAGTCATATACCCAGAGTAGAGTCCGCTAAGATCAGGGTTATCCTTTGAGAGAGAGGTGAATGAATTTGCGACTTCTTTGTTTAAAGTCTGAGCCTCATTCTTTGATAAATAGCCTTTCCCATCATAAACATCGTTGATGTGTTTATAAAGATCTATTTTCGTAGTACTGCTCCCTATTTCTACTTTGACAGCATCCGAATTGAGGTTGGATTCTAGTATCGCTAGTGAGTTTGATGGCGCATTTTTTGACACCTTGCTAGTTTTAGCAAGTTCATTTTGTATTAAGGTAGTTATTTTTAAACTCTCTAAATCCATGAGCGAATAAATTAATATGATTCTTATGGGTCTTGTATCGTAAGCTTATATAGAAATCTTTATGTTTATTTGCGCTCTTGGAGGCCTCAGAGCATGATGCAAGAGCTAGGTTTAGGTTAGTTTAATTTGTAAGTGTCTGTAACGTATGGGCTGGTCTAGTCAGTAAGTGCCGTTCCTATTGATAGATAAATTTTGTTTTTCAATCTTTTTTCTAAAAGTTTTTCATCTTCTCTAGGGTGATTTTGCTCAAGTGGTGCTCTATGCCTTCTGAGTCGAATTCTGCAATTTCTATAGGTACTCCTAGTTTGATTAAAAAGTTAAGTACAATCTCATGTTTTTCTTTGCTTTCTATCGCGAGCTTCTCCCCCTTTTTGGTGAGGAAGATGGGTTTGCGGACTTCCGTTGTGAGATAGCCCGCATCACAAAGTCTTTTTACGGTTCTTAGTGCTGTTACATGAGATATCCCAAGTAGTTCTGCAATCCTACCAACTCTAGCTTCACCTTCTTGGGTAATTAGATCTTGAACTAGCTCAGTGTAGTCTTCTGCGGATTCTGAGTCATGCTGTTTCCTGATTCGGATAAAAGCTTTTGCTTTAGATTTTTTTAACTTCATAAGAGTTCTGATGTGCCTTCTTGACAGTATCTATAAATATGCGTATTATGTAGTCTATGTAGCATAGGCTACATAGAGCGTCAAACATAAATTAATACTGGTTCGGTATGTAGGAAGCAGTTGTAATCAGGGCATTATGAAATATTTTCTACTAATTATTTATGGGATGCAATTTTTACCTAGAGTAGCAAATGCGGAAGATTTCCCATTTGAAGAGGAGTTGCAAAGTGATCGTCCTGATTTTACTGAAGGTGCATACGTTGTCGAGAAAAACCATTTTCAACTTGAAGGTGGATATACTTATTCCAGATCTAATATAGGCGAGAGCTCTCACCTTGCCCCAGAAATGCTTTTGAGGGTGGGGGCATTTGAGGAGACAGAGATCAGAATTAACTGGGCAGGCTATCAGAAGTTCGATGGAGTGGAAAGTTTCACGGGATACTCGATTGGGACTAAAACAAAGTTATATGCTGAAAGTCTGCATATCCCTAGGACTAGTATCATAGCTGAGATAGGGCCTAGTGATTCTAATGTAAATTTGAGCCAATTTGATGCGGGATTTAAGTTGATTTTTGAGAAAGAGGTATATGGGCAAGGTTTGGCTTCTAATGTGAATTTCTTTCGGAGAGATGACGGCTCAGATGTTTACCCAGAAGCCTCAGGATCGCTTACTTTAGGAGTAGATTTGGTTGATAATATAGGCTCGTATATTGAAGCATTTTCAATTATACCTCTAGGGGGAGTGAGTAAAGGAAGTGAAATCTATTTCAATGGTGGTCTTACTTTCTTAGTGGATAGAGACCTACAGTTTGATGTAAGAGGCGGTTTGGGGATGAATAAAAATTCAGATGATTTATTTGGGGGAGCAGGCTTTGTTTATCGTAATTAGAAATGGAATAGATATGGTGTTGAAATACTCTATAATTTTTAGTGTTATTTTTTTACAATCCTCACTAGATGCATTAGGGGATTCTAGACCTAAGATAGTTGCAACTACCGGTATGTTAGCCGATGTGATTTCTAATATTGTAGGTATTGAAGCTGAGGTGGAGGCTTTGATGGGTACTGGTGTTGACCCTCATTTATTTAAACCGAGTAGAACTGACATAGCTAGATTGGCTTCAGCAGATTTAGTCGTTTTTAACGGATTACATTTAGAAGGTAGAATGCTTGATGCAATAGAACGATTAAAATCATCGGGGCGTAATGTGATAGGAGTCGGTGACTTATTAGAAGAGGAGAAGTTGTTGAATCCTCTTGATTCGGCAGGTTCAAAGGATCCTCATATATGGATGGATCCAGTTATTTGGTCTCAGTGTGCGGAACTTATAGCTAATAAATTGATAGCATCCTATCCTACAAAGAAGGAGGCTTTTACAGTCAATCTAAGAGAGTATAAGCAAGAATTGGAACGCCTTAATCAATATGTAATTTCGACTATAGCACGGATTCCTGATAATCATCGAGTACTTATAACTGCCCATGATGCATTTGGCTATTTTGGGAAAAGGTATGGCATGAGGGTGCTTGGGATTCAAGGTATATCAACTGAATCTGAAAGTGGGCTTAGGGAAATTGAAAGTCTAGTCACAATTATTTTGAAAGAAAAAATTCCCGCAATATTTTATGAATCTACTGTTTCAGAGAAAAGTATTACTGCACTAATGGAAGGGGTGAACAGAAGTGGGGGAGATGTTAGAATCGGAGGGAGCTTGTTTTCTGATGCTATGGGTGACCCAAATACTTATAAAGGTACTTATATCGGAATGATTGATTATAATGTTACTGAAATAGGAGTGGCTCTTGGTAGGGGAGTTCTTAGAACTGGGATGAATGGAAAACTATGAGAATTTTTAATTCATATAAGGAAGAAACGACTTTAGCAGATAAGCCTGAACATACTTCTGAGAGCCCATTCTCAATCCATGCAATGACTGTGGCTTATAATAATAGGCCAGTCCTTTGGGATATTGAATATGATGCTCCTAAGGGGGCATTAATTGCTATAGTTGGACCAAATGGAGCGGGAAAAAGCACTTTGATCAAGGCATGCCTAGGGCTAATTCCTAAGGTGTCAGGAATAGTTGAGTTTTGGGGTTTGAAATACTCAGAAGTGAGAAATCGAGTGGCCTATGTCCCTCAAAGAGAGTCAGTTGATTGGGATTTCCCTATATCGGCATTAGACGTAGTTTGTATGGGACTGTACCCAGAAATTGGTTGGTTTTCTCGGATTAAAAATGTTCATAGGCAGAAAGCTAAAGTCTATTTAGAGAAGGTAGGGTTAGCCGACTATGGTGATCGGCAGATCAGCCAGTTATCTGGAGGGCAACAACAAAGAGTATTTTTAGCTAGAGCTTTATCTCAGAATGCTGATCTTTATTTTATGGATGAGCCATTCTCTGGAGTTGATGTTGCTTCAGAAAGAAGTATTTTTGATTCATTAGTGAATTTAAGGTCAGAAGGTAAAACCGTTTGCGTCGTTCATCATGATTTATCATCTGTAGCTGAATATTTTGATCACGTCATACTGCTCAACTCTAGGATAGTAGCCCATGGAGCCGTTGGAGAGACTCTTACAGAAGCTAATTTAAGAAAAACTTACGGTGGTAAATTGACCCTACTGGAAGAAGTCTCAAATAGCTTAGCTAAGGTGGGTAGGGGAGAGATGCCTTAACAGATGTACTCAGCAATTATTAACAGTGAAATATTCAAGATAGCTACTTTTCAACTTGGTTGGAATAGCATGGTGGTGGTGATTTCTACTACTATGTTGGGTGTTGCAAGTGGATTGATTGGTACTTTTATAGTTTTACAAAAGCGATCTTTGGTTGCCGATGCCCTTTCTCATTGTACTCTTCCAGGCGTTTGTTTGTTTTTTATCTTAGGTAAGTTGATATTTGGACTTGAAAAAGATTTAAATTTCCTACTCTTAGGGGCCGCATTATCTGGAGGATTAGGGCTTGTTTTTCTATACTCTATAACATCCTTAACTAGATTACGTGAAGATGTGGCCACGGCATTGAGTTTGAGCGTCTTTTTTGGATTCGGAGTATTACTATTAAGTTATATTCAAACGATGGGTTTAGGTGGTGAAGGAGGCATTCATCATTATGTATTCGGTCAAACAGCTTCGATGAGGTTGGTGGATGCATATACTATTTCCTTTGTAGCACTCCTAGTTTTTGTAGTTTTAAGTTTATTCCAAAAAGAGTTGTTCCTAGTCGCTTTTGATAGGGAGTATGCACAGATAAAAGGATTCTCTCCAGCTTTGCTTGACGCCTTATCTTTAATGTTACTCATTCTGGTTGTCTTGGTGGGTATTCAGGCCGTCGGAATGCTTTTAATTGTCTCCTTTATAGTAATGCCTTCTGTCTCAGCTCGGTTCTGGACCAATGATAGTTCTATTGTATTAAAACTCAGCGCATTCTTGGGTGCTTTAGCAGGCTATGTGGGATCTGTTCTTTCAGCTACTTTTTCTAACGTTCCGGCGGGTGCTTTGATTGTTTTGGTCTCAGGCTTAATTTTTTTGGGTAGTTTCATCTTGGCGCCTGAACGTGGTCTAGTTTCTTCTTTTATTAGATTATGGAACATCCGATTTAAGGTTGAGGAAGATCATATTTTAAGAGATAGTATTGATATTCATCAAAAACTTACAAAGAATGACCAAAGTCATTCTAAGTATGTATCAATCTATTCGCCGTACTTTAAAAAATACTCTCTGTTTAGTAAGTGTTTGATCCTGGCCCTACTTGGTCTTAAGGGCTATCTTTTTTTTGCCAATCAGACACTCTATCTCTCACCAAAAGGGTTTAGGCGAGCTAGGAAATTGGAGCGAAATAGATTGTTATGGGAGAAGTATTTAGAATCTTATTCTGGTGATTCTCTCATTCATTTAGAGCATAGTACAGATCTTATCGAACATGTTCTTTCTCCTAATATAGTAAACCAGCTAAACCATCAGCTTAATAGTGTCCTAGCTGGAGATGAGGGATAATGGATGAGTTTATTACACTAGACCTTTCTGCGCTTTTAGCAGTCCTGTTTATTGCACTTAGCTGTTCTTTGCTGGGGAATTATCTTCTTTTGAAAAAAGAAAGTTTACTGGGAGATTCTATAAGTCACTCAGTCTTACCAGGGATTGTATTAGCCTATATGTTAAGTGGATCTAGAGCTGTATTCCCGATTTTTATTGGTGCTCTAATAGCTGGGTTTTTAAGCTCCCTCTTTATATGGTTATTGGTTCGATTCGGTAGAACTGACCCCAGTTCTGCTATGGGAGTGGTATTTTCCATATTCTTTGCGATCGGTGTGATTTTGATAGAGAGCGCTTCTTTAAGAGGCGTTGACCTCGATCCTGACTGTTTACTTTATGGGCAAGTCGAAACCGTTTTTTGGCTGCCCAAGGGTGGAGAGTCTGTTTCTATTGGCAATTATTTTCAGAACTTACCTACTGAAGTTTTAAGTTCCGCGGGTGTTTTAGTCGTAGTCTCGATTTTTATTGCTATTTTGTGGAAGGAGTTATCTCTTTTATGTTTTGATAGAGGGTTTTGCCAGGCTCAAGGTTTTAAACCTTTTTCACTTGAGATACTGCTCTTAATGTTGGTTTCTATCTCCGTCGTTTCTTCTTTTAAAATCGTGGGTTCTATATTGGTAGTTGCATTATTGGTGGCGCCGGCAGCATCAGCGAGGCTTTTGACTAATAGATTTGGTATGCAGGTAGCACTCAGTCTGCTTATTGCTTCTGTCTCTGTTTTTATAGGATATTTTTTATCTACTAAAGCACCCATGGTATTTGGCATTAATGGAGCATTGAACGTGGCAGGTGGTGTAGCTAGTGTCTTGGGTGCTGTGTTTATCTTGATAGGATTATTGGCACCTACTTACGGCATATTGCCAAGATTTATTAAGTCTCAATTGGTGCGCCTTGAGACACTTAAGGAGGATATCCTAGGCTTGTTATATCGGAGTGAGGAGGAGGGTAAATTAGGCCTTCCCCTTGAATTATTCTTTAGTAAGTTATATAGCAGGCCATTATTATATATGGCTTTACTCGGTTTGAGAAAGAAGTCACTAATATATAGTGAGAAGAAATATTCTTTAACTGACTTTGGTAGGATCAGAGCTAAGGAACTAATACGTTCTCATAGACTTTGGGAAGTATATTTAAGCAGTAAGATTGGATTAGACCCAGATCATGTTCATCAAACCGCCGAAAACTTAGAGCATATACAGTCCCCAATTTTATTAAAAGAATTAGAGAAGGAATCTAAGGAAACAGACCTAGACCCTCATGGTAAGCCAATACCTTAACTGTAAGTGAGTTATAATGGAAGATATAAAGCAGCTAAAAACAGAAGCTGAGAGAAGACGTACTTTTGCAATAATTAGTCACCCTGATGCTGGTAAGACGACTTTAACCGAAAAACTACTTTTGTATTCTGGAATGATACGTACTGCTGGAATGGTACGTGGTAGAAAGACTGGAAAGAAGGCTACTTCTGATTGGATGGCGATGGAGCAGGAGAGAGGGATTTCAATTACTGCTTCAGCGATGCAGTTTCAGTATAAGGGTAAAGTTATTAATGTTCTTGATACGCCTGGGCACCAAGATTTTTCAGAAGATACTTATAGGACATTGACTGCCGCGGATAGTGCGATAATGGTACTTGATGCTGCAAAAGGGGTTGAGGCTCAAACTCGAAAATTATTTGAAGTTTGTTCAATGCATAATATCCCAGTTCTAACGTTTATCAATAAAATGGATTTGCCGGCTAGGGACCCATTTGAACTTTTAGAGGAAGTAGAAGGAGTTCTTGGTATTGATGCTTCTCCAAGGAATTGGCCAATAGGTTCTGGTAAACAATTCGTAGGTACGGCGGATTGTAAAACCAAGATAATCAATTTATACGAGAGGCAGGGAATCGGCGGAGCTGAGAAAGCACAAGCCACTACTGTTTCATTGGAAGAAGCTAAGGCTAAGGGACTGATAAAGCCGGATTTGGAAACTCAATTAGAGTATGAATTAGAGTTGCTGGAAATGGCGGGAAATAAGTTCACGATGGAACGGTTTCTAGAGGGGAAGGTTACCCAAGTATTTTTTGGTTCAGCTTTAACTAATTTTGGTTTAGAGCCATTTTTTGATGCATTCGTAGATATTGCTCCAGAGCCCAGATCAAGGAAAATTGATTTATTAGATGGAACTGAAAGTGTTTTAGACCCCATTGAAGATCCCTTTAGTGGCTTTATATTTAAGATACAAGCTAATATGGATCCTAAGCATAGGGATAGCATGGCTTTTATGCGTGTTTGCTCAGGTAAGTTTGAGAGAGACTTAAATGTTATTCACGAAAGAACGGGCAAAATGATTCGAGTCTCAAGGACTATGAGAATGAATGCAGGAGAGAGAGAAATTGCAGATGTTGCTTATCCGGGAGACATTGTAGGGCTACTTAACCCGGGCGCATTCTCTATTGGTGATACTATCTCTTTGAAAGGTGGATTTAAGTTTAAACCCTTACCTCAATTTTCTCCAGAGGTAGTTGCTAGAATTAGGCCTAAAGATATCGGGAAAAGAAAGTCATTTGATAAAGGTTTGTTGCAACTTGGTACTGAAGGCGCAATTCAAGTTCTATATTCCACCTCAGGGTCAGTGTCTGAGACTTATGTCGCCGCAGTGGGTCGTTTGCAGTTTGAGGTTCTACAGGATCGCATGAAGCGTGATTACAATGTTGAAACGATTTTAGAGACCATGCCTTATGAATGTGGAGTTTGGATAGAAGGATCTTTAGACACCTTTAACAAGCCATCCCGAGCTATGATCGCTAAAGATTCGGATGGAAGGTTAGTAGGCCTATTTTATACCGAAAGGGAAAAAGATTTTGCAAGCGAGCAAAATCCAGATCATCAGTTTTTAAATTTTCGAGTGTAGTTTTTTAGTATTTAAACAAAAGGGTTAGTTTATTTGAAGGTCAGGTAGCTGATCCTTATCGTATAACTTTAGAATAGTCTCCCTTACGCTAGCTTCCTGCCCGTCATTTTCAATGATGGAGGCGTTCTCATCTAAAATTAGTTGAAATAACTTTTCGCCCCATTTCCCATTAAAGACTTCACGATATTTAGCCTGTCTTTGAGCCTGTTTTAATTTTTCCTCTTCTCCTTCCCAGGTTGACTTGCCACCAAAGTGAAGTAGGTAAGAATTTAGAGCAAAAGCGACTGGAATGTCTTTTAGGTTAGCTCTTAAACAATAGTCAAAGTCCTCCCCTCCACCTTCACCGAATGTCTCATCAAAGTAACCTAGAGCTTTTATGGTAATAAGGGGGATTTTTACACAAAAAAAAGGCAATACCATCATCGGTAAAAATCCGTTGTAGTTTCTTTGGTGTGTTTTTACTATGTATTCGTATTCAATTTCTCTTCCTACATAGTCTATAACTTGCATAGGAGGGGGTAGGAGAGAAAAGGAACTTATAATATTAGCAGTTTTGACTGAGGTGACTGAACTTACATAGGGAACTTCTCTATTGCTGATAGGAGTAAGTATGGCAGGAGAGTCGTTATCCCTAAGTGGTGGAAGCCAGTTAGGGGAGAAGATAACATCGTTATTTAAAAAATATAGATCTCTATTCTCTTCCAATGCGAGGGTGATCATTTGGTTAGCATTAGCTGCAAAAGATTTTGCGGATTCATTTCTAAGAAGTTCCCAGCCAAATGTATTCAAGATGTTGTCTTCAATAAATGGTTTATTGTTTTCGATTAATATATATCGGTCTTCATCTCGTCTGTCGGTATGTTTATTAAACGATTTTAAGGCATGTGGGGTGTAGTGTGCGGAGTCTTTGGTCGAAACCATTGCGAATAAAGCAGGTTTCATTATTCTTCCTCATCTTCTTCGTTTAGCGACATATTATGGTACACATGTTGAACATCTTCGTCATCTTCAAGTAGATAGACTATCTTTAGCACTTCTTTCTCATGCTCCGGCGAAAGCTCTGTAGTATTTAAGGGAGACCTTTGTAAGCCAGCATTTACAACTTCAATATTACGATCCTCTAGGGCTTTTTGCATTGTGCCAAAATCTTCAAAAGAAGTATAGATTAGTAAATCTCCATCCTCTGTTTCAAACATTTCTTCGAGACCGAAATCAATCAATTCTAATTGTAACTCATCTGGATCAGTTCCATTTGGACTTTTTATTCTAAAGATACCTTGGCGATTAAAGAGGAATGCTAGGGCACCATCGGTAGCAAGATTACCACCATGTTTAGTTAGGTAGTTTCGTACATTTGCTACAGTTCTTGTTCCGTTGTTAGTAGTGCATTCGATGAATATCGCCACGCCGTGGGGACCGTAACCCTCGTAGGTTATTTCTGCTAGATCGGCATCATCTTTTGAAGAGGCTCGTTCAATAGCATTTTGAATTCGATCCTTGGGCATATTTAAAGATTTGGCTGTTTGAATAGCCATTCTTAATCGTGGGTTAGAAGCTGGATCAATTCCCCCCAACTTTACGGCTATTGCAAGCTCTTTGCCTAATTTAGTAAAAGCTTTCGATGTTTTTGACCATCTCGCAAACATTCTAGCTTTTCGCTTTTCAAAAATTCTGCCCATCGTTTTTGCTATTTTAAATATTGAATATTGTCAGATAAGTATTGTGAAGGATTAGTACCATTGGCTCCCTTAAGCCGTCAAAAGCTATGATAGCTCAAGGATTTTTATATCTTGCTTGAAAGGCTTAGCTTAGGTCCGATTGACATGCCTAACATATTTCTGGTAGGTAGTGCTGAAAAGCTCTATGCCAATATCCACTTAGATCAGAATCTAAGTACATAGAGCCTTATATATAAAGCCTCCAAACAAACCAATAGGAATTTAATGAGTAAAATATATAAAGCCTCCAAACAAACCAATAGGAATTTAATGAGTAAATCGACGAGCCTCAAGTTACTTTTATATGTGTTAGCCTTATTAGCTCCTTTATCTAATATGGCAACTGCCGAGGATGGAACTGAAACTGTAGCTGAGGTTACTGAAACTTTACCTGAAGTTAAGGTCTCTGCCGATTCACAATCTTCTTCGCCTGGACTAAGTTCAATTCTCCCTGAAATAGTTGATGAGCAGTTAACTAGCGGGAAGAAAACGACCTCTACCAAATTAGACTCATTACCAGAAATAGCAACTAATAATTATAGGCAAATAGTTTCTCAGACAGCAGGCTTATTGGTTAGTGAGGTACCAAATGAGAGTTTAGTGTCAATGAATTATCGAGGGCTTGGAGATCCACATGAGTCATTTAATCTTTTATTGTTGCAGGATGGAATTCCCATTAATGCGGATCCTTACGGATATCCAGCGGCGTACTATGCTACTCCTTCTGATTATGTAGATGAGGTGCAGTTTACTAGAGGTGGGGCTGCCCTTCAGTTTGGACCTCAAGCTGGGGGAGCTTTAAATTTTATTACAAGACAACCTAGAACAGATACTGAGTTTTCATTTAGAACTAAACAATTGTTTGGTTCTAAATCGCTTTATTCTACCTATAACGAAATTTCTGGAACAAAAGACGGAGTTCAATATTTGGCTAACTATCACCATCGTCAAAGCGATGGATTCAGGAACATGAATAGTGATTATAGATTAGATTTTGGTTCTATAAAAGTTGGAGGGCAACTTTCATCCAGAACTAAAATAATGTTTCAACAAGATATGTATGACTCAACATTTGCTGAGGCTGGTGGATTAACTTTAGAAGAGGGTGATGGCCTAGCAAGTTATAATCAAGATCGATGGCAGAATACTCTTAATTTCGATACTTTAAGTATCAGTAGGTATATGTCTAGCATTGTCTTGAATCACGAAGTTTCTAGAGATACTGGCCTTTTAGCTAAAGCTTGGGCTGGTTATTTATCAAGGGAGTCTCGTAGGCAATCTTACGGAACTGCCGAGAATTTTGGTGGTATTGCTAACGGAACTACCAATACAATTGTATTGCAGGAATTCAAAACTGCAGGATTAATGCTCAGAGGGCATCATGACTGGACTCTATTTGATGAAGGGGATTCAACCCTAGCTGGAGGAGTGCAACTATATGGCGTAGATTCTCCCTTTACACAATCCAAAGGTGCTACTCCAGATGCTGTTTCTGGGGCGCTAAGTAGGAAGATAGATAGATCAACTATTGCATTCTCTGCCTATGCAGAGAACAAATTTAGTTTTGATAAATTACATATTACTCCTGGCATTAGACTGGAGAGTATCAATCAATCTTTAGATGATAGGTATAGAGCAGATTCTCCTCTCTTAAATAGCTCTGATTCCTATAATCTAGTGCCACTTTTAGGCCTTGGAATTAGTTATGACTTAACAGATAAAACTGAAATTTATGCCAATGCTTCACAAGCCTATAAGCCTGTTACTTATCAGGATACTTTACCCTTAGGCCCTACGGATCAAGTTTCATCAGATATCGATGAAGCTAGAATTAAGAATTATGAAGTCGGAGTTAGAGGAACCCCGTATGATTTTTTAAGTTTTGATTTAAGTACATTTTATCTTAACTTCAGTAATCAGTTTGGTAGGGTTGGAAATGTTATTGGTAATACTGGAAAGGGTAGATATTATGGTGTCGATATTTCTTCTCAAGTATCGTTATTGAGGATGTTTGATGCCAAGGAATTGAGTGATGACTTTGGATCTTTTAGCCTATATGGGAATGCTTCCTTACTCAATGCTGAGTTTAATGGCGGTCCATTAGATGGATTAACACCTCAGTATGCTCCTGATTATTTGATTAGAACAGGATTCGTATATGAGCCTCTTGAAAATACTAAGTTCGCATTCCTTGGAACTTTTGTGGATTCTTCTTTTGCGGATGACGGTAATACTGCGAATAGGATTATTCCTTCTTATAAAGTGTGGGATTTAACCGCAGATATCTCTCTTTGGACTGATAGGCTTAGCCTAACAACTGGAATTAATAATGTTTTTGATGAAAAGTATTATTCAAGAATCAGAAGTAATGGGATAGATCCAGCCTTACCTAGAAATTATTATGTTGGTTTTAACGCTTATTTTTAGTTGAGCTATAGTTTTAGTTTATACTTCTACGTATAATTAAAATCATTTAATAAGCGAGCCTATTTTGTTATATGGATTATAATCATATTAAATTACAAATTGTTACAGCCCTTAGCCATCCAGAAGCGGAGCAGGGCCTTTATCTTGATAACTTGTTGTACGTGCATGAGGACGAGGAACGGCCAGTCGTGGATGCTGAACAAGAAGATGTCTTAGATAGTTTAAAAGAACTCCTAAGCGAGGGACTGGTTAAGATGGTTGATGAAGGTGAGAAAGTTGTATTTATGTTGTCATCTTCAGAGTTGTAAACTCGCTACTTCCCGATACACTTCCCATTGGAGATCCACATGCCTTTAGGGCAAGGGTTTATGTTACCATCACGGCCTGGTTTCTTTAGGCGATTGTCGGTAATTTTACATGTTCTTCCCGTAAAGACTGTGCCACTTGGACAGCTTGGAGAGATATTCGTTCCTACGCTAAGAGGGGGAGTTACAATTCTTGGTGGTGGCTTGTTCGGTCTATTTTGATGATTGTTATGACCGTGATTGCCATGATTGTGGTTGTTGTTTCTTACTCTTGGTGGCTTATAGTTTGTGCCAGGGCAATTGCCATAATATCTACAATCATAGTTCGGTGCTGGAGGATTATATCCTCCATTTGGATAGTTGTTTACTGGAGGGTAGTAGCCACCATTAGGATAGTTGTTGGGATAGTTGTTATTGGGGTACTGTGGGTATTGATTGGGATACCCAGTATTATTAGGGTAGTTCCCCGAAGGATACCCGCTGTTGGTATTAAAATCTGCACATGCCTGAAAACTTAATAAGGATATAGAGAGGGCGAGAATCTTTATATTCATAATTTCCTAATTTTTCCTGTATGACGAAATGCTATCATTAATTATTACATAGATTGCTTAAGAAATGAACTGTCTAGATAGGCTATAGCCAGAATAACAGAGCAAAATCGCGAGAAATACATTTAAGAATACAATTATAAAGGCTAATATGAACTGGGAGTCCTTTAAGGCCACTATGACTTCGATGGAAAAGGCTGAAAAAGTAGTAAAACCACCCAAAAATCCACCAAGGACATAAGGCGTGAGATTATGTTCGCGTCCAAAAAAGCCTATTAAGAGACCAGCTAATAGACTACCTATGGCATTTACAGAAAGTGTCGCGATAGGCAGGGAGTAGGCAAAGAGCTGAGCACTCACCAATTTTTGACCAATTAAAAATCTAGAGAGAGACCTTAGTCCGCCTGAGATGAATATTAGGAGGTAGTTATTGAAATTCATTTACTTTATTGAAATTCTGATTTCAATAATTTGTAATTAACTTTTCCTATACTCGTTCTAGGTAGTGTAGTCCTAAGAATTACTTTATCGGGAACTTTAATCTTCGCTAGTTTTGATTTTAGGACCTCTGTGATAAATTCTTCAGTAAGCATCGCGCCTGATCTGGGTTCAATTAGAATAATTGGCCTTTGCCCCCATTTTTCATGTGGAATGGGGATTACCGCGCAATCTTGAACTCCTTCGATTGCTTTAGCATACTTTTCAATTTCACTAGTGTGTATATTCTCTCCGCCAGAAATTATCATGTCATCTTTTCTACCTACGATATTCAGATTATCAGAAGAATCAAGCATACCTAAATCACCTGTATGAAGCCATCCATCTTGAATTAGGTTTTTAGTTTGCTCTTCATCTAAATAACCCATGAATACAGTCGGCCCTTGTACTAGGATTTCTCCTGTTTGACCTTGAGTTACTTCCTGTCCATGATCATTGATAATCTTTATTTTGGTGTGGTGAAAAGGTTTCCCCACGGACTTTATCTTCTCTTTCTCATCATTTAGACTTAAGCAAGTACAGTGAGCGGTTGTTTCAGTCATCCCCCATGCACTTAATATGGGTAAGTTATGTTTGATGATTGTATCAAGTAACGTTTTAGAAGAGGCTGCACCTGCAAGAATAGCGCATTTAAGTGGCCCTAGTAGTCTGTCGCCAAGAGAATCTTCGTTCGCTTTTTCTATCAGTGATGACAAGGTGGTTGGTACGACAGAGATATGAGTTAAGGAGTTTTTTTGTAAGAGTAGATGGAGAGTATTTGCAGAAAAGTCTGTAAGGAATCTTGAAGTAGCGCCAGCAATTAAAGTTCTATAAACAATTCCTAAACCGCCTAAGTGATACATCGGCAAAGAAACTCCCCACGTATCACCTAAGGTAAGCTTAGTCAGTTGATTACTTGCCTCAGCACTTGCAATTAAATTCCCAACAGTAAGCCTAACCCCTTTATTATGCCCAGTACTGCCTGATGTAAATATGATAATGCTCTCTTGGCTAGAATCTAATTCGCTGGAAATAACCAAGGCAGAGTTAGTAGCTTTGGTGATCTCTTCAAATTTTAGCTTTTCTATAGTTAAGTCAGAGAGTTCAAGTAAGTATTCCTCTTCTCCTATAACTTTAGCACATTGAGCTTGTATTAGCTGTGATTCCCAATTATCTTTGGTTAATTGTAAGTTCAATAGGCAAGATGTGGCTCCAATCCTTTGGGCGGCAAAGATTGTGGCTAACATATTCGGGCTGTTTTTAGACAATATCGCAAGCCTAGTATCTCTGGAGACTCCCCTCTCTAAGAGGTTTTTAGCGATAGTCTCAACAAGGATATTGAGATTTTTAAAGCTCAGTTCATTGGTGTCGGAAGTGATACTGGTCGCTTCTGGGAAATTTTTAGAGCTCTTCGTAATGGGGCAACCTATTGAAATCATGAATGTATATGGTTCGTTACCTGTTATAATCTTCCGAGAATAGAGAATCTTGCAAACTTATGCAAATTATTAGAGAACGCATGTATAAATTACAGCGTAAATAGCAGAGATTTTTAGGAAAAAGGAGAATAAGTTTGGCGCCCGCTACGGTTCAAAGTGTGAGATTGGAAGATGAATATACATTATGGGCCTATGCTCGCTCGCTAAGCCATGGAAGTGTCCAGACATTTATTTCATCTCTAATAGTTGAAGAGCTTCTTAAGTTGGATCTTTCTGATTTTGTAATTTCTCCAGGCGCTAGAGCCATCCCATTTGTCTTAGCTTTAAATGGAATGAAAGATCGATGTGGTGCGCAACCTAGGTGCCAGATAGTGAATGACGAAAGGAGTGCGGCATTTTTTGCTCAGGGTATTTCAAAGAGTGGAAAGGTCCCTGCACTAATTTGTACTTCGGGCACGGCGGTATCCAATTATTTGCCTGGAGTGATAGAAGCCTATTATTCTAAGTGCCCTTTATTGATAATAACTTGCGATAGGCCATGGGAACTCCAGTCCGCAGGCGCGAATCAGACTATTAAGCAAAATGATATTTTTAAAGATTTTATTTCTCTAAAAATTGAAATGGGTCCATTTGATAAACATTTGGGACTTCATTCAGTGTTATCTAATTTAGCGAGCATCATTTCTAAAGCAAAAGAGAGTTCGCAACCAGTACACCTCAATATCTGCTTTAGAAAACCTTTCTATGACGCAGGCTTTGATCCTGAACTTGATTTAACAGAAGAAGATAAATCTGTTTTTTTATCCTGGTATCGTAGCGAAAATGCTTATGTCGAAAGTTGTGAGGGGGATAGAGAAATAGTTTATTCTTCGGTTAATATAGGGGTAAATACAAATAATAATGGTAAAGCCTTATTTGTTCTTGGTCCCAGTAAAGATTCTAACTTTATAAATCTCATTGGGAGAATTTCAGAAGAAAAAGAAATACCTTTGTTTGCTGATATAAACTCAAATATCAGACAACTAAAGTATAAAACGGTACAAAGTTATTATAATCAATATTTAAAAGATGTTTCTGATACCCAATTGCCTAAGCAGGTATATCTATTTGGGGATAGGATCATATCAGATGAACTTCAGAAGTTTTTAAGTCGTTTATCCTGTCCAATTGTTCAGGTTGGCGTTGGGCCTCTTCGGCAAGATGCTATTGAGAATGAGTTTATTAAAGTTTCAAGGAAGTTGGATTTAACTTTTTTCTTGAATACAGAGTTAAATAGTCTTGCTAGAAATAGTAGTGACTTTTCTTCTCCTTACTTTAGTTTAAACAGGTCCTATGGGCAAAAGGTAGAAGACATACTTGGAAAGGAAGATGGGACAGAGAGAAGTTTAATATACCGAATACTATCCAAAGCTCCTGAGAAATCAAACATATTTTTAGCTATTAGTTTGATCTTTAGGGAAGCTGAAAATTTTTGTGGGAAGTTACCTGCAGATTCTATTGTATATTCTAATCGTGGGGCTACTGGGATAGATGGAATTATTTCATCATCAATTGGGACCTCCATTAATAGTGACTCACCCTTGTTGTGTGTTGTTGGTGATCAAGCGTCTTTACATGATTTAACTGGATTGAGTTTAGTTCATCGTAGAAAGGGCCCTACCTTAATACTCATAGTAAACAACAATGGCGGGGCTATTTTTAATATAATGAAAAAACCAGAGATTCTAGATACTTTGGTTCATTCACATGGATATAATTTTGAGAATTTTGCACGTGGTTTTTCATTGGAATATCAGCAGACTTCCAGCGTGTCTGAGGCAGTAAGTATTATGACAGAGTTATTTAAGACTAAGAATAAACTTGTACTTGAAGTTACTGTTGATGGTGTGGAAAGTGCCAATAATTTATTGCTTCCCTAGTTTTTCGTCATTTTTTCTATACTTCCCTTACGCCATTAAGCCTTTATCACCTTAATCTGAATCAGTTTCAGAATTAATCCGATAATTAAATTGCGGCAATTGCCATTAAATTAAATTTAAAGCTTACGAGCGATTACCTATTTTGGGGAGATTCGTTTCTGAGCTTCGTCCGTAAATAAATTAGGGTGTTATTATGTCAAATTCATTGAAGCGCAGCCGAAAATGCACGAAGAAAGCTAGATCTGAAACCTACCTACGCTTGTTAAAAAATGCAGGTCCTATCCCTAAGGGGATCTACAAAGTAATTGATAGGGGTTCTAGGGGCTTTATCTGCGAGTGTGGGTGGAAGATAATATTTGGAATCGAATATATAAAGGAAGACTCCTATCAGATATTGAGAAAGAAAGAGGTGGATTCTATTACTAGTGTTGAAGAGTTTTTAGTGAGGTATTGGAGTTTGATGGATGAGTACTCTCGGCGACCGTACTTTTTAAAGATAATACCAAGAGTTCCTAAAACTTTCTGTATTTTAGACCCTAGTTTGAGTTATCATGCTTAGTATAATACTATTGATTATATCAAGCCATACTCTAGGACTTTATGCACAAGCCAAGATTTTTAAACTCTTTTAATTTGAAATTGAGCTCCATTGGGGGCATAGTTTTTGATAAAGATGGCTTATTGATTGATTCTGAGCCGCACTTAATAAAAAACGTTCTTGATGCTGTTAAAATTTACCTAGCCTTTGAAGATATTCCAACGTCTTTATTAGAGAAGCTGCATACCTGTTTTGGTCAAACTCATTTGAAAATGTGCAGAGATTTTTTTGAGGTGATTACCTCTGCTGGGTACGAAGTCAAAGAAGATCGGAATCAATGGCCTGATATTTTTACTGATATTTGTAAGTCCAATTGGGAGGAAGTTGCTAGGGCTGGAAAAATTAGCTGGAAGCCAGGAGTTGCAAATTTGTTTTCTCAAATTAGAAAAATGAATACTCCAACTGCGATGTACACTGGTACGATTAGACAAATGGCCGATATTGATATTGATGTTGTGATGCAGGCCAGAGATTTATTTAAGGAACCCTTTATTATCACATCTGATGATATGCGAGTTTCAAACGTAGAAAAATCAGATCCGACCGGATGGTCTTTGATGGCAAATGAAATAAATTTGCATTATGAAGTTAACAGTGAAAATATGCTAGGCTTTGAAGATAGAGCTTCAGGTGCATTGGGTGCTTTGAGGGCAGGGTTTAAGTTCGTTATCGTTATCCCAGACCCAAATGATGCTCCTTCAAATGTTGATCCCATGAAATTCGACTTGTATTGGGATAAGAAGGGATTAATTAAGAAACATCTTGAGTCTAATCCTAATGATTTAGGTCGATTAGTGTTTCTAAGGTCGCTAGAAGATTTGATATTTAGCTAATCAAGGGGCTACATCCCAAAAGGGTATTCCCCAGATAAGAATACTTCACTTTTTCTGATTTCCCTAAAGGCTTTGGCATATTCTAATAACATGTGAAGGGAGTGGTTTAATCTCTTCTCTAAACTTTCAGCGTGGGAATCTTCTGAATCGCTTAACATTGAGGCGGCATTTCTTATAATTATGTGTTCAGGCAGATAGCAGATCTTGTTATTTTTATAACTACTGCTTCTAAGTTCCGCGATGGGATAAGCTCCATTTATGCTCGCAGACACCGAGACGATAAGGGCAGGTTTGTGCCCAAATTCTTTTTGAGATGCTAAGAGAAATAGATTTTTAAGTCCTGGAGGTACCATGCCGCCCCATTCAGGAGAAATAATAACAAACCCTTCGCTAGCTTGAAGATTATTTTTCCATTCACTCCAAGCAACACTTAAGGTAGATTTTGGATCTTTTAGTTGCTCTTGATCCCATAGTGGGATTGGATTTGAGTAAAGTGAAAGCAAGTTGGCTTTTGTGCCATACGTAGTTAGCTTTTCTGAAATTATAGCACCGATTCTTGCTGATTCTGAGTTTATTCTGTGACTACCAGAGATGACAGTGAGGTTTAGTTCTTTCATATTGTTTAATGTTCTTTGAGTGTTTTCGTATTTATCAATCTATGCGGTATTTGTATTCAGAGCTTTCGTATATAATTTATGGAATTCCTGTTGTTCATTTGTCATTGTTTGAAGGTGGTTTTTGAGCTCTTCTGATAAGCTCGAAGCTCGTTCAGTATCTTTTAAGGCTACAAAAGCAGCGAGTAGGCCCAGTCTGCCAATTAATGCTTGTGCAGGGTCTTGTGCTAGTATCCTATAGTAGTTGGCAGATAAGGAGTAGTTGCCTTTTTCAAAGTTAATTGCTGCCAGGATTAATTTTGGTAGTGGATTCTTATCGTCCAAAGCTTGTAGACCACTTGCTAGTTTCTCTGCTTGATTGAAAGATCCGTGATAATAGAACATTCTGGCGAGTGAATAGACGGACAGGAAAAGTTCGGGTGTCATTGGGTTCATGATATATTCTTCCCAGCCCATATCAGAATTACTTGGAGCATCTCAGATTCTGATTGAAGCCTTTTTACGGATTGTTCGTTGTAAGAAATTAAAGACTCGGGATCATTAAGTAGGATTGTAAGTTCTTCGTGCCTAGCCTCAATTTCAGGGATATTTTGACTTAGAGTGGTAAAGTCTCCATAAAAGGGCACTATTGCTGTAAGCGGATTGAGTTGAAATTCTTTTTCAGGGTCTATAGTTATCATTGTACTGCTAAGTCTTGTATTGATATGTGGGATTGTAGTCTAGTTAAGCTAGGGGTAGCAAGGGGATTT
This sequence comes from uncultured Bdellovibrionales bacterium, assembly GCA_964353175.1. Classification (GTDB taxonomy): domain Bacteria; phylum Bdellovibrionota_C; class UBA2361; order SZUA-149; family DAOLCO01; genus JAIYCX01. The sequence continues at coordinate 170,755 of CAYGUX010000003.1, read as the reverse complement.
TTAAACATATTGGCTTATTTTTTATATTTCCAATTTAGCTTTATCTATTAGGCCTCTATTTGTTGGTGACATTTGGCCTTCTAGGGATTCTTTTAGTATCTCAGTCTTACTCATCCTATTTCGAAGCCAAAATTGTAGTTTGTTCAGTAGTGAAACACTTAGACTTAAGAATATCGCAAAGATGCCAAATGTATTTAGTGGATTGGCTATTTCGCTTGTATCTGAGAGTAGGAACGAAGAGTTGTTGGAGTTGATTGAAAATACTATCCAAATTAGGAAAGGCAACCCAAGTATTAAGGTTAAAATTAATTCAGAGCCAATTGAGATAGGATTTTTAATTTTCCTAATACCTTCTTTGTAATTGCTAAAGGGGAGTACTAAAAATCGAGTCTCAACTAAAGAAAATAATAAATAACTGCCGAAAATTGTTAGTGAGCTGGTGGTTAAAGCCTTTAAAGCTTCTAATAGTATAACTGAGACATAGTCCAATGTGGAATCATTCGCAGCACCTGTGAACATATACATTATTCGTCTAAATGGAGCCTTAAATAAATTGGTAGAAAGTAGTAGTACTCCAAATGTAAATATTCTGGCTGCAACAATAGAATGCGGGACTAATCCTTTTTTTCTTAATTCTAGAAGCTTTTTCTCGCTTATTGGATAGACTTTTTCAGCTTCCATTTAGTTTAAGTATTGATAGTAATTTTGTACTGCTAAACATATTGTTAATATGAAGACGAGAGATGTTGTAATAAGTGAGAGCTCTTTAAAAATTATGCCTTTAGGCTTTTTGTTCAGAAAGTTAATTCCGGCTGAAAGTATGATTACGAGTAAAGAGACAGTACAAAATGGGACAAGTATTGTGCTAAGCAAGGGGATTAGAAAGTTGTGGTTGAAAAATTCAAGCAAATCTATATGAAAGTTAAAAACTAATTTTTTTAAAACGCTAGAGCTAAAAATAGAATATAGAATCAAACATTCGATATAAGGTTTTATCGCATTTTTGGCGGCGGGAACTCTTGTAGATCTAAAATTTAGCGAATTGTATAGGTAAGTATTTAAGATGGAACTTATGATCTTGGTACACGCTATAAGGCCTAAGAAACAGATAAAGAAGGGGAGGGTAGTGGTTTCCCCGAGAGTCCCTTTAGTTAAGCTTAGAGGGAGGGAGAGGCCAATTGCTAACAACAAACAAGGAATGATCGTCATTTAACTTTCCTTATTTTACCTGCATGTTAGGTTCCCATACGCTAAGAGTAAATTCCCTTACGCTGCTTAGTATAAAGGGTGAAAATAAATAACAGGTAGCAATCAGACAAACAAATCTGAGTGAAAATCGTATTGCTTTATCATCAATCTGCGTCATTACCCCAAATACTGAGGCTATTAATCCCCCTACACTTATGCCTAATGCTAAGATTAAAGACACTATTGCTATCAGGTTAAATGCGTTCCAGAAAAGGTAGAATTCATCCATAAATTATGCGCCCAAAATATTTTTAACGATTAAATCCCAACCACCTACGCTTGCTAGGAGGATCACCTTTAAGGAGAAGGCTAGTGAAAAACTACTGAGCGTAACAATCCCCATGGCAGTAAATATGTGGGCGACTAGTAGGTCGATAACAATAAAGGGAAGGAGCAATTTTAAACCTATCTTAAATGCATCCTTAGTTTCAGAAATTATATAAGATGGGATTAAAATATTTAAAGTATTAACTTGGGGTTGATCACTTTCAGTCGTGGTATTGGATCGAATCGTTTCCAAGTCTGCGCTCGAGATTTTATTTTCTAAGTTAGTTTTTAATGTTTCAAGTAAGATTTGATTTTTTGTATTTAAATCTGCGCTTGGATCAATCGTTGTTAAGGAACGATTAAGGTCATCAAGAAGAGGTGAGGATGCTGTAAGACATAATGCTAGGGATATAATAAAACTCCATAAGGCTCCAGACATGCCTTCAAGCCCAAGACCAATTTTAATAAAACCAAATATGATGCTGATTCTAAGGAATGATGTCGTGCAAAGTAGTACTACAGATAGGAAAAAAAACTCATTTAGGTTACTGTGTAGAAATAGTGAAATCAGTTCCAAGGTGTATATTGGTTAAAAGGATTGCTAATACTTCCTTATAGTACTTGGCCCAATACCTAACAAGAAATTTCTTATCTATTCCCTGCTTAGCTCCTTAATGGTGTTATTTATTTTTAATTTCTTGTCATTAAGGATGCTTAACTCAAGTTTAGCCTCCTCAACTACCTCTATGGGAGCTCGCTCAAGGAATTTGGCATTGGATAATCTAGAATTTAGCCCTGCTTCATCCTTCTCTATCTTAGCAATTTGTTTATTTAACCTATCTACCTCTAGGTTTATATCAATAACCTTTGCTATATCAAGGTATAGCTCAACATTAGTCAAGATAGATGACAGGTATCCATCTGGCTTGCTTTCACATTCCTCAAAACTCGCTAGTGATGCTAGATGGATGATTTCCGTTTTTGAAGATAGCAGTAAGGATTTAATTTCCTGATTTAAGGGTCTAAATAATACAGGAACCTCTTTCGAAGCAGAAAGCCCTAGCTCACTTCTGACATTTCTAGTGCTTCTAATAACATCTTGCATTAGAATAAATTGAGCGTCTATCTGTGGTTGGAATCTATTTTGATCCACAGGGTAATTGGACTCGCATAGAAATGTATTTTCCTCAGATTTAGTGCAAGCTCGAAGATGGGCGTATAATTCTTCTGTAATAAACGGAGTTACTGGATGTATTAGCTGAATGGAAGTGCTTAGGACTTCATTTAACATGGCTCTTACATGGCTCGCATCCTTACTGTCTTCTTCCTTTAGTCTAGACTTACTAATTTCTAAATACCAATCACAGAAGTCATCCCAAAAGAAGGTCATAAAAGCATTAATACCTTCGTGGAACTTGTATGTATCAAAAGATTGCCTAAGGGCAATAGAAGCTTTATCTAGCCTGCCTAATATCCACTTGTCTTCTAAGGAGAGTAGGGATTGGTCAAAGGTACGTTCTCCTTCATTAAGCTTACCAATTACGAATCTTGAGGCATTCCAAAACTTATCAACGAATCTTCTTCCTATTTCATCAAACTTCTTTAAACTTAATTGAACCTGTTGTGCCTGTGAATTAAGAGAGAGTAGTGTGACTCTTAAGGAATCAGCCCCAACTGCTTGGAAGCCTTCCGGGAAGTTAGTATGAAGTTCTTTAAGCATACTTTCCATTGCTGGAGGACGTGCATCTCTGATAGGACGTTCAAGCTCTTGGGTAGTTGCACCGTCAATCACGTGAATTGGGTCGATGCCATTCCCTTTAGACTTGGACATTGTTTCGCCCTTCTGATCGCATATCACTGGATGAAAATATACTTCTTTGAAGGGTACTTTTCCTAAGAAGTGAACGCCAGTCATGACCATTCTAGCTACCCAGAAGTATATAATATCCTTAGCTGTAGATAGTACGGAAGTAGGATAGTATGTTTCGAGGTCCTTGGTCTGTTCAGGCCAACCAAGTGTGGAGTATGGCCAAAGTGCCGAGCTAAACCAAGTATCTAGAACGTCTTGCTCCTGTTCCCATTCTTGGGGATTAGCGAGGACCTCTTTTGGAGTTTCAATATCTACAAGTATTTCTTTGGTAATTTTGTTGTGCCAAGCCGGAATTTGATGGCCCCACCAAATTTGCCTTGAGATGCACCAGTCTCTAGTATTTTCTAGCCAATGCCTATAAACAGACTCCCAGCGTTCTGGATATAATTTCAATCCACCAGAGTCACTCATCTTGAGAGCATTTTCTGCAAGCGGTTTCATCTTTACAAACCATTGGTCACTTAGTCGATATTCGATTATCGCTCCTGATCTTTGAGCGCGCCCGACAGGTGTCATTCTTTCTTCAATTTTACTTAACTGATTTAAGCTTTTTAATTCTTCTACAACTTGATTTCGGCAATCAAATCTGTCCATCCCATGGAATCTTTCAGGAGCTTGGTCGCCCATTGTGGCGTCAGGGTTCATGACATTGATTTGAGGTAGGGAATGCCTAATGCCTATTTGAAAGTCATTTACGTCGTGTGCTGGTGTTACCTTTAAACAACCAGAACCGAATTCCTTATCTACATAGTCATCGGCTATTATGGGTATGGTTCTTTCAGTAAGAGGAACTTCTACCATCTTGCCGATTAAGCTTTGGTAGCGATCATCAGTTGGATTGACTGCAATGGCAGAATCCCCAAGCATAGTTTCTGGTCTGGTAGTTGCAATGACAATTGAGTCTTTTGAATTTACAATATTATAACTGATGTGCCATAGGAAGCCAGGCTCTCCACCTTCCTTGGTATCCACTTCATCATCTGATAAGGCAGTTTGGTCGATAGGGCACCAGTTTACAATATACTTGCCTCTGTATATTAGGCCATCATCATATAGCTTTTTGAAGGCAGTCTTTACTGAGAGTGATAAATTATCACTCATCGTAAAACTAGTGTGATCCCAAGAACAAGAACATCCAAGCCTTTCAAGCTGAGTGAGAATTTGATTGCCGAACTTATCTTTCCATTCCCAGATTTTTTGAATAGCCTTCTCTCTACCCAATGAGTAGAAATCTATACCTTCTGCATCTAAGTGTTTTTTTACTACAGATTGAGTGGAGATTCCTGCATGATCAGTCCCAGGTACCCACAGTACATCAAAACCATCCATTCTTTTATATCTACATAAGCAATCTTGAATAGAGTTGTTTAGAGCATGGCCCATGTGGAGTCTTCCCGTTACATTCGGGGGAGGGATTGCTACGGAGAATCTTTCTTTATTGCTATTTGGGTCAGGTGAGAAAGCTTTGTTATCTTTCCATTCTTGGTAGATCTTTTGCTCTATTGAGTTCGGATTATAGTGCTTTTCGTTTAGGTCTAGGGTTGGCTGGTGTTTCATGACAAAATGAGAAAAAGGTTGTTTAAGCCTTTTTCTCATGATGTTGAATTTAGGTCAATCGTTAGGCCTTAAGCCTAGCGTATAGCTTATGCTAAGACTTTTTTCTTTCTTCTTCCAATAATTCCTAATAGTCCAGCAGTAAGTAACCCCATACTAGCTGGCTCAGGTACTTGAGAAGAGTAATTAGCGTGGATATCTCCTTGTAGGAAATAAGTAGTCCCACCAAACTGTACTGTGGTATTGCTATCAAACCAGCTATGAATACCCCCATTAAACCCAGCCATTGCAAAATCTAAAATTCCATTATTAGAGAATGCATTAATGGCTGGATCATAATACCCTTGGGTCGTTTGATCAAAAGGCATAAAAGATGAAAGAATACTTTGATTAATTGCGACAGAATTACCACCGAAGCTAAGATTTAAAGAGATATTCCCATTCTGATCACTGCCAGTCCCGTTAATTAGTGCAAAGATATCATTGTTATTGTTGATAGTGATATCATTAAAAAGAATAGAAGTGCTAGCAGAGCCACTTGCTCCAGATACGTTATTCCAGCTATTCCCATCAAACTGAGCGACTGATACGACATTTCCAGTAGTAGATACATTTAATGAATCTAAATTGTTCCCAGCAATGTTCCCAGTGTTCATTGTGCCTGCTAGGTCAAGGTAAACATAGAAATCTCCTGCTTGAGCAGCTGGGTTACCGTGTCTAGTCTGGTAGAATGCTAAGAATAGTCCGCCTGTATCTGCAAAACCTTCCCCTGAGCCTACACCATTACCAGATAGGTTGTAATCAGAATTGCTTGCAATAGGACTTGCTATTGCAACTTGTGAGAATGTTAAAATTGAGATTGCTGCAATTTTCTTTAATAAGGTACTCATTTTTAATCCTAAAGTTTAAATGATTAGTTAATTACTACCCTATTATTCTGCCAAAATAGAAAAGTGCTTCATATAAATGTTTAATAAGTTTATTTATTTATTATTGATGTGTATTTATAGAGCCTTAGGGCTATATCTTTTTTTGTAGATTTTTTGATTAGAGGAAGTCTATAGTTCCCCTAGAGGGCGAAAATTTAACTTATTGAGTAGTTTTGGGGGTAGAGATAACGATAATGGGATAAAGGGTCTGTGACGCTTGGTGGTGGTCCCTTATAATGTAAGAGTGGGAGAATGTAACGAGGGAGCTCCTACGATCTTTTAGGAGCTCCCTCGTGAGGACGAAAAGAGGTCTCTACGCGCTTTTGCTTTTCTTCTTTCTGTTAATTACCCCAAAAAGCCCTGCAGTAAGTAGGCACATGCTCGCGGGCTCGGGTACTTGGCTTGCATAGCTTGCATGAATATCGCCTTGTAGGAAATAGGAATTACCACCAACCAAGTAGGGGGTAGTAGTATTAAACCATGAATGAATACTGCCATTAAATCCAGCCATTGCGAAATCCAATACTCCTGTATTGGAAAATGCATTGATCGCTGGATCATAATATCCTTGAGAGGTGCTATCAAAAGGCATAAATGAAGCTTCTGCATTTTGGTATTGAAGAGCACCATAGTTTTCATAGGATAGGCTTGTTCTGATTGTTCCTGAGCCAGAACCTGCTCCATTAACGAGTGCTAAAATATCTCTATCTCCATTTATAGTTAGATTCGTATAAGCGATATGAGAGGAAACCGAACCTACGGCACCATTTACAGCATTCCAATTTGTTCCATCATATCGAACTAGGCTAACTAAGTTCGCTGTTACTCTGACATCTAGACCACTAAGGTTAGAGCCACTGATTGTGCCTGTGCTAAGCGTTCCACTAAGGTCAAAGTAACCGTACATATCACCGGCGACAGCCGCAGGGTTTCCATTCTCATTTTGATAGAAAGCTAAAAATACTCCACCTGCATTTGCAAACTGAGTGTCCTGACCAAGTCCGCTACCACTAATGGAATAAGTTGTGCTTGATTCTAAGCTATACGAACTTGCGTATGCTGAATTAGACACGGTTAATAGTAGTATTGCAAATATCTTCTTAAATCTTTTTATGGCCATTTCAATCCCGCATATAGTATTTAGTTTCTACCTATCCATTCGGTGGTTTTTTAAGAGCACTTCAATAAAAAAAAGAGTTCAATAAATAGCATGTATTGTTAGGAGGTTATGGTTCCTAGTGAGTTTGGTTTTTAGAGAATTATATATGCAAAATATTCAAATTAGTGATAGAATAGCCAAACAATAAACATTTTACACTATTTTAGCGGACTATTATGGAATCTACAGAAGCTCCAATTGTTATTACAGATAAAGCTATTGAGGCAGTAAAGAAGGCCCTGATTGAAGAAGGTCTTGAAAACCATGGCCTTAGATTAGCAGTTCATGGTGGGGGTTGTTCGGGCCTTCAGTATGCACTTGATTTTTCAAATGAAGAACGGCCAGGAGATAGTGTCTATACAATTGGTGGTTTGCCTGTGTACGTTGACATGGCTAGTTTGCAGTATTTAAAAGGTACTGAGATTGACTACGTTTCAGGATTGAATGGAACTGGATTTAAATTTAATAATCCTAATGCAACCAGAAGTTGTGGTTGTGGACATTCCTTCTCCTAATTAATATCCTCAAGTGACAACTTTAAATTCTATACCCGAGATGTCTTGTGAAGACTTTACAGGCTTACTGGATAGTGGCCTAGTGAACATTTTGGATATTCGAGAACCAGATGAACTTGAGATCTCTTCACTCGCGGGTTCGATAAATATTCCAATGATGTTGTTAGAGGATCAAGTCGATGAGCTAAGCAAGCAACTTAAGGATAGTGAAGTTCCAACAGTGGTCGTATGTAGATCAGGTGCTAGAAGCGAAATGGTGACAGGTTTTCTGATTGAATTAGGGTTTGATAATGTTTTTAACCTCACAGATGGCATAAACGGCCTATCTAAGCTTAGAGCTGGAATCAAAAGCTACTGATTTAGTCTTTATACAATTATTTTTTACTTTAAGTTACTAAAAGATTCAGGTCTTTTTCTTTTGTGGTATCATCTAATGAAACTGGTAGTAGTAATTTCATAAATTAAGTTATTTGTTTCGGAACATTAAAATTATATAAATTTTGTACTTCGATCCAATAAGAAAGAATAGTTAGGGTGGATAATATGAGCTTTTATTTAGATTTTTTCATTAAGAGAGTATTGATAAGTTCTCTTGCAGTTATCTTATTTAGTACTTCTGTGTACTCTCAAGAAGCATTACCGAGAGACAATGGGATTCTATCAAGTCATGGAGCACCTCGCTATAGAGCATCAGAGTCACATCCATTGAGGATCGTTGCTTATGCTCTTCATCCAGTTGGTTGGGTATTGAGAGAAGCAATTTTTAGACCTTTAAGCGCTTTTGCAGGAAGTACTGAAACTACCAGAAGTGTTATGGGCTTTAGAGAACCATTTGATTATAGAGAACCGCATTGTTTCTCAGCTTCAGATGATGTTCCAGATTGTAGAAATATGGCTCCATATAACGCCTTATCTAAAGGACCAAATGGAGACAGTGGATTTGAAGAATCGAAAGTAAATCAAGTCTATTTTCCTGATGTGAATTTTGAATTTAATAAATCAACCTTAAATGACTTAGGTAAAGGTCGTGTTAGACAGATTGCTAGTTTAATTAAGTCGGTACCTAATGTTAAAATTGTTGTTGAAGGACATACTGACTTTAAGGGATCTGATGATTATAATACTAAGCTTGGTGAAGCTAGAGCAAAAGCAGTTATTGCGGAGCTTCAAGAAGTTGGAGTGAGTACAGAAGCTTTATCTCCAATAAGCTATGGGGAGTCAAAGCCAGTTTTTACCGAAGAAACTGATTGGGCTCGTGCAGTGAACAGAAGAGTTCAGTTTACACTTGGAGATACGGTTGAGCCAAGTGTTGTTAAAGCTTCTTTTCCAGAATCTGATGTCAAGTATGAATAATTAGAGACTTAGAATCTTTAGTATTAAAAAAGGGGGCCAGTGGCCCCTTTTTTTGCATTTGTAGGATGAAATAGGTATAACTTCCAAGCTCTACTATATTTGGAGCTTCTTGCAATTCAATTATTTTTTGGAATATGAAGTCTATGAGCAATTTTAAATTATTATCATCTAGAGATAGCGCGAACCTTGCCGGTGTTGGAATCGATACTATTAAGCAGTATCGAGATTTAGGACTTCTTAGAGTTCAGTTAATTGACGGGATAGAATACTTTGAAGAAGATGATATTAAATTAGTTTTTAACTCTAGGCGTAGGGAGGTTCAAAAGGCAGTGGTTAATGAGCCTGTCACGAGTAGTATCGTGGGTCACCAAATGGAGGTAGGTGCGGCAGATGAGTCAGTTGAGTTGCCTACTTTAACATCTATTTTAAATAAGGCGACTTCGGCTTGTCAGCTTGAAGAGGTCAAAGATCCTAAGGTGGTAAGAATTCATGCTGAGAAAGTATCGAAATCGGAAACTCCGAATGAAATCGAAGAACAGGAACTGGAATTGCCCCCACAAGCTATTCATGGGGAAGTGGAGACGAGTAAGAAGAATGGTCAGAATAGCTCTTATAGGGACTCCGACGACCTTTCTAGCATAGAAATGTTAGAGCTTTCTCGTTCTTTAAAACATCAATTAGAATTAGTACTTTCAGAGAGAGACTGGTTGCGTCAGAGAGTTGAAAAGTTGGAATTGCAGCTTGAACGACAACAAATGATCTCAATGTCAGAAACAGAGACTCTTAGAATGCTCGCTAAGGGTAGTGAGCCAAGCCCTTCACCTTGGTCATTATTGCTATCTTGGGTTCAGCCAAAGAGTAAGTAGTAAGTTCGTCTCAGATAACTTTAAGTTACATGAAGATACGACTATCAAAAATAAGTTCTTGTTACTTAAATTAATGTCTTTTTAAAATTAAAAAATTGTGTCAGATTAGGAGCTAACCTTGAATAATTTTAAAAATGAGCATTTCAAATTTACGAGCAATATTCCCTAACGAGTTTGACTACCGCACAGCAGAGTTTAACGCTTCTGGTGTACGTAGAATAATTCAGGAACTATTCCCAATGCGTAAGTTGGTGCTCTCCCAATTCACTTTGTATTTCCATACTGGGGTTGCCACTCCGAGTGGAGAGAATTTTAAGCGTGGAAGAAGATGTTATCGATTATATGATCTTCTTCCCATTGCGTTAGTTCTCGTTTTAAAAGAACAAGGTATCCCCAATAAAAATATTGGACATATCCCTAAAGTTATCTCGGAGAGAGCTGAACGGATATTTGAATATGGTCGAGGAGTTAGGGTGAGTGGATTTAAGGATGCCTGTAAACTTAACTTTCCCGATGAAAATAGTGGCGATAGTGCTTTATTGGAACTGCTAGAAGATGACCATCTCGCATCAGGTATTCAAGATCTATATTGGTCCTATGACGTAGGCTTCCTGGCTACAGAATTGATTAGAGTTGCCACCAGAATACATTCAGAAGATATTCACGCAGGCAATATCGAAGAGTCTAATAAGAGTAATTTTAACCTTAGAAAATTAGCTGTTGCGTAGTTCTTGGCAGCTCTTTAGAATGAGCCATAATTCTTTGTTTTTTATTAAAAACATGCGCCCTTTTGTCTCTCTTTTGCATGATAATAGGGTGAGTTATTATTCCATTAAATAAGTTATTGCATGTCAAATCCATTTCGCACTTCGAGTTCAGATACATCAAGATTGTCCCCTAGTATTGTCATCATATTTGGGGCTACTGGAGACCTAACTCATAGAAAGTTAGTCCCAGCTATTTATAACTTGGGAGTGGATGGATTATTGCCAGCAAATTTTTCTACAATCGGTGTCGCTAGAAGAGATGTTAGTGATGTGAGCTTTCGAGAAGGACTTACGGAGTCTGTTAAAAGTTTTTCAAGAAGAAAGGAGATTAATCAAAATGTATGGAAGGAGTTAGTTGAGCATACCCATTACGTGCAGTGTCCTTTTGATGATGCCGAAGCCTATAATGGATTAAAAGCAAAAATAGAGGCTCTTCAAGCTAGGAGTGGGATGAACTCTAATTTACTGTTTTATTTAGCAACCTCTCCAGATTATTTTGAAATCATTTCAGCAAATTTATCGAAGGTAGGTCTCTTAGAGGAGTCTGATAATAAAAAAGCTAGAGTGGTAGTTGAAAAGCCGTTTGGACATGACCTTGAATCTGCAAAAGTATTGAATAAAGCGCTTCTCAAAAGTATGCGAGAAGATCAAATTTTTAGAATAGATCATTACCTTGGAAAGGAAACTGTTCAGAATCTTCTTGTATTTAGATTTTCTAATGGACTATTTGAACCAATTTGGAATCATAAATATATTGATCACGTAGAGATTTCAGTTTGTGAATCGATTGGTGTAGGTTCTAGGGCAGGTTATTTTGATACTTCTGGAATTTTAAGAGATATCGTTCAAAATCATGCTCTTCAACTTCTTTGCCTAGTCGGTTTAGAGCCACCAGTCGCTTTTGAGGCAGATGCGGTGCGAGATGAAAAGGTAAAGGTTCTTAAGTCTATTCGGAGAATTCCATTAGATAAAGTATCTGGAAAGGTAGTTAGGGCTAGATATCAGAATGGAGCAGTAGATGGAAAGGAGGTGATAGGTTACCTCGGAGAAAAAGGTGTTGCCGATGATTCTACCACAGAGACTTATGTAGCCTTACAATTTGAAATAGATAATTGGAGATGGGCAGGAGTGCCTTTCTATATAAGAGCAGGTAAGCGTTTAGCTAAGCGGGTTACAGAAATCAGCATTCACTTTAAAGAAGTACCACATTTACTATTTAGAGATCAGGATATAAATAATATTAATTCCAACGTTCTATCTTTTAGAATTCAGCCAGATGAAGGAATTACGTTTAAGATTAGTGCTAAGCCTCCTGGTCCAAGGGTTCAGGTTCAATCAGTTAATATGGATTTTAGTTACGGAACTTCTTTTGGCGTAGAGCCCCCAGAAGCTTATGAAAGACTTTTGTTAGATGCAATGAGAGGAGATGCGACTCTATTTACCCGTAATGATGAAATTGAACAGGCGTGGGATTTATTAGAGAATGTCTTTAAAGCATGGCGCGGGGATGGGGTGAAGGCTCCCCCGGTCTTTGGATATGAAGCAGGCTCATGGGGACCGGCTTCGGGGGATGAGTTGATACCTAAGGCAGGTTGGAGAAGACTATGAGTTTAGAGAGTTTAGGTGGAGAATATATAAAGCCTGGGGATATTGCAGGCCTATTGGAAAAGATAAAAAAGAGCCTATTTAAACAAGCTCAAGGGGAGACTCCTAAGGTAAGAGCTACCTTATCTAATTTTATATTACTTTATCGGGCCAATTGTGAGAGCGAAAAGAAAATCTCTATAGATAATTTATTAGTGGAGGTTGCTAGATGTCATCCTTCCAGGTTCTTTGTGATACAATATGATAATGCATTAGATGAATCTTTGAAGTGTTCAGTTCGTTCAAGAGAACTGAATAATTCAAGTGGAATCTCTCTTCAAACTGAAGAGATTCTTATCTCGGTCGGGAAAAAGGGGCTTAACTTAGTTACAAATCTAATTTTGTCACATCTAGTGCCTGACATTGAGACTGTGTTAGTTTCACCCAAAAGTTCAGAAGAGGATAGTGAAATAAGTGAATTAATTTTTAAATTACTTCCCATTGTAGATTCGTTTATATGTGAGGCACCTAATAAATCAATCGATGAGCAAATTCGTAAGAACTTCGTAAGCGTCGAATCCAAGTATTTAGCTTGGCCCCGAATTGCGAGGTGGAGAAATGCAATTTCAGAACAATTTGATTCTCCCTATTCCCTGCGAGCCTTAGGGAATTTAAAAAAAATTAATATTGATTTTACGGAAGCTGAAGTTGGAGAAGATGCATTGTATTTAGCATCTTGGATCTTAGACTCCTTAGGATATACAATCGATAGAAGTCCGCAAGTAAAGAACACTTCGAGTTATTCAATCTCCATTAAAAAAGATGGGGCAAATGATTCTACAATAGAGCTGTCGCACGTGAAGAAGGATGGATTATGTGGGATTGCTAAGATGCGGTTTACCATGAATGGTGATCAAGGAAGTGATTATGTAATTGAAAGTTCTTATGATAGCAAAGAACATAGTATGGAAATTACAACCTTTGGAGACCATGATTCGGGGAATCAAAAAGAGCATGAGACCTGTGAGTTCCATGTTAGGAAGGTAAACTGTGAAGAATTAAGTGATCCTGAGATAGTAGTTAATCTTATACGAACTTCAACTATTCCAAATTACAGCGATACTTTTTTGCAACTAAGTAGTTACGTCGGCAACTCTTAGTTAGGCTAATTTTTTAAGTTGTTTTTTGTTTTCAGATCGTTGACTGAAAATTTCATAAATGGCGGGGAGTATCGAAAGTATAATAATAGCTACTACCACTAAACCGAAGTTTTTCTTCACAACCTCTATTCCCCCAAAGTAATATCCCGCGAGAGTTAAGGAGTTTACCCATAAAATTGCGCCAATAATGTTGTAGCTTGCAAATTTTAAGTATTTCATCTCCCCAACACCAGCTAAGAATGGTGCAAATGTTCTTACAATGGGTACAAACCTAGCAATAATAATAGTTTTACCACCATACTTTTTATAAAAGTTTTCAGTTTTGGTAATATACTCTTTTTTGAAATACCATTTATCCTCAACACTTAGTGCTTTACTCCCAATGAATCTACCAATCTGATAATTTAGTGCATCTCCAAGGACGGCTGCAACTGTAAGTCCAAATAGTAATATGTTTATATTCATGTCACTTTGAGGAGTCAGTGCTCCAGCTGCAAAAAGCAGAGAATCTCCAGGTAAGAAAGGAGTTACGACTAGACCAGTTTCAAGGAATATAATTAGAAATAGAATTAGATAAGTTAAGTTCCCATAAGTTGATATAACATCAGCTAAGTGCTTATCTAAATGTAAAAAAAGGTCTATAAGATATAGTAAGTAATCCATGAATTTATAAGAAATGTCATTCGTTTAAATATGTGGCATACCTTTATAGTTAATTTTTGGGCAGGTCAATCGATTGCTAGAAGAGAAGTCGATTGAATTAATCACGTAAAATCAGGGGATTTTGTATGGATTTAGTGCAAGTTTTAGTGCTTTCTATAGTGGAGGGTCTAACTGAATTTTTACCTGTTTCAAGCACTGGCCATATGATTTTAGTTTCTAGCTTTCTGGGAAATCATGGAGACCAGGAAAAGCTTTTTGAAGTTTTTATACAGTTGGGAGCGATCCTGTCGGTAGTCTCTCTGTACAGTAATAAGCTTCATTCATTTCTTAAAGTTCGTACTTTTAACTCCTTGACTAAGATGGTCCCTTATTCTGTTTTAGATGTGGTTTTAGCTTGTTTGCCACCTATGATTATTGGCTTCTTGTTTTACAAGAAAATTAAAGCACTACTTTTCACTCCAATCTCAGTGGCGATAGCTTTAATTGTGGGGGGGATTTGGCTAATTTATATTGAAAGGAAGAAAAATGTATCTGTCTCCGCAGAACCAGAAAAAATTGGGCCGAGGAATGCTTTTTTCATCGGTTGCTTTCAGTGTTTATCATTATGGCCTGGATTTTCTCGTTCTGGTAGCTGCATCATTGGTGGAAAATCACTTGGTTTATCTAGTGTATTGTCAATAGAATTTTCGTTTATCGTTTCTATTCCATTGATGGTAGTCGCTGTTCTATATGATATTTATAAATCTATTGGCAGTGATCTCGTGATAAATTATTCTGCTTTTACGCTAGGTTTTGTTATCGCCTATATCTCAGCCTTCTTAGCGGTAAAGACTTTTATCTCTTATATATCGTCCAATTCCTTAGTGCCATTTGGAGTTTATCGGATTATACTTGGCTTGATTGTCCTCATTTATTTTTATTAATTGATATAGATTTATAAAGTTCCTTATGTCTCAACATTTTTCAAATGAAATTGATGAATTACCAAAACCGTGGAGTATGGTTTTTGCATTTATTGTTAGGTCATTTGTTTGGGTTTTATTTTTCGGTTTATTATACCTACTTAGATCTTTTTCTTTATTGATCTTTTTAACGTTTGGTTTCTCTTATATTCAGGCACATGGAGTCCGTAAACTTAGCAAGCACTTTAAACGGAGGTCCTCAGCAGTCGTAATGGTCACGCTTGTATTCTTGGGCGTGCTTGTAAGTATTGGATCTTATTTAGTTCCTCAGGTGATTAGTCAGGCAGAACTCTTTGCAGACAATTTTAAGTCTTATATTGTAAAGTTGGATGGAGAGGTAGTTTTCCTTAGTGAGACATTCCCCCCTTTGAAATATGTTGTAGCTAAGGATGGTGAGTCTGGGGCCATTGATCCAGAACATTGGCAAGTCTCTCAATCTCCATTTATTCAAGGGATGTCCTCTATTCTTGGATTCCACACGAATGAAGAGGGACAGATGCTAGATGTAAAGGAACTTACATCCGTATTGAAAAATATAGGGTCACCATTGATAGGCTCACTTTCATCATTTTTCTTGGCCCTACTTTTTTCCTTTCTTATTGTTTTGGATTTACCAAGATTAACTAGAAGCGTCATGAATTTGAGTGAGACACGTATTGGTTTTATATACGAAGAAGTTGCGGATAGTATAGTTAGTTTTGGAAAAACTCTTGGTCATGCGTTAGAAGCGCAGCTTTTTATAGCTATTATTAATACTCTTTTAACTGCATTGGCACTATTCGTATTTGGCTTGGGTAAAAAACTAGCCTTTTTATCTTTGATAGTTTTTCTCTGTAGCTTTATCCCCGTTGCTGGAGTGTTTTTAAGTACCATACCAATTTGTCTAATTGTATTAGAAGATGGTGGCTTTAGAGGCGTTTTGTTAATGGCTCTTCTAATTTGGGGGATTCATTTGATCGAAACTTACATTCTTAATCCCAAGATTTTTGGAACTAGGTTACATATTAATCCTGTATTAGTCTTAATGATTCTTACTGTGGGCGGAAAGCTTTTCGGAATATGGGGACTACTTTTGGGAGTTCCTGTCCTTACTTATGTTTTCGCAGATGCGATCAGATATAAGCAAAAGTAGAGTAAAAAAAGCTCTCAATTAATGAGAGCTTTTTTGGGGAGCCAATTTGGTTTTAGGCTTTAGCGGTTCTCGCCTTCCTAGCTTTTCTTTTTGCTCTAAGCTTTTCTAAACGACCACTGAATATTGAAGAAAGGTAACCAGGCATATCTTTCTCAATGATTTGATTAGCTGTATCTGAACATTGTGCTCCAACACCAATCCAATGTTTGATTCTGTCTTGTTTTAGATTTACGCCTTCATTCGCGCCAACAGGATTTACAGTACCGAGTACTTCTAGAAATCTTCCATCCCTTTTAGCGGATTTGTCTGCTGCTACTAATCTATAAAAAGGAAGTTTCTTTCTTCCATGTCTTGAGAGTCTTATTGTTACGGCCATTTGCTAAAATATTCTAATATGTAATTTGTAAATTAGCGAAGTAAGTATCTGTTTTTCATCTATTTTTCAAGTCCGATAAGCGAAAAAAAGGAATTAGTATAAGCTTAGTGATTACAGCGCCTTATGCTTATCGTTTCATGAATGGAGGCATGCCACCAGGAAAACCACCTGCAAGTTTACCCATATTCCCCATTAATCCCTTTAAAGAATCCGGGTTCATTTTACTCATTTTTTTCATTACAGCCTTCATTTGAATAAATTGGGTTACTAATTTATTCACTTCTTCAACGCTTGTACCACTTCCTTTGGCAATCCTTTTTCGCCTACCACCATTAAGTATCTCATGGTTTATCCTCTCTGCTTTAGTCATAGAGAGGATAATGGCCTCTGTCCGCTTTAAGTCAGACTCTACCTTTGATTCATCAATTTGTTGGCTCATCGCGCCCATGCCAGGGATCATTCCCATCAGGGAGCTAACAGAACCCATTTTTTTCATTGCTTGAAGTTGAGAGTAGAAATCTTCAAATGTAAATTCATTTTTTCTAAATTTTTTCTCTAACTTTTTTGCATCTTCTAGGGAAACTTGCTTGGACGCTTTCTCTATTAAACTTAAAACATCTCCCATACCAAGAATTCGACCTGCCATTCTATCTGGTTGGAATGTTTCTAGCGCATCAGATTTTTCACCTACACCAATAAATTTAATTGGTTTACCTGTAATAGCTCTCATAGAAAGAGCAGAACCACCTCTTGTATCTCCATCAAGCTTAGTTAGGATAAGCCCATCTAGCTCTAGGGAATCGTCAAATGCTTTAGCCACTCTCACAGCTTCTTGGCCCGTCATAGAGTCTGCTACAAAAAGAATCTCATGTGGTTCGATCGCTTCCACAATCCCAATAAGTTCTGCCATAAGAGTGGTATCAACTTGGAGACGTCCTGCGGTATCGATTAGTACCGTATCAAAACCTGCTTGCTTAGCGTGGTTTATCGCTCTGATCGCAATTTCTTTTGGAGCCTCTTCTGTGGAGGAGGGGAATACATCTATATTTAATTGACCACCAAGAGTGGCTAGTTGTTCAATAGCTTTAGGTCGGTAAACATCAACTGATACCATGAGAGGTCTTCTTTTCTTTTCCTCCCTTAGCCATTTAGCTAATTTAGCAGTAGTGGTAGTTTTACCTGAACCTTGAAGCCCAGCTAATAGAATCACTACTGGCGGGGCAAATCTAAGATTAATAGGAGAGCTTTCACCTAAGAGTTTTACTAGCTCATCATGAACAAACTTAATGACCATTTGTCCAGGATTAAGACTCTTCACAACCTTCATTCCTAGCGCTTTCTTTTTTATGCTAGAACAAAAATCCTTTACAAGACTCAGAGCAACATCCGCTTCTAGTAGCGCTACTTTGATCTCTCCTAGAGCAACATCTATGTCCTGCTCATTTAGAGACCCTTTGCCTCTTAGGTTATTAAATACAGACTCGAACTTTGCTGTAAGGGAATTGAACATCTTTCTTCCTGATTTCTATATACTATGTAAATATTAATAAAATCTATTACGTTGCGATAGGCAGATAATTGGCGTGGAAGTAATCCCTAGCGATAGTTTAACAATTTAGAAAGATTAGTTTTCTACTTACGTAGATGATTACTATTAACCAACTCGTTTAATTGCTGTTCGTACTGCCGCTTCAACATCATTAACTGAGAATGGATATCCAAGAAATCCATTAGCTCCTGCTTGGTTGGCACCTAACACAAGTTCTCTATCCATCATTGTACTGAACAATACCACGGGCACACTCTTTGAGGACCCTGATTTTAAATCTTCTACAACTTTTAGCGCATCCATTCCTTCATTAGGAGCATGGCATAAGAAAATTATGTCATATCTTTTCTTTCTCACGCTGCTGGTAAGACTACGTTGGTCAGTTACGGTATCTATATCTGCAGACCGATGCCCCATACTACTAAGTATTGTCCTTAGTTGTCGTTGCCTTATCGGGTCGGGTTCTGCCACTAATATTCTCATATATTAACTTCTAGATTTTGCGGTATCACGCGTATTTTATTTGGAATATCTTATATTCGTTTTTGGTCAGTGTTGTAAATGGATTAACCTGTATAACGTACTAATCTAAATCTGTACATTCCGCCAATTCTATTAGAATTCCCCCGGTATCCTTGGGGTTTAAGAAACAAATACGTTTATTTCTGCTGCCTATTCTGGGGTAATTTGGTAGGGTGTTTATGTTCTTAGTGTTTAGGTCTTTAATTGTGTCTTCGATTTTATGTACTTTATAACATATATGATGGAAGCTTTCACCTCGTTTAGCGAGAGTCTTATTTAGGGAGGAACTAGTGTTCAATGGGGATATGAGTTCAATATAAAAATTTTCTTTATTTGATTTTAGAAGCTTTAAGTTTACGCCCTCTGAACTCACTTGTTCCTCATGGAAGACATCCCAAGAAAGTTGTCTATAAAAACTTAGATAAGTCGAAGTACTAAAATCCTTACACAAGAAGGCAAAATGGTCGATTTTTAGTTCTGTAAATATGTTACGTTCTTTCATTATTAAGGTAAAAAGACTAGAGTAGCTTTATCGCCACAGTAAACTATCATTAATTCATGTATCATAACAATTTTTATGCAAAAGGGTATAACTTTTAACAAAGGTTTTGGAATAGTTGTCACAAGTAGCCCATTGTCAGAAGAAAGAACTAAATTGGGCCTTGAGACTATTAAAGGTCTAAATCTTGATTATCAATTAAGCATGTCTCCATTTAAGTACTATGCCAACTATAAGTATGGTTTTGCTAATGGGTCAAAAGAAGAGAGACTGGAAAGTATTTCCAGTGCCTTAGCGAATACTGATGTGCAATGTTTGCTTGCTTCTAGAGGTGGCTCAGGAGCTTTAGATATACTCGATAGTTTACCCATAGATAGAATCTCACAAGCTCGGAAGATTCTAATCGGACAATCGGATTTAACCGCTGTGCTTTTACAATTTGTTGGGAAAGCGAAAGTACCTGCAATCTTTGGGCCGACTTTAGGTGGAGACTTTGCTAGTTTTAACGAGTCTGATGATTCTCGTGAGTCAGTACTTGAGCTTTTAGAAGTAATTTCAAACCCCTTACATCGAGTTAAGATGAGCGGTGACTATGTGTCTTCCAAAGAAAGCGCTGAGGGTGAGCTAATTGGCGGTAACTTAAGTATGCTATCATCCCTTTTAGGCACACCTTACGATGTATCGTATGAGAATAAAATTCTTTTTGTGGAGGAAGTAGGGGAATCGCCACATAAGATTGACCGAATGTTGTCACAACTAATATTGAGTGGAAAATTGACCAAGGTGAAGGGCATTTGTTTTGGTAGGTTTGCCCGTTGTGAGAGTAAGGAAGGTCCTAATGTAGAGGATGTTATCAAAGCATTTAGTCGAAAATTGGAACAATCGAATGCATGCCCGATTCTTAAAAACCTACCTTTTGGACATTGGGGCAAGAGTACTCCAATACCCATGGGAGTAAATGCTGAGATTAAAGAAAGTAAGTTAACTACTCTAGAAAGCCCAATAGCTTAAAGTAAATATGAATAATTTAGCACAAACTCAAAATAGTTCAGCCATAGAAGCTCAATTAGATGAACTTTTATCTAAAACTAATAATAATTTTCAAGGGACTGAGAATCGAAAGTTGCAGGACAATGACAAGCAGGATAGTTTCTATTCTCAAGTATTGATTCTTAAGAAGTCTCAACCTCTATATTGTAAGTTTAGTGGCGAGTCTATTCTATCTAATTCAGAGAATGTGACTGAAGGCCAGTATGCCAATACAAATTTAATTTATGATATAGGAAGTTTAACTAGAGTTATCGCAACGTCCTTAATAATATATTCTTTGGTTGAAGAAGGTTTGCTTAGTTATGAACATCGCATCTCAAGATATTTGCCGTCTTTTGGTACCCTAGGTAAAGAAAGGATGACTATAGGACATTTTCTTTCTCATACTTCAGGTTTACCTTCATCCATAAATTTGGTTCGTTCAGTAACACAGGTTAGTCCAAGGGATATTCCAGATTTAAGTAGGCGACTGGCTCAAGATAAACTTTTAAAAGAATTGCTGAAAGTTAAAATATCGAACCTTCCAGGGAAAGTAACAGAAGAAAGTATGTTAGGCTATATAGTCTTACTTTATGTGATAGAGCAAGTTACAGGCTTGTCCTTTGATAAAGTGTATAGAAAATTAATTGCAACTCCTCATGGACTTAAATCTTTAGACTTTATTGATTGGGAGTTTTTAAGACGTGAAAAGTTCGAACCCAATTTAGATGTTATTGTTCCTACTAGGTTTTGCTCTTGGCGTAATAAGCGGATTCACGGAGAGTGTAGTGATGAACTAGCTTGGTATTTAGGTGGGATCTCTACTCATAGTGGTCTTTTTGGTAGTTTGAGTGATTTATCTATAGTCGTACAAAGTATTCTAAATGCCTATAAGGGAAATGGAACACTTTTTAGAGGGCCATTATTTAAAACTAAATTTGATGATTTTCAGGCTAGTAAATCTACCTCTAAAGCTCCCCAGTTTAATCTATTTGGACTGATGCAGGATTTGGTTTCGCTCGAAGACAAGGGAGAGTTGAGTTGGTTTGGTTTGGATGGTGATACTGGAGTCAGTTTTTGGTTTGAACCAAAACATGAGTATATCGCTATTTTGGCTACGAGTAGTAATCAAAAAGGAAAAGGTAGTAAGGTTAATATAGAGCTTTCTTCTAAAGTGCGTGAACTTTTATCCAGATCCTAATCGTGACAGTTCTATGAGTGAACCGGGTTTAAAGTGGTATCGAAGTTTAAAGCTATGGGATGGTAAGAACTTCTCTCCGCTTGAAGTGCCCGTAGGGATCTTGGCTGCATTGGGAAATCCCCAAGATAGATTTCAATCAATTCATATCGCTGGGACAAATGGGAAAGGGAGCGTTGCCTACTATTTAGAAGAAATATTAATTCGTTCAAAAAAATGGGCTAAAATTGGGAAAACAATCTCTCCTCAGATTGAGTCATTGAATGAAGTTGCATGCATAAACGGAAGTAATGTGAGTAATGAAGAACTGGATTTAAGCCTCAATACGATAAAAATAGTAGCTGAAAAGTTAGGATTTCTACCCACTCAGTATGTGGCTTTATTGTTAGCTACTTTCAATATATTTGCGAAAGAGAATGTGGACGTTGCTATCATTGAAGCAGGGCTTGGAGGTCGATTTGATGCGACGAATGTTTTAAGTAATAAGCTGTTGAATATTATAACAAGCATCGGGATGGAACATGAGGAACAATTGGGTAATACCATTGAGTCTATTGCGTGGCATAAAGCAGGCATTTTACAATCTGCCGTACCGACTATCTTGGGGGAACTTAGTAATGATTTGGTGGCGATCATCAAGGAGAGTATTCCTGAGCATGGTTGTGAATTGTATGATGCCGGAAGTGGGTATGTTCGAAGAGGAAGTATTCTATCTTTTAAGGGGGCAGAAATTTCTTTGAATTCCGATAGGTTTGAGCCTGAATATAAGTTAAAGAATAAAGCTATAAGTGCTGTCGCAGCACTGCATTTGGGCATTGATCGTGCTATAATCCCCGAAGGCTTAGAACATGGCTCAGCCCCAGGCCGCTTTGAGCATTTTATTGATTCGCAGAATAATAACTTTGCTATCATTGATGTTGCACATAATCCTAGTGGCATCGATGAAATTTTTACGGAGAGTTGTATTGATTTTTATCGCAAGTTTAAACAAGTGGATTTTATCCTTACAGTGTTGAAGAGAAAAAATTGGTCATTAATGGTCGAGAAAATTGAGAACGCATTAACTAATTCAAAAATTGACTATAACCTTAAGTTGCTGGCGCATACAGAGGACTGTCTGAAGGGGGATGAGTTAAACATGAGATTACCTGAAATTAAGGTTGTTCAAGTGGACAAACTGGAAGAATTAAAATTTGAAAATAAGGATGAACTAAAGGTATTTTTGGGAAGTAGTATCCTTTATCCGCCCTTTATTGAGTGGGCGCAGAGTCGGAAACTGTTACCGGTGAGCGGACATTAAGACTTGGTTTTAAGTCTTTAGCAACAAACCAACCAAGAACGACTATCGCAAGGTATAAAGCCCAAGTTCCTCTGGAATCAGACCCAGCAAACTTAAAGACACTACCGGAATGAGAGTTTGGTTTGATTGTTTTTTGTACGAGAGAGAGGTTCGTGAATGAGTCTATAATTAGGTGAGAGAGTACTCCAATGGCTAAGGCTCCTCCTAGGAAAGTTCTTAACTTCCAGTTAATGTCTGGAAAAAGAAGATAAGCACATTCGAAAAAAAAGACAATTGCTGGAATCGAATGTAGGGCCCCCCTAGTAAGGAAAACTTCTTTGGCTAGGTAACCAAAAATCCAACGAGACAAAGTAAAACCAAAGAAAAGAGTTAAGGCGATACTAACAGAGTCGTTGGAAAGTGAAGGGAATTTCTGAAGAAAGATAATCGGTATAAGTGCTCCGATAAGACCAGGCAGTTCTCCTGTCCAACCTGCATCACTGGAATCAATGTTGGGGATGATTCCTCCTATTATTACTAGGATAAATCCAAGGATCGTGATCTCTGGGCTAATATTGTAGGATACCGCTCCTAGTCCGCAGTAAGTAATGCCTAATAAAAATGCCCAAGATATATGACTTCTTTCATCTGCCATGGCGGATGAAATATCTTAATTATATGTTTTATGCAAAGCCTATTATTGTAGTATGGTAACTTTAAAATTAATTAAAATAGAGTTTCTACTATGATGATTCGGTTTTGCCTCATTTGTTCTTTTTTCCTGGCTTTTATGTCTTCATGTTCCTCTATGGAAGAAGCGGAGCTTTTAGTTGAATCTCCGGTAGAAGAGGTTGTTAATTCTAATGATTCTTCAGAGCGGTTTAGCACTCAGAGTGACGTTAAGATGGAAACGGAGCAGGTTAATAAAGGTAATGATGCCATAAATGTCATAGAGTTAGAATGGAGAGCTCCTAAAACTGAGGTTACTCGATATCTGTTGCGATACGGTATGAATCCAGATGATCTAAATGTTCAAGTTGATATTGGAATAGATGAAATTAAACAAGAATATCACCCATTACATGGCAAGTTATATAAGTATTTTTTGCTGGGATTGCCCTCTAAAACTGTAGTATATTATACGTTACAAGCAGAAAATCAGTTTGGACTTTCTGAGCCAACTCCCATAGCAAAAACAATGAGATAGGCTTAGGCTAGGAGAAGGTTATTTTTGGCAGTTAGAGCAATAGAATGTACTTCTTTGGCTTTGTACTGTTCGTTCTATGAGATCTTTACACCGCTTACACTTTAAACCTTCTCTCCCATAAACTGTTAATTTGTTTTGGTAGCGCCCCTTGCTTCCATCTTCGCGTTGATAATCAGAAAATGTTGTACCTTTGTTTTTGATTGCATCTAGTAATACGCTTTTAATACATTTGGAGAGTCGCAGAATCTCTTTATCTGAGAGTTCACCAAGTGTTCTAAAGGGTAATAGCCTTGATTGAAATAGAATCTCGGAAGCATAAATATTACCGATACCTACTATGCGTTTTTGATTCATCAGGAAGTTTTTTATATTTTGTTTTTTGTGGCCATTAATGATTAATGTGAGTTTTTCAATCGAAAGCTTGGCATCCAGAGCATCGTAATTATTATCACCTAAACTAGGTAACAGGAGATGCCATTTGAAAGTGCCAAACTTGCGAGGATCAACAAATAATAATTGTCCCTGATCAAAATAAAATTCCGCTCTAATGTGTTTTGTCTTGTTTTGGTTGTTAGTAGATAGATTATCTCGAATAGAGTCAGGCGAATGTTTTAGAAACAGCAGTTTGCCGGTCATCCTTAAATGAACGTCTAGAAATAAACTAGGTGACTTAGTCTTATGGAATTCAATTAATATTGTTTTGCCCAGTCGAAAAACCTTTTTGACCTTGTATCCGAGCAGGCAAAAAGGAGGAGAGTTTAATCGCTGTGTATCTCTAATCTCAAGCTTTAGAAGAGATAGGTGTTTTAATCTTAGGTTGAGGCTATTGGAAATAACCTCAACCTCTGGAAGTTCCGGCACAAGGTCTTAGCAGTGTGCGTTATACGCATCTTTAAGTTTTTGAGCTATTTCAACTGGGGAAAAGCCCTCGATGTCTCTGCGTTGTAGCATATATACAACGTCACCATCTTTTAAAATCGCAATGCTTGGTGAAGACGGGGGATACCCTTCAAAGTATGATCTCGCTCTTTCAGTAGCTTCCTTATCTTGACCAGCAAATACTGTCGTTACTAGGGCAGGAACTTTTTCATTTTTTAAGGATTCTGCTACACCTGGTCTTAGTCCTCCAGCCGCACAACCACATACTGAGTTTACTACAACCATTACAGTATCTTTAGCATCTCTTAATGTAAGATCTACTTCTTCGGTAGTTAGTAATTCTTTAATACCTAGACTAGAGAGTTCTTCTCTCATCGGTTGTACGAGTGTTGGATTATACATGTTGATTTACCTAATTGACGTAAAATTGATAATATCTATAGCTTGCTGAACTTCGTAGTTAGACTATATTAATTTATTTTTTATATATAGCAGGATACTACAATAGATAATGACAGCAATAGTTGTTGAAAAATTAGTTAAAACTTATGAAAGCCAAATAAAGCGTGTGGGCTTTTCTGGCGCTATCAAAGATTTATTTGTTCCAGAATATCAGAATGTTATAGCTGTAGATGGGATAGACTTCATGGTGGAAGAAGGGGAGTGCGTTGGTTTTATTGGGCCAAATGGGGCTGGCAAATCTACTAGCATTAAGATGTTAACAGGCATTTTACAGCCCACCTCAGGTTCCATTCAGGTCAACGGTTTAAATCCTTTCGTAGATAGAAAAGTCTATACGAAGTCAATTGGAGTCGTCTTTGGGCAGAGGACTCAGTTATGGTGGGATATTGCAGTTAGGGAGTCATTCGAATTATTACGGAGAATTTATTCTGTCCCTCTGGATCAATTTAATCTTGAAGTAGGAAAGTTGATAGAGTTATTCAATATTGGAGAATTGCTATCTACTCCTGTTAGAAAGTTGAGCTTAGGCGAAAGAATGAAATGTGATTTAATCGCAAGCTTAATTCATAATCCTAAGGTCCTATTTCTTGATGAGCCTACGATTGGTCTTGATGCTATGGCGAAAGAATCTATAAGGGGGATTTTGAAGCTGTTAAAGTCAGAAGGTAAGACTACTATTATTCTGACAACTCATGACCTTCAGGAGATTGTCGCAGTCTGCGAACGTATATTAGTTATTGATAAAGGGAGGATCATTTATGATGGCGCACTGAGTGAGATTCAAGATAAATATGGTGGACATCGTAATTTAGAGCTTGAGTTAGAGTCCGGTAAGCATCAATTCACTCAGATAGAAGAGCTGGAAGGAGTGAAAAAATTGGAATCTACAGTTGGGAAATTATCTGTTGAATTTGATAGAAGGCTAATCTCAGTCCCCAATCTAATAAACGAGGTGGAAAAAGTTGTTAATATTAGAGATCTTTCAATCCGAGAACCTTCCATAGAACAAATAATTACTGGTTTGTATCGGGCTAAGGGAACTCATGTATCCTAGTAGTCCATATATGGCGACCATTCGTTTATCTTTTTTAAGGTTTTTAGCATATCGATTAAGATACTTCACTGGGATACTTACTTATCTGATGTTTGTTTCCGTCAATTATTTTATATGGCAAGCGGTATTTAGTGGAAGTGGTAATAAAGTCATTAATGGATTTACGTTTCCAGAGATGGTGACTTATGTAGCCTTAGGGTGGATCTGTAGAAGCCTCTATTTTTCTAATGTTGATGAGGAAATTTCGGAACATGTAAGAACTGGTCAAATAAGTAGTTTTTTAATCAAACCTATTAAGTTCCATTCAATGATGTTGTGTGAAGCATTTGGAGGATTGCTTTTTAGATTGTTATTTTTCACAATTCCTATTTCGCTACTTTTACTTTCTATTTTTCCAATTTCTATGCCCTTTTCTTTATTGCATGCAATTGTTTTTATCCTTTCTACCTTTGGTAGCTTCTTTGTTTTAGCAGAGATAAATTTCTTACTGGGGCTACTGTGTTTCAGATTGAAAAGTATTGATGGAATTATTAGGGCAAAGTATTTTTTTATTCAACTTTTCTCAGGTTTACTTTTACCCTTATCCTTTTTCCCTAGCACCTTACGGTCTATTTGTGAATTCCTGCCCTTTAAGTTAATCGCAAATACTCCCTTGGAGATCTATCTTGGTAAAATGGATGATCAGGCAATGCTTCTAGCCTTATGCCAATTGTTTGGATGGGGGATTGGTTTATATCTCCTATCCGAAGTTTGTTGGAAAAGAGCATTTAACTACCTTTCTATACAGGGAGGCTAAGAGGGTGTTTTTTTCAGGGATCTATTTTTATTATTTCTTGCAGTTTCTAAAAAGTAAGAGTGAGTATAGATTAGACTTTTTCATCGGGATTGTTTCTAATCTTTTGATTTCCTTTTTTGGTTTATTTTTTTTATTGATGCTTTTAGATGGCGAATCAATAAAAAGTATAGGGGATTGGAGTAAGCTGGAGGTTATGCTTATCTATGGATATTCCATGATTTCATTTGCCTTATTTAGTTCTATCTCTTTTAATTTATATCGTTTTGGTGATCGATATGTGATAGGGGGTCAATTTGATCGTGTCTTATTGAGACCCTTAAATAGCCTTTCTCAAGTATTGTTTGAATCATTTAATCTTGAAGCTGTTGGTACTTTGATACTGGGCGTATTAATTTTTCGACATGGGATTGTTGGCTTAAAGGTAGATTTTGGATTTTTTGATATGTTGTGGTTGTTAGTGAGTGTTCTCTCCGGAACCTGCATTTTGATTTCTGTATTTGTTTTTTTGGCTACCTTGTCTTTCTATTTTGAAGATAGGTTAGGCATTGGTGCGCCTGTGTATAGTTTGATTAATTTTGGAAGGTATCCTACTCCAATTTTTAATTCTTTGATCCAGTTTATTCTGAGTTTTATTGTACCTTTTGCATTTGTTGCATTCTATCCAGCGACTCACTTTTTAGGTCGAAGTGAGTATCAATATTTTTGTTATAGCACACCCGTGGTAGCTTTAGTCTGTATTGGGATTGCTGCCTTAGCATGGCGACGAGGAGTAGGGAATTATGCCTCTACTGGATTTTAAAGATAATTTATTTCTAAGAATATTCTTAGTGCCTTGCTCTACTTGCAGGAACTAGGCGTTTTACTCTCAATATTCGTTGATCTAAGTTCGATTTTAATTTAGTAAGTGCAACTGGTTCTATCGAATGGCTTAGTGTGACTGAATACATTGGTGAATCAGTATTAGAGATGTCCTCTAGCAGACTTGCATAAGCATAGTGAACTTCATCTATATCTCTACTTGAGGAATGTTGTTGAACCTTTTGCAGTCTTCCTTCCAAAGATGATAGCAGTCCTTCTATTATAGCAAGTTCTTTGAATCCCTCAGGCTTCATGATCCCCGTAAGTTTTTTAAGCCTAGCTTTAATAGCGGAAACTTCAGCACTATATTCATTTAAAATATTAGAGAGTTTTTTGCTTTCCTTCTTAATGATTTTTTTCATTTGGCTTTTAGATTTCTCGCCACTTATTAATGAATAGGCAAGATTTAGTAAGCTATATAAAATTAGTATTGCAAATATACCTAGGCTACCAATTTGAATGGCTGTTTTTTGGTCCTCTATAAAAACTTCCCAAGCATGGTGAAATAGAAATGCGACTGAAAGTATAAAGATGAGATGAAAGAGCGAACTAAATCCAAATTCATTATTTAGGGAAAGTTCTTTTTTTGCTGTTCTCATAAAAACCTTAAATGACACTAATGTTTATAACTGCTTATACACTAGTCTGCTGATTAGATTATATTGCTTCAAAGATAATCTAAATTGTAATAAACTTAGTCACTTTAAGGGGTTAATGTTTTGATGCGTCCTTGATTTCTTGTGTCATCTCAAGGAATGAGTCATATCTGGACTGCCTTAAGTCTCCCGTGGTTAGGGCGACTTTCACCCCACAATCAACCTCTTTAACATGGGAGCAGTTGTCAAACTTACAATTAGTAGCGTATTTAGCAATATCAGGCATTAGACTAGAAATAGAATCGACGCTTAAATGGGAAACTCCAAAACTTTGAATTCCAGGAAGGTCGATCAGTAAATGTGGTTTAGAGGGGTTCTTGGGGGAACAATACTGATAGCCTTGAGCAGATGATGTAGTTTGTTTGCCTTGCCCAGTTTTTTCACTGACCTGGCCAACTCTAATATCCTCACCTAGAATACACTTTAGAATACTGCTTTTACCTACTCCAGATATTCCAGTTACCACAATAATTTCAGAGTTCTCAATTGCAGTATAACATTCTTGAATACCGCTTTTATGTTTGGCAGATGTCTTTACGGTGGCACAGCCAGTGGACTCATAGTAACTTAAAATTTCATCTAGTTCAGAAGAGGAGCTTAGGTCGCTTTTATTTGCGATAATTCTTACCGCGATATTCTCTGAGTTCGCTACGGCAATTGTTCTATCTAATGCTTTTGAGTTGAAAAGTGGTGGAGGCGCGATTACTATCCATACTTCATTGATATTCGCTGCGAGTAGTTTTGACTTACCGAAATAACTTCTTTTTAAGCAGTTTGTTCTTTCATCAACTTGAGTAATGTATGCTTGATCTTCTGAGGTCTCTGAATGTACGAAATGTACTTTGTCTCCAGGAATGAGGTCATTGAATTTCCTAGATGCAGTAGCGAGAATATCCTTGCCTGAATTGTCAGCGATTCCTACAAATCGTCTAGTGCTGGATAGTACAATACCATTTGCCACTTCTGTTGAGTCACGACCAGTAGATATATTAGAGGGAGAGGTTGTAAAATCCTGATTTGCTTTTCCTCTCCCTTTTGGCATGGTGTTTATTTAACGTCTAATAGCTCGACATCAAAAATAAGATCGGCATTGGGAGGGATGGCACCAGGTGCACCTCTTGAACCGTAGCCTAACGCAGATGGGATTAGTAGAGTTCTATGCCCACCAACTTTCATTCCTTTCACACCCTCATCCCAACCTTTGATTACCTGTCCAACTCCTAGAGTGAACTGAAAAGGGTCAGCTCTATCTTTAGAGGAATCAAATTTTTTGCCCTTTGATCCAGATTCATTTAACCATCCAGTATAATGAACAGTTACTTTTTGATTACTAATAGCTTCTGCGCCATTTCCTACAGTATGGTCTTCGTAGCTTAATCCGTTATCCAAAGTTTTAACTTCTGCACTTACATCCATAATCGAAAGTCCTATAATTAAGAGTAAAAATATATTACGTGTAATAAAATAAAATACGGGTTTCATTTATAACCTCAAGGAATAATATTAATCAATTTAATAAGGAGATAGTATAGGCTATTTTAGCCAATTAAGCATCGTATCTTTTTAGATATGATTTTATAGAAAATATAGCTTCCTGGATCTGTTTGGTTGTATCATCTAGTAGAGTGATGGGAATACTATGTGCTTTTCCGTTAGGTTCGCTTAAGTGAAGCTCAGAATAGCCTTCTGTATAGGTTAGGCTTAGATTGAGGTCTGGAAAACTAGAAGATAGGGTAAGAAAGGTCTCTCTGAGGCCTTTAACATTAACAGTAGCTTTTTCATCGTTTTCTTCCATGCTAAACTAAGATGTATTTAGGTCGCAAAAAGTCGCATATATTAATATTTTAAATTGGAGTTACTTTAAATTGCAGGACAAGAATTTTAAAATGCTGGAAATCGCTAATAACAGCCCGTTTATAAAACAACATATATTTCTCCTCTTTATAAGTGTCGCTAAATACGTTTTGCCGATTAATATAGTATTAGTTCTGACTTATATCGGTTTGTTTTCTGGTTATTTAACTGAGCTAATTCTGCAAATCTCTGCGATTTTGATTTTTCTACTTGGGTTGCCTCTCTCAGCTGGCTTTAGGGTGGATCAAATTTCGTTAAATTTAGGCGGTCAGTACCCCAGAGAAATTGTTTTACTAATAGCTTCTCTGGTTACTTGGTTCAATCTAATATTGATTTTTGGATTTCGTGCTTGGTTAAGGGTACCGATTAAGAAGAATTAGTATTCCTTAGTATTCGGCTTAAACTCTTCCCATCCTTTTTCTCTATCAAAAAAACATTTAATCCCTCCCGAGGGATTTTTTAATATTCTAACTTTACTTACTGAGAATCCAGGCTTTTCTGGTCGATTGGGAGTGAGGTAGATTTTTGCAGGCTTCTGTGGTTCTATTACTAGACTGGAATCTTCATCAGGCTTGACTAAGATAGCTTCTTCTTGTGATAAAAAACATAGTGCTGACTCTGTATAGGGAAGGAGATGAATGGGAAGTGGTGTAGTGCCTTGTTTCTCTGGAGATAATGAAAGTTCTACTTTATCACCTTTAATTGAGTCTTTTATTAGCGCATATCCAAAATACATTTGAACCTCCTTATTTATAATTTAATCTGGAACTTGAAATTCTATATTATCGGAAAGATTGCTAGTAATTTTGACACTCAGTTTTGCACCAACAAGAGCTTCAAAATACTCAATCTTTAGCCGATGTTTCCCTGCTGACAAAGGAATGGACTTCCCATGTGGAATACTATTTTGTGGCAACCAGTAGTCCATAACAATAGTACCATCAATGAAGATTCGTAGGCCATCATCGGAAATGGTTGAAAGTGTGATAACAGAGTCTTTGGCAGAGATAAGATCGCTCTCGTATCGAATGCTGAAGTTGTCATTGGGCATTCCTTTCTTTGGAGCATCCATCCCAAAGTTTATATCTTCAGGTAAAGGGCCATATTCTTCTATAAATGGGGCGCCCTCAAGATCCTTATTGCTATAATAAGTTATCTTAGCAACGGCAGGGTTAGTAATTTTCTCCCAAGTGAAATAACCGACGAACGCTACTAATATTAAGGCAATGATACTATAGTTGTATATTTGATATATTCGCGTGCTGCTTTTTTGGAAGTAGTCGGTGAGACCTGCATGCAGTTTCTCAAGTAGCTCTTCGTCTAGTGACGGTAAGGTGGAGTGTGTAGAGTTTAAGGTATTAATTAATACGTTTAGGTCATTGGTATTGAGAGCAATATTATATTTACTACAGGCATCTAAGAGGTGTTTTTCTGTAACTAAAGAACCTTCTGTAGTTTCGCGCTCTTCATTTAATAAGGTTTGAAGTAAGACAATCATCAAGGCTGATTCAGATTTAGTTCCAAAACCTTCAATCAGTCTCGATTCCTTAATAAGACTTAAAAGTTCGATATAGTTATTCGTCATGATATTAACGCGATATTATGGAATTATAATTCTTGCAAAAAATGTTTCTAATTATTTTACTGTCTGTTATCTTCTATAGCTAAATCAGTCAAAGGGAAAATTTATGCTGGAAGAGTATGAGTTAGTTGTTATCGGTGGTGGTATTATCGGAGCTGCATGTGCTTATGAAGCTTCGTCAAGAGGGGTGAAGGTACTACTTCTTGAAAAACATGATTTTGGATCTAAGACATCTCAAGGTTCATTTAGAATTATACATGGTGGGCTTCGGTATTTGCAGCACTTAGATTACCCTAGGTTAAGAGAATCAGTCAGTTGTCAAAATTATTTTCGAAGGTTCGCTCCGCATTTAGTAAAAACTTTGCCGTTCCTTGTGCCTTGCTATGGTTATGGAATGAAGGGAAAAGAGATTCTAAGTATCGCATGCGAACTTTATAACCTGCTTAGTATCGATAGGAATAGGGGTGTCTCAAAGGATCAAATTCTACCCAGACATAAAGTTTTATCCCGGGAGGAAGTCCTAAGTATCGCACCTTATGTAGATAAGAGCTCTTTGAGAGGAGGGGTAGTATTTTATGATTGTCAGATGTTAGATCCGAATCGTTTAAATTTAGAATTTATATTGTCAGCGGAATCATCCGGCGCTTTTTTAGAGAACTATAAGGAGGTTACTAAAATTACACCTAGTGCCGAAGGCTATGAATTAAGTGTGAAAGATCTGATTAGCGGGCAAAGTCGGAATGTTAATTCCAAGTTTATTGTGAATGCCATGGGACCATGGGCTTCAGAAATCTCTAAGTTATTTGGTTCAGAAGAAAAACAGAAATCTAAACCACAATTCTATTCAAAAGGGATTCAATTAGCTATTCGCGACTTCCCAATTAAATCTGCGATTACTGTTGAGTCTAAGGGAATTGATACAGCTTCTTCACTTCGGAGAGGAGGGAGAGCTGTATTTTTGCAACCTTGGCATGATTATACTTTGATCGGTACGACAGATACGATTTACAAGGGAGATCCCAAGGATTTTTCTATAAATAAAGAGGAGGTTGCAGATTTTTTTAATGAAGTTGTTAGTGCGTATCCTGATCCTAAACTTACGAAGGATAAGCTTGTACATACTTTTGGAGGGCTTAGGCTTATTGATGAGAATCTTATGGAGCAAGTAGAACGGGGTGAGGATAGGGACGGTCTAGTAAATACAAGTCGGGATGAATTGATTATAGATCATAAGGAGCCTTATACAAAGTGGGGGATGTCTTCATACGATAATTTAGTTACGATTGTAGGAATTAAATATACAACCTGTCGCTCTGTCGCCATTAAAGCAATTGATATGTTATCAAAAAACGGTTTAACCAGGAATAATAGAGGATACGATTTTTATAGTTATTCTAACATTATTGATGAAGTAATCGAAACTACGCGATTGAAAAATCTATTACCGAATATGATCCCCGAGGAAGATCGACAATCAATATCAGAAGATATTTGGAAAACTTATGGATCTCGATCAGAAGCTTTTTTAAGTAAAGTAGATTTTCGAGAAATCTCTAGTAACTTAGATCTAAAGAGGAAAATTGAAAAAGAGATGATAAAAAATGCTTTTCAAAATGAATATGCGAAAACTATTAGTGATATTGTAGAGAGAAGATTGTCTAATCGATTCTTGGGCTCTAACCAACATTTTTTTATAGAGAATATAAAGTCCATCGCTTCGGAGGTTTTAGGCTGGAAGGAGGATAAAATTGCCCATGAACTGATTGAGGTAGGGAAAAATTTTCCTAGTGCATAATTTAAAATTTTTATAATGTCTGTAAGGGGTTGAAAACTGGTAGATAGACTTTGGTTTTAGAGTTAGAGTATGTTGGCGAAGATATTGCATCTAGCAGTATGTAGGATTGAGTTGTTATGAGAATGGTGGTTGTGGTGGTGTTTACAAGTATAATTACAAGTAATGTGGAGGTGGCTCTTGGAATTGGAATCAATTCAATCGGGATCTAGGAATTCTGATTTTTCCTCAAATAATAAAGAAGATAATGCTCCAGATGATACAAAGGTTGCATTTCAGTCGGTCTTACAAGGGCTTGTAGGCTTTTTGAATGCTACTCCTGTAATTCCATCTGAAATACCTATTTATAAAATTGCATCCTTAGAAATTAAAGAAAAGCAGAGCTTTAAGGAAGAGTCCGTAAAGGTTGAACAGGATTCAACTAACAATAAAAATGCGAAGGATAATGCGAAAGATATTGATTCGGGCGAAGCTGAGGTGTTTGAATCCCATAGTGAGGAGCCTAAATCTAAGTCTGAAGATTTAAGAAGGGGCAGAATTGAAGATACTGTGAAGAAAGATACTGTGAAGAAAGATACTGTGAAGAAAGATACTGAGAGTAAGGCAAGTAATACCATTGAACAAGAAACTGAAGTTGTAGAGAGCAATTTAAATAAACATAAAGAATTAAGCTCAGAGGATATTCAGAATAAGGTTTCCGATAAAGTGGTGGCGAAGCCCGATCAGGAAGACTTGCATGCTAAGGAGACAGTAGATAGCTCTACGAGCAATATTAAAAGTCGTGTAAATTCAGATACTTCTACCCGTAATGAAGGCGAGGTATCTCAAGCCAAACCGACTTTAGATGGCACTAAACCAGAAACTGATAGTGAGCAAGTAGCTACGGTCGCTAATTTTGAAGATGTAGGACCAAAGCCAGACGTATCTTCTAATGCAAAAGAAGCAATTAAGGTCTTAAACTCAAAGCCAATTAGGTCGGAAGGTCGTACTTTAGAAGATGAAATTGAGATTTCTTATTACGAAGCTAGAGATTTGTTCGCTAAAGAGATGAAGTTAGGGGCAGAGAATAGCACGCTAAAGCCGGAGAATGTAGCAATCCCAGTTTCAAGGGATTTAATGGGATCTAAGGCCCTTACTGAGCTTATAAAACAGTCTTCATTAATGATGAGTCAAGGTTTCTTAGAGTCCAGCTCCAGTAATATATTTAGAAAAACTCAAGACGACCATTTCGATATAAACCAATCTTTAGTTCAGGGGAATAAGACTGTTTTTGATAAGGGTCATACTGGAAAGATTACGAATGAGAGCTTTAGCGCTAGAACTGCCCAAGCTCAGGTTATGATTGATAAAGTTAAGGCGGTTTTAGAGCAGGCTACTGTAAATAAAGCGAATGATACTATTACTGTTAAGGTAGAGCCTGCTAATTTAGGTGAACTGACAGTAAAGGTAAGTGAAAAAAATGGTCAGATCTATGCAAAAATTACCCCTCAAAGTAGGGAAGTAGAGGACATTCTACGAAGTCAAAGTAGAGAGCTTTCTTTAGTGATTCAAGCTTTAGGCTATCAAAAGGAAGATGTTCAAATTAGTATCGGAGAGGCAAGTCCTGATTTTCATTCAGCTTTTTACAATGGTAATGATTCCCAAGGAGAATCTAGTGGGTCAAATAAAGGCTCTCAGAACGCAAGAACTTTTTTAGGAAACGGAATAAAAGATACTGGCATGAAAATTGATAATAACTTAACTAGGGAAGATCTGGTTGGTTGGATAGCATAGACTTATAAATTTATTTAGATTTAGAAATTAGAAACTAAGATATGGCGAATACTATAACAAAAGCAGGTGAAACGAATTTAGCAGGGCTACAGTCCTCTACTTCGGCTAAAGCTGCTGAAAGTAATGATGCTAGAACTAATGTATCTCAAGATGAGTTTCTTAATCTTTTAGTTCACCAACTTCAGAACCAAGATCCTTTAAATCCTATGGATAATCAAGAGTTCGCGGTTCAACTTGCACAATTTAGTAGCCTTGGGCAATTGACAGAAATAAATCAAAAACTAAGTAGCGATAGCGGTAGTAACGCAAGTTCTTTGGCTTCTTACTTAGGAAACGAGATACAATTTTCGGATAATTTAGTTCGGGTTAATAATGGTAGTGGTTCTAATTTATTACTCGATATTCCTGCAGGTACAGAATCTATAAGAGTTGATCTTTTAGATGATCAAGGTCAAGTAGTAGGTGGTAAAGTTATCGATGATTTTGAAGTTGGAGAGAATCAAGCAGTGTCATTGGATGACCTGGGCGTAGATGATGGGAAATATGGAGTAAGAGCAGTATCCGTTAATGGTAGTGGAAAGTTTGTAGATTTGACTGCTAAAGTAACAGGGACAGTCGAAGGATTTCTAATGGAGCCGGAGGCAAAGCTGATTGTAGGTGGTGAGGAGATGGGATTAGAGGAAGTGTCAGCTGTTTACAGGGGTCGATAGTTGTAGTG
>CAYGUX010000003.1:0-134633 GCA_964353175.1 uncultured Bdellovibrionales bacterium | reverse complement strand
TCAAGTGGATGCATTCTATGATGTTCGCGAACCAGAGCCAGACATTGAAGTTGTGGAAGTGGATTATTTAATAATATTAGTGGAGGATGACCTGTGGCAAGTATTACTGACGGACTTTTTGCTGGAAGAGCTGGAATTCAATCTCATGGTACGGCGATTGCTGTATTAGGCGATAATATTGCGAATCAAAATACGGTAGGTTTTAAGTCTGCTAGGGCTGATTTTGTCGATATTTTGGCTGGTAGTTTGGGATCAGGGGGATCTACCTCTACTGGATCTGGAAGTGCAGCTTCTAAAATAACAAGAATTTTAACTCAAGGGACTTTTGAATTTACCGGCCGGGGATTAGATATGGGTATCGATGGTAATGGTTTTCTTAGTCTAGAAAATGAGAATGGAAATAAATTTTATACGCGAGCAGGGAACTTGCAAGTAGATCCTGATGGTAACCTACTTGATCAAAACGGATTATTTGTTTTAGGATATCCTACGGGGGGGCCAGGCGCATTAGAACGGCTTAATGTTAATACGGGCGTAGGTGGTGATATTAGTTCTTCTGAAATTTCAATTTCAGGTAATTTAGATGCGTCTGATATTGGTAAGCCTGCTTTAGGAGCTGGGCCATTTACATATGCAGACTTAAATACTGGCACTAACTTTCAGCAGCCTGTAACGGTGTATGATTCTTTAGGAGCGCAGCATACTTTGAATGTTTACTTTTCAAAGAGTGATAATCCAGCCACACCAAATAATTGGACCGCAAATGTTTTTGCGAATAATGCTGATTTAGGAGGAGCAACAAGTACTCCTGTCGCAGTAGCGGGAGGATCAATAGCATTAAATTTTAATTCGAATGGTCAGCTAGATACAGCAACAACATCGGGTATTGCAAACATTGGACCTATTGCCTGGGATAATGGATCTACAGCAAGTGTGATTGAGGTTGATCTATCTGGATTTAGTCAGTTTGCATCTCCAAGTAATGCGTCAACTTTAACCCAGAATGGTACAGGTAGTGGGTCTGTAACTGGGTTCTCGGTTAGTGCTGAGGGCATATTATTTGCCCAGTTAGATAATGGTCAGACATCCTCTATCGGTACGATTGCATTAGCCACATTTTCAAATTCAGAGGGGTTAACTAGAAAGGGAAATTCATTGTTCACTGAATCACAAAATAGTGGTGAAGCTGTTTTTGGTAGGCCTAATATTGGGACATTCGGTGGAATTCAATCGGGAGCATTAGAACTTTCTACTGCAGATTTAGCTTCTGACTTTATTAGGTTAATTTCTTTGCAAAGAGGTTTTCAGGGGAGTTCTAGGGTAGTAAGTAGTATAAATGAACTTCTAAACGAAGTTGTAAACTTAGCTAGATAGTGAATTTCTTAACTTATCCTAGCTTGCTCAATAAAAGGGTCAAGTTAGGATAAGTAATTTATTTAGTAAGGCAGTTCCGCATCAATTATTTCCCCGTACCTTCTTGGATCAAAGCCTAGTATGGTTTTCCCATTTAAAATAGAGATAGGTATAGTCCCTTCTTGTTCATATACTTGAGCACCAAAAGTATCTGTTTCTACGTCATATCTACTGTATTGAATTCCTCTATTTTTTAGATACTTTTCTAGTGCCTTACAGTGTGAGCACCAGCTAGCTACAAAAATTTGTAATTTTGAGTCGTGCGTGTTTTCAGATTGGATTGGCTGATCAGAATTAGGGATTTCTTGTATTTTACTAAGCTCTCTGGCTGCCGGAAGAGTATTCGCAGTCTCTATCTTATATGTAGGGTTATTTTCGGACAATGGAATTCGCTGATCTTGCATACCAGCTTTATAGAACGCGACTGATCTATATTCTAGAGGGATTTCATCCATACTTTTAGCGCAGGATAGAGTGGAAGCGCTGTTCCGATAACAATATTGACTATTGGCAAGGATAGTCCCTGGCAATAAGCTTATAATTAAAACAATAAAAAAAGTTTTTACCATGGACTTAATTCTCCCTCTAAAGACCAGTTTTCTGTAAGTTTAGAAAATTCATTCATCTCCCATATAAATCGACTTGGATCAGAGAATGAGAACCCGCCAGATGGTGATGAGTAACCTCTTCCTCTTATATGCTCTGGGCAAAGTAGATATAGATTTCTTTTGGCCCTTGTGCAAGCTACGTATAATAACCTTCGCTCTTCCTCGATCTCTTTTTCTTTACTGAGTGCTCTAGATGAGGGAATAAAACCATCATTCATACTTAAAATAAAGACGGTATGCCATTCTAAGCCTTTTGCGGAATGAATGGTAGATAATGTTAGTCTCTCGGAGCTTGTGGGAGAATCTGGCTCCGTTCCAATCTGACTTTGATCTGGTGCTTCAAGTGTCATATCATCCATGAAACTTGCTAAATCTGTATATCTTTCAGCAAGTGTTTTTAAAGAGTTAATATCATCTACTCGTTTGTTATAATCATCATATTTTGATCGAAGTAGGGGGGTGTAGTATTGAATTACTAAGTCAATCAGTTCTTTGGGTGAGCCAATGATAGTTTGACCTTTACTTACTACGTCGGAGAGGTTTTCTAAATCTTTCTTATATTTCCTGCCTTTGGGGACATTTAGCGCCTGTCTGTGATCTCCGTCAGCAATAATTTTTCTACTAATTTCAAGGGCAGTTTTTGGCCCTACGCCTTCTAGGAGTAATAATGCTCGATGCCATGAGATTGTGTCTCTATGATTTTTAATTACTTTCAAAATTGAAAGAATATCTTTGACATGAGCAGACTCGACAAATTTTAAACCACCAAACTTTTGGAAAGGAAGGTCTCGTGAATTCAGTTCAATTTCAAGCTCATTCGAATGCCAAGCTGCTCTAAAAAGTATCGCAATTTCATTTAAAGAAACACCTTCCTCTCTAAGCTCTAATATTCGTTGTGTAATAAAAAACGACTGTTCTGTGGTATCTAGTGGTCTAATGAAAACAGGCTTCTGTTCCGACTCTATCTCCGAGTATAGTCTTTTGGGATATTTTTCTTTTGCAGTATCAAGTAGAGCATTGGAGAACTCTAAGATTGCTTGGGTAGATCTATAGTTCTGCTCTAGGGTTATAATTTTACAATTAGGAAATTGGTCTGGAAAATCCATGATATTTCTAAATTCAGCGCCTCTAAATGAGTATATGCTTTGAGCATCATCTCCCACTACTAAAAGATTCTTATGTACTGACGAAAGCAGATAGGAGATTTCAGATTGCATTTTATTGGTGTCTTGATACTCATCCACCATTACATATCTAAATTGCGAAGAGATTTGTTCTTTAGTGCTAGGATTTAGAGTCAATAGTAATTTTAGTTCGACTAGTAGATCATCATAATCTAGTACTCCACGCTCTCTTTTGTAAATTTGGTAGTCTTCTTGTAGCTTCTCTAGGCTCGATGCAAGTTCAAGAAATTGTGGGTAATCTGTCTCTAGTACTTGAGGAATTGTATTGGAGGTATTTATTGATTTTGAAAATACATCTATGCAGGTGTTTTTCTTAGGGAATTTGTCTTCAGATTTAGCATAGCCTTTTTCAGTTCGAGCTAGATTTAGTAAATCTTCAGAATCTCCTCTATCAAGGATATTGAAATTAGGGGGAAGGTTAGCTTGGGTATGGTACTTCCGTAAGATGCTGTTTGCAAAACCGTGAAATGTACCACCTCTAATTCTTTTACATCTATCATCTAGGATAGAAGTTGCCCTTCTTAGCATTTCTCCTGCGGCTTTTCTGGTGAAAGTTAGGAGTAGAATCTTCTCTGGCTCAACTTGTTTCTCAATTAAGTATGCGACTCGATATATGAGAGTTCTGGTTTTACCGCTTCCTGCTCCAGCAATACAAAGAACTTGCCCTTCAGTAGTCTGAACAGCTTCATATTGGGAAGAGTTTAATTCGTTCGCATAATCGATGGAAAAACTAGGTGTAGAAATTCTTTCGGGTAGTTTGAGAGAATAGACCCGAGCACTTGTTTTTCCTTCTATAGATTCGCTCATAGTAAGTTTAAATGTCTGGCTGCCCTATAAATACCGATAATAGATAGAGAGTCATTAATTTCTCCATTCTCTATCAACTTTATGGCCTCTTTTAGTGGGACTTTTTTTATGGTTAAAACTTCGGTATCTTCAGGGGTGGCGGGTACGGGGCGTAGGTCTTTGGCTAAATAAAGCAAACCCCTTTCACTTGAATGGCTATTTGAGAGATGGATTTCTCCTCCTAGTTGTATTACGTCATTAGTTGCGTAGCCCGCTTCTTCTTGTAGTTCTCGAATCGCAGCGGTTTTTGGGTCTTCATTTGCCTCTGTTCCACCTTCAATGATCTCCCAAGAGTATTCATTCATGGTATATCGGTACTGTCCAACAAGAATGACTTCATTCTCTTCGGTTAGAGCAACTATACCTGTTGCGATTTTACAATCCACAACACCATAGATACCTTTCTTGCCAGTGGGCGTGATGACATCATCTTCCCTGAGGGTAATCCAAGAGTTTTTATATATGATTTTACTACCTAATGTCTTCCAGGGGTTATGCACTGTATAGTTTCTTTATAATGTTTTTCAATCAATAATATCGCAAAAAAAAGGAATTTGAACCAACTAATATAAATTCCCCCCACTAATCAAAAGTTCTATAATGGGAGCTTGGCATTAGTGAATTGAATCAGGACCTTTACTTCTTTTAAATAATGAAGTTACATCAATAGCATCAAATTCTTGAGAACTCTTGCAAAATTCACATGTTACTTTAATGGTACCTTCTTTTTCTACTATTTCTTTTGCTTCTGCTTCACCCAAAGTAAGTAATATCTCAGATACTTTTTCTCTTGTGCAATTACAGGAGAAACTAATTTCTTTTTCATCAAATATTCTAATCTCCTCATCTTGAGAAATCGAATTCAAAATTGATTCAGAATCGACGAAGTCACTAAGTGTACATGAATTTAATGCTAGTTCAAGATGGTTCCAAACTTTCATGGAGAGTTCACTCTCTTCTTTGGCCGGCATTTTTTGAATTAAAATTCCTCCGACCTGATTCTCTTCTACATACAACTTCAATTTACTCTCAACTTGCTCTGATTTCATTAGATAATGTTCGAATACTTTAGTAATATCATTGTCAATGATAGGAACAACGCTTTGATAGGTTTGTCCACCTTTTCTAGGGTTTAAGCCAATTGACATTGTCCCTTTTTCAACTAAAAGGAGTAGCGAGGTGTACTCTTGGTGAAAATCATAGTTTTTTCTTAAAGTTGCAGTTGCTCTAATTTGTAGTTTTGAGTTGCATTCCGCAATCAGCATCTGAATCGGTCCGCTGCCTTGAATCTGAATTGTAAATGTCCCATCAAATTTGAGGGAACTCGCAAGCAATGTACTACAAATTAGGAGCTCCCCTAATAGTGTATTAATTACAGGTGGGTAGTCATGATCTCGAATTACTCGTTGCCAACTACTTTCTAGGACCACAATCGAGCCTTTTAGGGGCTGATCTTCGTATATAAACGGGAGGATATGGTCTTTTTTCACTTTTGCTAGGTATTTAATACTTGATACTGTATGGCTACACTATCCACTTAAGTTCAGTAATAATGCAGCCAGATCAATCTAGCATAGTGGAACTAGGATTCCAATTTTTTATAGGTTAAATCCCTAAGCTAAAGGTCGAAAAGTCTCTGTGACAACTGCTCCAAAATATGGAGATGGGCCTTGAGAAACATCTCGCATCATTTCTCCTGCTTCTCTAGTATCTACTAGTGCCCATTGCATTCTAGGAGTACCATCTTTAAGCGTCTCTAAGAATTTTCTTACTACTAAAAAAGCATCTCCTGTAACCGCATCTGATTTATTAACCAGTTTATAGATTGCTAATTCATGTTTTTGAGAGTTCGCAGCTCTTTGAGCCTTGGGACGTAAGTCCTCAACTGTTTTAGATAATACCCATTCTCCATTTGCTGTGGAAGGGCAGGCAAAAAGCTCACTTCCCTTATCCAGCATGGATTCTAAATCTTCCAAATAATCTACAGACATATTGGCCCTTTGGTAATGTAATTTTATTAGATAATCAACCTAATAAAGGCTATCGTGCGTTATTTAGATTAACTGTAGTTAATAAATATAAGAATAATTAGGAATCTAGAATAAGTCTGAAAGCCTTACGTTATTCCCTATAGGGGAAGTCCGACAAATCCAGTGTTTATACCAATAAAGAATCTATTTACGACATAGTCTGGATCGGAGAAGCCTAAAGTGTCATCCAGTAGTGAACTCTTTCCAGATTGTTTTGAGTAGTTGTAACCAAGGTTAACTGAAGTTGATTGAGTTAAGCTGTAGTTTAGGGATGCACTACCTTCAATTCTATTCGTGCTTCCTGAAATGTTAATTGATTGGTTGTCAAACTCTAGGTATCTGCCACCTAGAGTTAGTTGAAGATTATCAGTAAGAGGCTCTACGATATTCGCAAAATAGGTAGTAGTTACGAGTCTTTGCCCATCTATATTGGTTGAGAACCCTTCATTGGAGCCAACAGTTAATAAAGAACCAGGCCTGTATGCATAGTTTAGGGCGAGAGTATAAGTTAGTCCAGCATTAGAGTCATCAGGAGTGAATGTCATCGATTGTACTTCTCCATTCTCATCGAGAGTTTCTATTGTTCTGGCTCTTGGTTCTGTTCTAAGCTGTGAAAAACCTACCCCAGCGGAACCATCAAACGATAGTTTTTTAGAGATTATATATTTGGAAGTTCCTTGTAGTTCTGCGTTATTTCTATCTAGATCTTTAGTATCACTAGTTGAAAGTGAGTCGGTACCGTTGGCATTTTCGATGTTGGTAAAAATTTGGACTCCTCCAGATCCTCTAATTCCTAACTTTAAATCTCTAGTCACCTGATCATTAATACTTGAGCTTATAGTATTTGAGTAGAAATCCACACCATTAAGCGAGGTTTGAGTGTCAGAATTGTCTTTCTTGGAAAGTAAAAGT
The DNA here is from genome assembly GCA_964353175.1 of uncultured Bdellovibrionales bacterium. Lineage (GTDB taxonomy): Bacteria > Bdellovibrionota_C > UBA2361 > SZUA-149 > DAOLCO01 > JAIYCX01. The sequence continues at coordinate 127,640 of CAYGUX010000003.1, read as the reverse complement.
TCGCCAAGATATTTTTGATAACTAGCATTATAGCCTAGATCAAAAGTAACCTGTTTAAACAAATTAACGTCTTTGATTCCAGTTCCACCACTTAAAACGTAATTTTGTGCTGTTTGTGTGGCGGTACCACCTGCAGCTGCAATGTTGTTAGAGGCCGATTGCAGGGCATTGGTTATGTTTACGTAGTATGGCTTGGGTAAGTATTTATCAGATAAAGATAGAGACAAGTTCCCATCTAGTGTTACTCTGTTTTGTTCGGAGAATGTTCCAAAGATTAGAAATCCTGTTCTTAATTGATAAGAAGTATCTAGGTATTTACTTAGAGAATCAGGTTTGCCGGAAAAATCTATGAATAGATTTGAAATAATATCGTCATCTGGTCTTCCGTCTCTACTTTTTGATGGAACGGTACTTAAATTCCCGTCTCTCAGGTCTTCTAGTAAATTGTCATTTAGAACAAGGGGAGCTGGCCGTCTATTATCGTTTTCTAAGAAAATATTATCATCGTATAATTCTTGAAGACCAAGTGTAATTGAAACTTGGGATTCTGCTCTATTAACGAAAAAGAATAAGGTAGTTAAGACTATCAGTGATTCTTTTTTAAATTTTAAAAGCTTTATATTGTTCATCTTTATTTTAACATTTTCTATTTTTATTCACCCTTAACTATGGTGAATTTCATATTTCGTCAGCTTAGCATGAATCTATAACAAGTTTATGATTTGGGTAAGATGGTATTTATTTGCCAGTTTATCCGTTAATTCTGATGCTTAAAGTACTGAAAAGGTTGGTAAAAATGTTCATGAAAAGAGATTGCAATGCTAAGTTCCTGTAATTATTGCTTATCTGCTTGTAGTCTCAGAAAAGAGACTAATTCCTTTATCATTTGTTTAGTATTCTCTTAATCAGGCCGATCAATCATGAAGGAGTTTCGAGTATTCACTCAAACTTACTAAGAAAATTTAAAAAGGCACTGAAATTGGCTGACATAGATGCAAATTATGGTTCTTCTTTCGCCCCAACTAGAGGTGAGCGTGAAGACCTTAGAAACGACAAGAAGGCAAGAAATTTAGCCATTAGGGCGGCCTTTATCTCAAGGTTCATAGTTTTGAGAGAGGCCAGAAGAACTAAGGCCCATAGATTGATTGAACAGATGAGCTGGGATGATTCTGAAACTGCAGAGGGTTTACATGATAAATTTAGAAATGCGTTCATAGAGAATGGTGATAAACTTGAACCTGTCGATAGGGATTTGGGTAGGGCTTTAAAGCATGCTTATTGTTCCGTTGAGCATTTTATAGGTCAATATGTTGGGAGGAGTTCAAATTGTTTTAGAGATGCTCTTGAGGATTATAAAAGAAGTAATGAATTACTTTTTGGGGACGATGATGAGGATTCGCCAAAAACAGTGGGGTGGAGATTGCCAGAATGAGTTCAAGCAGAATTAAAAGAAACTATGCGGTTGCATTAGCCTATGGTCAGGAAGAAGATGCTCCTAGAATACTAGCATCGGGTCCGGGCGAAATCGCTAAAAAGATTTTAGAATTAGCAAAGGAACAGGGGATACTTGTAAAAAGAGATGATCCATTAGTCTCTGTACTCTCACAGTTCAAAGTTGGAGATCAAATTCCAGAATCATGCTATAGAGCAGTGGCAGAGATTTTTGCATTCTTATTCAGGGTGGACTCCCGCTACGCACATAGACAATAAGTTAAGTATCTTAGATCTTCATTTTACATGACGAGCCAAACCGTTTCCGATACTTTTGGTCATGATATGATTTTTGCAATATAATGCCATTTAATACAGCAGTTTGGAGGCTATCCGTATCTCCCTTTTAATTTAGGCCTCTCATCATTTATAGAATTTAACTCTAGGAAGTTGCTAAATTAAATTTGAGGCTTTAAATATAAGCTGATATGAATGCGAAAATTATATTGGGGCAAATGCCCTATACTTATAGAAATTAACTGAGGAGATTAAAATTGGAAAGTACTGAAGTTTCAACAAACGGTAATGCGTTAAGGGTTTTAAATAGTAACGGTAATCATTCAAAGAATTCTGGCATTATGGATTATAAAGTTAAAGATATTTCACTTTGGGAATCGGGCAGAAAGGCTATAGAAATAGCAGAAAAAGAAATGCCTGGTCTTATGGCTCTTAGAGAAGAGTTCGGTGCTTCTAAGCCATTGGCAGGTACTAGAATTGCTGGCTGCCTTCATATGACTGTCGAAACCGCAGTTTTGATTGAGACTTTAGTAGCGCTTGGGGCAGATGTTAGATGGTCAAGCTGTAATATTTTTTCAACTCAGGATCATGCCGCCGCCGCAATTGCTAAAACTGGAGTACCTGTATTTGCTTGGAAAGGTATGACAGAGGAAGAGTATTGGTGGTGTGTTGATCAAACAATCATGTTTGATGGTAAACCTTTAAATATGATTCTTGATGATGGCGGAGACTTAACAGTCAGATGTCATGAAAACTATCCAGAGGCTATAAAGGAAGTTATTGGTGTATCTGAAGAGACTACTACAGGAGTTCATAGATTATACCAAATGGCCCAACAAGGGACTCTTAAATGCCCAGCTATAAACGTAAACGACTCAGTTACTAAGTCTAAGTTTGATAATCTTTATGGTTGCCGTGAGTCATTAGCGGATGGCTTAAAACGTGCTACAGATGTGATGATCGCTGGTAAGGTTGTTGTGGTTGCTGGTTATGGGGATGTTGGTAAGGGCTGTGCACATTCAATGAGAGCATTAGGTGCTAGAGTTATCGTAACAGAAATTGACCCAATCATAGCACTTCAAGCTGCAATGGAAGGGTATGAAGTTACTACAATGGATCAAGCCGTTTTGGAAGGTGATATTTATGTGACTGCAACTGGTTGTGCAGATGTAATAACTAAGAACGACCTTCTTAAGATGAAAGATCAGGCAATTGTTTGCAACATTGGGCACTTTGATTCTGAAATTGAATCCGGATGGTTGTTAAATAACAAAGAAGTTAAAGTTGAAAATATTAAACCACAAGTTGATAAATGCACATTGCCAAATGGCAATCAGATCATTTTATTGGCTGAGGGACGATTAGTAAATCTTGGTTGCGCTACTGGCCATCCAGCTTTTGTAATGTCTTGTTCTTTTACCAATCAAGTTATGGCGCAGATTGCACTTTGGACAGAGAAAGAAAAATATCCAATTGGGGTGCATGTATTGCCTAAGGAGCTTGATGAAAAAGTAGCGAGATTACATTTAGGTAAGCTTGGAGTTAAGTTGACTACTTTAACTAAGACTCAAGCTGATTATTTAGGCATACCTGTAGAAGGACCTTATAAGCCAGATCATTATCGATACTAGTCCTAGCTTACAATTAGTTAAGCTTTAGACTGCTATTTTTAGGGGGCTTTATGCCCCCTAATTTTTTATAGAACTACTAATGGTTTCTCTACTTCCAAGCCATCAAGAGTAGGTCTAGCAAAAGTTGTCGTGTTTAAACTAATGCTAGTAGTGGTAATGCCTGCAGATGCAAGGTCTGCTCTTAGGTCACTTAAGTGTGACTCTAGGAATATTTTTTTTTCATCATCCTCAAGGGAAAATGATAGTTCTATTTCATTATCCGTTTGTACCGCGTTAAATTGTACTTGGCCCAAGTTGGGTAGGGGTATCACTCCTTGATAAGCTAGGGGAGTTTTAACGTCATTCTTATTAGCATTTTTGTGTTTATGCTTTTCATCTCTTGAGCCATCGGGATCGACTGCTAGTTTGCCAAATCCTAACATCCCCGAAAGTAGAAAAGGAAATAAAAGTAGTTGGGGCTCCTTTAAGGCTTGTAGGATGGGTTCTAACCTATTTAGCATTTCCTGACTTTGAACTAGTGATTCAAGATTCGTAAGCATTTTTTTCGAAGTATTTATAATATCTTCTTTGTCTATCAGATGCCTAGGTATGTTAGATTTTAACTCTATCTCTGTCTTCTTTATTAGAGTTTCAAGTGCAGAATTTTGTTCTTCTAAATTGTCTAGGGTTTGTAAGGTCTCTAGCGAGTTCCTAATTTGTTGTAGAGACGTTCTGAAATTAATTTTAGTTGGTGTTTGATTTACAAGAGCAGAGTTACTGTTCTCAATTTCTTTCCCTATTACCAGAAGCAATTTGTTAAGCTCTTGATTTAGAAGATTCCTATCTTCTATGCTATTAGGGCTAAGGAGGAGGTCTTTTAGAGGGGGCAGCCTTTTAAATAACTCCAAAAGAAACTTACTGTCATGACTAATAGATGATTGGTCTAGAGTGGTAGAGAGATTTTCAATGTTAGAAGTTAAGTCCATAAGGAGCGGACCGCTTTTTATATTTTGAAGAAATTCTTTAACTTTAGTTGAATTTAAAAGTGATGAGTCCTTGGGGAGCAGCTTTTCTAATAGTTTTAAACCTTTTTCTAGGCTAACTAGTAACTGACTATCAATACTTTCAGAAACATTTAAGTCAGTATTGGGAAATTGAATCAAAGGTGAGCTAGTCTGATTGGATAGCTCACTATTTTTATTCAGTACGGCATCTAGCGTTTTTAAAAGAAATTCTACTTTATGGGTTAGTACTTCGGTAAGATTTGAGTCAGTCTCAAAAATGAAAGCATTTGCACTATTCTTTGAGGTGTTTGTATTGCCGGTAGTTAGAATTTCTTTAATTTTAAGAATAATGGCATCATTCTGTTTCTGTACCTCTGCTCGAATTACGTCTCCACTTTTTAAACCTGATGGTACTTTAGCTTCTATCAGTTGACCAAAGTAGTAGAGGATCCCTACGTTGTTTGCTTTGACATCTTTAAGGAGGAATTGAATTACATCGCCAATTTTTAAATCGGGTGCATTCGTTGGGAGGATTTGAGTAGTTTTTATTTTCAGCGAGTCAGTCGCAGCCGTCTGTGTAGCGGTAGCTGAACTAGTATTTGAATTGACTACAGCTGTAGTTACTGGGTCTGTAGGGATGTTAGCCATAATAATAAGTTAATTACCTCCTTGTTAGATGACGGAATTAGAGGATTGGGTTCAGCTGGTAAGATCGGGACTTTGCAAGATAATTTGAAGTCCTATGGATAATTTCCCTCTATGAATCAAGGCAAAAATAGCTTAGAAGGATAGAATATCAAACTTTATTATTTATTGCTTATTATGAAATCACTTATTCAGTATATCTTAACCGCACTTGGATTAATGACTCTAATGGTGTTTATTACTATTATTGCCCTAACAGTTTTTGTTTCAAAAAATATGGGCGGCGTCTCTGACATCACTAATTTAGTGGGGGAAAGTAAGAATGGTGTGGGTGTCGTAGAACTTCAAGGAGAGATTAACTCTTCTAAGGACGTTCGAGAGAAGCTTGCAAAGTTTGTAAAAGATAAGAACATTAAGGCTATTGTTATTGCGATTGATTCACCAGGTGGGGCAGTTGGAGCTTCCGAAGAAATATATCAGTATATTAAAGAGGCAGGAGAGAAAAAACCAGTGGTTTGTTCTCTAGGGAATATGGCCGCTTCAGGTGGTTTGTATTCTTCTATGGGATGTAAAAAAGTTTATACTCAGGCTGGCACAATGACTGGGTCTATAGGCGTGATTTTGATGTTGCCTAATTTTAAAGAAGTAATGGATAAAATTGGTGTGCAGTTAAATATCGTTAAAAGTGGAGCATTAAAGGATGCAGGGACTCCATTTAGAGAGTTTACAGAAGAAGATCAGATTTTTCTTCATTCAGTAGCTATGGAAGCTTATCAGCAATTTATTACTGTCATTTCTAAAAGTAGAAATATACCGATTGAGAAAGTTAAAGAATTTGCTGACGGTAGAATTATTCTAGGAGAAACATCTGTTAAGTTAGGACTAGCTGACGCAGTTGGTACATTGAAAGATGCCGCAAGAGATGCCTTAAAGCAGTCATTAGGTGAGAACGAGGCAACAGGGGAAGACCTTGAACCTCGACTAGTGTACCCTCCAAGGAAGTTAAGCCTACCTGAAATAATAGAAAACATTCAGCAAGAAGGCTCAGTGCCATTTTTGCCACAGAAATATCAGAGCGTTAGTATCCGATTTCAAGCAATGTAGTTTTTGAGTGACCAGAACAATTATTCTTGCTTATAACCCTTTCTCATGATTAATATGGGAAATGAAGTTTTCAAGATTTCCTTTTACAATTTTAAGATATGAGCAGTAACGGAAGCATTTGGCTAAAATACTAATAATAGAAGATGAACCCTTGGTGCGGGAAGGCTTAGTTGAAAGTCTATCTATTGAAGGCTATCTCGTAGTCTCTACTGATAATGGTACGAATGGTATAGAAATGTATGAATCTGAATGTCCGGATTTAGTGATATTAGATGTCATGATGCCAGGAGTTGATGGCTTAGAGGTATGTAGAAGGATAAGACAGTCTAGTGGATATACTCCTATTATTATCCTGACTGCCAAATGTAATGAAATAGATAAGGTCGTAGGCTTAGAGCTTGGAGCGGATGATTACTTAACGAAACCTTTTGGTATGCGGGAGCTATTTGCAAGGGTGAAGGCAATTCTTCGGAGGAATAGCCATAATGATAATAAGCCTGAACTTGAAAGTAGGGTTTCAAACGAATTAGAATTGAGCTTCTCGGATGTTAGAATCGATTTTAAGTCTTATAGGGCAAAGAAAGGAAAGATTGAATTAAATCTTTCAGCCAAAGAATTCGAATTGATTAAGTATCTATATAATAAGGTAGATGTTCCTGTTACTAGGGATGAACTACTTGATCAAGTTTGGGGTTACAATTCTTATCCTAGTACTCGTACCGTTGACAATTTCATCGCGCGCCTTAGGCAAAAATTAGAAATATCTCCTGAGAAACCACAACATATTCTTACTGTTCATGGAGTGGGTTATAAGTTTGTAATCGGAGCATAGTTCCACTTAGACCAAAGGCTTGTTCCAGGACTTTGTATCTTGACTATTCCAGTCTTGAACCCTCTAGGCGGATGTCTATTGTTTTCAGAACCTTAACCGCCTAAATTTTTTTTTAAATAAAACTTAATATTATTGAATCCTATTTCATCACGTTTGTATCTTAATGATGTAACAACAATGTAACAGGAGTTTATTAAATATGTACACGGACAGTAATAAAGCATTCATATCTAAGTTTGGCGCATCTAAAAATGACTGTAATGAAGGATGGCAGGATACGCAGAATTCAGAAGCAGCAAAAGGTTTTTTTATAATTTCAGGAAATGCGGTTTTATCTCACGATATATATGAGGAGGCGTCAGAGTTGGAGGCTAAGGAAAAATATACTTGTGGAGTATCTGAAGAGCTTTTACAAGACTATGTAGATTGTGAGCTTGATGAGCTTACTAATCATAGGCTTGAGAAGCATTTAGATTCCTGCAAAAAATGTAGTACCATATCTAACGAGCTTGAAGGTTTAAAAAATCTTGCTAAGACATTAAATAGATCAAACATAAAAAATGAGGAAGTTCATAGCCGTCTAAGGTTAAGATTACTTTCGGAGTTAAATGTAGATATCGATAGTGGAATTAAGGATGATGCTTAAAACATGCCTCTCTACTCCTATCTACATAAAAGGCTGGCAAATTGAAATGGCGGGTTTATGAGCATAGTGCTTGGACTATTAGGTATGATAATTTGTGGATTACTCTTGGGGTATGTGTATATAGTGTTTTTAGAGAAAAATAGTGAAGAGCCGGAAGTAAAAAGGAAGTGGAGTGATCCAAAATTTAGAGATGAGTAAAGTTAAGTTAATCGGGGTTATCCTATTCCATTTCCTATTTACTGCTACCTTAGTGGCGGATGAATTCACGAATGAAGGTTTAAGTAAAAAAGAGGATAATGTTAGTTTTAGCGATTTGTTTAGAGATAAACAGAGTGAAGCGTACGTTGGAGTAGTTCTCGCAAATTTCTTATATATAGACCCTGATTACGAATATGTATATATAAAACCCCAAGAGGAAGACCTTCCTAGAATGACTGTATATTTGGATAAGCTCACTGCATATTCAACGATTAAAGTAGGGAAACTTGGAGTGGGTAAAAAAAAGATGATGATTGAAGGTGATCGTGTGGCCTTACGTGTATTTGTAAAGAATAGCATTATCTTAGCAGATGAAGTGTTTTTAGTTGATGGTGATTTTGGTCCGAAAGCCCGATTTGCCAAGAGGAAATATAAACGTAGTCTTAGTGCATCAAAAGCGGCAGGGGCAAGCGAGAAAAAGTCAGGGGGCGGACATTGATCTGTTTTAGAAACAAGTTAGCTATTATTACTTTAGTATATGCATGGATTCTGCCAGGGATATGTTTAGCTGATGACATCCCTAAGGGTAGTAAGGTCGTATCCGTTATTATTACTGATACAGAAGAAACTGAATGGATAGAATTGAAGGGACGTCAAACTGCGCAAATCAAAGTTTATTTATCCTCTTTAGGAGATATGCTTGATGAGTATATGGTCTCTTTAATTGATACTTCTAGGAAGAAACCACTTTTGAGTTTAATTAGTGATACATCTGGGATTGTGATTTTTAGAAAGGTACCGCCCGGAAACTATGCAGTCTTTGTAAATCAAAAAGTTACCACTGAAGAGCAGGAACACAATACTATAAAAGTTAGCGATATAGTCATGAAAGCGTATCCTTAAGTAGCGTGAGAAAAGACTCTTGATTGATAGAAGGAAATTCTATGGCCGGATGGATCAAGGATACTGAAATATCTATAATTTGAAGTCTTCTCTATCTCTGTAATTTCTGAGGTTTTATTTTTATGAAGATTTGAGAATTCAGCTATCCTAGTAGCTAATTTTAGATGTAAGTTATAGATACCATTCCGGACTTTAAGCCGAATATTGATTTTATGATCTGGCTGAGTATCACCTTTTAGTAAAGTGATCGTACTTTTATCCGGCAGGTCAAATTGTTTAGGATGCTGTTCATTCTCATGAAACTCCAAAACCTCCTTAAAGAACTGTGAAGATTCTTCAAGTTCATTGCAGGTTAAGCTAATTCCCTTAAAAGATATGAGATACTTATCAAAAACTGTCTTTTCTTTGTTTCTACCGGACCATAGAAGTACCAAGCCTATGACCATACAATAAGCTAGTATAACAATGAGAAAGGAATTATTGTTTTCTTTCATGAATTTCTGAAATGTTATTATTCCCATAGATGATAATAGGTTTTAAGCTATTTGGATAGTATCCAGTCTGAAGATTCTCCCTATGGAAAAGTTTTAAGCTTATTGCTGGCCTGATGGAGCCAAGGAGCGGTATAAGATAGAAAGAAATTAATCTTTAGGTTAAATAATTTTTAATTAAAATAGTTCGATATAGAAATCATGGATTATAATAATATTCTTCGTAAAAGATCATTCCCGCTAATATTCTTGGGACTTTTAGTCTCGTTATACTTAAGCCATCATCATATTGAAGTAAATTCTAATCTCCAAGTTGGGGCATCTATTTGTACGTTTGATGAGATTTTCGATTGTGATAGCGTGGCAAAGAGTGTCTATTCGGAGATTTTTGGTGTGCCAGTGGCATTTTTTGGAGCATTTTATTTTTCCTCCATATTGCTTTTACTTTTATTTGCCAGAGGGTCAAACAAATCATTTAGTCGATCTTTAAACTTTATTTTATATATTATTTTTGGCTTTGCGTTTATTGGCAGTTTGATATTTGCTTATTATTCGTATGTAGAGTTGGGTAAAGTATGTCTTTTCTGTTCTTTGCTTTACTTAATTAACATCTCCTTGTTTATTTTGGCGCATTTTGTCAAAGAGGAAAGGGGGGATGTTCGCTCAGGATTTATGGATTTTACGTTTAATTTTTTGTTTTCTAGTAGGGGTTTATTTTTTCTATTGGGAAATTTAGGCCTAATACTTTTATTAGTTCATTTGCCCACAGCATATAAAAAATATGTGCTTATACCTAGATATTTAAGTGTTTATGATGCAAGTGTCATAGGTGAATTGGTCGATTCCTGGGAGAAGTCAGAGGCTAGATTTGATAGCAGTTTAGCGCTTAAGCTACCAGGGGCAATTATTCGTAGCCCTCAGGCATCTGTGAGCCAAGAGAAAGTCACTAGTATCGTAGAATTTGCAGACTACGAATGCCCATTTTGTCAAAGAATCTCGCCAGTATTAGAAAAGGTTTATTCGGGAAACCTTACTAGAGTGAGTATGGTTTTTTTGCAATTCCCGTTGGATAGGTCTTGTAATAGGTCTATAGGTGGTGACTTCCATCAGAGTTCTTGTCGAATAGCTAGAACAGTTTTATGCGCAGGTTTAGATTATGGGATGTCATCTTTGGAGATTCATAGTCAAGTTTTTGGAGAGAAAATTGATAATAAAGAAGCTTTGGATAAACTTATCTTAGAGCTAGGTATAGATGAGAGTAAATGCGAGAAGGCAGATCAAGCTTTAAGTGAACAAATAGAATTTGCAATTGCAGCAGGGGTTCTATCTACTCCCAGTATTTTTGTGAATGGAAAGATTATTGAATTTAAGTCTTTCCCTCAAATAGAAGCGATCTTACAAGCGATCATTAATCGAAATTAAAAATACCGCGCAAATACTAGATTAACTTAAAGTGTGAATTCTACTATCTCGTCTTCCAGATGTATTTCTACTTTAGGTAGGGTAAATTCTTCCACATGCCCAATAACTTGAGCATCTAGGTTGAATTGTTTGCAAGTAGCTAATATCTTATCCGCGCTATTCTCATTGCAAAAAATCTCCATTCTAGTGCCCATGTTGAAGACTTTATACATTTCTTGGTTCGGGATTCCTGTCGAACTTTGAATTAATGAAAAAATAGGGGCAGGTTTTGGAAGCTTGTCTTTTACAATCTTAACCTTATCAATAAATCGTAATACTTTGCTATGTGCACCACCTGTCATGTGAATAATGCCAGTAATATCAGAATGGCAACTATCAAGGATAGACTTTAGAATGGGTGCAAATGTTCTAGTAGGGGAGGATAGAGCATCACCAAGGGTCATGCCTAAGCCTTTTGGAGATTCTTCGATTTCAAATGGACCTTGGTAGCTGTGAGAATTATCAAGGTTTGGATCCAATACCTCGGGGTATTTATTTGCATGAGATTTTGACAGGAGCGCATGCCTAGCTAGGGTTAGGCCGTTTGAGCCAATCCCTGAATTTAATATGTCTTCATAAGTCGTTTGTCCACTGCTTGACAGTCCTATCACTAAATTGCCTGGAGCAATTTTGTTGGCGGAAATGAGTTCTGATTTTTTGATTCTAGCTACAAGAGTACCGTCAACGAGTAAGGTTCTTACGAGGTCTCCACAATCAGCAGTTTCACCACCGGAAATTTCTAAAGGGATTCCTATTTCCTTTAACTTTTTACCTAAGGATATATATTCTGATATTATCTGTTCAATGGCTTCGTCAGGAATAAGTTTAGCGTTTCTTGCGAGAGCATTGGCATATATAAGTGACTCTGGACGACCAACGCAGTAAACGTCATCAAGATTCATAAATAAAGCATCGTGTGCTAGTCGTCTAAAGTAATCGAAACTGCCAGTTTCCCTATAATGTAAGTATGCGAGAATGGACTTAGTTCCTGCGCCATCGCAGTGAATGATACTGTTATAATTCGGATCATTGGAAAGATCTGGGGAAACCTTACAGAAGTATGGTTCAATTCCCGTATGACCTAAGTTTTCTAGTATCTTATGTAAGCCCTTTTTATCTGCAGATGCTCCAACGGACTGATAGGATAGTTTTTGATTTGTCATTGGGGTTAAGATTTTAGCTAGATTAATCTCTGAAGTTAGTAAATTGCAGATCAATATCATCGATTAAAGTTTTTAAAGATTGTATGACTTCTTGAAGATCATCTCTTTTGGGAGCAGTTACCCTGACTTGATCGTCTTGGATTTGTGCCTGTACTTTTTTAACGGGCAATTCTTTAATTTTTTTAACTAATTTTTTACCATCTTCATTGCTAATTCCTTGTTTTAGAATGATGGATTGTCTGAGCGAGTCCCCAGAAGCTTTCTCAGGATCCTTGTAGTCTAGGGACTTTAAACTAATGCCTCTTTTGCTCATTTTTTGATTGAGGATTTCGACCATGGACTTTAGTTTCATAGAGTCATCGGCCAACAAATCTAATCTTGACTCTTTTTCTGTAAATTTAATTTCAGCGATACTGCCTTTGAAGTCATATCGAGTCCCAATCTCTTTCCTGACTTGATTTATGGCATTATCTACTTCTTGAAGATCAACTTCGCTAACTATATCAAATGATGGCATATTAATTTTATGTTTAATTAATGTTCATATATTATAAATCGATGGGATATTATCAGATATTTAGATTAATCTCCAGAAATGCTTGTCGTTTATCCCTTTTTGCTATTCACTAGTCGTGATACATGCGGTGACATAAAATATTCCAATATTCGATTAATTTATCTTAAATGTAATGACACCTGAGAATTTAAGTCCTGAAAATACAAACAACCCAAGCCAACAATCACTTATTGATTCTATTTCTAATAATAGCCCACTTTCAAGGCATTTAGAGAGAATAGAAAATCACAAATGGAAGCAATTCGGATTATCCTATCGTGTTGCGGCCTCTGATTTTTTTGTAGCAGTTCAAGCTTTAAAAAGTGATCCATCTATAGAACTGAATATGCTTATAGATGTTACTTGCGTAGATTGGTTAGACAGTAAGGATAGTCGTTTCGAGATGGTCTATAATTTCATGAGCCTTAAGCATAATACTAGACTTTGTTTAAAGGCTTATTTGTCAGAGGATAAGCCAGAGATTGCATCTCTAGTTAGTCTTTGGAATTCTGCTAATTTTTTAGAAAGAGAAGTCTTTGATATGTATGGGATTATTTTCACAGGTCATCCTGACTTACGGCGGATATTAATGTATGAGGAATTTGTGGGCTATCCACTTCGAAAAGACTATCCACTTAAAGGGAAACAGCCTAGAGTTGAATTGAGAGTCCCCGAATTGCATAACTCAAGTGAGGATTTACATAGAGAATCGTTGGTTTCAATGCCTACTAGGAAATATCCCACAGTAGATGAGAAGCTGGCAAGAGAGAGGGTTGGAAAGAATGACTGAGATCACAAACGATTGGGAAACAAGAGAACTTGATGATGCACTTCATAGTAAAACTATGGTGCTCAACATGGGACCAGCGCACCCAGCAACTCATGGGACAATTCGATTAATATTAGAATTAGATGGAGAAAGAATAGATCGATGTGATGTTGATCTTGGTTATCTTCATAGAGGTTTTGAAAAACAATGTGAAAATGTTACCTATAATCAAGTAATCCCTTACACTGATAGATTAAACTACGTTTCACCTATTATTAATAATGTAGGCTGGGTAATTGCGATCGAACAAATGTTTGACGTAGAGGTGCCAATTCGCGCGCAGTATATTCGCGTCATTATGAGTGAATTGTCTAGAATCTGCGATCATCTAACCTGTGTTGGAGCTGCCGCTATGGAGCTAGGTGCATTTACTGTAATGTTATATCTGATGCAGGCACGAGAAGAACTTTACTTTCTGATAGAGAAGGTTACAGGTGCACGTCTTACTATCTCTTATACGAGAGTAGGCGGCCTAAGAGACGATTTGCCAGCAAATTTTAAAGAAGAAGTTTTCGTTGCGTTTGAAAAGATTAAAAATCATTTATCTGATGCTGATAGGCTAATTTCTAGAAATAGAATATTTCAGGATAGAATGTCGGGTATTGGGATCATCTCCAGAGATGAAGCTTTGTCTTATGGACTTACTGGGCCTATTGGTAGAGCAAGTGGCATTGATTATGATGTTAGGAAAGCCTTTCCATATTCAAGTTATGACCATTTCGAGTTTGAAGTTCCTACAGGGAAAACAGGCGATAACTTGGATAGATTCTTAGTACGTTTTAACGAAATTTACGAATCCATTAAAATTACAGAACAAGCGCTTCGCAGATTGCCAGATGGGCCAATCAATATCGATGATCCTCATATAATAATGCCACCCAAAGATGAAGTTTATAATTCAATTGAAGGGATGATTAGTCAGTTTGAAGTGGTCTTTGGAGGTATTAAACCTCCAGTTTCTGATATATATTTCCCTGTTGAAGGGGGGAATGGAGAGTTGGGTTATTATGTCGTATCTGATGGAACCGGCACTCCATATCGAGTACGAGTAAGACCTCCTTGTTTTATTGCTATGGGGATTTTTGGCCCATTAATTGAGGGGCATACTATTGCGGATATCGTCCCCTTATTTGGAATGATAAACATGATTGGTGGGGAGTGTGATAGGTAATTATGTCTAGTTCGTTAGGAATTATTGGAAAAGATACATTTGTTTCTTATGAAGTTTGTTTGGGAAGCGCTCCTAAACCAATTCCAAGGGAAATGAGTACCAAGTTGAAAGAGTATATAAATAAGTATCCCAATAAGAAGTCGGCTGTGATGCCAGCTTTATATCTTGCTCAGGAACATTTTGGTTGGATTTGTAAGGAAGCTATTACATGGGTTAGTTCAGAACTTTCTCTGCCGCCAGTGCATGTAGAATCTGTAGCTACTTTTTACACTATGTATTACAAGCGACCTGTAGGTAAGTATCATATACAACTATGTCGAACTTTATCCTGTATGCTTTGTGGAGCTAAACAATTAGCTTCTCACTTAAAAGATGTATTAGGTGTAGGTCCCTCCGAGGTCACACAGGATGGTGTTTGGAGTTGGGAAGAAGTAGAATGTCTTGGAAGTTGCGGGTCTGCTCCAATGGTTCAAATAAATGATGTGTTTTTTGAGTTCTTAACTCCAGAAACTCTTAGTGAGCTAATGGATAAGATAAAGGTAGAGCAACCAGATTTAAGATATCATGCCTCTACTGAGGAACTAGGTAAGGGTATGCCGGATAGTCCAAGATCTAGAGTTTTAGGAATCTAGATCTTAATTGTTGCGTAATTTTTGTTAATAGAAGTTATATAAGAGAAGTATTTCAAGAGATGGGAAAAGAGCATTTTAAAATTCTTACGATAAATACTCATCATGATGATCAACATCAAATTAAAAAATACGAAGAAAGAGGTGGGTACTCAGCTATAAAAAAAGCCCTAACAATGACTCCTGATGTCATTACCCAAGAAGTAAAGGCTTCTGGATTAAGAGGTCGAGGTGGTGCAGGCTTTCCTACAGGGGTTAAGTGGGGATTCGTTCCCAAGGACACTGGCAAACCAATATATTTGTTAAATAATGCGGATGAAAGTGAGCCTGGAACTTTCAAGGATCGTTTATTGATGGAACAGGATCCACATCTTTGTCTAGAAGGTATGATGATTGCCTCTCTAGCACTATCTTGTAATTGGAGTGCTATATATATACGTGGAGAATACGGTTTCCCAGCAGAGCGGATGGAAAAAGCGATAAGAGAAGCATATGAAAATGGCTATTTAGGTAAAAATATTTTTGGCTCTACTTTTTCGTTAGATGTCGTAGTTCATCGGGGAGCAGGGGCTTACATCTGTGGTGAAGAAACAGGATTAATTGAAAGTTTAGAGGGGAACAAAGGGCAACCACGGATAAAACCTCCTTTCCCAGCAGTTTTTGGTGTTTACGGATGTCCTACAGTTGTAAATAATACAGAAACTTTAGCTACCCTACCTTGGATTATCTTAAATGGTGCAGAAGCATACTCTAAGATAGGTACGGAAAAATCTACAGGAACTAAATTATTTAGTGCATCTGGGAATATTAATAAACCAGGAGTCTATGAAGTTGACCTTGGTTATAGCGTATTAGAATTTATTGAAAATGAGTGTGGTGGCATAAAAGGTGGTCGAAAACTCAAGGCAATCATTGCTGGTGGATCTTCTGTTCCAATCCTAAGGGCTGATGAGCTTGAAGGTGTTACATTAGATTATGAGTCTCTAAAAGAGGCGGGAACGATGTTAGGATCTGGCGGATTTATTGTAATGGATGATACGACTGATATGGTTGAAGCATGCCTGAATCTTCAACATTTTTATACTCATGAATCTTGTGGTCAGTGTACTCCATGCAGGGAGGGAGCACATTGGGTAGAGAAGATTGTAAAACGAATGTATTCTGGAGAAGGTTCCGTTGGAGATCCTTTATTAATAAAGAGCGTAACTAACCAGATTATGGGCCATACTATTTGTCCATTCGGCGATGCCTTGGTTACTCCAGTACTGAGTTTCATGGAGAAGTTCCCCGAGGAGTTTAATTCTTATATCGAAAAGTCAGGATTAAATGTAAATCTATCAGATAACGGAACTAACTTAGGTGTGGACGGTGCAAATGTCTAATCAGGATCAAGTGGCTCAATCTTTAGTAAATATCAGTATAGATGGTAAAGATATCTCAGTACCCAAGGGACTTAATTTAATCGAAGCAGGTAAGTTAGCTGGCATCACTATTCCATATTATTGTTATCACAAGCATCTTAGTATCGCGGGTAACTGCAGAATGTGCCAGATCGAAATAGAGGGCGCTCCAAAGCTTTCTATTGCTTGCAACACTGGCGCTCAAGAGGGAATGAAGGTTAAGACTCAAATGACCAGTACTCTTGTGAAGGAAGCTCAAAGAGCAACATTGGAGTTTCTATTAATTAACCATCCTTTGGATTGTACTGTTTGTGATCAGGCAGGTCATTGTAAATTACAAGATTATTATTACGACTATAATAAGACTGCATCCAGGTTTATTGAAGAAAAAACTCACAAGGTAAAAGCAGAACCACTTGGTCCTGAAGTTATGTATGATGGTGAGCGTTGTATCGTTTGTACTAGGTGCGTTCGTTTCTGTGATGAATATTCAGAAACATCTGAGCTGAGTGTATTAAATCGAGGAGATAGAACTGTTATCGCAGTTCATGAGGATAGACCATTAGACAATCCATTCTCAGGTTGTACTGTAGATCTTTGTCCTGTCGGAGCTCTCACACATACTCAATTTAGATTTAATTCTAGGATTTGGTATGCAGATGAGCAAGATACTTTGTGCGTAGGTTGCTCGTCAGGATGTAATGTTAAAGTAGCTGTCCGCGATGACGAATTTGTCCAAGTAAAAGGAAGATTAAATTCAGAAGTTAATCAGGAGTGGCTTTGTAACGAAGGGCGATATGGTTTTTCTCGTTTTGCTCCAGAAGTAAGAAATGCCAAACCACTTATGAGGTCTGGTCAAGAGCTTATAGCGATTGAATTCCAGGAAGTATATAAAAAAGCTCTTGAAGTATTTACTTCCGTAGATAAGGGGGAGTTGGCAGTATTCCTTTCACCCTTTTTAACTACTGAAGAGCTATGGGTAGCGAAGAAATTCCTACAAACAGTTGCTAAGGTTGATTCAAGTTTCCAAAATGTTGCAGTCCAGTTAAGGAAAAGAAAATTAACAGACCTTGAGGCTAAACTAGTTAGTCCAGATTATGCTCCGAATGCTAAATCAGCACTTGCACTTGGATATTGGGCTGAATCTTCAGATTGGCGCTCAAGTATGGAAGCTCAATATGATCGTTTATTGATGCAGACTAGAGCAGGCGTGGTTAAACGAGTCGTTATGATCGGTGATTTTTCAATCGAAGAAGGGGATATTGATGAGAAGTTATCAGAAGCCTTATTAGCAGTCCCCTTAAGTTTAGCCATATCTCCACGCGGTTTGATCAGTGGGGAAGAGGGTGACTTTGATAAGTTAGCACTTGGGTCTCATCAGCTTTGTGGAATCATTATCCCATCCTACTCGGTGTATGAAAAAAATGGATTGATGATTAATGGTTCGGGAAGGGTACAAAGACTCAACAGTGTCACTACTCCAATCCCTGGATCAAAGCCAGAATGGCAAATTTTAAACGAAATTTCAAAGTTAGCCGGCAGTCCCGTTTTAGGGCCAGAAATAATTGATGAGAGATCGTTAACAAGAAGTATGTTAGCGGAACTACCTATTTTCTCAGGCTTAACTTTAGCACAGATAGGTAAGGAAGGGGTTATGATAGGTGGAACCGTGCGAGGAACGAATGTTTCAGCAGAGGGAGAGGCTAGTCAACTTTAAATATTATGGTTAAGGACTGGTTAGTTTTGTTTTATTTTACTAAGAGATAAGAATGTCAGATTTTCTTTTTATAGATTTATTTATAATCATAGTTAAAGCCGTATTTGTGATGGCCGCTGTACTTCAGTTGGCGGCACTGAATACTTGGATCGAAAGAAAGGCCGCAGCATTGATTCAGAATAGAATTGGTGCGAACAGGGCAAGTATCTTTGGTTTCGATTTAGCTGGCATCATTAATACGTTAGTTTGTGATCCAGTTAAGGCTTTGTTTAAGGAAGATTTTGTTCCCAAGGGCGTAAGCCAGTTCATGCACAGTTTAGCTCCGTTTATGGGAGTGTTTCCGATATTAATATCTTTGGCCGTTGTCCCTTTTGGCCCACCAGCGATATTAGAAACTAAAACTATCACAGCACAGTTAGTGAATTTGAATGTTGGAATCTTGTATGTTCTTGCAATGGGTTCTTTGGCAGTTTATGGGACAGTCCTCGCTGGTTGGGTCTCTAAGAATAAATTTTCACTTTTTGGAAGTTTAAGAGCTTCCGCGCAGATGATTAGTTATGAAATTACTCTTGGGTTGAGTATCATTGGAGTACTAGCTTACTATGAAACGCTTGATTTGAGTAAAATCGTCTCTGCTCAGTCTGGTCTTTTATATGGTTTCCTTCCTAATTGGGGGATCTTTATGTGTTTCCCTCTTAATATAATAGCATTTGTAATTTTCTTTGTGTCAGCTATGGCAGAGACTAAAAGAGCTCCCTTTGATCTCCCTGAAAGTGAGTCAGAGTTGGCTGCAGGTTATTTTACTGAATACTCAGGTATGAAGTTCTTATTGTTTTGGTTAGGAGAATTTGCTGAGATCGTGGTGGCCTCTACATTAGTTGTAGTTCTATTTTTTGGTGGATGGCAACTACCATATTTCGATATCACAAGTTTAAATTTTGATCTTTCATCTTACGGCATAAGTCAATTTTTAGGATTTAATATTGGTTCTTTTATACCAATGTTGATCGGGCTTCATGTGTTTGGAGCTAAGGTAATGATTTTTTGTGTACTTCAAATTATAATAAGATGGACACTTCCAAGGTTTAGATATGATCAGTTAATTCATTTATGTTGGAAATTGATGCTTCCAATTGCACTTGTTAATGTTTTGCTTACTGCGTATATCGTAGCTAGGCAGGGGGTTTAATTTATGGAGAATAGAGATGCCAAGAATAGTGCCAATGACAATTGGGGAATTTCATGACAATTAAGGATGTATTCGTATATTTGATTGGTTTTTTGACCGTGTTAGCAAGTATCGGTGTAATAAGCTCCAAAAAAAGTCTTAATAGTGCTTTAGCTTTAGTTGTGACGATGTTTTTATTGTCAGCTGAGTTTGCTCTTCTGAGGGCTGATTTTATCGCCACACTTCAGATTTTAGTCTATGCTGGAGCTATTATGATTCTTGTGGTCTTTGTCATTATGTTATTAGGCGTAGAAAAAGAGGCGGAAAAAATTAAATTTGGCATCCCTCTAATTGCAGGACTTCCATTCGTATTAGTATTTTTGACAACTATATTAGTTAATATTTATTCCTTTTCTGTAATCCGTTCCACCAAAGAGCTTTCTAAAGCGGAGCCAGCGATATTTACCCCTAAGGAGATTGGCGTGTCTCTTTTTGGTGAACATATGGTTTCATTCCAAGCGATCGGTATTTTATTACTTGCCTCAGTTGTGGGGGCATCATATTTAGCCCATTCAAAAAAGAGACCAATGTTAAAGGGTCGAGGTCTGAGCGCTGTAAAAGCAAAATTTGGTGTGGAGGAATCTAATTAAATGATAGAGCAAACAGAATTTTGTTTATACTTATCTGCAATTCTATTTTCCTTGGGTATTTTGGGAGTGATAGTTCGAAAAAACACTATCGTGATCTTTATGTGCATTGAATTGATGTTAAACGCAGTGAATTTGAGTCTAGTTACTTTCTCCACTCAATTAAACGACATTAACGGCCAGGTGTTTGTGTTTTTTGTGATGGCAGTCGCCGCAGCTGAAGCCGCTGTTGGTTTAGCCATTATATTAAGCGTTTTTCGTAATTTTTATACAATTGAGACAACTAATGTTTCGGAACTCTCGGGTTAAATATTCAGAAAGGTAGTCATGAGTGATAATATAGTACATTCTTTGGTTAGTTCCACCGCGATTACTTTGCCATCGGGTTTGTTGGATTCTATCGGACAATTAGACAGTAGAATTTGCCTATTGCCACTTGTTCCTTTGTTGGGGGCAATTTTATCTTATATAGTGGGAGGCGGGCCTAAGGTTGAAGAACACGAAGAACACCATGACGATCATGATCATGACTCTAAGAATGGAATGTCTTTGAGTGCAGTTGTAGCGACCGTAGCATCTCTTTTTTCATTCGTAATTTCATGCCTTTTATTTAGTAGTGTTTTGGTTAACCATACTTTGACCCAACAGCTTTGGACTTGGATATCCATTCCTGGTTTAGAAATACCATTTGCTTTTAGGTTCGATCATCTATCTGGAATGATGTGTTTAGTTATTACAGGGGTTGGAACTCTGATTCATTTATACGCTTCTGGTTACATGAGTCATGATCCTCATCAAGCAAGATTTTTCTCTTATCTTAATTTATTCCTAGCATCCATGTTGATATTGGTTTTAGGTGATAATTTGTTATTAACATTTGTTGGTTGGGAAGGCGTTGGATTGTGTTCTTACCTATTAATCGGCTTTTGGTTTAAAGAAATGCCCAATGCCATTGCCGGTCAGAAAGCATTTATTGTGAATAGAATTGGAGATGCTGGATTTTTACTCGGCATGTTTGTTTTGTATGTAAGCGTCGGAAGCTTATCTCCTCAAGTTATCCTTAGTTCGATAGAGAGCATTCCTCCTTATGCTATTGAAATCGCTTGTATGTTATTGTTAGTGGGAGCTTTAGGTAAAAGTGCTCAAATTCCACTGTATGTTTGGCTACCTGATGCGATGGCAGGACCTACCCCAGTCTCTGCATTGATTCATGCTGCGACGATGGTAACATCCGGTATTTATATGATTACTAGGTTAGGTGGTCTATATACTCATGCACCAATTACTTTAACTGTTGTTTCTATCATTGGTGCTCTGACAGCCTTCATTGCAGCTACTATTGCCTTGGTTCAGTTCGACATTAAAAAAGTATTGGCTTATTCTACAGTAAGTCAGTTAGGTTATATGTTTATGGCACTTGGCGCGGGTGCTTATAGTGTTGGAATGTATCACGTTGTCACCCATGCATTTTTTAAGGCTCTTTTATTTATGGCAGCAGGCTCGGTGATTGTCGGTTGTCATCATGAACAAGATATGAGGAACTTCGGAGGACTTCGGAAGTCTATGAAGTGGACCTTCATTACTTATCTTGCTGGAACTTATGCAATATCTGGACTTCCTTATGGTTCTGGGTTTTTCTCCAAGGATTCTGTATTATGGGCAGTTTACTCTAACCCTGGCTTGCCATCTGAGTTGATGTTCTTTGGTTATCCGCTCTCACATCTATTATGGATGCTTGGAATTGTTACAGCCTTACTTACAGCGTTTTATATGACTAGGTCTTTGATGCTAACATTTTTTGGAGATTATAGAGGTAAGGGCAAAGCTCATGAATCACCATTTAGTATGGTTTTCCCTTTAGTGGTCTTATCAGTACCATCATTATTCTTTTCTTATGTATATGGTGATAGTTTAATGTCCTTTCTATCGTCTTGGACTAGAAGTGATTTTTTGGGCGGACATCATGGATTATTAGAAAATCATACATATCATCAGTTGGAGAAGATCTCGATGTGGGTGGCGATAGGAAGTGCCGCATCTGCCGTTTTGATTTATTCTTACTTTTCTTATATCCCAGCTTTTATTGCGAGAGCGATTTCACCAGTATATAATTTTCTTCAAGGCAAGTGGTATGTGGATGAATTATATAACTTGCTAATTGTACTTCCTTTAATCTTTATATCTAAATTATTTTTTATAGTTATCGATCGGCTTGCTATCGATGGGCTTTTAATTAACGGAAGTGGAGTGTTGATTGATACTGCTGGAGTCGCGCTAAAGAAATTTCATAATACCAGCATTAGTGGAATGATAAGTATCATGTTTTCACTGTTTGTATTTATTGTCCTCTTTTGGGTGAGTTTATAGGGTTTATTTGAATTATACTAAGGAACTTTAATGGAATTAGAGTTAGGTAATGAAGGCTTATTGTTTTTGATTGTATTTTCTCCATTATTGGGGATAGCCCTTCTTGCAATGAGAAAATTTAGTGATGTAACTTCAGCGAGGATCGCAATATCTTCGTCATTTATTACGCTCGTCATTACATTATTTATGTTCTTTCAATTTGATAGAGCTAAATCTGGTTTTCAGATGTGTCAGGTATTGCCTTGGGTGCCTGAGATTGGCTTAACCTTCAGTCTAGGTGTTGATGGCTTAAGTGTTTGGTTGATGTTGTTAACATCATTTTTAACCTTTTTGGTCTTAGTCTCTTATTCAAGCATTACTCAGAGATTAAGAGGATACCTAATAAATGTATTATTCCTAGAAATTGGAATGCTCGGAACCTTTGTTTCTCTTGATGTATTGCAGTTCTACGTCTTTTGGGAACTTATGTTGATCCCAATGTATTTCTTGATAGGAATTTGGGGAGGGAAGAATAGAATTTATGCCTCTATTAAGTTTGTTCTTTATACTGCTTTTGGTAGTCTTCTAATGTTAGTAGCGATTGCGTATTTAGAATTCTTATTTGTAAATCAATTCCAAGACGTTAGTTTCTATATCGGAGACCTGGCGAAGATTAAATTTACACAGCCCGAAGAATACTTACTATTCTTAGCATTCGCATTAGCATTCTTAATTAAGGTACCTGTATTCCCATTCCATACATGGTTACCTGATGCCCACGTTGAAGCGCCGACAGGAGGTTCCGTAATCTTAGCTGGAGTTTTGTTGAAAATGGGCATTTATGGTTTAGTAAGGTTTGGTATTACTTTGTTCCCATTGGCAACGGTTCATTTCGCTCCATGCTTAGCGGTACTTGGAATTATAGGTATAGTATTTGGCGCTTTAGTTGCTTGGGTACAAACGGACATGAAAAAGCTCGTAGCATATTCATCTGTGAGCCATATGGGATTCTGCCTACTAGGGTTCTCTATGTTAAATCCAGAAGGATTTCAGGGTGCTTTAATTCAGCTTATGAATCATGGTATCTCAACCGCTGCGTTGTTTTTTCTAGTTGGTGTCTTATATGATCGGACTCATACTAGAGAGATTTCAGACTATGGAGGGATCGTTACAAAGGTACCAGTTTTTTCCTTTGTTTTTATGATTTTTATGCTTAGCTCAATTGGTTTACCACTGACAAATGGATTTATCGGTGAATTTTTAGTTTTACTAGGAACGTTTAAAGGTTTTTATATTATAAATGGCGCGACCCCATCCGTTTTATTGATTACAGTATTGTGTACATTAGGAGCCGTACTTGGAGTCATACTTGGGGCTTTATATATGATTTCCTTTTATCGTAGAGTGGTATTCGGGAAGTTAAATCCCAATATACATAACTTAAGTGACCTCAGTGCAAGGGAGATATTTGTATTTACCCCCTTATTACTTCTGGTCTTTATCATTGGCTTATACCCTAATTTAATTTTAAGAGATTTAGAGGGTACTACGCAGGATTCTTTAAATACAATTAGCACTGCTGTTGCTAAGGGTGAAAACAATAGAGATTTAACTTCTTACACGAAGTTAAACCATGACATAAATTCTAATCAGAGTGGCGTATGAGAGCTGTAGAGATAGTTTCAACCTTACCGATGTTGTCAATTGCTCTAGGAGCATTGTTATTGCTTTTATTTGAAGTGTTTGGATCCTCTAAGTCTATTAAGACTTTAACCGTAATAGTTTCAATCGTAGCAGCTACTTATTTTTGTTATGGGATGGCTAAGTATAATGAGACAGTATTTCAAAGTACCTTATACTGCAATTCATATACAATGATTTATAGCATGGCTATTTTAGTGAGTGCTCTTTTTACATATTTTCTAGGATTAGGCGGAAGTAGAGAGAGGGAAGGTATTGAGGCAGGAGTTGAGCTCGATTTTTTAATTTTAAGCGCGACTTTAGGTTCATTGCTATTGGTCTCTTCTGCTAATTTTATCGCTTTGTTTGTAGGCTTTGAACTACTATCAATTAGTGTTTATGTTTTGGCAGGATCTGCTTTAAAAGAGAAGGCATCAGCGGAATCAGCATTAAAGTATTTTTTACTTGGTGCTTTTAGTTCCTGTTTCTTATTATATGGAATATCTATGGTTTATGGTTCAAGTGGAACTATAAACTTTCCTGAGTTAGTTCCTCAGTTTCAGCCTAGAGGAGATTTGTTCTTATGGGGGGTCTTGTTAATTTTATTTGGGTTTGCATTTAAAGTCTCTTTATTTCCATTCCATGTCTGGACACCTGACGTATATCAAGGATCGCCATCGAGTATCACAGCCTTTATGGCTGTCGTCGTTAAGATTGGTGCATTCGGTGCGTTCTTGCGTTTATTCTCAATTTGTTTCATTGATATTTTGCCTACGATAGAGAATCTAATGTGGATTATAGCGGTACTCAGTATGTCAGTAGGTAATTTCATGGCGATTCAGCAAACTAGCTTAAAACGTATGCTGGCTTATTCTTCTATTGCTCACGCTGGATATATCTTTATAGGATTTTTAAGCCTGAGTCAGAATCCAACCATTGCAGAGGTCCCAACATATTATCTATTCGCATATTCGTTAATGACGATCTCTTCATTCGGGATTATTTCTTTAGTGACGGCAGGGAGTAAGAACCAATACGATAGAGACTCAATAAAAAGTTTTAGAGGCTTAGGATGGACTAGGCCTTGGCTAGGGGTCGCGATGACAGTTTCCATGTTTGCTTTAGCAGGGATGCCTCCTTTAGTAGGGTTTTTGGGGAAATTATATTTATTTATGTTAGCACACCAAGCAGGATTTACTGGAATCGCCATTATTGCAGCTATAAATTCTGTTATTAGTATGTATTATTACCTTCGAGTAATTGTAGAAATGTATTTTAAAGAACCAGAGGAAGTAGAGGACACTATTTCTTTTGCATTTGGGCCAGTACTTACCGTCTCATTAAGCACTATATTAGTGCTAGCTATTGGGATCTACAGCCAGCCTTTATTAGGGCTTGTGCAGTCAGCCTTTAATTAGAAATTAAGCATTTAGTCGAAGCAAGATAGAAGTTTGATAATCTCATTCTTCTTGTTGCCCAATTTATTTTAACTATAAGTTAGACTCTGGTACTTAATAGTATCTAGTGTTACTTTTTGATAAATAACTAAAAGAAACGAGTTCAGTGAAATTTTCTGTATTAGCCAGTGGGAGTAAGGCAAATTCAACTTTTATCTCTTCCGGAGAGACTTCTATTTTAGTTGATTGTGGGCTTTCAGCAAAGCAGACTTTCCTACGATTAAGATCTAGGGGATTATGTGAAGGTGATTTAGATGCAATCCTAATCTCACATGAGCACGATGACCATATTCGAGGTGTAAATGCCTTAGCTAATTATACAGGCCTACCAGTATATCTGACAGAGGAAACATATCAATCTTCTACGATATTAAAGAAGTTGCCCATCACTCAAGTCAGGTTTATTGATCCTTATTGCTCATTTTCAATTAAAAAGTTGGAGATCTTCCCATTCTCCGTGTCACATGATGCAGCTGATCCAATTTGTTTTAAGATATCAGATGGAGTTAAATCTATCGGCATATTAAGTGATCTTGGGGTATTTTCTGAGCGTGAAATTAGTTATATGAATGGTGTAGATGCCTTATTATTGGAAGCTAACCATGATCTTGAAAAGTTATGGAAAACCCATTATCCTTGGTCTGTAAAAGAGAGGATTGCTGGGAGTCGTGGTCATCTGAGTAATGAATGTGCGTCTCGATTTATTTATGAGTTTCAAGATCAACTGATTAAAGTTCCTAAAGTAATTCTTGCCACGCATATCAGTGATAATAGTAATTCATTGGAACTTGCCAAGTCTGCTTTAAGTTCTACATGGAAGAAGAATAATGTGCCCTTATTTGAATCTACTCTTCAATCGGAAGCAAGTGAGTTATTTAGTTTATAATGAAGTTAACATAGGTAGTAAATAGAATGATTAATAGATACTGTCGGCCTGAAATGGAATCCATCTGGAGTGAGCCAGAGCGATTTAAACTTATGCTAGAGATTGAGTTGCTTGCGATGGAGGCTATGGCAGAACATGGGATTGTTCCTACGTCAGCGGCGATAGTTTCTAGGCAGAAAGCATCCTTTTCTATTGATCGAATTCATGAGTTGGACAAAAAGTTAAAGCATGATGTTATTGCATTTTTAACTTCAGTATCTGAAACTATTGGAGAAGAGGGAAGGTATCTTCATTTCGGAATGACATCTTCAGATCTAATAGATACTGCATTTTCTGTACAACTTGTAAAGGCCACAGATTTAATCCTTGAAGGCTTAGATAAATTATTGGCAGCTTTAGATGTAAAGGCTCAAGAGCATAAGAATACTATCTGTATGGGTAGAACTCATGGCGTACATGCTGAACCAACAACTTTTGGATTGAAGTTAGCTGGATTCTATGCTGAGTTAAAAAGAGCTAAATCTAGAATTATAAATGCTAAGGAGGAAGTTAGGGTAGGTGCAATCTCGGGTCCGGTTGGTACGTATTCTCAGTTGCCTCCTGAAATAGAGCAGTATGTCTGTGAGAAATTAGACTTAATTCCTTCTTCTGTTTCTACTCAAGTATTACCAAGAGATTTACATGCTAACTTGTTTATTACATTCGCATCACTTGCGAGCTCTATTGAAAGAATCGTTTTGGAAGTTAGGCACCTGCAACGAACTGAAGTAAGAGAGGCAGAGGAATTCTTTGCAAAGGGCCAGAAGGGAAGTTCGGCTATGCCACATAAAAGGAATCCAGTCTTATCTGAAAATGTTACTGGACTTTGTCGAGTAATTAGATCTTTAGCAGAAACATCGTTAAATAATGTCGCTCTTTGGCATGAAAGAGATATTAGTCATTCGTCCGCGGAAAGAATTATCGCACCTGATATTTCATTGGCTTTAGATTTTATTATTCATAGAGTGGCAGGCTTGGTTGAAAATTTATTAGTTTATCCAGAGAGGATGAAAAAGAATATAGCATCCTCTGGGAACTTATATTTTTCATCTACATTGTTGGTTGCCTTGTCTGCTAAGGGCATTTCTAGGGAAGAGGCTTATGAAATAGCTCAGCGGAACGCAATGAGAGTTTGGGAAGCAATTGACGGTGATAATCCTTTGGACTTTAAAGTCGAAGTATTAAAAGATCCTGAAGTCTTAAAGCTTTTGAATAAAGAAGAATTAGATGAACTATTCTCGAATGATAGGTATTTTAAATACGTCCCTGAGATATTCAAAAGAGTTTTTAGTGCATAACTACAAGTAACCCTTAACAATTAAAAGGTCAGAATGATTGCAAAAGTACTAATTGGATTAAAAGAAGATGTATTAGATCCAGCTGGCAATGCGCTAACGGAGCAGCTTAATCATTTAGGCTTTACTGAAGTTAAGTCTGCTATGATTGGCAAGTATATTCAGTTGAACATAGATACCGGTGATAGAGAAAAGGAGAAAGAACGCGTTGAAGATATGTGCCATAAGCTTTTACATAATGAGTTAATAGAAGATTTTGAAGTTATCCATGAAATCGAACCGAAAAGAGGGGATAGTAAATAGCTCATGATAGTAGGAGTCGTTGAATTTCCAGGTTCTAGTGGTGTTTATGATGTAGTCTCTAGTATTACGGAGACTTTTGGTGTTGAAGTAAAAACAATTTGGCATCAGGAAGAGTTTATTAAAAATACAGATGTATTAATCCTTCCTGGCGGAGCAGCTTTTGGTGATTATTTAAGGCCAGGGGCTTTGACTAAAGCATCTCCTGTTGTTCATGCGATTAATAGATTCGCTTCGGATGGTAAGCCTGTCCTTGGGCTAGGAAATGGTTTCCAGATACTTTGTGAGCTTGGAATCCTTCCTGGAATACTCTTAACCAATCTTAACAGTGAATTTCTTAGCGTTGAGACTTTCATTGTCCCGGATGATAGAACGAGTATTTGGACTAAACACCTTGGAGAGGATGAGATTTATAGGTTGCCATTAAGTTGTTATTCAGGACGATATTTTGTGGATCCTAGAACACTTAGGGATATGGAAGAGAATGATAGAATTGCGCTAAGGTACAGTGATTTTGAGGGAGAAGTTCACATGGATCGAGCTTATAACGGCAGTATAAAGAATATCGCTGGTGTTTTTAATCGGCATAAAAATGTTCTTGGGATGATGGTTCATCCAGAGAGAGCTGTTGGTGGGAGCTTTGGTGGTGAGGATGGAAAAAGATTGCTGGAAGGAGTCTTTTCTAGCTTAAATATTTAATTAAGCCAATTGGCGATTAATAAAAAAGGGGAAGCATTGCTTCCCCTTTTTTTATAATCGTACGAACAAATTATTCACTAATTTGTTTCTTCCTACGATTCCGAACAAGCCCAATTAAGCTTCCACCTAATAAAGCTATTGATGCTGGTTCTGGAATTGGATTGCCTCCGGATCCAGGTGGAGTAGTTGGAGGTGGAGTTGATCCTATTTGCTGGTAGAAAGTATAGGTTCCCCATCTTGTTTTAAGGTCTTTATATTCATTTTGATAAACTTTAGTGAAAGCTATATCAATATATAGAGGATTAGTAATTAGTCCTGATGCGAAAAGTGACCCACCTGTTACATTAAAAATACCACTTACGCCAAGCTCCCCAGCTAACCCATTTTTATATGTAGCATTAAGAAGTCCAGCTTCAGAATACTCAGCTGTTAGAAGTACTTCACCTCTACTTCCATAAACGGTTACATTGCCTGTATCCAGATCTGTACTAAGTTTTGAACTATTCACCGTACCCGATTCAGTTGTAGTACCCATTGCGAGAACGCTGGAAAAACTTATACCATTAAGGCTACTATCCTTGAATGTAACTTTGTTAATAGGGTCTGCTTTAATGTGATTGTCATTATTTACATAACTATAAAACTTCTGTGAATATGCCCAATAACCAAATTCTTGCCTTGAGTAGACAGAAAGAATTTTTTCAAAATCTTTTCCACTATAGGAAAGTGCGCTTGCGTTATTTGAGATTAAGAGAACTGATAATGACAACAGCCCAGATAATAAATATTTTTTTATCGAAACCATATTAACTCCTTGGTATGATGGATACTACTTTTTTACTACTCGATAATTACTTCTCGAACTTTAAATCTAAGGTGTAATTAATGGTTTTTTATATCATGCGTATGGTTGAAAACTCAATAGATCTCAGGGAGATACCTAAGGTTTAATAAGGCTATTTACCATAAGCTTTGTAGGTAATCATCTAGGGCGCTGTTTCTATTACTTAAATCCTCTAGCGCTTTAGAGAGCTCTTTTTCGTCAATAGAAGATTCGAGTACTTTTCTTGCGGTTACGAGTGAATCTTCTAGTAAGGCCCTGCCTCTTCCTCGAAAGTCTTTAGCTTCTGTATTAAGCCTAACTTGTATCATGAAAATTGTGGTTTTTAGATTCATTTTCAATTCCTGTAGAGGTCCATCCTCTGAATCGATAACGGTATTATTGCCTAACCTATCTTGAAGTCGTCTTCGTTGCTCTTCCTCGATCAACCTATCTCTTAGAAGCTTATCAATCTCAAAGTCACTTAAACCAGAGCTTGCTACAATCTCCATGGTTTGTTCTTCTTCTGTTTCAAGATCTTTAGCGTTTACGTGTACAATGCCTTCAGCATCAATTTCAAATGTTACCGCGATATCAGGCTCACCTCGTGGTGCAGGTCGCACTCCTTTTAATTCAAATCTACCTAGAGTTTTGTTGTCAGGGGCAAAGTCACTTTCTCCTTGAAGGATATGAATACTAACTTGAGGTTGATTGGGTGCGCTGGTGGTTACTATTTCTGTGCGTTTAGTTGGAATCGTTGTATTCCTTGGAATGATATTGTGCATCTTTGCCCCTTGGATTTCAATCCCAAGGCTTAAACTAGTAACATCAAGTAAACTTACACCTTTAACAAAACCTTGCAGTAAACCAGCCTGCACCGCCGCTCCTAATGCTACCGCCTCGTCTGGATCAACGGTATCAAGTGGCTCTACCCCAAAGATCTCTCTAGCAGCCTTTTTTACTGCTGGCATTCTAGTCATACCTCCAACTAGAATTACGTCGGTGATATCATTTGGTGTTAGGCTTGCATCCTCTAGGGCTTGCAAGCATGGATCTTCAATCCTTTTAATAATAGGCTGAACAATCTCCTCTAGTTTTTTTCTGTCTAGGGGAATCTTCATGTGATCTAAGCCTTGTACGAAGGTTAGTTCAACATCAACCTTTGGCTTGTCTGAGAGTGTGTGTTTGGCGTCTCTCGCGGCATCTTTAAATCTTTGTAGGACACTTCGATCGGTTCCAACATCTTGACCGGTCTTTTTTTTAAACTCAGATAAGAGATAGTCAACTACCGCCATATCAAAGTCTTCTCCACCGAGATAGGTATCTCCATTTGTGGCTTTAACATCAAAAACACCATCTCTAAGTTCGAGTATCGAAATATCAAAAGTACCCCCACCAAGATCGAATACCGCAATCATTCTATCCGCATTTTTTCGTTGCTTGAAAGTTTTGTTAGCATCTTCCTTAAGGGTATCTTTGCCATCGATAACGTTAAGTCCAAAAGCCAATGCGGCAGCTGTAGGCTCGTTAATGATCCGTAGAACATCAAGGCCTGCAAGTCTTCCAGCATCTTTAGTTGCTTGTCTTTGAGAGTCATTGAAGTGGGCAGGCACGGTAATTACGGCTCTTTTGACAGGCTCATTAAAGAAATGTTCAGCTACTGCTCTAAGTCTATCTAATATTTGGGCTGAGATTTCTTCTGGACTCATGGGAGTGCCATTTACTTCCACCCATGCATCACCATTCTCAGCACCTAGGACTCTATAGGGTAGTTTGCCGGTCGCTGATACTATCTCTTCACTACTAAATTTCCTTCCTATTAGGCGCTTGACAGCGAATACAGTATTGAGCCTGTTAGTTCCTTGTTGCGCCTTTGCGGCATAGCCTACAATCGGTTCATTGGTTGCAGAAATGGCAAATATAGATGGAGTAGTTTGGTTTCCTTCTTCGTCTGGAATTACTTGTGGACGACCATCTTTTATGTAGGCTACACAGGAATTCGAAGTACCTAAATCTATACCAATAACTTTTTGCATGACTAAGTGTTTAAGTTATTATCGTTTTTATTACTATGAAGGTATGATTCTAGCCTATGTACCCATAGTTTGTATGTTGTTGAAAGTGGGAGGTCAATATCAACAGCCCCATGAATCTTTACGCTTTTCCCTCCAACAATACCTTCTCCGCCTATTTGAATCTCTCTAGCCTGTAAGAACTCTAAAAGTTGCTCCCTATTACTTTCCTTGCAACTAACAAGGAATCTACTTGAGGTTTCAGAGAATAAGTATGAGTCTGGTCGAAGTGGAGCATCCCTTTCTTCTGGTACGGTCGCATTATATAGTTCAAGGTTAGCGCCAATCGGTCTATCCCTTAGTAGGCAACATTCGACTAAGGCAAGCGAAAGTCCACCTCTGGCTAAATCATGACAAGAAACGATAAGCCCACTTTCAACTAAATCAACTATATCTTCACATCGTTTTTTTTCTTTGGCAAAGTCTATATCCGGCACGAGATTATTTATTTGTTTATGTACGTACTGTGCATATTCAGTGCATCCAATTTCATTTTTTGTTCTACCTAGTAAAAATATGCAATCCCCTTTGGTTTTAAATGTTGGGCTCATCATCTGATCTATTTTTTTTATAGCTCCTAGGGCAAGAATTACCGGTGTAGGCATGACAGGATTATTGTCATCACCATTATTAAGAGAAACTTCTTCAGACATTACAGGGATATCCCATATTCTACTCGCATCACCCAGACCTCTAATAGCTTCAGAAAGATCGCAGATATCTAAATATCTATTAGGATTGCCAAAGTTTAGGCAGGTCGAAATGCCGATGCATCGAGCACCCACTGAAGCTAGGTTTCTCATGGCTTCAGCAATTGTTTGAACAGTCCCTAGGTAAGGTTCCATCATTACATAAAGAGAATTGGAGGTTAACGTAATGGCAAGTGCTTCTGTAGAACTTACACCATTGGTTGCACTATTAATTTTAACAACTCCAGCATCCATTCCAGCTTTTAGTAAGCTCCTTCCACCTACTAGTTGATCAAAGGAAGAAAAGATAGGCTGCTTAGAGCTGAGATTAGGGTTTGCTAGAAGGTCTAAGCAGGTATCTTCTAGGTTAGATGGTATAGGGAGTACTTTCTCTCTGGATGCAATTTCAGCCTTTAAATTGACCTCGCGGACTAATGTCCAGTCATCTTGCTCCATCTTTTTCTTTTTCTTGAAATCGATTGCTGAATTATCTCTTTCTGCCCTTTTTAGCATTGGTGGAAATTTTACGGTGTTAATGGTCTTAGATAAAGCGCCACTAACTGCAAAGTGGAAGGGGATATCAGCTATTTTATAGTGATTCCAGTAGTATTCGATACCATCTGCGTCGTTTACTTCTCCAACTCGTACTGATGCTAAATCCCATTTGTAAAGAATATTATTTAATTCTCTATGTTTTTCAGGTCTTGTTACAATTAGTAATCTATCCGCTGATTCGCTAAGTATGATCTCTAGAGGTTTTAATGAATCTTGTCTTAGGGGAACTCTATCCACATCTAATAGTATTGGTTGGCCAAGCCTAGTGGACATATTAAATGACGCAACAGCAAGCCCTCCCGCACCAACAACAATAATTTCTTCTGCGACACCTTTCTCTAGAGACTCTCTACTTGCTCTAATCAGCCTACTTGCAACTAGCGGATCGCCGATTGGAATGGTAGCTTTTCTTTCTGATTTATAAACCGCAGATTTATCGATTATATCAAATCCAGTTTTTGCACCTACGTAAAGAATTGGTGACTCGTATGGTAACTTTCCACTGCGAGGTTCTTTTTTATTTTGAACGATCCCTAGGACTCCTGTATTGACTAATGGCGCTTTGTCATATCGTTTGTGAAAATAATAGTCTCCACCGAGTATTGGAATCCCAAATTTATTTCCAAAACCTGAAAGACCTTTAATAAGTTGTTTAAAACGTCTTTGTTGGTCCAGTTTTTCATGATTTCCAAATCTTCCCATTCCTAGGCCGACTAGTGGAGTTGCTCCAAGAGCAGTCAGCTCAAGGAGAGCTTGGTCCAAGGCTGCCTCTGCTCCATAGGCAGGATCAATATCGCACAGTTTGTTTTGATGAGAGATCCGTAATACTAACTGATTGTTCTCGTCTAAATTAAAGATTCTTAGAGTACTGCCTAATAAGGGTACTAAGTTACCTTGGTTGATTTCTGAAGCTTCAATTATTGCTTTTGAACTTTTAAACGATACTCTGTCTGACCAGAGTGTCGCAAAGAGAGATGCCTCAAAATGATTTGGATCTCTTCCTAACCTTTCAACAATACGTTCCCATTCAAGACCATCAAGGCCTAGTTCCATTCCTTCTTCCAACACAATCGCTGGATATAGGCTACCTCGTCTTGATCTAATCGCCATAAGGGATGTCTATTATTTAGGATTTGCCTTCAAAGGCCAATTTTCTAGCTTCTTCCGCGACTTCCTCTGAGAGTTGGAGTCTTACGCGGATTTGATTAGCGAGCCTCATTTCATGCTTATCTATTTTTTGATCCGCTACAACAATCTTCCATACAAGCGATAAAATTAGAGCTTTTTGATCCTCATTTAAGTTCGAATTTAAAAATTCAAACATTTCACTTACCTTTTCTCTATCTGCTCTTATGGTTTCAGCTTCTTCTAATATCTCTAGTGCTTTAGTGTCGGAGATAGCGAAGCTTTTTTCTAAGGTTCTGAAACAAGTCTTAACTTCTTCTGGATCATAATCTTCGTCCGCGCCAGCCATCTCAAGCATCAGCACGCCTGTAGAAGTAATAATCTTTGATAATATTTTTGGATCGTTGAATGCAGAGTCTTCCTCCGTCGCACTCAATAGTGCTTTAAGTGATTCTAACATATGAGTTCCTTTCCCCTATATTCTTTCATGGTATATTCTTTTCTAGTTTCGAGACTTAAATAATCTTATAACTAGCTCGTATAATTATAGCTTTTTAGCACTCCAATCATTATCGACTACTCCCTAGATTTTATAAAACTATTATTGTTATGGGGAGTTATCTATTTTAGGCTATCGTAAAGTAATTGGCAATGAGTAACATACTCAAATCACTAGAATTATTATTATGCTAGTGTTCTGACTAAGGCTTTGGTATTTGCTAGGGGATAAATTTGATCTTTAAGTATTGTGTAAATTACCATCTGGATAAAATAATGAATAAAAAAGTTCTTAGTGTTCTTTTAAGCCTAAGTATTGTAAGTTTTGCGTCTTGTAGATTCGTTGCTCCAAGTGGGCAAGAAGTTAGAACTTTAAATACCTCTGGTGCATTTGGGAATGGCGCTCCAGCTTGGGCTCGCTTACCTAAGGGAGAGAATACCTCATTGCCTCAGAATGCTGGAATTGTACCTCAAACATTTACTGTGCCAGAATCAGTTAGCCTTTCTGCAGCGGCGAATTCCTCAAACTCAGTAACATCCGAGAAGGGGAGAGGGGTAGAGGAAGATAAAAGAGAAGTTGCAAAAGTAAATAGTGAAAAAGTAAAATCATTAAATAATCCAAACCAAGGAAAAAAAGAAGGGTCAGTTCTAGGAAACTTAGAAGTTAGTTGCCCTGGGTCTGAAGCACTTGCCGTTGAAGCACTGAAGACTGAAGATACTCAAATGCGTATCCGAAAATATCTTTCTCTAACTAAACGATGTCCAAGAAGCAGTGATCTTTGGGTTTGGTTGGCTAAGGATTATCGATCCTTAAATAGATTCTCTGATGCAAAACGTTGTGTTCAAGCGGCTATGGCCATTGAACCAAATAACGAAGAAGCTAGTGCCTTATTGTTGGAGTTAGGAGGGGAGACTGAATAGGTTTTGATGGAATTTGTTTTTATAGGTCTAGCTTAAGTTTTTATATATGTTGTATCAATTAGATGGGTTTGTAAATTCTTCTAAGTGGGGCAAGATTGGTGAAGATTCGTATATCCATAATTTTATCGATATAACGAATTTTAAACTTTCTCCCTTAGCCGAACTTTGGTTTGGTACTCATGCAAATGGTATGACTTCCATTAAGGTTGATGGTGTTTCTAGGTCATTAGTCAGTTACCTAGAGTCCATAGACCCTGTTCAAAATCTACCTTTTTTGGCGAAGATATTATCGGTCGATGCTCCATTATCGATACAACTTCATCCATCTAAGAGTGAAGCTGAGAAGCTTCACCTAAGCGATCCATCGCATTACCCAGATCGTAACCCGAAACCTGAGATGTCGATCGCATTGACAGAGGTAAGTCTTTTATGTGGCTTTAGGGATTTAGATATCATTAGAAGTCATATATGTCAGATTGCAGCGTTTAGTGGTTTAGGTGAAGAATTTTCCAAGCTGTTAATCTCGGGTTCAATTAAAGATTTAACCGAGCATATTTTCCACTTAAAGGGTGAAACCTTAGATAGTTTCTCCCGAGCAATATCAGAATCAGAATTGCAAGATGAGTGGTCAAATCAAGTTAGAAATTTGGTACGATCAGGGACCAGGTCTGACCCTGGATTAGTTTTTTTGTATTTTTTAGAATATTTAAAGTTACAACCTGGGGAAGCAATATTTATAGAGCCGGAGGTCCCTCATGCATATCTATCGGGAGATATGTTTGAGTGCATGCAAACTTCCGACAATGTAGTCAGAGGAGGGCTTACTCCTAAATTTATAGACAGTTCAAACTTTATAAGGTTAGCTAATTGTAATAGGTATGAACCCAGATTGTTACCCAAGCGTACAGAGCAAAGTATCCTTGAATACTACCCTCCTGAATGTCCTTTTTTTGTGAGGCATTTAAAAATATCCGCGGAAGTGCAACTAGAGATTCCAGCCAAATCAATTATACTAAATTTAGAAGGTACTGCTCTGCTTGAAACTCATAAACTTACGCAGAGTTTAGGTGAGTATGCTGGATACTTTATATCAAATACTTCGACTTCTATTAAATTAAGTCCAACCTCATCCCTTGAAACATTTATAATAAGCCCGATAGAATAATCATTCTGATACTTTAATGAAATAGATGCTAAGTCTAAAGCAGTCTTATTAGCATCTAAATTTAAAGTTAGTGAATTAGGGTCTTGCAGAAAAGCTATTAAGATTTAACATGTAGAAGACGATTACTAGGAATATGAAGGCGCTTGTTTTAGGAGGGGTATGAATAGAGAAGACTACATAGATATCTCGTTGGAGTTGGATAAGGTTGGACTTGTATGGCATCCTGAAATTGGAGACGAAATTTCTTTAAGAGGCCAAGAAAGGCAGGTTTCAATATTATTTGATCCACAAGGATTAACGCCAGGCGAGTTACGAAATTCATTTGTTTGGTTACCTACAGTCGAGCAACTGGTGACTCAGATTGAAGCTCGGCAAGGTCTAATATACCATGCAGGAGTTACCGAAACTTTAGAATATGAAGCTATCATTAAGGTTACTGAGGGGCTTGTGGAAGCGAAGGCTTCATCTTTAAGGGTAGTATTTGGAAAGGCTCTAAGTTCTATATTAGAGCATAAGTGCCAGAATTCTGTGCACTAATTCCAATCTTTTCTAACCTGTTACAGCTAAACCTATATTTAGCGGTTTTCTGCATTTAATTATTTTATCTTCAGAATTATCTAAAAGTTGACGATTTTATAGTCAGCATGACCTTAACAATTTACAAATACCTAGGGAAAGTAAGTTAGTGAATTCTGATAATATCGTACCACCAGTTTTAAATAATGTGGATCTTGATTTAGGTCTGGATTCAATTGATAGTAAGAATTCACAAAATGTAGTTTCAGAATTTACGTTATCCCTGTCAAAAATTGTGTCTAATGGTAGTCCTGACATCGATAATGTTAAATCTATATCGAATACAGTAAAAGATTTAGTTGGGGCATCTGGTATTAGTATTCTTCTTGTAAATCAAGGTAAGGGACAATCGGTAACGAAGGTTCTTTATTCCAATTCAAAAGTTGATATTCCATTTCCAAGAGAGAAAAAAAGAACATCCGGAACATTTCATTCCTATGATCGGACTCTTCTTGGATTAGAGTATGTCGTCTTATATTATGGAATACCTGGACTTATTAATGCAGAAGGTTGGCTTGCTATCAGTTGTAAGAAGGATGTTGAGATAGATAGTCGGCCGGAACTTGATGGTCTAATAGCTACAAGTACTTTAGCTTTAGGGTTAATTATTTCTCAGATGGAATTGGGTAATAAGGTAAAATCGATTAACGAAAGGATCGGAGTATTTCAGGAATTAAGTAGATTGAGTGCATCTAATTCTTCTACTAGACGAATTTTTGAAGTGATTGCTAAAGATGCGGGGTTTCGATTAAGATCAGATGCCGTAGTGACATTAGAGTATCATGAAGGGAATAGTGAAGTTGAAATTGTAGGGGCATTTGGCTTAAAAAGAAGTATCGTTGGTGGAAAGATCAGTATTGATAGTAATCAAATTGAGAGATCGTTGAATCTGGGTGGGATAATGTCAATGCCTGATTCTAGTCACTCCAAAGATGAGGCACTTGCGTATTTTAGAGAACTTGGATTCGTATCTGTTCATATGGTCCCTCTTGTAATGTCCAGCAATAAGTATGGTTTGCTCGTAATCCTATTTAAGTCAGTGTCCTTTTTAGGTGAGGGTAATTTACAACTTATTGATGATATAGTTCAAGGTGGTTCGCTTGCTTTGGCGGGAAGTAGAGCTAGGGATACTTTAGCAAGCTACACTGCTAACCTTGAGTCGCTAGTTGAGGAACGAACGAAGGATCTTGCGATCCAAACTGCAAGAGCGGATGAAGCTAGTCAGGCCAAGAGTCAGTTTGTCGCAAATATGAGCCATGAACTTAGAACTCCTTTGACATCGATCGTAGGATTTTCTAGTTTGTTACAAGACGGGTTGTTAGGTGAGATTTCTGATAAACAAGAAGATGCAGTATCAGCTATTTGTCGGGGTGCAGAATATTTAAAAGAGTTAATCAATGACGTTTTAGACATGGCGCGAGTTGAAAGTGGTAAGGAAGAGGCAATTCCTAAAGAGGTGAATGTAAAAGATTTAGTGGGGCAGGTAGTAAAACTATTGCAACAAACAGCCAAAGGGAAGGACCTTTCTTTGGAAAGTCATTTTTCTGAGGATGTAGCAAATGCTTCTTTCTTTGTGGACTCACGCCATGTGAGACAAATTTTAATTAATCTTCTTTCTAATGCTATAAAATATACTCCTAATGGTGGAGCTGTTCGAGTTGAGGTCGATAGGAATGCCGCTAAGCTTAGAGTGCGAGTTGTTGATAATGGAGTGGGGATTTCTAGTCAAGATAAGAAAAAGGTTTTTGGGGCATTTGATAGGGTCGGCGAAGAGTATTCCCAAGAGCAGATAGGAACTGGCTTAGGTCTCAATTTAACAAAGAGATTGGTCGAACTAAATGGTGGTGGTATTGGATTTGAAAGTGACCTAGGAGTAGGCTCGACCTTCTTTATCCTTTTACCAGAATTTATTGATTCACAAATCTCTAAAGCACAAAATTTCACTTTAGATAACTTAGAAAAGAAAGAAGCTAGACAGATTCCTCGCTTAGAAGGGCTTTCTGTTTTGATTCTTGATGATGATGAGTCATATCTTGAAATGATCTCTACTTTTGTCGAATCTTTAGGTGGATTACCCCATATTTGTAGGAAGTCTATGGAAGCCAAAGAACTTTTAGAATCTGAAGCAATTGACATAGCCTTGATCGATATATTGTTAAAAGGTGAATCTGGTGTGGATTTTGTCTTAGAACAATCAAAGTTATGTCCAACTTTGCCATTTTTACTGGTGAGTGGTTGCGTATCTGCGGATAGCTTTTCGAAAGCAAAAAAGATAGGGGCAGATGGATTCCTTGCGAAGCCATTTGATCCCTTAGAATTGGCGAGCCTACTTAGAGAAATAACCTTAGCTAGAGTATTGGAATAGGATATGGAACAATCAGATACGATTATCTTAAAACTGAAATCAGCATTGGATGCGGATGGAGATTTTCCCACCCGCGCTAGAGTAATTTCAGAATTACAAAGGCTTACGGAAGACCCAAAAACCCCTGTAAATAAAGTAGTAGAAACAGTCCTTAGAGAGCCCTCATTGGCAACAAGAATTTTACATTTAGTTAATTCGGTAATGTATTCTAAGTCAGGACAAATTACTACTCTATCACAAGCTGTCTTG
The DNA here is from genome assembly GCA_964353175.1 of uncultured Bdellovibrionales bacterium. GTDB lineage: Bacteria > Bdellovibrionota_C > UBA2361 > SZUA-149 > DAOLCO01 > JAIYCX01. The sequence goes on along the minus strand of CAYGUX010000003.1, from coordinate 88,001 downwards.
CACTTAGGTTTGAAGACTATTTATGATCTCTGTGCCAATTTCGTACTTATGCAGAGATTTACCCCATTAGCAAAGAAAGGAAGCGCATTCTTTGATTGTTTTATGTTGTCATTATTGACGGCAAATATATCCTCTATCATTGATAAGAAGGACAGGGGAGAAAGTTCAGAGGAAGAGGGGTATTTATCCGGTAGTTTGTTTACCTTAGGGCCCTTGTTATTAGGTTATTATTTCCCAAAGCTGTTTGAAGATGCAGCAAAGCGATCGGAGAGACGCAAGATATCTCTATTCCAATCAGTGGGAGAGTTGTTGGGTATTCCTGCGGTTGGTGTGAGTCTTGGAGTGGTTGATTCATTGTCTGTTCCGGAAGCTTATAAGGAAAAACTAACTGAAGCTTTCAAATGGTACACCAATGCTCAACAAAAGTGTTTAGATCCAATTGAGTCTTCCACCGCTCGTTCTATATCATTCGCTACAATTATTTCCGAAAAAATAATTGAGGCTAAGGATTCAGCCAGCTTGAAGGCTGAATTGACTGAGGTCTGTGAGCTGTATAACTATGAATTAGATTCACTTATTGAAGATTTGAAAAAAATCCCCCTCATGATTAAGGGTCAAGCTGAGTTACTTGAGATAGGGACAGATTCACTACCTACTCCCTTTCTGAACTTACTGGAAGGTAAGTTAAATGACTTTAGTGAAGAGACAAGCATGGAAGATAGCAGGGTTGCACCCTATATCGAACAATTAGAGCAAGCCTTGAGAGATGGTGAAACTTTACCATCGATGGTTGCTTCGGTAATGGAGGCAATGTTATTTGCTTTTGATTTTGAGCGAGTTTTATATATGGAGCTTGATCTATCGGGATCTCAGCTCAATGCAAAGTTAGGTTTAGGTGATGACTTGGGCGATTATGATAAACTTTCTGTTGATGTTTTAAATAAGCTGGAACAGAACATCGTAAATAAATCTTACCAAAGCGGTTCTATCGTCTGTAACGGAGAAGCTATGTTAGATAATGCGTGGCCATTTTTAGCAATGCCTGTGGGGTATGAGGATAGAACCTTAGGGATCATATATGCGGATCGAATCGATAGAGGTGACTTAGATACTTTGCCCGAAGAGGTCTCTTTTTCGTGTTCCTTGTTCTCTGATATTCTTGATAGAGCGCTATTGAAACGCAGAGAATAGTCGGTATTTCTCTATGCCTTAGGCCTTTGTTTCTTATATAGAATTCTCATTTACCAAATCCTTACTTTGATATAAGTAAGGCCTATCGTATTTAACGGTAATTATATATTTTTTGATCATTATTCTTTGGTGAGTAAAATGAGAATTTCATTATCCCTTTTTTGTTTTAGTTTGATTTTATTCGTTTCTTGTTCTGTGGATAAGGGAGATGAATCTTCTAATCAGGGTAACACTCCTCTTGATTTGGAGATTACATCTTCTACGGATTCTAGAGGAATGGCCAAAGTCAATTTTCAAACACCAAGCGATGCAACAAAAGTCATGATTAGTGCTAAAAGTAAGGGCGGATATGATCTCGCGTTTACCAAAGTAGATGGTGGTGGTGAAGATTATTTAAATCCAGATGGTGAGCGGGTTTCTTTATCTGGTACGTTTACGACTTTGATTAATGTTGTAAATATTCCCTCCAGAGGAGTCGATCCTCAGTTAACTAGTGCGACTTCCTTTAATGTTGAGGTTGAAGTTGATTTAAGTGACGCTAGAAATGAGTCTGATGATGTTACATTTAACATTACTTCAAGAGAGGATTCCAATTTAAATGCTGGTGGGTTAACTCTTAATATCTTTTATGTTGGAGACATTGGAACTGCGGATGAAACTAAAAGCGCCATGAAAGCAGCATTTGCTGAGGCAAAGGATATTATGTCGGATAGTGCTTCGATCGGTTTAGATATTGTAGAGTTTGATATTCAAGGTCCAGTTACTCTTCCAGCACCTTTTAATGGAAACTCCTTATATCTTTCAGCCACTTCAATGGCTTCTTCTCCATCAGTTAATTTATTTGTCGGAGGTGATATCGGAGGTGTTTCATCACCCGGTGAAGTCCTTGGATTGTCATCTTCAATACCTGGGCCTGCCCTTGCAAGTGAGAAAAGTGTAGTGGCTGTCAGTATATTTGCATCTGCTGGAAGAGATGGTGTTTTTGACAGTGAAGATATTCGTATTCTTGGAGAAACTATTGCGCATGAAAGTGCACATTTTATGGGTCTTTTTCACCCAGTGGATTTTAATGGGTCGTTAGTAGGCAGTACTGACCCTTTAAGCGATACTGATTCCTGCTCATTTTTAACAGACTGTATCTCGCGTGAATCCTTAATTACTAATTTGATGTTTCCATCCCCAGTTGCTGATAAGGATGGGGATTTTGTTAGGCAAAATAAGCTAACTTCAGAGCAGAGAGGTGTTTTGAATCGTTATATTGCTGTACGCTAAGAGTTTAGAGGTATAAATTTGTTCCCTGATTTTGCGTCCCTTCTTGGATCCGACAACGGAGCATTTCTTCACTGGTGCGTATTTATTTCACTTATACTAGGTGGTCTTGGGTTACCTATTCCAGAGGACTTGCCTGTACTTCTTGCAGGAATTGTTATCGCTAAGGGTGTTGTCCCCATGACTAGCATGGCATTTGTTTGTTACGCAGGAGTTATTATTGCTGATCTCATGATATATGGAATTGGCTATAAGTTGGGCCCTAGGATTGTGTCTTTTGGTACTAAATCTCCATTTTTACCTTCTGTTACAAGCGAAAGAGTTGAAAAGATAAGGGAAGCTCTGAGGAAGAGGAGATTTATGTGTATCTTGATTGGAAGGCATTTATTCCCTATCCGTAGCGTTACTTTTTTAACTGCAGGTGCTTTACGGGTTCCTTTCCTAGAATTTCTAATTAGTGACCTTATCGCTGGTTTTATAAGCGTAGCACTTATGCTCTCTTTGGGAATGTATTTAGGAGAACAAATTACACCAGAATTATTTAATTACGTCGGTGAGGAGTTACATTTCATCGCTATCGCTTTGAGTGTAGTCATCATATTTTTTTCGACATACTATTACTTTAGAATGAAGAAACTCAAGTCGATGGCTAAATTCTCGCGATCGCTGGAAGATTCGCAATAGAGTCACTATCTTCAGGTGTATCTTCAAGTCCATCAAAGAAGTCTAAAGGTATAGGCCCGATTAGTTGTTCTAGTGAGTCTGTCCTAATTCGCCAATCAGCCCCTACCTTAAATCCATCTAGGACCCCATCACGAATTAGGTCATAGATTTTAGGTCTTTGAACCCGGAGTAAAGATGTTACTTCTTTGACTGTTAAAAGAATCGGTTTTCTTGAATCCATATATTTTCCTTAGTTAATTCACTTATAGTTAGATTTCGGCAGATTATGGCTAAACTAGATAGGAAAAGACTGGAAATACATCTAATAAAAAATCGTACTTATACTTCTACAATTTCATTTGGTTCAGCTGGGCTAGCATCCATGTCAAATGTTTGTTGTAGGTGTTTAGAGAAGATCTCTGTTGTAGCCGATTCGCCATGCACTATTTTGGTGAGAGTGGGGGAGCCAGAGGAAGATTTAATCCAGCGTGTTAGTTCTGATCTGTCCCCATGTGCAGAAAGTCCTGTTATAGTGAGAATCTCTGCTTTGACTGGAATGATGGAGCCATATATTTTTAAAGTAGGATCACCATTTAGTAGTTTCCTACCTCGTGTCTCTGCTGCTTGGAATCCTACAAATGCAACAGTGGCAATTTCATGTGGAAGCCAGTTCTTTAGGTGGTGTAGGATTCTACCCCCTGTTACCATGCCGCTACCTGCAATAATAATAGCAGCGCCCTTTAGGTGATTTAGAGTTTTGGATTCATTGCTAGATTTGTAAAATTTCGTATATTTCGTTCTAAGGGGATCACCTGAGACTTTTAGTGCGGCTTCGGCTTCTTCATCGTAATCATATTTAAACTTTCTATAGGTATCGGTAGCATCAATAGCCATTGGGCTATCCACGAATAGTGGTAAGGCAGGAATTTTACCTTCTCTTTCCAGCTTTCCAATAGCATATAAGAGATGTTGGGCTCGACCAATGGCAAAAGATGGGATTAGAAGCGGACCCTTTTTCTCGGCAACATGTTTTATTAGTCTTACTAGGTCATTCTCTATTGATCCTTCAGGATGAAGTTTATCACCATAAGTAGATTCACAAACAAAAAGGTCACCATGTTCAACTGGTCGTGGATCTGGAAGAATGGGTACGCTATAGCGCCCGATGTCTCCAGAAAAAACTAATCTACGATTTCCAATAGAGAAACTTAAAGATACAGCACCCAATATATGTCCAGTGGATAGTGGGAGGACGCTCATTCCACTTAGGACCTCTGTGTATTGTCCTCTGGGAATGACTTTTAATTTACTTAATGCGAGCTCTGCATCTTGGGTGGTATAAAGCGCCTTGGCGGGTTTATGTTTAGTTGACCCGACCTTGTTTGCATAATAGGCCTCTTCTTCCTGAAGTCTAGCGGAGTCGAGTAATATATATTTAGTTAGTTCTTTTGTAGGAGCGGTGCAGTATATTGGACCTTTAAATCCTGCTTTAACTAGTCTAGGTAGATACCCAGTATGATCTAGGTGAGCATGGGTAAGTACTACACAATCGATAGTAGAGGGATCAATTGGAAAGGGGGCCCAATTCCTTGTTCTTAATTTTTTCTCTCCTTGGAATAATCCACAATCGACTAGTAACTTTTTCCCAGAATATTCAATAAGATACTTAGAGCCAGTCACTGTTCTGCTGGCACCTAAAAAATGTACTCGAATTTTTTCACTCATTTGACAAGACCTTTAAATGCTTATGTTAATGAGGATAGCATATCTTTAAGAGTTAAGAATTTATTTCTGCATTTCCCTAGCTTAGTGCCCTCATTTAACTCAAATTGGTCGAGAGACTTCCAGTCTTTATAAGTGGTAAAGTTAGTATCCTTAGAACGGAGGTGAACTTCTAGAGCTTTTAGCCCTTCTTTAGGTGAGAGGTCTAAGCGCTCCATGTCGGATAAGATTTTTTCTACTGTTTCAGCACTATCTTGTTTGTTGGTTCCAATTACTCCGCTTGGACCACGCTTTATCCAGCCACTAGTATAAATTCCTTGAATCTGTTGTCCATCATCATTAATTATTGCACCAGACTCGTTCGGGTATATCCCTTTAGTCGCGATAAAAGGTAATCCCTTTAAGCCAGTTCCAAGGTATCCAACACTTTTGAATAAGGTTGTGCAATCTATTAGCATGGTGTCGTCAGTAGAGACTGCTTTTCGCCCCTCTAAAGGCCCTTCAAGAGTATTAATTGAAAATAGCATGCGCTCGAGGGAATCTTTGCCAATCGCTTTTATGGGCGATAAGTTAAATAGAATATGTAGGTTTTTTGATTTACCAGTTTTCTCTTTTGAGAGAAAAGATTTTAAGACTTCGAAATTTTTCCTTGTACCCTTCGGAGCTTCGGATAACCAATTTTCCTCCTCTTTGCTTATATTCAAAGCATCTTCTTGGATATGGATTGCCAGGTTCTCTATTTCTGAGAACTCGGATAATTCTTTATCCGTGCAGGCGATTTGTAAAGGTCCCCTTCGACCTACAAGATATACATCTTTTATCTTGGTAGATTTAAGTATTGATAGTGCTTCTTCCGATATGTCAGTAGGTGCAAGTTCTTTGGGGTCTTTTAATATTACTCTCGCGATATCTAGGGCGACATTCCCTTGGCCAATAATAACAACACTTGAACTAGTTTCTATATTAAAAATTTTTCCATTAAAATCAGGATGAGAATTGTACCAACCTACAAAATCAGTTGCCGGATACATTCCTTCTAGATCCTCTCCTTCAATACCAAGTCTGCGATCCTTAGTAGTACCATGGCAAAGGATTATAATATTAAAGTATTTTTTCAAAGCTTCTACTGAAATATCTTTGTCTATTTGAATATTTCCTAAGAAAGTTACTCTAGGGTTGGATAGAGTTTTTTCAAAAACCCTTGAAACTTCCTTGATTTTAAAATGATCTGGAGCTACTCCAGACCTCACTAATCCAAAAGGTGTTGGTAGAGATTCTATGAAGGTCACATGGGCATTCTCTAGTTTTTTAAGGATAGCTTCGCCTGCATAAATTCCAGAAGGCCCAGCGCCGATTATTGCCACTTGAATTTTGTTAGTCATTTTAAGTAGAATGGTTTGTTAAATATAAAAGGGCCCCAAAAATGGAGCCCTGTCAAAAGATACACTGAAGAAATAAGTAAAAATCCTAAGCGGGCTTTCCGTATTTCTTGTTGAATTTATCTATTCTACCTTGTGTATCAACTAAACGTTGAGCACCAGTGTAGAATGGGTGTGAAAAACTTGATATTGTAAGTTGGTAGTAAGGATATTCCTTCCCGTCTTCCCATTGTATCGTTTTATCAGTTTTAACTGTTGATCTTGTTAGGAAGGACTTGTCAGCGGTAGTGTCACTGAAAACAACCTGTCTATAATTATCTGGGTGAATGCCTTTTCTCATAAAATTAAAATTTCTGTACTAAGATAATAAAAAATCTAATGTTACCAACTAGATTTAGTTACGCCTGGTAGAACTCCTTCAAGAGCTTTTAGTCTAACCATTGACCTACCTAATCCAAACTTCCTGTAGTAACTTCTTGCTCTACCAGTTAGGAAGCATCTGTTTCTAACTCTTACTTTAGAAGAGTTTCTAGGAAGAGATTGCAACTTAACCTTTGCTTCTTCTTTTTCTTCCCAAGTAGAATGTGGAGTTCTGATTATTTCTTTAAGGCTCGCTCTGGTTTCTGCATACTTTGCTACCATTGCAATTCTCTGTTTGTTGCGCACAATTTTGCTAGTCTTTGCCATAAGTTATGTACTAAAATCTAAAAAGTCATTAAAAGTGAGTCGGTTTATATTATTATAAGCTGATAATGTAAAGGGGAAGGTGTATTAAAATATAAAGCCGGCTAACTGTCTGATTCTATTTGTCTTTTTAGAGTAGTGAACTGCACGCATCTGAAATTAATTTTGCCTGACTCTTTGCAAGGGTTTCAAAATCATTTTCATTGGAACTTTTATGAATTATCCCTCTCGAAGAACTTATTATAAGTGAAGTCCAATCGCCGACTGCGCCATTAGCAAGAACTTCTTTTAAGTCGCCTCCTTGGGCACCGATGCCTGGTACTAAGAATGGTAGGGATATCTGAGAATCCCTGATCTGTTTTATTATATGGGGGTGAGTACCTCCCACTACAAGAGCTACATTTTTATTTTTATTCCATGAATTTTGAACGGTTTTAGCCACTGTTAAATAAAGAGGCTCGGGGGGCTGATTCCCTTCGCTCACAAGTAAATCTTGAAAATCTTTAGAACCGGGATTGGAAGTTTTGCATAAGAGAAATACTCCCTTATCTTCGTATTTGATTAGAGGTTCTACCGAATCGAAGCCCATATATGGACTATAGGTGACAGAATCGGCACTATAGTAGCTAAAAGCTTCTTCGGCATAGTTTATAGCAGTGTTACCAATATCTCCTCGTTTATAATCCAGAATCGTTTTTATCGAGGGGTAGTTACTTTTGATGTATTCTATTGTTTGTAAGATTTCCCTATTTCGGCCAGAAGCGGCATAGTGTGCAAATTGAATTTTATAACAAAGAGTATGCTCATGGGTAGCATCTATTATTTTTTTATTAAAATCGAATAGCGGAGTAATAGACTTTTTAAAGATAATGGGTATTTTATCCATGTCAGGGTCTAAGCCGACGGAGAGTAAGGTTTTAGCTTTAAGCGCTCTAGCTCTAATTGCATCAAAAAAATTCATTGGCACTATTGGAGATTGTTTAGATTTTTAGAGTTAATTTGTTCTGCGTCCTTCAAAGAGCATTCGTAAATCCTTAACGGAGGTACATTCCTGATTTCTACCTCTGAACGAAAAACATGAAAATATTCTCTAATTTTTCTTTTTATATCTTTTTTCCCGTAGGAAAGTGAGATTAGAAATTGATAAACTATGAAGCTCCCTTCTGATTTTAGTGAAATAGTTGTCGCATTCAAGATGGCATTTTTAAGAGTGCTTGGAAACATCGAGAATGGGATACCGGAAATAATGTGATCGGCTTGGACTGAGGGAGTTTTGTTTTTAGAGTATAGATCTTTTAGCAACGCATTTACATTCTCAGCAGAATTATGAAATAAAATTAGCCTTTCATCGTCGATAAATTTGAGTGCATCACAAAATGATTCATTGTTTTCTATCGCGACAAGGATTGAATCTGATTTCATCTTAGATAGAAGGTATTTAGTAATAATTCCACCACCTGGTCCATATTCTACAATTAAATTTGCTTCCGCAAAATTAATATTCTCACAAAGTTTTTTAATTCCAAATATGGAGGTTGGAGTGATGGAGGACACCAATGGGTCCTTAATCAAAGTCTTGAGATATGCTTTAGTGCCGATTTTTCGCATGGGTCTTTAGTTTTTTAGCCTATGATTTATTTTGAAATAGTTTGTGTCTTTAAGAATAGCTTTATGTCATCTAAGAATTTAGAATTTACATTTGAAATATTCTTATTCTTATATTTCTTAAGATAAATAGACAATAGCTTAAAGGTGAATTCCAAGTATATTAATGAGATACCAATGATTTTTCTAAAACACAGTTTTTCATGTAGTTTGTAGTACTTGATTTTATTCCCTAAAAATATTGCTGAAAAAGAACTTTTAGAAAGGGATTCTAAAGACTCTGCCCCTAAGTGGGATACTGTAGCCTTATTGCTAACAGCACTTGATAAACCTAAATCAGAGATACGTTTACATAGATCGACATCTTCAAACCAGGCAGGGAAAAAGTTTTCATTAAAACCTTGTAGCTCTCTAAATATAGAGGCTTTAATCATTAAGCAGGCACCTGAGATCTGTTCAACTTCAAAAGTTTGCTCTAATTTCCTGTCACTAATTAACTCTTGTAGTGCGGGGATGTCTGCATAAGACCTATGTTGGTCTATTTGTGTCCGTAGATTCCTGTTGGAGAATTTAAGAATATCTAGAATGGGATCTCTACATCTTGGAAATCTTCTTGCAAGATATTGATATTGAATTTGGTGGGTTTGTTTGTCTGTAATAAGAGGGGAAACTGCTGCGAGATTTTCAAAGTCCGAAAATGTTGGAGTTAGTTTTTTAAGAGTATCGGCTTCTAATTCAATATCTGAGTTTAATATTAGGAAGAACTCGTATTCCGAATTTAAAAGTGCCCTATTTGCAGCACCTCCAAATCCAAGATTTCTATTATTTTCAATAAATTCGATTACTACATTAGGATAATCCTTCGTATATGAAGTTATAAGCTCTTTAGTCTTTAAGAATTCAGTATCCTCGGGGGAGTTATTTACAATACTTAACTTCGCCTCTGGCATTTCTGCTAAAGAAATTAAGACAGATTTAACATTTAAAAGGAGTTCAGAACTAGAAAAGTAAGCTATAATAACAGCATGTACGCTAGCTTCAATCTTCTGTTTATTCGTAGAACGTATTAATGCAATTTCTTGAGATCTATTATAGCCTTCCACTATAGAGCTTAGACTAATGCTCGTAGTAGCTTGATTGTTTAGGTTCCAGTTCCTTTTTTTTCTTATTTCCTTTCTATTAGTAAACAATTCTTTAAGGTAAGGCAGAGAGGAGTGTTCATAGACCAAGCAGGCACCAATGACTAATAGATTCCTAAATACCCACTTGGGAAGGAGTAAGATTAAGAATAGAATTGGTGCGCAGTTAGCTTGAATAAGAAAACGATTCCTTACGCTGAGGCCATTTATTTTGTTGTTAATCTCATGGCGATTCTCAGGTAGGACTTGTCTTACATGATAGCCGATTGCCGTAGGTTCGTATCGAATGCGCCATCCTTTCATTTGAAATCTCAAACTTATTTCCGCATCTTCCCTATAGGCAAAAAATAGTGGATCAAAAAACTGAGGAGTTTTCCATTCAGCATTCAAATGAAGAGGGTAGGATGTATCAATTATAGATTCTCTTGTTAGCATTAGGCATGCTCCAGTGCCTCCAAATACGTACTGGGCCTGGTTTAAGTTCTTATTTAGTGCTTTATTTGATCCTCTATCAAGGTGTCTTAAATTACTAAATAATTCCATACCACAAGCATCAAGTGTAGATGTTTTTTTGTCTGACTGAGTTCTGTAAAGTAAGGGAGTACTTGCGCCAATTTTCGGTCCGATTTTTGTAGCTTCAATAAGTCTTAGAATAGTATTTGATTCTAAGGTTAGGTCAGGATTGATAAGGCATATAAAATCAGCACCTTCACTTATTGCCTCCGCGATTCCCAGGTTATGGGCACCAGTAAAACCCATATTGTCGGGCAATAGTTTTATCGAAATTACTGATTTCTTAGAATTCAGTAATTCAGCTGTATTGTCGCTTGAAGCGTTATCTATTACGACGATTTTTTTTCTATATTCAGAAAGTTCCTGCCCAATTAGAGAGTCGATGCAGTCGTTCAAATATCTACTCGAGTTCCAGCTTACTACTTGAAGTATTACAAGTGGTTTCACCATTATGGCAGCTTATATTGACATGTCTTGCATTCCTGCTCTGGCAGAATGAGTTCTTAGGCATATAGATTGAGTTCCAAGTAGCTGAGTCCCCTTATATAGACCTTTAAGAGGATAAGGACTAGACTTGGTTCCCCACGGACTAAGTTTAATATCTTCGCCTTTAGGACAGTCATATTCTAACGTTAAAGCAAACTCCTTTCCAGCGGATTTTTCTACAGGAGGGAAATCAATGCTAAGCCAATCATTATTGCGGATAGCGCTCGGTTCAATCGATTGGGTGATTTTTATCCCATTCCCTGAGACTTCTTCAAGGGTAACCTTAAGGTTATATTTCAATATTGAATTATGAGTTCCTAGCATTAACTCAATTTTATTTAATAGATCCATTCGGGAAACAAACTTTTGGGTAAAGGTGGCGCCATGTCCTAGAAAAAATTCACAGGACTCTGGTACATCTAAGGAAATATCTAAGGTATCGCTAAGAGGTACTCTGTCAAGAGTCAGGAGGTTGAGTATCTCCTGTGCAGCCTTTTTCCTACTGAATAGGTCTTTTGCCAAGCGCATCGCATTATAAGATTTTTCTTTTAATGCCTCTGTGTTTTCAAAAATCTCAGCAATTATTTTAGCAATTCCCTCATCGTCCCCAGGCTGGACTGTCCAGCCTGCATTGTAGTTCTCGATATACTTAGATAGATCGGAATAATTATTGTAAATTATGGGTACTCCAGCACTTAAATAAGAGGTTGTACGTATGGTGATTGCTAGTTCTCGTTCTATGTTCCAGCCCATGAGATCTAGGGCTACATCTACAGTAGGAATTAGTTCTAAAAATTCCTGATAAGGGAGCATCCCTGTTTCAGTTATGCGATCTGAATTAGATCTTAGGCTTTTGTATAAGGATTCATAAGCACCGGATTTAATCGGGTAGTGTGGATGTGGGCCACCGACTAAGGTTAGTGTACCAAGATTTCTGTGAGAGATTTCACTAACAAGCTTTTTTAGGCCCCAAGAAGGATCTTGCCAGGGAAGAAATATTCCACCAAATAAAAATCTTGGAGAAAAATTTGTTTCTGCATCATTTTCCCTAATGTCGAGCTTTTCTTTATACTTAATTAGATCATCTTCGCTAATTTCTGGTAGAGGCATTGGTATGATTTTAATGCGCTTTTCAGGACTAGGAATTTTTGCTCTAAGTAAATAGGATAGAAAGTATAGTTTTTGTTTTTGTCCAGAAGCGATAAAAAAATCTGCGCAGGATAGTACCTGTAGTTTTCCTAGTATCGCACCTTCGGGATTGCTTTCACCCTGGAAATGCCTTTCCAAGAGATGGGGTCCTGCCAGATCAATAATCAAGGGCACTGGGGATTTTCGACCTAATGTCCACGCGGGCCAGTGTCCACAAATGATAGCATCTGGGTTCGTTTGGGCAATTATATTAGTTTGGTTATTGGCGGAAAAAGAGAGTTTCTCTAGTTGCTCAATTTTGGCGGATAAGTCTGTATCTGGTTTATTTTTAAGGTTTTCTTTAAACAGTGTTACCGCAGAAGTAGGGGCTGAAAGGATGACTTCACAGCCTAATTCCTTTAAGCCTTCTCCGAGGTTATAAGTTCTAAGGGCCGTCCCGGAAGTAGGAAAACCGTCAATCGGAGGGAGGTCTGTACAAAAAATTAGGAATCTCATTAGATACTTATGGTGTTAAAACAATTTTAAGCCTGCAGGATATTATAATTTAGCATGTCTTGTCTAGGTTTCTATCAAATCTAATCAGTATTGATCCGAACTTTGAAACTTTCTTTACAATACTCATGTAATATTCTAGAACGCTAAGGATTTTAATACTATATATTACATTTTTAAGTGAAAGTTCTTCTATTTAGTAATGATACAATGCCCTTTGGTAGCTTGCCTACTAGTGGGGGTGGGCTGAGGTGTTGGCAGATCTACCAAGGTTTAAAATCTAGAGGGATCGAAGTAGTTGCTTCTATGCCCGCCTTTACTTTTTTAACTCTCAAGTACAAGGATCAAATACCAGAGGAAGTCAGAGAGTATCTTTGGGAATGGCATACTCAGGATGATATTTTAAAAAGAGTAAAGCCAGATGCGGTTATATTCGCTTCTAATTGGGATCATTATAATTTATCAGAGAAACCATCAGTCCCATTAATCGTCGATCTTCATGGATCTAGATTAATTGAGACTACTTTGTTTGGAGCTCCTGCCGATACTAATAAAAAAGTTGATGTACTTTCTAAAGCGGATTGCCTTTTAACCGCCGGTGTTAGGCAACGCATGTATTTTTATGGTTGGTTAACTCAAGCAGGTAGAGTGCCTAAAGATGAACACTTTATTAGATATATTCCCATCTCTCTTTCTCCCGATGATTTCTTAAGGAAGGATTCATTGAGAACTGCGTCGGAAACTCCTATGTTTGTAAGTGGTGGAGGTTGGTTCCCGTGGCAAGATCAATCGCAAGCAATATTTTCAATATGTGACCAAGTAGCCAAGAAGAAGAAGGGTTGCATACGAATTTTTGGAACTCCTCATGATGCTGCAAATGAACAAGCATTGACTCCCGATGAACGAAAGATACGTGGAATTTTTAGTTCGGTTAAGGAGCTATCTGAAAAGCATGATAACATTATCGTGGAAGGCTATGTTGGTAGAGATGAACTTTTAGATCAGTATCGAAAGGCAAGCGTTGCTGTTGAGTTAATGCAGTATAATTTAGAAAGGGAATTGGCATTCACTACGCGCACAATAGAATACCTATGGTGCGGATTGCCAGTTATTTATAATCACTATTCAGAAATTAGTGATCATATTAGGGATTATGATGCTGGTTGGGCAGTAGATCCTACTGATTCTATTGCTTTGAAGAATGTACTAGATGAAATTTTTGACAATCCGGACATCGTTGTTCAAAAGTCGTTAAATGCTAAGAAGTTAGTAAAAGATAGATTTACTTGGGATCGAACTATTGAGCCTTTAGTAGAGTTTCTACAAAGTCCAAGCCAAACCCAAGTGAGTAGTCCAGTGAAGGGATTTAATCCAGTTAGGGCTCCGTATTTAATGCCTAGTGTGGGTGCTTTAAATATCTCTACAGGTGGAGATGAGGCTAGCTTAACACAACGATTTCTTTATCCCGCTGAGGGGATATGGGGCATTGAAATCCCTTGTGAGATTGATAAGAGTAAAATACGAGACAATACTTTTATCGAACTGATTGTATATTCAAAAAGGGGCCTCCCTGTTGGGAAGTTGAAAAAATATGCGAGTGAACTAATTGATCATCGTGGGCTATTGGTTCCTATCTCAAGGTTATTTAGACCTAGGGGCGGAGAAGAGGGGAGCTTGAGGATTAAGATCTCAAATGCAGAAATCGACTGTATAAATTTAGGCGCTTTGTCATGCGTTCAATACCCAATTAGTTTCCCAATACAGAGTATGGGATTTGCGGTTAGAGACAATCAAAAAGAATCAGATGAAGTTCGTTCGTTACAAGTTTTTTTCCATCCTGGCACTGGCAGATTGTACTATCTCAAGTCTATTGTCGAGCGTGGAGTTTGGATGATTAAGAACAAAGAGTTTAAGAGAGTTATTAGAGCTATTAGTAAAAGAATGATTCCAGTTATTAGGGCTAAACTAAAGCTCAGTTAAGTATTTATTATAATGGAGAGAAAGATGTCTAATTTAAAAGCTATCGATGAGGGGGAAATGATTGAATTAAAGAAAGTAGAAAATAGAGTTTCCGAAGGTATTGGTTATGAAGAGAAGATTTACACTTCCCGCTTTTCAGTGGCAGAAGAAGCCGTTCGGAGTGAAACTTGGGATGTTCTAGTGAGTGATTTTTTATCTAATTATATAGACCCTAATGACTGTGTTGTTGATTTAGGAGCAGGCGATGGACTTTTTATTAAAAGAATAAACGTCCGAAAGAAAATTGCAGTTGATCTATCTAGCCATGTAGAGGCATTGCGTGATTTTGGTATCGAAGTACACACTGTACCAGGTACCCAAATGTCAGGCGTCCTTAGTGAAAAGGCAGATTTAATTTTCATGAGTAATTTTTTAGAGCATATGCCTGATAAGGCTACTTTATTGAATATATTGGCTGACTGCAAAAGGTCACTAAAGCCAGGTGGGAAAGTTATGATTCTTCAGCCGAATATAAGGTATGCGGGAGTGCAGTATTGGGATTATGTAGATCATCATATTGCAATTACTGAACATTCCTTGAAGGAAGCATTGGAAATCAGTGGATTTACTGTTGAAACTTTAATCCCGCAATTCTTGCCATATACTGCTAAGTCAGGGGTAGGTAAGTTAAGCTCTCTATTGCCGACGAAATTTTTAGTGCGGCTTTATCTAAAGTTACCAATTTTATGGAGATTCTTTGGGGCGCAGACTTTTGTTGTCGCTAGAAGTTAGTGTTATTTAAGTATTTAAATTTATTTTTTATTTAGTGTGAGTTTTATGAGTAAAAATATTGTAATTGTAGGTGGTTGCGGGCATGTAGGTTTGCCTCTAGGAGTTAAGTTTGCTTTAGGTGGCTTTAACACCACTTTGATTGATATCGATGCTAAGGCAGTCGAAACTGTTAATAGTGGTTCGTTCCCATTTCTCGAATTAGGTGGTGATGCTCAACTTGCGAACGCTTTAAGTAAGGGTCTTAAGGCAAGTACCGATTCCAGTAAGTGTAGTGATGCAGATGTAGTTGTATTTGTGATTGGTACCCCAGTTGATGAGCACCTAAATCCTAAAATATCAGATGTAATTTCTATTTTTGATCATTACATTCCTATTTTAAAGCCTGGAGCTTTGGTTATCATGAGATCCACTTTATACCCAGGAACAATGGAGCATCTCCATCAGAGGTTAATGCAACAAAATAGAGATATATTGTTGTCTTTTTGCCCTGAGCGGGTTGCTCAAGGGGTTGCGCTCGATGAGATTGATTCATTGCCTCAGATCGTATCAGCTTTCGATGAGGAAAGTTTTACGAAAGCTTATGAGGTATTTAGTCAATTGGCTCCTTCCATTATTCGTCTAACTCCAATTGAAGCGGAAATGACTAAATTAATGGCAAACTCTTGGAGATATTTAGAGTTCGCGATAGCTAATCAGTTCTATATGATTGCAGAATCTAAGGGAGTCGATTTTTATAAAATTTATGATGCCATTCAATATGATTATCCTCGAGCTAAGGGGTATAAGCGGCCAGGACTAGCAGCAGGACCATGTTTATTCAAGGACACCATGCAGTTAGCGAGTTTCTTTGACCATCAGTTTTATATGGGCCATTCAGCGATGTTGGTCAATGAAGGCTTGGCTAGTTTCTTGGTGGATAAAATGGCAAATGTTTTTGATGGCCAACTTTGGGGCAAAAATATTGCCCTATTGGGAATGACTTTTAAAGCTGATAATGATGACATTAGAGAATCATTGAGTTTTAGAGTTAAAAAAGGATTAGAGTTTAAAGGGGCAAATGTTTTAATGCATGATTCTTATCTTCAAAATTCGATGGAATTAGATAAGGTTCTAAAAGAAGCAGATGGTATCGTCATCGGTACACCACACTCAGCATATCGAGAGCTTAAGTTTAATGTTCCTTGTATCGACGTTTGGGGGATTTTTAATAGGCCAGATTTAAATGTGTATCCAGGTACACATCAAGGTGCAGAAGAAACTAAACGTCAAAAAATAGCGTAATTTTTAATATAATAATAAAATAGTAAGAAGAGGATTTATGTCTAAGGGGAAAATTTTAGTTACTGGTTCTGCAGGATTTATTGGTGGGTATATAGTAGAAGAGTTTCTACAAAATGATTGGACAGTTGTTGGAATTGATAACTATTCAAAGTATGGACGAGTAGAGAAGTCCTACGATAATCATCCAAATTATCATTTCACCGAAGGTGATGCGAAGAATGTAGGATTAATGACAGAACTTCTCGAAGGTTGTGATCATCTATTAGCATGCGCAGCGATGATTGGTGGTATTAGTTATTTTCATGAGTTTGCTTATGATCTAATGGCCGAAAATGAAAGAGTAATGGCATCCACCTTTGATGCCGCTATTGCTGCTTTTAAAAAAGGGACTCTTAAAAAGATTACTGTTTTGAGCTCAAGCATGGTCTTTGAGTCTGCTAATACTTTCCCGTCTAGTGAAGGAGATGAACGTAAATGCCCGCCTCCTTTAAGTACATACGGGTTTCAAAAATTGGCTTGTGAATATTTTTGTAAAGGTGCTTATGAGCAATATAAACTTCCATATACTATCGTTAGGCCGTTTAATTGTGTTGGTGTAGGAGAGCGTAGAGCTTTATCCGATACGGACATTATGTCTGGAAATGTTAAATTGGCAATGAGTCATGTAGTCCCAGACATCATTCAGAAGATTGTAAAAGGTCAAGATCCTTTGCATATTCTTGGAGATGGAAGCCAAGTTCGTCATTATACTTATGGTGGGGACTTAGCAAAAGGCATTAGAGTTTGTGTTGAGCATGAGAACGCAATAAACGAAGATTTTAATATCTCAACAGCGGTCTCAACTAATGTTAAAGAATTAGCAGAAGTTATTTGGGCAAAAATTAAAGGACCAGATGTTCCTCTTAGATTAGTATCTGATAAGCCTTATGAGTATGATGTTCAACTAAGAGTTCCAAATTGCCAAAAGGCTAAAGACTTACTAGGGTTTGAGGCTACAACTTCGCTAAGTGATTTGTTGGATGAAGTTATTCCTTGGGTTACAGAGCAGGTTAAGTTAGGAACTATTTAGAGTGAGCGGGATAAGTAATAGCATCGAAAAATCCAAACCAAGTAGAGATTATTCTATCCAATTGGCGGCCCCGGTATATAATGAGGGTGATTCTGTAGTTACGCTGTATCAATCACTGGTTACTAATCAGATTGATTTTGATGAACTCAGATTCGTATATGATATTGATTCAGATACCTCACTTCCATATATATTGGAGTTGTCAAAATCTGATGCGAGGATTCGTGCAGATAAGAATCAGTACGGCAAGGGAGTCGTAAATGCTCTTAGGTGGATATTCGCACATGCGAAGAAAGGACCTTTAATAGTAATCATGGCAGACAACTCTGATAAGCTTTCTGTTATTCCCGAAATGGTTTCTTTATGGAGGCAGGATTCTATTATCGTAAGTCCCTCTCGGTACATGAAGGGTGGTAAGTTACATGGTGGACCACTAATTAAGGGACTTCTGTCTAGATTTTCAGGAGTGGCTCTTTCGATACTAGGCTTTCCAACCTCTGACCCTACAAATAATTTTAAGTTATATGATGGGGAATGGGTAGCAAAACAAGAAATAGAAAGTGAAGGTGGATTTGAAGTTGCCTTGGAACTAACTGGCAAGGCATATTTCGCTGGGCAAAAAATCACACAAATTCCGACAGAGTGGTGGGATAGAACTCAGGGCGAAAGTAAGTTTTTAGTTTGGAAATGGCTCCCTAATTATTTAAGATGGTATCTGCCCCTATTGTTTAGTCGCCTCTTGGGCAAGCGATATGTCAATCTATCTAAGTAGGTAATTAAGGTATAAATATGAAGACGGTTTCAATCCATGGTCCTAATGGCTCAATGGTAACTATCGGTGATAGGAAGAGTTTTGGGCTAATTATTGGTCCTTGTGTGATTGAATCTAGGGAATCTATTTTTCGACATGCTGAGGCAATATCTAAAATTGTTACTGAGGTATCTGGGCCTGAGCAAGTGTTTAATCTCATATTTAAATCTTCATTTGATAAAGCTAATAGAACCAGTGGAGGGAGCTTTCGGGGACTCGGTATGGATGAGTCTTTGAAGATATTAGATGAGGTTCGTAGTGAGTTTAATTTACCTGTAATTACAGATATTCATTTGCCTGAACAAGTTACAACTGTTGCAAGTGTGTGTGATGTCCTTCAAATACCTGCGTTTTTGTGTAGGCAGACTGATTTATTAGTTGCTGCAGGAGATACAAAAAAACCAATAATGATTAAGAAGGGACAGTTCCTTCATCCAGATGATATGCAGTATGCTGCAAATAAAATTAAAGATTCAGGTAACAGCGAAATTTTATTTTGTGAGAGAGGTGCTTCATTTGGATATAGAGATTTAGTCGTTGATTTCAAGTCATTTTCTATGATGTCTAAGTTAGGTTGCCCAGTCGTATTTGATGTCACTCATTCCGTTCAAAGTTTAGGCGGTGCTGGTGGGAAAACTAGTGGGGCAAGTGAGTATGTACCACAATTGGCAAGGGCTGGGGTCGCCTATGGTATAGATGCTTTATTTATGGAAGCACACGAAGACCCATCTAATGCGCCATCTGACGGGTCTAATATGCTTCCTATTGGAGACTTAAAAAGAGTATTAGAAGATATTAAAGCAGTATGGTTACTCGCTCGAGATTTTAATAGGATTTAATTAAACCCATGCAGATTCTGAGCTTAAGTATCCCTGTTGATAATGTATTGCAGAGATTGGGGTTCTATATTGGGATTAGTTATCTTAGCATTTTTATTTTATCTTTATTTTTTTATTCACCTACGCGAGTCAGCCAGTCCACTAGCGCTATCACTGAGGCATTAACGGAAATAAAATCAAATAATAAACCGGCAGGAGCTATATTTAGGGATTTTGATAGAACCGAATACGTAAATAGTAAAGCAAAGTGGAATATCAAAGCGAGTAGGGCTGAATACTCAACTGAAAGTGGTGTTATTAATTTAACTGCACCAGATGTGATTGTTTTTGATAAGGGCAACGAAAAACCTACTCTAATTAAGGCAAAAACTAGTAGGTTAACAGTCGTAGAGGGTGTCGTTCAGAGTGCCTTCTTAGAGGGCGACGTAGAAATTATAAGTGGTGGTGGAGCCGTGATTAGGACAACCGTAAGTGAGTATGTGGAAAGAGAGTCTCGATTAACTTGTCCTGACCATGTATATATAGATGGTCCAGGTTACGAGATTCAAGGGGATTCTTCTGACGTGAATACATTGACCGATGAAATATTAATCAGAGGTAATATAGAATCAAAATTTGAGTCTAGTGCAAAGATGCCTTTGAGTATTAAAAGTGTGAAAAAATAAAACTCCCTTAAATATGAATATTTTTAATATAATTTTGAAAGCACTTCTCTTCAGTCAACTATTGTTAGCTATTGATCCAGTATTCTCTCAAGATAAGGCTGGGTCTGCAATGAAGAATGCATTTTCTGGACAAAGTTCGGAAGGTCCCGTTTTTATCCAGTCTGATACTTTGAGCTTAAATTCTAAAGAAAGAATTTTCACATATAAAGGCAATGTTAAAATTAAGCGTGCAGATGTTGAAATCACTACTGATATTATGGTCGGTAAGTATGCAGAGAATCAGGAGTTAGAAACGATAGTATGTCAGGGGAATGTGGTAGTGACACGTCCTCCAGAAACTAGGGCGACATCTAATAGAGCTTTTTATAATCTAAAAAGCGGAAAGATAGAATTGACAGAGAACCCTGAATTGGCCAGAGGCAGTAATGTTTTAGTTGCGGATAAGATCATTATGTACGTAGATGAAGATAAAAGTGAGGCTGAGGGGAATGTGCGAGTGAAAGTTATAAAAACTGATGAAGCTAAGTAAGATTTAAAAGAATGATTACCAATACTAACGAAGTTCTTGAACTTAGTTGTACGAATTTAGGGAAAAGCTATGGAGGTAGATCTGTTGTTAAGGATGTATCTTTAAGTTTAAAGGCAGGAGAAGTCGTTGGCTTACTTGGACCAAATGGTGCAGGTAAGACTACTACATTTTACATGGTGGTTGGACTAGTTAGACCAGAAAATGGCACTGTATTCTTAGGATCAGAGGATATTACCGGTCGGGCAATGTATGAGAGGGCCTTAAAGGGAATTAGTTACTTGCCTCAGGAAGCATCTGTATTTAGGAAGTTGACGGTACGAGAGAATATTATCGGAGTACTTGAGATTTTGCCCACCTATTCTCAGGACAGAGACCTAAGAGAATCACGATGTCAGGAGCTGATCGAAGAACTTCAATTAAATAAAGTTGCTGAATCTAGAGCATATTCATTGTCTGGAGGAGAAAGGCGCAGAGTCGAGATAGCACGTGCGCTAGCAACCTCTCCTAAATTTATTCTTTTAGATGAGCCTTTTGCAGGTATTGATCCAATAGTTGTTTCTGAGTTGCAAACAATAGTTACTGTACTTAAAGAGAAAGGGATTGGAGTTTTGATAACGGATCACAACGTAAGAGAAACTTTGGGGATTTGTGACAGAGCATATATATTAAGTGACGGTCATGTATTGGTAGATGGTCCTGCACTTGAAGTTGCCAACTCAGATATTGCTAGAAAGTATTATCTAGGTCAAGATTTTAAGATTTAGTTTTGAGACTTGTAAATCTCATATATTAAGCACATCGCCTGTGCTGTTGCTAAATATATTAACATAAGCCTTCTTTATCCGTCTTTTGTTCTTCCATGCCTAGCATACTAAATAGAGTTGGTCTCATCATTCTTAATAAACCATAAAATATTTGTACCTGTCGGTAGCTTTCTAGAGTGTTTTTACTAGCAATTGCTACTTGAAGATTGTGCGCTGCTAATTTCATGCTTCTTAATGTGCCTTCAAAGCTTTCAATCGAACAAAGATTGACTTTGATTTTTTCTTTAGTGGTGCTAATTTCTTCTATTTGAGTTTCTAAAAGATTTACAGCCGAGTACATGTGTGGAAGAATTTCTGCAGTTACCATAATTAAAACCTTTGATTATTGCTTACCTATACGAATCAAAGGTTTAATGGCTTTTGCTCCCAGATGGGCATAACCCACTGAAAATAGGTTGATCTGGATTGCTTTTTTCATCGTATTTTTTAGTGACGGACTATTACTCAGCCCAGCGTCTCCGAAGAATATCTTCTCTTAAAGTCTTGGCCTCGCTTGAGAATAAAGTCGCTCCATACATTGAGTCTGGGGCGAGTTCACTTAATATAAGGAATATTCGCTTTTCCTTTATATCTATACCCGAAGGAATGAAACCGAAAATTTTAAGTGATTGAATAAAATATGGGGAAGTTGGGGTGTTTAGACATACTCTCAGGCTTAGGCTCGTTTTGGACTTACTCTGAAGTCTGCCAATCGCCTTAATGAGTAAATGATTAACGGAGTTGGTTTTGCTAGGGTAGCAATCTACGATTCCAATACCATATAGCCCTCTGTTGGTGAATTGAAGATGGCGTTTAATCGGACTAGCTGTATCAGTTTGTCTCTCACTGGAAACTAAGTGGAGGTGACTTTCTACATTTTCTTCACCATAACTAAATGTTATACGCATTAATTTTGCTCTTTTATTGACGAAGCGCTTTAGACTTTTAGGGACATAAATAGGCTCTAGAATTTTAGAACTAGCTATACTTGAACTCAAAAGGATATATGGACACTTTATTTGCTCTTTGATTTTCACGACCTTTGACTCAAGGTGAGACGTAGCAGCGCAACTGATACCACTATTTAGAAAAGCAATGGCCTTAGCAGATAAGTAGGAGTGTGCTATTATCTGTAGGAGTGGGTCTGAAGTGGAACACAGGAAAAGTAATCTTTCCCATTTTTTGCGAACAATTATATCCGAAATTTTCGTTGAAAATATATTGAATAAACTACTTAAAGAGTTTCTGTATGCTGGATCTATTGCAGGTAATAGAATTTCAACATGTTGATCTTCGTTCCGAAATGCTAGGGCTATATGTGCCACAGTTTTTTTCGTATCTAAATCTTCTACTATCAGTGATAGGAATTCTTCACCACTAAGTGCATATTCAGGTTTTTTCCAGAAGGTATCAGTTAAAGCTTTCGGTAGGGGATGGCTTTTCCCATAGTGAGCTTGAAATAGTTCAAGGACTGACGCGATGTCGTTATAGTTTTCACTATTGCATGCTCGTAGTCTAAAACGAGGATTCTTATTGCTAATTACCTCTGGTGGTCTAGCCGAAATTACTTGATTAAAGGGATTGAAGTCTAAACTACTTTCTAATAACGATTTCGCCATAGTGAGCTATTTCATCCTAAATGGTAATTCTTCCTTATATTGATACTGTGCCCTTATCTTCCATTATTAAGGTACATGTGAGATATGTGTGAATCAAATATTATCTATGGAATAAGTATTCGGCATTATTGAAGATGGCACTTTCTGGTGAATTAAAAGGACTTTCTCCTAGAGAAAGAAAAAGCTTAGAGAGCCTCCTTGGGCGTAGGTCTGGCCCCAATGACATTTTTGACCGTGAAACCTCCAAAAAGGCGGCTGTTGTCTGTAAGGATATCTCAAGATCCATAGGGCTATTAATTGGTAGAGATGGGCGGGTTGAATCCGCTACTGTCGGTACTAAGAGCAGAATTTATCTGCCCGATTTAGGTCGATATCGACTAGATACTAGTCGTTTAAGAAAACTCAGACTAGTCATTTTTACTATGTCAGATATATTGGAGTGGAGCAGAGAGGTCCGTGAGTATAGCTCGCTCTCTAGTGTCTTGCTTGGCAACTTAAAAAAAACAGCATCGATTAGCGCCCCAGTTATTCCACAAGATTTAATTACCGACTTGGAGAAATTACGGTTGGACTTAGTCTGTCAAATCGCAGTTGATCACGCAGGTAATACAACCGGCTGTTCTATTGCATTCTTAAACATAGAACAAACAATTAATGATAAGCGATCCTATACAGATATAGTTTCTTGTAAGGCTTGGTCTTCAATTGATACTAGGTTATCTGAATTTTTTCTGGAGTTAGATGCCCTACATCAGGCAAGTTATGTAAAAGAATCTAGAAAGGTACAAAAAGATAGAGCTATATTAGTTGGGGTCTATTCTAGTTCCATGAAGGATTCCGAGTATTCAATGGAGGAACTTAAGGAGTTGGCTCGGACCGCTGGAGTTGATGTAGCGGATGTGTTTATTCAGAAAAGAAGAGAGATTGACCCTCGCACGGTAATGGGGAAAGGTAAAATAGAAGAATTAGTATTATTAGCCTTAGATCGAGGTGCGGAAATATTAGTTTTTGATTCTGAATTATCTCCCAGCCAGTTGAGAGCAATTGCAAAACTCACAGATTTAAAGATCATTGATAGAAGTTTGTTAATATTGGATATCTTTGCAGCAAGAGCAAAGTCAGCAGAGGGTCGATTGCAAGTAGAATTGGCCCAACTTAAATATACTTTGCCCCGATTAACTGAAAGAGACTCCGGATTGAGTCGTTTGTCAGGCGGTATCGGTGGGCGTGGTCCTGGTGAAACAAAGTTAGAAATTTCTAGACGTAGAGTTAGGGACCGTATTACTTTTTTAGAATCAAGGATTGAAAATGTTTCTGAACAAAGGGGCTTAAGAAGATCTAGACGGCAAGAAAGAGGGGTCCCTTGTATTGCTATTATAGGCTATACAAATGCAGGCAAATCTACTCTCCTTAATGCTATTACCAAAGGTGAAGCATTTGTAGAGAATAAACTTTTTGCTACTCTTGATCCAACCAGTCGGCGCATGAGATTCCCTAATGAAGTAGAGATGATTTTTGTTGATACCGTTGGTTTTATTCGGAATTTACCAGATGAACTTATTGGAGCATTCCGTGCTACATTGGAGGAAGTTGGGGAGGCGGACCTTTTGTTGCATGTAGTTGATGCTTCTCAAGAGAATATAAAAAAACACATAAAAGTTGTAAATGATACTTTGGTTGAGCTTGGGTATGTGGATAAGGAAACGATCCTTGTTCTTAATAAGTGCGATCAGTTATCTGCAATTGAGAAAGGCTCGTTACAAAATACCATCGGAGGACTGCAAGTTTCTGCTCATTCCAGGGATGGCTTGCCAGAGTTGCTTGTTAATGTATTTGATCGATTGAATAAGTTTTTTAAGGGGAGAGATCCTGGTGGGGCACTAGAATATTAATATATTCGCGACGTAAAAAGGGGGAGCTGAAAGCTCCCCCTTTTTTATTTTAATGCGCAGTGAAATACGCATTAAAATTTATAGTGATTAGGACGCACTATTTTTTCATTTTTAACCATTTGTCCACAATTTGCTTGAAGTCCTCAATTGGGTAAGCACCTCTTAAGTTTACTCCATTTACAAAGAAGTTTGGAGTACCTTGAACATTAAGGCTTTTAGCCTGAGCAAGGTCACTTTGAATAGCCGCTTCAATCGCTGGATCTGCAAAGTCCTTTTTAAATTTGTCTAAATCTAAACTAAGCGCTTTTGCCGCTTCTTCATAAAATCCATCAGCTAGGCTTTTTTGGTTATCAAAAAGGTAGTCATGCATTTCCCAAAACTTATCTTGTTTGCCAGCAGCTAGTGAAGCTTTGGCGGCAGGTAAGGCTTGTGGATGGAACTCAAGAGGTAGGTTTTTAAAAACTACTTTAACATCATTAGGATAAAGTTTAACGAGTTCATCGACGATTGATTTACCCTTTGAACAGAATGGGCACTGGAAATCGGAGAATTCAACAACCGTAACTTTGGCATCTTTAGGACCTTTTGTCGGGCTATTCCCGATGTCAACTTTTACAGGATTCTTGAACTGGTCTTCTAATTTCTGAGACTCTGCTTGAGCTGCGTTCTTTTGTTCTTCCATTCTTTTTTTAGTGAAGAATGTTTGAATAGAGTTGCTAACCTTTTCTACATTTTTTTCATTAGAAAGGTATTTATCCATCGCCTTGTCAAATGCACCTTGATCAAGGTCAGCTGCTAAAGCGGACTGAGTAAAAGATAGAGTAGCTACACCTGCAAGTAGAGTGCTTCTCGTTAGAATGTTTTTTAAATACATATTTTGAATCATAAGTTTTAGTAGGTACACCTTCGGTTGATACGGTTATAATCACATTCTAAGCTAGCAAGCTAATTAGAATGTACGGGATAATAGGCTGTTAGACGCATTACAACAAGAAAATATTACAGATTATCTATCTAAAAATAGGAATAATACTTCCAATTTGCTTCTTTTTGATATTATCACTGGAAAATAGCCTTAAAATAGAGTCGAAATGTGCATTAGTTAACTCTGTTTTAAGGGATTTAATATTAGTGGGGAGGAAAGATGTACTATCCCAAGATAGTACGTGTGGAAGTGGCCCACTGATAGACTGAGGAACAATTGATGGACAAAGAAGTGCTCTACCAGCACCGGCGGCAAGTGCGGCCTCTGCACAAAAATCATTGTACAAATAGGTTTCTTCTTTAAGAATAGTAGTTAAATTTCGAATGAAAGCAGAAATTGAGATTATCGCATCGCAACTTCCTAGGGCATTTAGTAGAATTATCGCTCTCTCTTCTGCATTAGTACATTCTTGAGAATCTACTATCCTTAGGTTTTTTGCTAAATTGCTTGCTAAGAAAAGGTGGTCAGAATTAGTGCGACTTGCCTTCGTTCCGCAAAATAAAACTATGCCGAGGTCTTTGTGGCTACTAATAAATTCTAGGATCGCTTCCTTTAATCCATTGAATTTATTAAAATCATCGGGGGTGAATATTATAACTCTTCCGGTTTGTTCATATTCATCTTCAAACAGACCCAAGTATCTACCCCTAGCTCTTTGGATTACCTTCGGTGGTTCAAAGCTACCTGGAATAATTGTGCGATTGCCATATTCTGTAAGATGAACTTTGGCACTAATTCTCTGATGCTGGGAGTGGGTTGTATGTAGATGAGCAGATTGTTCGTCATGGTAGCTAGAGAGGACATTTGAACTATTTATATGGAATACTGCTTTGCCTTTTATTCCGTACTCTTGATTATGTGCTTCTATAAAATGTGGTATCAACTTATCAAAATAAATTTTTTGTTTGTTGGCAAGGGTTTCATTTACTATTGTGGAGGTGAGTGAGTCATTATGGAGGCGGTATTGGTATAGAGGTTTAACTTTATTTAAATGTCTGCCTTTACCTAGAAATGACATATTCAACCAATGTAAATAATCTTCAAACCCATTACAATCGGGTTTGAATAGTTGAGTAAGAGTACAAGACAATCTTTTTTCTAAAAAGCATGCATTTATAAAGTTATCATTAAACTCAGAGAGTAATTCCGTAGGGTAGTCTAAATTTAAAATCGAAGTGTTTTCTTTAGATTGGTCAGGTTTACGATAGTTAGATTCCTTTAATTCCATTCCATTTGCATCAATCAGTTGAACATTAGCAAAAGTATAGTCAAGATCAGGATTCGCAGTTAGAAATGTGGCCATAGTGTTTAGACTATTGGGCAAGTATAGGTTGTCAGCAGAATGCCAAGTAATATAATCTACTTGATTCTCATCTTTGAATTCCCATTTATAAAGTTCGTTTAAAGCCGAAGGCAATCCTTTGTTGAGCTGTTCTATGAACTCAATTTGTCCCAATTCGATGAATTTTTTTATATGTGGAAGAATCTCCTCTTTTGACCCATCATTTAGTACTTTAATCTTTAGATTTTTCCAGAACTGATTATTTTGGACCTGTTCTAGGATGGAGTTAATTGATACTTCAATATATTGAGCATGGTTGAAAACAGGTATTAGGATGCAGATGCTAGGTTTCATGCTCCACGAAGGTACGGTATATTCTCTTGTAAAGTTGTACATCTGAATTATCTCATCATCGCAATTTTATTACGGGCCAAAGAGTCCGCCTTAAGTTTAGGTCAGTAAGTATGCATATTACTCATTGCTTTACAGCTTCTACCTATACTGCTATTTCAATAATTGAATTTTCTAAACTGTAATTCATTTCCCAAGCAGTATAGTAGAAGCTTTGAATTTGTACCAGACTAGCCCGCATTATTAACGAGACTTCGTAACGAGAGCTAGCGTTGTGGTGTTTAGTTTTAATATTAGCAAGGCATTTCTTTGATGAAAGTTAAACCAAAAGTAGCGATAATAGGTACGCGTGGAGTCCCAGCTAGATATGGCGGATTTGAGACTTTCGCAGAAGAGCTTGGTCGTAGGCTTTGTGATTTAGATTATGAGGTCCGAGTATACGGAAGAAAGTATCATTCTAAATACCCTCTTAGAGAGGAGGCGGAATATTTGCGCATTAAATCAATCCTTCTTCCTGCCGTTAAACATAAATACTTTGAAACCCCGCTACACTCTTTATTTGCCTTCTTTGATCTTATTCTGAATCGTGTAGATTGTGTCATTTTATGTAATGCAGCGAATAGCCCTTTTGCATTTATAGTTAGATTGTTAGGTATCCCCCTTCTGATAAATGTTGATGGGATAGAGAAGGAAAGGAGAAAGTGGAATATCTTTGGTAAAATTTGGTATGCTTTGGGAGAGGCTTGTTCCTCCTTATTTGCAAGTAGAATTATTACCGACGCAGATTATATCGATGATTATTATAGAGATAGGTTTGGCGTGTGTTCTGCTGTAATTAGGTATGGGGCTAGGGTGATTGACCCTGAGATCGCTTCAAAAAAAATAAAAGATGACTATAGCTTTCTCTCAGCAAGTCAGAGTGCTCTACTTGATTCTTATGGAGTTAAAGCTGGTGAGTATATCTTATATGTAAGTAGGCTAGAACCTGAGAACAATGCTGATAAGGTAATTAAGGCATATTCAATGTTGCCTAAAGAAGTAAGGTTGAGTTATCCACTCGTGATTGTTGGGGATGCACCCTATGCGAAAGAGTATAAAAAGCTTATTCAATCTCTAGCACCGGAGGAAGTTAAGTTTTTGGGGTATCGGTTCTCAGAAGAATATGAGGCGCTACAATTAGCAGCTTTTGTTTATATTCAAGCAACGGAAGTGGGTGGGACCCATCCAGCACTAGTGGAGGCAATGGGCTTTGCTAATTATATCATAGCAAATGATGTTCCAGAGCATAGAGAAACTATTGATGAAACCGGCATTTATTATGATTTTAATGATATCGACCAGCTTCATGCCGCTCTAAGGAATGTAATAGAGCACCCAGAGGGACGACTTGAGTTAAAAAGCCTCGCATTCAAAAGGTCTGTCGATGTCTTTTCATGGGAGGCAGTGACTGCTCAATATGTAGAGTTGATTGACTCAACTTTAAAAGTTGATAACTCTAGAACCTCTTAATATCATAGAGTTTTAGAGAGTTTTCTTCCGATACTGTATCCCTTTCTTATGTTCGTATGCTGAGCATAGTTATTAGTGCTGAGAGTACCGATGAAGCCCTCGGGGATAGAGAATTGTTCTATGTACTTCTTGCTACGCTAAGTAGTAAAAAAGTGAGCTTCTTGATTTTGATTGGCTTCTGAAATGTCGATAGTTGGGGACGGGAAAGGCATAAAGAACGAGTTTAGAATTTTAAGGCCCTCAAAATTTAACTTGACCAGAGGCCCTTGTTAGCAGTAGCTAGAGGTAGAATTTTTTATAAAAAATTTCGTTTAACTGAATAATTCATTATCGGAGGATTTCCGTGGCAACTAAAAAGAAAGCTCCTGCTAAAAAAACAGCAGCAAAAAAAAGTCCAGCTAAGAAGGCGCCTGCTAAGAAAGTAGCAAAAAAGGCACCTGCTAAGAAGGTAGCAAGTAAAAAAACAGTAAAGAAGGCACCAGCTAAAAAAGCACCAGCTAAAAAAGCTGCTACAAAAAAAGCACCAGCTAAAAAAGTAGCAACTAAGAAAGCACCAGCTAAGAAAGCTGTAAAGAAACCAGCAAAGAAAAAAGCAGCTAAAAAAGTAGAAGCTAAAAAAGTAGTAAAAAAGGTAGCTGCTCCTAAGCCAGTTAAGGTTAAGAGACCTCTAGTAGTAGAGCCAGTTAAGCCTTCTCTAGTTGTTCCAAAGAACACTAAAACATCTCAATATACTCAAAGCGAGTTATTGGATAGCATGACTAGTTTCTTAGGCTTTGAGAAGAGAAAAGTTACAAAAGAGTTTTATGATTCTTTTAGTGAAATGATTCAAGTAGCATTGAAGAGCGGTTATAAAATTGTTCTACCTGGACTTGGAAAACTTCAAGTTAAGAAGACTAAAGCAAGAATGGGTATTAACCCAAAAACTATGGAAGCAATTAAAATTTCTGCAAAGAAGAAAGTTGCATTCACAGTTGGAAAAGCTTTAAAAGAAGCAGTTCTTTAAAGTTAATATTTGTTTGGGGGAGCCTCTCCCCCAAACAGCCTATTTGGAGTTCCGATGAAATTAGTTCCACCCGCATTATCTAAGTTCTTGATTTTGACTATTTTAACGTGCAGCTCTCAAGTCTATGCAGAAAATACTCGTTCTTTAGAAGTTGAGTTAAGTGGGCGTCATTTTAGCGTGCCTGCATCCGAACTAGTTGCTGTATTTGGTGATGAGGATAAAATTGTAGCTGATCTAATTGAATTTAGGGAGACTGATTCTCCTCCCTATTTGAGTACTCGGTCTGTAAAGTTACTACTAAGTTTTAGTAGTAGGGAAGATGTAAAGGAGATACTGCGGAATGATGTTGTTGATTCTGGAAGTTTGGGACTTTGCTCTGTTATATTGGCTAATTTAAATGAAATTCCAGATCAGTCCTTTCGCGTTGAGCTAGCAAAGCTAGCCTTAGATTCTATTAGTTCATCTAATGGATCAAAAGTTTTACCTTCACGTTTAAATCGGATTAAAAGTATTTTAAATAGCTCTTCGGATAATAAAGTCCGCGCTTTACTATCAAAGCCTTAAAATTACTATTGTTTTTTCTATTTCGTCCTGATTGTTAGGTGTGGCTCGTTTAGTCGATTTTTAAGGGAACCTGTAAACTATAGGGACAGGGCTAAAGTTGATTCTTTTAGTCTTTAATGTTATTGACTTGATTAACATTCTAATTAGCTACACAATAAGTGGATTATTGGTGAGTTTTTATAACAGTTAATTTTAGTTTTTATAGGAAATGCGAGCACTTATATATTCAGGGCTATTTGCACTTGGCTTTGCTTTAGCCTTAGTGTTAGGTGCTGCCGTTGAAGAAAAGAGAGACTCTCATCTGCCTAAACCTGCAAGAGCTAGACTGAATGCTCCTGTTACGCTTAAAAGCGCAATGCTTAAGAACTTAAAAGAAGAAATTTCTACCTCCTCAACAAGTGGAGAGTTTAACCTCATACGTTCAGAGAGCCTAAGGAGTAATCCACAATTGTATATGGCCATCTCAACCGAGCTAAATAGTTTTGCATTGGAAACTATGGTTACTAAGTTTAGCGATTCAGATTGGGTGTTGTGGAAGGATAATTTATCTTCTTACGGTTCTGACGTTTCCGAAGCTAGAAGATGGCTGAATAGTATCAAAGTCGTTAATTTTGAATTAGGAAGATATCTTGAGACCTCAGCGCTGTTGTTTACAGCACTTTATCATGCAAGTACGATGGGTAAAGTTTTTAGTGTAGAGGAGGAACTTTATGAGCTTAGTACGGAAGCTAGTACCATTTTTCAGGCTATTACACCAAAGGCATACTCCCCTAGAATTAATCTAGATATTGTTGTTACGAGTGATCCATCTTTTCTTCTTTGGCTTGAACGACTACGTTCTCAATTTATTGTAAATTATGCAAAACGCGAGCCGAAACAATTGGAAACACAGCTTTTACTTTTAGCTAGTGTTAAACAAGAGTATATAACACCCGATGTAATTAGCGTGTATAATGGGGTCTTGAAATTTGCAAGAGAGGAGATTTCTCCTAAGTATAGACTTGAGTTGAAGGAACATTTTTTACAAGGCGGTCGTGAAATAGAATTGATGGAAGTCTCTGAGGATTTTACATCTGGATTTACATTGTTCTATATGAAGTGTTTTGAGGATGCGATTGAAGGGAATGCGATATCAAAAGCAAAGGCATTAGCCTTGAAGTTTGGAGAGTATTTCCCCCAGAGTCCTTATATTGTTGAGATGCAAAATCGCATCGCTGATATAGAGCAAGAGAAGTTAAGTAAGCTAAAACAAATCGCTCAGATGGAATCAAAATCAACTCTTGTCGATCAGAGTGGTAAGAAGATAGGCTTTTCAGATTATCTTTCAGGGATATCGGATAAATCAAGTTTACGTGAGTTCGTCGAGAGAGTGGGTGTTGGGATTATCCTAATCATGGTCTTGGCATTAATTGTTGTTAGAAGTTTACCTTTGTTCTTCTTATATATAAATAGTCGCAAGGTAAAACGCGAACGACTTGAGGAAGAGCGTCAGCGTAAAGAGGCAGACTTGGATGTTGGTGTTTCAGAGACCAATGACAATAAAGGTAAGATGATTCCCATTACTAAACCTCTTACTTCCAAGATTTCAAAGTATGGTAGGTCTAACAAAAAGAAATTAGCCAATTTGTAATTAATAGTAATTTTCTGAAAGTTTATATCTGATATTGCAGACTAGTGTTTAGATATCCACTATGTTAATGGGGGATATGATGAATACAGGAACTGTCATAGGTAAATTAAAGAATATTGCGATTGTGGGACCAGATCCCACTTGTATCTTAAATTCTTCCAATCTGATTCTAGAATCTATCCTTGATTTCAGAAAAGATAAGATTGAAATTGAAGATAATTGTAGAGTGCTATATTTTACAAACTATCAGTATTCTAGCAACATCTCCTTATCGAACTCCAGAGATTTTTCATTTTATCATCTCCATAGTTTGCCGATTGTATTGAAGGAAATACAAATCGATCTATTCGTATATTTAATGGATAATTCTAGTCCGTCCTATATATATCAGTGGGTAAGGGATTCCTATCCTGGTGTTGTTGTTATGCAGGATGCCTCAATGTTAAAGATGGAACTATCTTCATTGTTTCATTCTACTGATCCAGTAGGAGTAGATCTTAAGATGAAAGAATTCTACCCAAGTTCCTCTGTAAGTATAGGAAAGCAAATAGTTCTTGGCCGATCTGTCGAAATATATTCCGAGATTTTCAACTGCTTAAATCCTTCTAGTGAACAATCTAAGAGTGTCGTGTTTGAGAATAGAATATTGGATCAATTAAAGAAATCTAAGTTTGAGTCAAAGTTATTACCGATATGCGACTATTTAGAAGCCGACGGTTCTAAGACTTTTATTAAAAAAGATACTTCGAACATCCTATTTTTATTGAATAGCCCATTTTCGATGTCTAGTAAGGAAGTTATCAGTTGCTCAGGGATTGAATCATATAGATCGCTAGCATATCCAGCCTACTTTATTGGAGAGTCGGACGGTGAAGGTTTGATTAGTATTTGTGAGTTAGAACAGGATAATATAAATAAGACACTTTTAGATACCCTTGATTCTATCGTATTGACGGATATTACAAGTACTCAGGGGATACCTCCATTATTGATTCATGCAATGATCGGAGGAAAGAAGATTTCAGTCCCTGAGGTACTTAGCGCTGAGTTGTCTTTTAATAATGGCATCCTATATCATACGAGGAAAAGTACTATTCCAGAGATTCTTTATTCTTTAAAATGCAATGAAACTACTTCGGGATTTGTTTTAGCTTCGCGGTTTGCATCTGATTTAATAAATTTACTTTCTGATTCCTTCTCTAAAAACACACAAAAAAAGGGAGATGTTTTTAAGAATCGAAAAGATATATTATTTAGAGTATTAGACCGAATAGATAGTGAAGATCAGGTTGTCAAAGAAGAGTTATTCATTCAGAAAAAAGAATTGCAAAAGAACTTGATATTAAGTGCAAATTTTAGAGAGTTGTTTGAGTATGTCCAAGATTAATCGTTTAGCTGCGGTAATTCCTAGGTATGGATCGAGTATCGGCGGTGGCGCTGAGACATTAATTCGTTCTTTATTGATGGCCGTCAGAGGTGATATTTCCGAAATAGAAGTATTCACCACCACTGCCAGTGATCATAGAACTTGGAAAAATGATCTTTCCGAAGGGAGAACTATCGAAGATGACATTAGGGTTAATCGTTTTTCCGTAGATGAGAGAGATTTAGAAATTTTCATTTCGAATGAACAGAGATTACATCAAGGAGACATTCTTTCAGTTAAAGATCAGTTGGCTTGGATCTCTAATAGTGTCAATTCAAAGGCAATGTATTCTGCTTTAAATGAGAAGGCTCGAGTCTTTGATCTAGTGCTGTACGCTCCCTACCTTTTTGGAACTTCCTTTTTTGGCCCCTTGTTGCATCCTTCAAATGCAGTATTAGTCCCTTGTTTACATGATGAGGTATATGCCTACCAAGCAATATTTAGGTCTATATTTCGTAAGGTTAGGGGAGTTATGTGGAATGCACAACCTGAAGCTGATTTAGCCAAACAGATTTATGAAATTCCTGGCTTGGAGGCTAAGGGGAGAGTAGTGGGTATGGGGTTTGATGTCCCTCACCTAGGAACAAATCTAAAGTCTCCACACCATAAGCCCTACTTATTGTATTCTGGTCGTAAGGAGACGGGTAAAAATTTACATTATCTATTTGAATGTTATTCTGAGTATCGTAAGGGAGCAGAGGATCCTATAGATTTATTATTGATTGGGTCAGGGGACATAGATTTTGTTAAGGAATTACCTGAAGGAGTTATTGACTTGGGCTTTGTATCCGAAGAGGATAAGCCTAGAATCTTTTCTAATGCACTTTTGTTCGTACAGCCATCATTAAATGAATCTTTTTCAATAGTACTAATGGAGGCATGGCTATTTGGTGTTCCAGCATTAGTGCATGGTGATTGTGCCGTAACAAGTTATCATGCGCAGACATCAGGAGGTGGACTAACTTTTAGAACTATCCATGATTTTAAGTTAGCTTTAGATCAAATTGTTAATGATAAGGATCTAAGGGAAACGATGGCACGTAAGGGTGAGTTGTATGTAAGGAATGAGTATTCATGGAATGCAGTAAAAGAAAGGTTTTTTGATGCGACCAATGTTTGGCTTAATACTTAGGGAGAATGTTTTTGAAGCCTGAAGCTAGAATTAAAGAATTAAAACAACTTTTGTTGCGTGCGAATGAATCCTATTATGGTCAAGATGATCCGACTCTTTCTGATTCAGAATATGATACGTATATGCGTGAACTTAGAGCGCTAGAAAATGAAATTGGAGAGGCAGATTTACACTCCCCAACAGTTCTTGTGGGTAGTTCCAAAAGAAGCCCGTTTTCAGCTATTCGGCATAGAATACCTATGTTAAGTCTTGACAATGCTTTAGATGAGGAGGAGTTCGGTGACTTTAATCGAAGACTCAATGAACAAGTATTGGGCCCCCATAATTTTTTAATTGAGTTCAAATTTGACGGTATAGCGGTTGAATTAGTGTATGAGTATGGGAAATTCATCGAAGGTTCAACTAGAGGGGATGGGGAGGTAGGTGAGGATATTACAGATAATTTACTGACTTTAAATTCGATCCCTAAGATATTACCCAAAGAGCATTTTTTATCTTCGATTGATAGAATTGAGGTGAGGGGTGAAGTTATTATACCGATCGATGCTTTTGAGAAATTAAATGAAGAGAGACTTACTAATGGCCAAGCTGTCTTTAGTAATCCTCGGAATTCAGCAGCAGGTAGCTTGAGACAGTTAGATCCTGAAATAACAAAAACTAGACCCCTGGAGTTTTTTGCGTATGCTCTTTACTCTAAACAAGAACTTCCCTTTTTAACTCAACTAGAGATTTTAAATTCTTTAAGAGAAGCAGGCTTTATAATTAATGAGACTAGCTTAGTATATGACATGGATGGGGTCTTGAGTGATTTTAGTCAAAAAATGCAAAGACGAGATTCCTTACCCTTTGAAGTTGATGGACTGGTAGTTAAGGTAAATAGCCTAAAGGTTCAGAATCAGTTAGGAGAAAAAAGTAAATCACCTCGGTGGGCAATTGCATTTAAGTTTCCCCCCCAAGAAGTCGTAACCAAGCTGCTTGATATTAGTTTTCAAGTTGGTCGAACTGGGGTGATTACTCCAGTTGCGGAATTGGAAGCTGTTAGAGTTGGTGGAGTAGTAGTTAGGAGGGCGACATTACATAATGAAGATGAAGTAAGGAGAAAAGGATTGAAGATCGGGGATTCTGTTCTGATTCGTAGGCAAGGTGATGTGATCCCCGCCGTTGTGAAGTGTTTTCCTGATCGACGGTTAGGCAATGAACGAGACTTTGAGATGCCAATAGAGTGCCCAGAGTGTGGATCCCTACTCGAAAAGGAACAGGAGGAGGATATTCAGTGGCGTTGTGTCAATATATCCTGCCCATCTAAGAAGTTGGAGCAGTTAAAACATTTTGTTAGTAAGGGCGCATTTGATATTGATAACCTAGGAGAGAAAGTATTAGAACTTTTAATTGAATCTAATCTCATTGAAGATGCCTCTGACTTATTTAGACTTAGTGAGGATAAAATTTTAGAGTTGCCTAGGATGGGGGAGAAGTCCGCCGCTAATATTGTAAATGCGATTAGTGGTTCAAAAATAATTGAATTTCATAAATTCATTTATGCCTTGGGAATTCGGCATGTCGGAGTAGAGACTGCTAAGAGCCTAGCTAAATTTAGCAGTTCAATAGTAGCTTTGGAGCAGTTGACCTTAGAGGAATTATCGGAAATTGATGATATTGGCCCGAAGGTTTCAAAGGCTATTCACTCTTATTTTACCTCAGAAGTATATAAAAAGATTAGGACAGAATTGTTTGAATTAGGTATAGAATTAGTTTACCCCGCCTCTACGTCTATACCTGTTGATCATGTCTTTAATGGTAAAATCCTTGTATTGACGGGAACACTTTCTTCTTTGTCCAGAGATGAGGCTAAGGCGAAAATAGAAGCGGTGGGTGGAAAGGTAACAAATTCCGTCAGTAAAAAAACGGATTTCCTTGTAGCAGGGGAAGATGTTGGCTCAAAGTTAAAAAAGGCAAAAGATTTAGGTGTGTCCATCTTGTTAGAAGAAGAATTCTTAAGAATAATCTCCTAATTCACTTCGAACCGTTTATGTCGGAGCAAATCCTCTTCTCATTGTATTCTCACTAACTACTCTTGGTACTACAAATTGACTAAGATAGTCAGGGCCACCGGCTTTAGAGCCAACTCCCGACATGTGAGCTCCACCAAAAGGTTGCCTATAAACTAAGGCTCCCGTAGAACCTCTGTTGATATAAAGGTTTCCTACTTTAAATTCTTTAATTGCATATTCAATATTCTTAGGACTTCTACTAAAAATAGCACCTGTTAATCTATATTCAGAATCTATTGCTTTAGATATTCCTTCTTCAAAAGACTTAACAGTTTGAATATGGAGAACTGGCCCGAATATTTCTTGCTTTATAATGGAGTCATTGTCATCCGCACCTTCAAAGATAGTTGGGGGGATGTAGTACCCTTTTTCTTGTAATGATTTTTCGATGACCCCAGCGCTTGAAATAGTAAGTCTAGCAGATGCCTCTGCAATAGTTCTGTTTATTCGGTCAGAGGCCTCTTTGTCGATCACTGGACCTAAGTAAGATGCGGGATCGCTTGCAGGTCCAACTTTTATGCTTTTTACAGCTTCATTTAATCTTGCTTTAAAGTTCTTGAATGCTTCAGTTGAAACTACATATACTCTTGAGCAAGCGCTACATTTTTGACCTTGATAAGCAAATGCAGAGTATAACACTCCTTTTACCGCTTCATCGACATCAGCATCATTATCAATCACTATCGCATTTTTGCCTCCCATTTCTGCGATAACACGTTTTACATGTTTTTGACCTGCTACGGTATTGCTTCCTTCTCTAATCAATTTAAGGCCAATCTCTTTGGAACCTGTAAAAACAATTGTCGAGATATCAGAGCATTTAGAAATAGCTTCGCCGACCGTTTCACCTTCTCCAGGTAAAAAACAGGCGACGTTTTCAGGAAGGCCAGCTTCTAGGAATGTAGTGAATAGCTTTTGAGCAATTAGAGGGCTTTGTTCTGCAGGCTTTAGGATTGTTGTATTGCCTGTTACGATAGAGGCAGCGAACATTCCACAGGGGATAGCCAAAGGAAAATTCCAGGGACAGATTACAGCAGATAGCCCTCGTGGCTCATAGAAGTAGGTGTTATTTTCGCCTTGTAAGTTTCCAAGTTTTTGAGTGGTAAATAGCTTCCTGGCTTCAATTGCATAGTACTTTAGAAAATCTACGGCCTCGCAAAAATCTCCATCAGCTTCAGACCAACATTTACCAGTTTCTAGTATAATTATAGCCGTAAGTTCAAATCGATTTTTTTCCATTAACTCAGCAGCTTTTTCTAGTATCGAAGCGCGAAGTTCTACACTGGTTCTTGACCAATTTTCAAAAGCAAGGAGCATTTTAGGGATAATAGCTTCTAACTGGGGTATGTTGGCCATCTTAGTGTCGCTTACAGTTAACGAATGATTTTCAGGTAAAACATTCTTTCTGGAAGGACCGTCTCCTATATCTATCCCGTCATATATTGGATTTAGAATAAAAGGAGCCACCTCCAGTTTTTTAAGTAGATTTGCAAGTTCTAATGTAAGTCTCGACCGATTCTCTTCGATTGCAAAATCTAAAAGCGGTAGATTGGTAAATGAGTTAGAATTATTCATAGTTTCTATTCTTCAGGTTTTTTTAATATTTGATCTATGTCTAGTTCTTCAAAATTGGTTTGCCTAAGAAAACCTTCATTCGCAGTATTTTCTAGCAGGCGCCTAACAAGATAACTCATCCCAGGTAGCAATTCTCCTACAGGTGAGTACTCTCTTATCAGATAGCCTCTTTTTACGAACTCATCTTTAAATTCATCGCCCATGCCGTATAGCGTCTGTATTTCAAAATCACCTTTACTCATTCCGCTGAGTCTAGCATATTGTATGGCATGAGAAATTGATCTTAGATTATGAGAGGCAAAGGCTG
Organism: uncultured Bdellovibrionales bacterium; assembly: GCA_964353175.1. GTDB lineage: Bacteria > Bdellovibrionota_C > UBA2361 > SZUA-149 > DAOLCO01 > JAIYCX01. The sequence continues at coordinate 49,635 of CAYGUX010000003.1, read as the reverse complement.
GGTAAATGTATTCCTTTGCATCAATCATCTGTCTGCTGAGCCTTTCATAGGCTGCATCAGTATGGGATTTTTTCTCATAGACAGGTACTGGCCATGATCTTTGTTTTGCTAACATGACTTCAGTGTCCCAGTAGGCACCCTTTACCAATCTAATATTTGTTTTAACGTTTCTTTTTTGGAAAACTCCAATTAGATCCCCTAAATCTTGGTCTGTCCGTTTTAGATAGGCCTGAAGCACAAAACCAATATCTTCATAATCAATAAATTCTTCTGAGAGCAATATTTTTTTTATAATTGAAAGAGTTAAATCGGTAAAACTACAATCTTCCATATCTAGATATGCCGCGCCCCCAAAGGATTTGATCTGGAATAAGAGTTCTGCGAATTTTTCAGTTAATTTGTTTACACTTTGATCATAATTTTGTGCCTTAGCTTGAGAATATAAGGCTGACGGTTTTATCGATACATTTAAGATTGATTTATCCTTCGAATGTTCAAAGGGTAGGGAGTATTTTGTAATCCATTGTGAATCGACCTTACTAATTTCTTCTATTAATTCTTTATATCTATCTATAAACTTAAAAGACTCATCTTCACTTAAAACGGCTTCTCCAAGTAGATCTACTGTGAAAGTTCTATGTTTCCGCCTTAGCTTTTTTAGATAGGGTATAGCATCTTTGGCGGTGCTTCCTACAATAAACCTTCTACTCATTCTCTTAATTTGAGACTCTACAGCCTTAGCACCAATCTTTGCTAAAATAGAGTGAGGCGGGAATCTTAGAGCAAATTTAAAGAGAGGGATGTTTTCCTTTATATCATGAAAGTATTCATGAACATGCTCCACTACGGATTTAGATGTGCTTAAGGATGGCAGGACATCTACAAAACGAAAAAGATTGATTTTAATCTCATCGTTTTTAAGAGTCCATTCCAGCAATTTATTTTCAGCTTTTTTAAAAGGATTCCCACCTTTAGCTTGTTCTTTTAAAGAATCAAGAATATCACTTCCAAAGCTGTATATCTCTGTTTCCAGTTCTTTTTCGTCTATCGCCATAAAAATCTCACTCAGAAATATTGTTTGTGCCTGGTTTGCATTGAATTAAGTTCTGACCCTTTACTACTTGGTCACCAATCTTAACGTTGATTTTTTGAATTACACTATCCCTTCTGGGGACTAGCTTGTGTTCTGTTTTCATGGATTCAATCGATAAAACAGGAATTCCTGCTGTAACCTTGTCGCCAGGTTCACAATTAATCGCAATTACCGTTCCAGGTAGAGGCGCCACTATGTTGCTTCCTGCTTCGAGTTCATTCTCTGTTAGCTTAGTGTTAGAAGCTTTTTTAATGGAAATTTCAAAAGGTATGCCATTAAAAAAACCAGCTATGTTTTCATCTTTAAGTGAAGTCAAAATGTAAAACCTACTTTGGTCATCTATTTGAATATAAGTATTGTTTTTATCTTCAATTAGTTTGAGGTCGATCGGCCTGTTGTCTGATGGGGATAGGTTTTGTTCAAGTAATGCAATATTTAAAGAGAGCTCATATTGATCATAGATATCTTGTCTCAGTAGGCCATTTTGAAAGAGGTCAGTGCCATTAGTTTTGGGTTTACTTTTTATTAGTTTGTACAGACTGGAGACATTTGTTTTTATCTTTTCCTCCATAGAATTATAATATTTTAAGTAGTTTCCTAGGAAAGAGTTTTCAATCCATTTGGTGTGGATTGAAGTATTCGTTTTAAGATGATTAATGAGAGAGATTAAAAATGGAATATTCGTCCTGATGCCAATGGGCACCGAGGTTGGCAGTACTTTAAAGATAAGTTCTTCCCAACATTCTTGCAAGGAGTCCTTAGTTACGATGATTTTACCTAATAGTGAATCAAAGTTGCATCCGATAGTTTCTCCAGGTTCGTAGGCTAGATCCATACGGACACTATTTAGTTTGGTATTAGTATCCCAACTCTCTAGCTTTCCTACGGAAGGAGCAAAGTTTAATTCTGGGATTTCCGAACAGACTCTAACTTGAACCGAAACGCCTTTTTTCTTAATATTTTTTTGGGTTGGGAGCTTTTTGCCTAGAGCTGAGTTTATTTGTAGTTCAACAATATCTAGGCCGGTGATCTCTTCGGTGATTGTATGTTCGACCTGTAGCCGTGGATTAGCCTCAATAAAGTAATGTTTATTTTTTTTAGTATCTATGAGGAATTCGAAAGTTGAAGCATTCGTTAGTTTTGATTTTTTACCTATTTTAAAACTACTCTGATATAATTCTTGTAAAATTTCATTGTTAATATCTACTGCAGGAGCAATCTCAATAACTTTTTGAAATTTTCTCTGTAATGAACAGTCTCTTTCAAATAGATGTATAAGGGCACCGGAGCTGTCACCGATAACTTGCACTTCTATATGTTTCACCTCTTGCAAAAAGGTTTCTATGAAGAGTTCATCATTACCAAAGTTTCTTTTCGCCTCTAGTCTAGCGCCTGGTATGAGTTCATGTAGAGAGCTTATACTGTCAGCAATCCTCATTCCTCGTCCACCACCACCTGCTCCGGCTTTAATTATTAAAGGAAATCCCAAGCCTTTTATGGCGCTAGCAAGCGTACTTTTGACTATTGGACCTGCGGGTAATTTAAAGCCAGAAATAGTAGGTACATCGCAAGCGAGTGCTATATTTTTAGCTAAAATCTTGTCACCAAGCTTATATAAGGTATCCGATGAAGGTCCTATAAAAATCATACCAGCTGAGGTTACTTTTTTAGCAAATGAACCTGATTCACTGAGAAATCCATAACCAGGATGTATAAGGTCAATATTGTTGTTTTTGGCTAACTTAACAGTAGCAACCTCATCAAGGAAACTTAGTCTTGGGTCATCCTTTTCGTAACTTATAACTTCTGCTGCTTCCTTTAGATAATAGGGGCTTTTATCTGAAGGAAGTTTGAGAGCAACACTTGTGTGTCCGAGTCTGTTTACGGTCTTTATTATCCTGTGAGCAATTTCGCCCCTATTGGCAATTAGAATTCTTTTCACTAAGTTACATCCTAAATATGCCTAGTGGCTCTGATTTACTATTTTGATCAAAGTATGTCGTCGCTAATGCTAGACCAAGAGTATCTCTTGTATTGGCTGGGTCTATTATGCCATCATCCCAAAGCTGGCTTGTAGCATATAGGGCACTTCCTTCTTTTTCATACTTCTCCTCTGTCATCTTCTCAATATTAAGAAGTTCTTTTTTGGAAATTTTAGTATCGCTAGCTTCTTTGACAGTGCTTAAGACTTTGCCAGCCGTTGAACCGCTCATTACCGAAATTCTAGAATTTGGCCAGGTGTATATAAATTGTGGGTTATAAGCTCTGCCGCACATACTATAGTTGCCCGCTCCAAATGAACCACCAAATATAATACTATACTTGGGTACTGTAGCTGTACTTACAGCAGTAACCATTTTCGCCCCATCTTTAGCGATTCCTCCGTGCTCATATTCTTTGCCTACCATAAATCCTGGTATGTTATGTAGGAACACTAAAGGGATTCGCCTTTTGTCACAAATATCAATGAATTGGGCGCCCTTTAAAGCAGACTCACTATAGAGAACTCCGTTGTTGATTACTATACCAACTAGGAATCCATGAATGTGAGCAAATCCACATGTGAGAGTCTCGCCAAACTTTGGCTTAAACTCATCAAAGAGTGACGCATCAACTATCCTTGCGACAATTTCGTGTGATGATGTGTGTTGCCTAAAATCCGGAGAAACAATTTCATAAAGCTCTTTAGGGTCGTAGTATGGTTGTATCGAGTCTTTTGAAGGTTGAAGGTATTGTTTATTGCTTCGATTGCCTAAGCTTTTAAAGAGCTCTCTTACTTTGTTAAGTGCCTCGTATTCGCTTTCTGCTAAATAGTCAGCAACGCCACTTATTTCGGTGTGAACTCTTGCACCACCAAGGTCCTCTGCGCTCACATCTTCCCCAGTTGCGGCTTTGACAAGAGGGGGGCCACCGAGGAAAATGGAACTTTGCTTATCAACCATTATCACTTGTTCACTCATAGCAGGTACATAAGCACCACCCGCGGTACACGAACCTAGGACACATGATATTTGCGGGATACCTTTTTTGCTTATATTTGCTTGGTTGTAGAATATTCTACCAAAATGATATTTATCCGGGTAAACTTCAGATTGTAACGGTAGGTACGCTCCACCACTATCAACTAGATATACTAAGGGAAGGTGATTATTCTCAGCTATTTCTTGTGCACGTAAATGTTTTTTTACAGTTAATGGGAAGTAGCAACCTCCTTTTACAGAAGGAATGTTTGCAACAATCATTGCTTTGATTCCCTGGATAGATGCAACTCCAGTAAATAGTCCAGCTCCAGGTGGCACTCCTTCGTAGCTATTTAGTCCAGTGAGTAGCCCACAGTCTAGTATGCTACTGTTCGGATCAACTAAGTAGGAGATTCTCTCTGAGATACTTAGCTTATTGAGAGTAGATAATTTTTTTAAGGCATTTTCACTCTCAGGTTGGCGAGCTTGAGTTTGCAACTCTTCAAGTTCTTCAAGGAGCTTTAGGTGAGAGCCTCTATTTTTTCTGGCCTGTTCTTGATTAGAATTGTGCGTGCTTGCAATGCGTTTCATAGTTTATGTACTTTTACGAGAGCTCTTAGTTAAATTGTATCATTATTTCTAGTGTGCAGTAAGGTAATTTATTATAAGACCGTTGTATTGATAATAATTTTATAAAGGGCCTCCAGATATGAGAGCATATATTGCAGAGTTTTTAGGTGCCATGTTTTTGATGCTATCTATCGGAATTTGTGTTCTGTCCGTTGAGTTAGGCCCAGTTGCACCTTTTGCGATTGGTACTATGTTAGTGATTATGGTTTATGCTGGAGGAGCTATCTCGGGAGCGCATTATAATCCAATGGTAACGATTGCAGTAGCAATAAGAGGAGACCTGCCTTGGGGTAAGGTGCTACCATATATGTGCGCTCAACTTATCGGAGTTGGAGTTAGTTTATTCCCTATATCTTATCTTATTGACCACGAATCTCAGTCAGTGTCAGACTTTAGAGTTGACCAAGTTTTTGCAGCGGAATGTTTATTCTCGTTCTTATTAGCCTTTGTTGTTTGTTGTGTTGCAACCAATCCTAAAACTAAAGGGAATTCATACTTTGGTTTTGCGATAGGTATGACTGTAGCAGTTAGCGCGATTCTAATTGGAGGTGTTTCTGGTGCAGCACTTAACCCCGCCGTTACCTTAGGTCTTTGGGTAATTAGAAAGATTGGCACTGAGATGATTTGGGTTTATTTAGCGGCTCAATTCTTAGGCGGTATTCTAAGCGGCTTTTTAGCCAAGTATATGTTAGAGGAGGAGCCAAACTAGAGGTAATAAGGCCTATTTATTAGGAATATACTTATTACAATCTTTTACAAATTTAAGCAGCACATAGTTAGGCGGAAGGAGCATAATACTTTTAGCGTCTGTGGAAGTTTCATAAAATGGGCGTTTCTAGGTTATAAAAGCTTGCTCTGAAGTCTAGTGCGGGTTTAACAGATTTAAAATGGTGTTTTAGTTGTTTAGGGGTAATTTAGGTTTATTCTAGATTATTTTTAAGTTCCCGATCAAAACCCTAAAGTTTTTGTTGAAGGTAAGCCGATAAATATTGAAAATTATTCATAACCAAATTGTAAAACTATGAATCAGACAAGCACTAGAAGAAAGAGAAAGAGAAAAGCAACATCAGAAGGTCGCTTTTTAAATTCAACAATAGCCTACGAATTAGGACTCGTAAAACTTGCTCTTGAAGCGGAAAGGGAGTTTATTCGTGAGCAAGTTAAAGATAAGAATATCAAGTAGAGCATTCTTATTCTGTTTATCTTAATGGTATTTTGAGTCTATTAAATCTCCACGAGGGTTCTCCATTAAAATAGGGCGTCTATTCGGGTCTTCGCCTTCCTCTAATTTAGCTTCAATTCTTATTTAGATACCCAAATACTTGGGTTAAAATTTTATCTAACCTCCTTACCTTATATGGCAGATGCCCATTTTGCTTTACCTATCCTCTTAATTTACGTATTAAGATCGTACTATTCAAATCAATATAAAATAAAATTTAAGAGTAAGCTTATGTCTCAAAATCCTTCACATGATGTTTTTAAATTCGGTCAAAGCGTATGGTATGATAATATCAGCAGGGATTTACTTCTAAAAGGAGAGATTACAAAACTAGTGTCCGACTGGGGCGTTAGAGGAATGACATCTAATCCATCCATTTTTGATAGCGCTTTAAAAACAGGTATTGCTTATGACGGGCAGGTAGCGTCGTTGCGGGACAGTGGGCTAAGCGTCGAGGGAGTATTTGATGAGTTGGCTCTAGTAGATATCGCATTAGCAGCAGATATTTTGCTTCCAATTTATAAGGAGAGCGGAGGGGAAGATGGTTTTGTTAGTTTAGAAGTTTCTCCTTTGTTGGCCAGAGATTCAAAGGAAACTGTTAAGCAAGCTAAACGACTTAATGCGAGATTAAATCGACCTAATGTAATGATCAAGATTCCTGGCACTAAAGAATGTATGCCAGCGATAAGAGAGTGTTTAGAAGATGGCATTAGTATAAATGTCACGCTTTTATTCTCTGTAGATAATTATATCGAAGTAGCAAAGACATACATAGAAGCGCTAAATAATAGAATAGCAAAAGGCTTAGCAGTTGATAAGATAAGATCCGTTGCTAGCTTTTTTGTAAGTAGAGTTGATACAATTGTTGATTCAGCGCTTGATAAAGTGGGCACGCCGGAAGCTACAGAGTTGAAAGGTGAATTTGGAATTGCTAATTGTAGATTGGCGTATGAGCAGTATAAGAAAATATTTAATTCTCCAGAGTTCCAGAACATAAAGTCTAAAGGCGGAGCTGTTCAAAGACCTCTTTGGGCAAGTACAAGCGTAAAGAACCCAAAGTATAAGGATACTTTGTACGTAGAGGAGTTAGTAGGCCCAGACACTGTAAATACTATGCCTCATCAAACGTTAGCTGCTTTAGTTGACCATGGAGAAGTTATGTCAGCAAAGATAGAAGATCGCTTAAAGGAAGCTCATGATGTTAAGAACAATATTGAATCATTAGGGATTAGTACTAGTGCATTGATGGATGAGCTACAGGAAGACGGAGTCAAAAAATTTGCAGATTCATTCGCCTCATTAATAGGTGCAGTAGAATCTAAGATAGCGTCAGTATAAACGGATCGATTAGTTAGTTTGGAGTAGTGGTATGGATTCTTTGGGAAACATTGGTTTTGTTGGTACCGGGAGAATGGGTTCTGGATTAATCAATCGAATTTTGAACGCAGGTGGGAGTGTTAAGGCCTATGATAGGAAGACACCAGAAAAGGGTACTTTTACTGGTGATTTTTCTTTTAATGATTCCTTATCTTCAATGGTATCTAGTTTAGGAGCGAATCAAAAAATTGTTTGGTTAATGGTGCCAGCTGGTGAAGCTGTTGATTCTTGTATCAAAGAACTTCTGCCAATGCTTAGCAAGGGGGATATTCTCGTTGATGGTGGAAATTCTAATTACTTAGATACTGTGCGTAGAAATCAGGTATGTGTGGAAGCTAAAGTTTCTTATGTTGATGTTGGAACTAGTGGTGGCGTATGGGGAGAGAAGAAAGGCTTCTGTATGATGGTTGGTGGGGAGAAGAGTTCTTTCGATAGTTTAACGCCCTACTTTAAGGCTCTTTGTACGGAGGATGGATTCTCATATATGGGAGCATCTGGTTCAGGCCACTATGTAAAAATGATTCATAACGCAATTGAGTATGGCTTAATGCAAGCTTATGGAGAGGGGATTGATCTCTTAGAAAACTCTCCATATACGCTCTCAATTAAAGATGTAGTTAAAGTTTGGAACAGGGGTGGGGTGATTCGATCTTGGCTGTTAGAGCTTGGGGAATCAATGTTAGAAGTTGATGAATCGCTAAGTACCTTGGAGCCATATATTGATGATTCAGGAACTGGACGCTGGGCGGTAGAAGAGTCTCTAAGAGCAAAAGTTCCAACACCCGTTCTAACTACCGCTCTATATAGTAGATTTGCATCAAGAAGAACTGATTCTATATCTTATAAGTTTATCGCAGGTTTAAGAAAAGCATTCGGCGGCCACGCTGTTAAAACGAAGTAGTTATTTAAAAATAAATATTCGTTTATTGAATTCTGCCCCTTAAATTCATTGTGAAAAGAGTCTCCTCATTATGAATTTAAGGGGATATTATTATATTGTTCTAGGTACTTCCCTAATCTCTAAAACGTTAGTTGAACCTGTTTTCTTTGTTCTCAAACCGACTGTGATGACCACTCGTGATCCAGGCTTTAAACCATAAGTGTCTCTCGCCTTTAATAGCGCTTGACTGACTTCATCTTCCATTGATGAAACATCTTTTAAGTCGATAAGTAAAGGTTCTACTCCCCAGAGTAAAGCCATCTTAGGTAATATCCTAGGTACCGAAGTAGCTCCATAAACAGTCGCCTCAGGCCTGTATTTAGCCATAAGAGTTGCAGTCGAACCAGTTTCAGTACATGCGATTATAGCTTGCGCGCCAACTTTTGCGGCAGCATTTGATGCAGCAAAGCAAACCGCATCTGCAACTTTATCTTTAGCAGCTTTTTTCTTGGACATTAGTTTGGCATCCAGTCTAGCTTCTTTCTCAGCTTCCAATAAGATGCTACTCAATACGCTTACAGATTGAATAGGATGTTTCCCTATCGCAGTTTCATCTGAAAGCATCACAGCATCAGTGCCATCCCTTACCGCAGTATAAACATCACTTACTTCAGCTCTTGTAGGCCTAATTTCATGGACCATTGACATCAACATTTGTGTTGCTGTGATAACTGGAGTTCCTGTTAAATTTGCTTCAGCAATAATAAATCTTTGAGCGGCAGGAACTCTTTCTAGAGGTAGCTCTAATCCAAGGTCTCCTCTTGCTACCATCACCGCGTCAGATGCTTCTACTATAGCAGATATTTCATCTAAGCTTCCAGCACGTTCAATTTTTGAAATAATTGGAATTTGCACTCCATGACCTTCCATAAAGTCTTTGGCATCTTCAACATCTCTAGCAGATCCAACGAATGAAAGGGCGATATAATCTGCTTGATTCTCGATAGCCCACAATAAATCTACTTTGTCCTTCTCAGTAAGGCAAGGTAGGTCTAGTTGTGAATCAGGGACAGAAATTCCAGATCGAGATCTTAGAGTTCCACCATTAATAACTTTACATTTTACTGAGCCAGCCAATGTTTCTTGAGCGACTAATAAGATTCTTCCATCTGCAAGCAAAGCTTTCTGAGTAGGCATTAGTACTAAAGCAGGGTCAAATGCTTCAACGTATAATTTCTCGGCATTTCCTTCTTTAAGACCTTCTGATTTATCAAGGAAAGCTAATTCAATATCAGCTCCATCTTCAAGTGTGATTTCTCCATTCTCAAGTGGTCCGATTCTAACTTTAGGGCCACAAAGATCAACAAAGATTGCGACGTGCTTACCTTGTTTCTGTGATTCCATTCTTACGTTGTCATAAACCTCCTTATGGCTTTCGTGGGTGCCGTGAGAGAAGTTTAACCTAACGACATTTACCCCTGTAGAAATTAAGCTTTTTATTGTTTCCTTTGAACTCGAAGATGGCCCTAGAGTGGCTACAATTTTTGTTTTTCTTCCAAGTAAAATACTCATGAATTCGACCTAATGATTTGGTTGATTATTAATTAATTGCTACTTCTTATATATTAGCGGGATTATTTTATAAAGCTCACTTCCTTAGCGGTTCTAAGTGCTCTTAATATCCCTTCAGGTGATATGGCTCTATTTTGAAGTAAGAATTCAAGTTCATTACCTAGAGTGGTTAGTTGTAGGGCAGGGGAATCAGTAGAAAAGGTGTATCTTATATCGTAGTTGTCTAGAGTCTCAATAAAACGCTTATATTCCTCAGCGCTATTTAACGCTCTAGTTAGTAGGTTTGATTTGACGCAAAGCTCACAGCAAATATTTTTATCTGAAAGCAACCTAAGCCCTCGATCATCACCCTTTTCCCAGAAAGCTTTAGCGGCAATAATTGGATGAGCAACTCTTGTCGGTTTTATTGCTTCAAGAGTTGCAATAAATATATCAATAGTCGTATGGGGTGTCTCTCCGGAATGGACAGTTCTTCCGAGTTCAGAGCCACATGCTACATCAAAGAGGTCCGCCATTTTTTGAATGTCTTTATCGTTGTCTAATGGGAGGACCGATTCAGGTCCCGCTAGATCTACACCGACGACTTTGTCTTGTGTTTTTCTCCAGATAGCAATTTTTTCTGCGAGTACCATGTTGGTTTCCCAACTGATGTCTCTACCAAAACAACATATAAATCCAGTTTTGATTTTACCTCTATAGGCAATTTCAGATTCTTCCGCACCTTCACATACAGCGCGAATAATCCTATCCACATCATAAAGGCCACTTATGCCCGTTCTGGTTTTATGAGCACCAGTGCGTTTTAATGGGTTAAAGCGAAGTTCCAGCTGAGTAATGGAGAATGCTGGCTCAGGATCACCACCCTCTCCCCCAGGAGCAAGTTTTACCATTCCGCCTGTTCGATAGGCGCCATTGATCGCAATAAGTACACTGTCTTTTATCGCTTGAGGTCCAGCTTGAATAAGTTCTACAGTATCAAAAATTTCAAGGTAATCGTCGAGGTTCCCTAGCTTATCAGGACTTCTGTGTAGTAGTGATATAAAGTCTTCGTATGAGTCTCCGACTCCTCTTATGCCCCTTTGAACTCCCATCTCCCACAATCTATATAATGGAACTGATCCACCTAAATGAACATGGAGTTCCGTTACGCCTTTAAGGTCGGGAGTAATAATTTCTCTAAGAGTACTTACTTTATTCATCCTTTGAGGTTACCTTTAATTATGAGTCTCGTCTACAGACTAATTTTTGGATTTTTTCTTCTTTTTACTAGCTTTCTTATCCTTCTTAGGGCCTTTAGTCTCATCAATGGTTGGAAGTATTTGTCGTTTGGGAACTTTCAAAATATAGCTTTTGAGAGGGATGCTTACTTGAAAAGGCATAAAAGTAGTTTCACCATTTTCTATAGTAAGTTTTGGGGTAGAGCTTAGAGGATCGTTGGACATCGATATGCCAGAATGTGTAACAAGCAGTTCAGTGTCATCATCTTTTAGGGAGACACTAATTTCTATTATGCCTTTAGCAGGTTTATTTTTGTACATATAGAAGACTCTAGCGGAACCTTGAAATTTGGAATAGTTCTCTTCCTTTACGCCCTCTACATCTCTAATTTGAATTTCAAGTGAGTGGAGGTGAGGGTAGAATGTATTGGTTATGAATTCGTTTGCGGTAGTTAATTTATCCGTTAAGGCATCTAATTTAATCTTTAAAGTTTCTATTTTTAGATTTGCTTTATTAAGTTTCGCAACACCTTGAATAGTGTCTGATTTAATTTCTCCTTCAAAGTTTAAATACTTTTGAGTAAGCTCTATACTCTCATTAGCTTTTGAGCTGTTCTCAGATTGTAGAAGACTTTTAACAAGCTCTGGATTGATGTCAATACTAAGGGCGGAGTCCTGATGAGGATTTGAGTTGTAAAAATAGACCAAAGTGAAAATTGCTAAAAGCGCCAACATGGTTTGGCCTGGATATTTATATCCGAAGGTGCTTAGTTGCCTTTTTTTCTCCAAAAATGGAGTGGATTGAATCGATATCTCTTGTACAGCCATTTTTGTGTTTATAGGCTCTGGCTGAGCTATCCCGGGCTTAGTTTCCGTGTTCTTGGCCTTGTTCGTTGAATCGATAGGTTCGGCCAGATGGTTTGATAAAATATCTGGTTTGCTTGGTTTTACAGGAAGATCTATTTTTGCTTGAGTAAATTTCAGTTCATCTTCGTCTGTGTCAGAGGCCAGTGAAATCGTAGTTAAAATTGGTTCTAGTGGAGCATCTTCGATTGAAGGAGTTGTAATCTTCTCGACCTCTTCCTCAATTTCTACTATTGGTTTGTCCTCTTCTAGTAGATCAAATGAGATTAGATCAACGGAGGAATCTGAAAATAGCAATTCTTCTTGTTCATCTTCCTGTATTTTGGTTTGATCAGGTGTAGAATTATGCTCTTCAAAGATCAAACTATCTAAATTATTCAGATTAAGATTATCAATACCGCTTGATTCTGTTTCTATATCTTCTATCTCAAATAACATCATTTGATCTTCTTCGTCAGAGGGCTCCAAACTTAAGGTGGAGTCAGCGCTGAAAACATTGTTATCTGTTTGATCACTTAGAATTACTACCGCACCGAAGGCTTCAAGTATATTTGCAAGTTTAAGCGCATCACTTTTTGATAAGTTCTCACTTATATTGTGGGGGAGATTATTTACAATAGTGTGGGCATCCTCTTCTGAGATATTTAAAACAGTTTGAAGATTCTCAGCAAATACAATTGCGGAAGGACATAAGCCTTCCTGGAAATCTGTTAATGTAATTGTATAATTCTCAACCATCATCTTGGTCTAAAAATAGTAAAATTCCGATAATGCTAAAACTGAAGCCAGTGAAAATATCTTCTTAGAATGTTCATCGGTGGCTTATATTAAAAGCTTTATTAGAATTATATTAAACATGAGTGAATTTAACGAGTTAACAATTGTATTTCATGCCTGGGGATTGGAATCCAAGTATTACAGCACTAAAATATGCGTATTGGTTAAGCATTACTTTGAAGGGAATTGCACGAAAGAAGAACTACTGGCGGTATTGCCCCCTCCCACTAAGGCCAATTGGGATAGAGCAAAGGAAGAACTTTTAGAGGCACAAAAATTAGGGATTTCTTGTATTTCAATTCTAGATTCTGAGTATCCCAGTGATTTAACTCAGATAGATGATCCTCCAATGCTTCTATTCATTATGGGAGGAGATCAGAGTAGCCCCTTTAGCTGTATAGCTAGATGTTATGCAGTTGTTGGTTCAAGGCAACCGAGTATCTATGGAGAGTCTGTCTCGAAGAGCTTAGGCTATGGTCTTTCTGAAATAGGAGTGACAGTTGTAAGTGGACTAGCGAGGGGGGTGGATAGTTGTAGTCATCAAGGTAGCCTTAGAGGTCAAGCGAAAGTTCCTACAATCGCTGTTTTAGGTTCAGGACTATTACAAGTATATCCATCCTGTAACGCCTCTTTATTAAGAGAAGTAGTTGAAAATGGAGGGCTCATTATCAGTGAATATGGTTTGCGGGAACGGTCACGGCCACATCTATTCCCAAGGAGAAATAGAATTATTAGCGCACTTAGTGGGTCTGTTGTAGTCGTTGAGGCAGAGGAGAAAAGTGGGAGTTTGATAACGGCCAGATTAGCAATGGAACAAAATAGAGATGTTTATGCGATACCAGGTCCAATAGATTCTAACTTAAGCAAGGGGACAAATATGTTACTTTCTCAGGGGGCCTCTATCATACTTTCCATAGAAAAGTTTATTCTTGAAGTTAAAGAAAAAGAGGGGATTATAGATTTACCAAAGGAGAGTCTTTCTAAATCAATAAGGTTAATTGGAGAGAAGGAGAATTCCGTTTTAGACATTATTGTAAATCAGATGTTGAGTTTTGAAGAGATATTATACCAATGTAAGTTTACCCAAGAAGAATTAAGATTAATAATGACCAATCTATTGCTTCAGGATCTTATTGTTAAGAGAGATGGTGTCTATTATCGGGAGGACGTAGAGTAGTTCAGATGGAAAGGGAGGTCGTACTTCTCGCTTAAATTCAATGGAGAAAATCCATAAATCACGGTCAGTTGACAATTCGCATGAAAATTCGTATGAGTCTGGCCTTGATAAATACAGTCATGTCTTTCGGTCATGTTTTGTTGTTTATGGTGGATGTAGCTCAGTTGGTTAGAGCATCGGATTGTGATTCCGAGGGTCGTGGGTTCAAATCCCATCTTCCACCCCAGTATCTTCTGTTAGTATTACCTCTTAGGCTCCCTTGGTATCTTCCGTGGTATTTTTTAGGCCTGGAATTTTTTCATGCCCGAATCAAAAGTCTCACTCTTTTTATGAATTGATTTATTCTAATAATCCATTGGTAGTCAAAAACAAATAGATGAAATAAAAGCACTCCAAAAGTTAAATCAAATAGATCTACTATAAAGATTAGGTTGATTTGAATAATTGTCATGCATAACCAAGCAATAACTCTACCGGCCGGGAAAAATATTAGCGGTAAAAATAAAAGTTCTGATGCAAGGGTGAACCAAGTTAGATAGTTCAAACACCAATCAGGCAGACTTTGCAGGAGATCGACATAAAGCCAGTCTCTAGCCCACACCCAATTCATTATTTGTTTTATCGCAGATCCATCAAACCAGGAGGGACTGACAAATTTATAAAAGCCACTGATTGAATATGCTAGTCCTAGCGTCAACCATGCAATCCTAATATATCCTTGGGGGATCTCCCAATCTTTCTTTTGATTCGATATGGGAAGGGTAAAAGGTTCTCCAGTAGGAATAAAGCTATAAGAAAGCAATTGCCAGCCGATAAAAGGCAACGCCGGACTCCAAAATAATTCATTTTGATTCCAAAAACAACATAAGCCGTACCAGATTAAGAAAGCAGACGACCGCCTAAATAGACCAATCATCAGTGAAATACTGCAAAGTATTATTAATATGCAAAACCATCGGCAAAAAATAGGCGAATTAAAATAGTAGAGTATAGATGGGAAGTATCCAAAAGTTTCATGATGTTTAGCGTCTCTAAACATCCCTATATCACTAAAAAGAGCTTCTGTTTTGGGAGTGAGGAAAAAGAAGAATAAAGTGCAATAAGCACCCATTAGAATTCTAACGATACTAAACCAGTAAGCAGAAATCTTAAAAGTAACAGGAGGGCGAGAGCTCTCGGAAAGAGGAGTATCGGAATTAGCAATGAAGCGTGTACTCATTAAAAATCTCTTCTTTGGTATTGTTGGTGAATATTTTAATGTTTACAGAATCTATCTTAGCTCTTAGATTTAGATATTTGGCATATGGCCCATTGTGACATAAGCCATATTGTAAAGCTTTTTCTCTTTTACTCAGATTCGATTTATCTCCAGCTATTAGAAAGGTACCTGTCATGTATGGAAGAATCATGATGTGCCTATTAAAACGGTTCTCCTTCGAGGCAATTTCATTATAAAGTTTTTTATTAAGGATGATTTTTTCTGATGTCTTATCTTCATTAGTTACTGTTATGAGGTATTCAAATTTCATGACTTGAGTATTTGAGAGTTCACTATAAACAATCATTAAAGGAGAAGCTAAGGTAGCTAGTCCAACTTTTGTTAAATGAGCAGAATGAAAAAAATGGCCTATAGGAGATGACAAGGTCAGAAATGTTAAAAGGGAATAAACCGCTCTTTTTTTATTAATATTAAAGATTGTCATAGCTCTATGAGCTAACAGACCATTTGAGGGTTTACAAGAAGATAAATTAATCGAGCAAAAAGATCAAAAAAGGTGCTGGAGGACTTTTTTTAAACTTACCCCTTGATCTATACTCATAAGGGAAGTATAAGCGCGCCGGTAATGTGCCGAAGTGGTGGAATTGGCAGACACGCTAGGCTTAGAACCTAGTGCTTAATCGCGTGGGGGTTCGAGTCCCTTCTTCGGCATTCTTTCTCTTAGCCTCGTCTTTAGAGGCTCTATTTCGCCTTTCGCTCTTTTTTTAGCAACATTTTTAGATAAATATGCGATAAGGTGTAATCAGGGACTAGATGATTGGCCTAAGGGGTACCATCTGTACCTTTTCTATAGTAATGTTTGCTCGATTTTATCATATAAAGATCTTATCTCTAAAATCTAGATGATTTTAGAGAACCGTTCTATTTTATTCATTGTTAATTATAAAGCGCCTTATTTTTTATGTCGTATTCAGTAGAAATTATCGATATCAATGCCGTTGAAAAGAATTTTAAAATCAATATCCAGAGAGAGGCTTATGATGGAAAGTTTAATCAGTCTCTAGCGAAGGTTAGTTCAAGTGCTCACCTTAAAGGCTATCGACCTGGAAAAGCTCCACATGCAGTGGTAAAGAAATTCTATGGAGATCGGATAGAGGTCGATTTAATAAGTGATTTCGTTAGAGAAGCTGTGGTCAGCACTTCTAAAGAAAAGGAAATGTCATTGATTGATATTGCACCATTCAACGTAGAAAAGAATGAAAGCGATACACCATTAGAAGTCTCTGTAAAAGTAAGTCTTTATCCAGATCCTAAAGTGCAGATCCCTAAAGACTTTGTTTGCGAATACGAGGCTGTCCAATTCGGTGATACGGACATAGATGCTTATGTAGAGAATATTAGGCAAATGTTTGCCGTAGAGAAAGACTCCACTGAAAACGATAAAGTTGAATCTAATAGTAAGGTAAAAATTTCCTATACAGCATCTGTTGATGGAGTCGTAGATGAAAAGATGGTTTCAGATGGGCAAGATGCTACCATGGGTAGTAAGGAATTGCCTGATGAGATAGAAAAAGCTTTGATAGGAATGAAAACAGGGGATAGCAAGGAAGTAAGTTACACCTTTCCAGAAACAGCATCAGAAGAGGTTAAGGGTAAGGAATATCTTTTTAATGTGACGCTTCTTGAGTTTAAGATCCGAACATTACCAGAATTAGATGATGAATTTGCTGCTAAGACAGGACTTGGTACTAACATCCAAGAACTTAAAGAATGGGTTAGGAAAAAAATAAAAAGACAAACTATCGAAAAGAATAAAAACGCTAGAGATGGCGTCTTAGTCGATGAGTTAGTTAAGGCAAATCAATTTGATGTTCCTCAAGTTTTAGTCGATGGTGCAATTAGAGAAATGTTGGCTGAATTTAAAGTTCTTAATCCTCAAGATAAAAATTTCAACCAAATGCCTGTCGATCAATATAGACCGATGTTAGGGGAAAAAGCGCAGGATAGAGTTAGGCAGATGATAATAGTGGAAAGCTTAACTAAAGAACTCGGGTTCGGAGATCAATCCGAAGAAAGCGTTGATGCTTATTTAAATAAGCTCACGGAAGAGTTTGAAATGGATAGAGAGGAAGTTAATACTGAGTTTGCTTATCCCAAGGAGATGAAGTTTTTAAAGAGAATGTGTGGAATTAATCTTTTAATGGAAGATCTAGCAAAAAAAGCTACACTTAAAGAAAAAGAAGTGGCTAAAGACTAGCTAACTATTATAGCATTCCTTTATTCTTAATTATATTAAAATTTAAAGTCGGAGTTATTGTGAGTCATTATATTCCTTACGTTATAGAGCAGACAGCTAAAGGCGAACGTTCTTATGATATTTATTCTAGATTATTAAAAGATAGAATTATATTTCTTGGTAGTGAAGTGAACGATTCTGTCGCAAACAGCATTATCGCACAGCTATTATTTTTAGAGTCAGATGACCCAGAGAAAGATATTTATTTTTATATAAATTCACCAGGTGGATCAGTCACAGCAGGTTTAGCGATATATGATACAATGCAGTATATTGCTCCTGATGTTTCCACTGTATGTGTAGGTCAAGCTGCTAGTATGGGAGCTTTCCTATTATCTGCAGGCGCTAAGGGAAAACGAATTTCTTTGAAAAACTCAAGGATCATGATTCACCAACCCTTGGGTGGATATTCAGGACAGGTAACTGATGTTGAGATTCATGCAAAAGAAATGCTACGTTTAAAGCATGCCTTGACAGAGATGTTGGCTAATCATACTGGAAAAACACATGAGCAGGTTGCACATGATTCGGAGAGAGATTATTTTATGTCCGCTGCTGAAGCTAAAACCTATGGTTTAATTGATACAGTTTACAGTACTAGACCTACGCCAATTAAAAGCTAGGTAAGAGACAAATTAAGGGGAGTGTTTGACCTCGAACAGGGCTTTCACTTTCTTTAAATTGAATTTATCGCCACTAAATGTTTAAGTATATTAGAGGGTTGTTAAAGTTGAGAGATAGAGCTAGTACAACTCGTCATAACTCAAGGGTATTTAGTAGGTGACTTTTGAATATTAGGGGGCTATCCTACGTAGAGTAGGATAGAGACTTTAACCTACTGTTAATTTAAGGGGAGATTTTGTGAGTAAAACTTCAGATAGAGACAAAAACCAATCTGGATTTTGTTGTAGCTTTTGTGGGGCTACGCAAGAAGAGGTACGTAAGTTAATTGCGGGTCCAGGAGTATATATCTGTGATCAGTGTATTGATTTATGTAATGATATTATCGTTGATGAGGGAGACGAAGAGGGTGTAGCTAATCCGAATAAATCCAAGCTTCCTAAGCCAAGAGAGATCAAGGCATTTTTGGATGAATATGTAATTGGACAGGAAAAGGCAAAGAAGTCTTTATCTGTGGCTGTTTATAATCATTATAAGAGAATCGAAGATAAGGGTAGTAATTCTGGTATTGAATTAGCCAAATCAAATATTTTGTTATTGGGACCTACTGGTAGTGGTAAGACTTTGCTCGCGCAAACTTTAGCTAGAATGCTTG
Organism: uncultured Bdellovibrionales bacterium; assembly: GCA_964353175.1. Lineage (GTDB taxonomy): Bacteria > Bdellovibrionota_C > UBA2361 > SZUA-149 > DAOLCO01 > JAIYCX01. Next base: position 31,075 of record CAYGUX010000003.1, on the reverse strand, counting down.
ACGTACCATTTACTATAGCAGATGCCACCAACCTTACTGAAGCAGGGTATGTCGGAGAAGATGTAGAAAACATTATTTTAAATCTACTTCAAGCATCTGATTATGATGTTTCTAAGGCAGAACGTGGAATTGTATATATCGATGAAATAGATAAAATCTCAAAAAAATCTGATAATCCTTCAATCACTAGAGACGTCTCTGGAGAAGGAGTTCAGCAAGCCTTGTTAAAACTTCTAGAGGGGACTACTGCAAGTATTCCACCTAAGGGGGGAAGGAAACATCCGCAACAAGAATTTCTACAAGTAGATACAACAAATATTTTATTTATTTGTGGTGGAGCCTTTTTAGGAATGGACGATATCGTTAGAAGACGTTCGATTGGAAATACTATGGGATTTAGTTCTGCAGTTAAAACAGCAGGACAGAAAAAGAAATGGTTAAATGACATTCAAGCTGAGGATTTATTGAAATTTGGATTGATACCAGAGTTTATTGGACGATTACCCGTCCTGGCTACTTTGGATGAGCTTGATGAGAAAACTTTAATTCGGATACTTTCTGAGCCTAAGAATGCTATTGTAAAGCAGTATCAAAGGCTTTTTGAGATGGAGGGGGTTAGATTAAAGTTCACTGACGATTCTCTTCGAGCAGTAGCCTCAATGGCCTTACAGCGCAAGTTAGGTGCTCGGGGACTCCGTGCGATCCTTGAAGAGATCATGATGGAATTGATGTATGATGTGCCATCTGAAACGGACATCAAGGAAGTAGTTATCTCAGAGGATACTATTTTAAAGAACGAACAACCATTAGTAGTTTATGAACATCAGGCAGAAAGCGCCTAAATCATTCGCTCAAACCTCTAAAAAGCCCCTAACTAGGGGCTTTTTAGTTTGTAAATTAAGCTAGTTATAATGCTTATCAAGGTTGTAGTTGCTGTAGTTTAGATCAAAGAAACTGCAATATTTTAGTAACATTACTGGTAATAAAGCTAGCAATTCAAGAGATTCGTGCATACATCTGTTGCTTAAGAATTATAATTATTAAAAAGAATTGTACTCTATTAGAGACTTTGTGCGTCTAAACTAGAGAAGATTAATAAAAATTAATTAGGTATCAAGAAAATAGCTATGCACCGAGTCTATTGTAGATTATTGTATAGGCTAAACGTATGAAGGAAAAATCAATTTCTATGAGCAGCCAATCTTACAATCCAGTTCCATTAATTGCCTTAAGAGACATAATCATCTTCCCACAAATGGTTGTGCCATTATTTATCGGACGGGAAAAGAGTGTTCGAGCTTTAGAGGAAGCCGAAAGACAAAAGAAGCCAATCATGCTTGCAGCTCAACGAGATGCTAAGACACATCATCCTAACCCAGAAGATATTTTTGACGTGGGAACATTAGGCGATATCATGCAAATGATGAAGCTAGCTGATGGTACAGTTAAAGTACTATTGGAAGGTAAAAAGCGCGCGAAGATTAAAAACTATTCAGAAACAGACGATTACTTTTTGGTAAATGTTGACGAGCTTCCAGAGACCGTTGATATGACTCCCGAGTTAAAAGGATTGCTCCGTTCCGTAACTGCTGCGTTTGAGTCGTATGTTAAGCTCGGTAAAAAAATTAGCCCTGAGATGATTCATCAAATTAGCGCTATAGAGGACCCATTTAGATTAGCAGACGCTATTATTGTTCATCTAAATATTAAGCTTGAAGATAAACAAGAAATTTTAGAAGCAAATGATGCTTCCCAACGTTTAGAAAAAATCTATGCTCACATGAAGTCAGAGATTGAGATCCTTCAAGTTGAGAAAAGAATTCGTACACGTGTTAAGAAGCAGATGGAGAAGACTCAGAAAGAGTATTATCTAAATGAACAAATGAGAGCTATTCAGAAAGAGCTTGGTGAAAAGGATGACTTTAGAAACGAAGTTCAAGAGCTAGAAGATAAATTAAAAGCTAAAGATATGCCTGAAGAGGCGAAAGAAAAAACGGATAAAGAAATTCGTAAGCTTAAAATGATGTCTCCAATGTCTGCAGAAGCGACAGTCGTTAGAAATTATATCGATTGGATGTTGTCCTTACCTTGGAATGAAAATTCTGAAGATAAGCATGATTTAAACGAAGCTGAAGAGATTTTAGATGAAGATCATTATGGTCTTGGTAAAGTTAAAGATAGAATTTTAGAACATTTAGCCGTACATAAGTTAGTTGGTAAGATTAAAGGTCCAATCCTTTGTCTTGTAGGCCCTCCGGGAGTTGGTAAAACAAGTCTTGGTAAGTCTATTGCGAAAGCTACTGGAAGAGAGTTTGTAAGAATCGCACTTGGTGGTGTTAGAGATGAAGCTGAGATTCGAGGTCATAGAAGAACTTATATCGGAGCCTTACCAGGTAAGTTAGTCCAGTCTTTAAAAAAGGCCGGCACTAGTAATCCAGTAATTTTATTGGATGAAATCGATAAAATGTCAGCTGATTTTAGAGGTGATCCAGCTTCAGCGTTATTGGAAGTTCTTGATCCAGAGCAAAATAATACATTTGCAGATCATTATCTAGATGTAGATTATGATTTGTCTAATGTAATGTTTATCACCACAGCGAATTATGAACAAAATATTCCAAGACCATTATTAGATAGAATGGAATTGATTAGAATTGCGGGCTATACTGAATTAGAGAAGCTGCAAATTGCTAAGAAGTATTTAATTCCTAAGAGTTGTGAAAAGAATGGTTTAAAGCAAGAACATCTTGAAATGACTGATGAAACGACTTTATCTGTAATCCGATATTATACTAGAGAGTCTGGGGTTAGAAACCTAGAGAGAACTTTCGATGGTATTTGTAGAAAAGTTGCAGTAGAAATTGTTAAGAAGGGTACTGAAGATAAGATTACAGTCGATAGTGAGAACATTGAGAGATACCTCGGTGTTCATAGATTTAAACATGGTATGGCTGAATCTGAAAATCAAGTTGGGACTGTTACGGGCTTGGCTTGGACTGAGGTCGGAGGTGAGTTGCTTGTCATTGAAGTAGCTGTAGTTCCAGGTCGAGGAAGGCTGATAATTACTGGTAAACTTGGGGAAGTCATGCAGGAAAGTGCTCAAGCAGCAATGATGTATGTGCGTTCACGAGGTCCTTATTTTGGGCTACCTAAGGACTTCTATTTCAATGTTGATATTCATGTTCACGTACCAGAGGGAGCTATCCCAAAAGATGGGCCGTCTGCTGGTGTAGCAATGGTAACTGCAATAACTTCCGCTTTAACTGGAATTCCTATAGATAGAAATATCGCGATGACAGGGGAAATTACCTTGCGCGGTAGAGTGTTGCCTATCGGCGGTCTAAAGGAAAAAATTCTAGCAGCTCATAGAGGTGGGATTACTAAGATCGTTATTCCTAAAGAAAATGAAAAGGATATAGAGGAGATTCCTACTTCAGTGAGAAAGGGAATTGAGATTATTACTGCCGAGCAAGCTGACGAAGTGCTTAGAGAAGCTTTAATAATTGATGGTCATGAAAACTTCCAAAAGCTGATAGAAGAAAAGAATGCTAGGTATGAGATTCTATTTCCTAAGCCGGATAAGAAGGTCGGTGAAGGGGTAGTTCATACTGGTGGAGAAGCTGAGGAAAAACCAGGGTTCGTAGCTCACTAGTTTAGAGCAGACCAAATAAAAAAGGAGATCTATATGATCTCCTTATTTATTAAGTTACATAATAAATAACAAGTAGAATGTTTTTATCGAACAAGAAACAATTACATGTATTTATTAAGTGTTTCATTTACCGCAACAACTTTTTTTCTCTGAATCTTCATCACTCATTCCACAAGTCTTACCTTCTTTCTTCGCTGCGCAACTTTCTTTTTCGCACTTTCCACCACATGCGCTAACAGCACCATCATTTGCTAATGGGCAATTAGCGGAACAAGCACTGAAAGCAAATAGGGAAACCATAGCTAATAGGCTGACTTTTAATATCGAACTTTTCATTTGAAATCTCCTTTAATATTAATATTATTTAGTTGTACCAAGATACGGTAGCAGTTGGCAAAACTGCAACTAGTAAATCTTAATTTTATTATGATTAATGTAAAATAATTTACCTATCTATTACATCCTCTTTTATTGCTCTCAAGTGTGGTGATTATAATTTTATTAGGATAATATTAGAAAAATTGAGAAGAAAGGAGAGTGTATGCTTAAAACTATGCCAAAATTGTTATGGGCATTTGATTGCGAATGGGTGCCAGATATTAGTAGAGGTAGGCTTGTACATAAGTTGCCAAAAGAGTCCAACGATTCCATTGTATTAGAACAGATGTGGAAAGCCGCGGGAGCCACGGAGGAGAACCCTGAGCCTTTTTTAAAACTAATAGTTTCACGGATTGTCTCCGTAGCGATTCTTTCTAGGGAGATAAAAAATGGTGGTGAGGTTCACCTTGATCTACATGCTTTGCCATCAGATGGGAATCGGATGGAGGAAAGTAAAATTATAGAGCGTTTCCTTAGTGCTATTGGAAAGAAGCAGCCCCAGTTAGTTGGATTTAATTCCCATGAAGCTGATTTACCAATAATCTTACAAAGAGCTTTATGTACAGGTGTAACTGCACCAGAGTTCTCTAAGAGGCCGAATAAGCCTTGGGAAGGGTACGACTACTTTTCCAAGAGCAGTGAAGCTCATATTGATATTCGATCTGTTATAGGTACATGGGGGAAGGGGAATCCTTCCTTGCATGAGCTTGCAGTTTCTTGTGGCATACCGGGGAAGTTAGATGTTGATGGGAATCAAGTTAGGGTGCTTTGGGAAGAAGGTAAAATCAAGGAGATCGTTGATTATAATGAATGTGATTCTGTAACAACTTATTTAGTTTGGTTAAGGATGGCATATTTCTCTGGGTTCTTTGATTTTAATCAGTATGAAGCTGAACAACAATTGTTAGAAGATCTTTTAGTAACTCAAGGTAATGCTGGTAAGCAACATCTATTGCATTATTTGGATGTGTGGAAAGACCTACGTACTACTGTGGCCTCAATTGTGTAGGGCATTTGATGAAAAGCAAATTAGTCTATTTAATTGAAAATAAATGCCTTGTATTGAAGGAGTTTGAATTAGTCCCATTAAAAAAGGGTTATGTTCGAGTAGTTGTGAAGTGTTCTGGTGTTAATAGAGCGGACATACTTCAAGCGAAAGGTATATATCCTTCTAGTAAAGATTATGGCGACATACCTGGCTTAGAGTTTTCAGGAATAGTGCTAGATTCAAATTGTACCGAAAAGGATTGGGAAGTTGATAAAAAAGTAATCGGACTGCTTGAAGGCGGTTGCTATAGTAGTATTGTAGATGTGGCAGAGACAAGTTTAATTGAGACTACTAGTAAACTTAGTTTCGAAGAACTTGCATGTATCCCAGAGTCGTATGCAACAGCATATTTAAATATAATTTTATTGGGGCAAGTGAATTCAGAGAGTCGAGTACTTGTATATTCCGCTGCGGGGGGAGTTGGTTTGGCCGCCTTGCATATTCTACGTAACATAGGGGCAGAGGTAGTCGGGGTAGTAGGCCAAGAATCTAAAGCCGATTATTTATATTCTTTAGGCTTTAAGGAGGTGGTAAACTACAAAGAGGAAAGTTTTAGGAATTTTTTAGCCTCTAATAGTAATGGATTTACCCATATTCTAGATACAGTTGGCGCGTCTTATTTTTCTGCTAATTGTGAAATGTTAAGGTATAAAGGAAAGGTTCTATTGATTGGATTGTTGGGTGGTAATAGGACTGAGCTTGATTTATCTAAATTGCTTAAAAAAAATATTACTATTATCGCTTCGACCCTTAGATCTCAGGATATTGAGACTAAATCTAAAATATTAAATTTTATCTCTAGTGTTATTCTTCCAAGTATAGATGCCCAAAAGTCTGACTTTTTACCTTGTTTGGACAGTGTATTTAGCTATAAATCTGTAAATGAAGCTTTTGATCACCTTATTCATCATAAGAATACTGGAAATGTTGTACTTAAATGGGATATAAAGCAGTAATATATTAATTGTTAGGAGTTATTCGGTGAAACCACTTGTCGGCATAATAATGGGCTCTAAGAGCGATTGGGAAACCATGAGCCATAGCGCAGACATCTTATCTGCTTTGTCTATTCCCTACGAGGTAAATGTAGTCAGCGCACACAGAACACCTGATTGGATGTTTGAGTATGCTAATACCGCTGAGGAACGTGGCTTGGAGGTTATTATCGCAGGTGCAGGAGGAGCAGCTCATTTACCTGGTATGACAGCTTCTAAGACTATTCTTCCCGTAATCGGTGTCCCTGTAGAATCTAAAGCTCTTCAAGGCATGGATTCTCTCCTATCTATTGTTCAGATGCCAGGAGGAGTACCAGTTGCCACTGTAGCAATTGGGAAGGCTGGAGCACTTAATGCGGGCCTATTGGCTGGTGAGATTTTAGGTATTAAATTCCCAGAATATCGTGATGCCGTTAGAAAGTATAAGGCTAAGCAAACTAAAGCTGTTAGTGAAGCTAGAGATCCACGGAAATAGTTAAGATGAAAATTGGAATTTTAGGAGGTGGGCAGTTAGCTCGAATGATGGCTTTAAGTTGTCATCAGCTCGGAATCATACCTTTTATTGTTAGCGATAAAGAGAATAGTCCTTGTAAGGGCATTTCTAATTTATTAGTAACAAATTTTGAAGATGTCGAAGCGATTAGCCTTTTTCTTAAAGATTGTGAGGCGATTACCTATGAGTTTGAGAATATTCCAATTGCCTTAGTCGATGCGTTAAGCCTAAAATATAGTGTGTTCCCTCATGGTATCGCCTTGAATACTACTCGAGAAAGGGTAGTTGAAAAGTCTTTTGCGAAAAAATTGGGAATTGCAGTACCCAATTTTATTTTCGCTAATTCTCCCTTAGAACTTCTAGAACTTTCTAAGGATTTTGCTTTTCCAGCAATTTTAAAAACTAATTCTTCTGGGTATGATGGAAAGGGGCAGTGGAGTTTTGGTTCTTACTTAGATTTAAAGGAGAATTTAAGCCAAATTGCAAATGTTCCAGTTATATTGGAAGAAAAAATAAATTTTCAGAGTGAATTTTCGATAATTGGAGTACGAGATCGGAAAGGCAATATTAGTTATTATGATCCATGCGAAAATACTCACTCTAATGGAATTTTAGTAAAGACTTTAGTCGGTGGAATTGGGAGAGAAACAGAAGCGTATAAGGTTGGTAGCTCCTATGTACAGTTATTACTGGAAGCTTTAAATTATGTCGGTGTTCTAAGTGTTGAGTTCTTCCAATGTGATGGACAGATTTTATTTAATGAATATGCTCCAAGGGTACATAATTCAGGACATTGGACTATAGAAGGTGCGCATTGTTCACAGTTTGAGAATCATATTAGAGCTGTAATGGGCATGAGTTTAGGTTCCACTAGTTTAGTCTCCCCGAGTCTAATGTTGAATTTATTGGGGACTAGAGGCGATAGGGATAAGCTACTCGCGATACCCAACCTTCACTATCATTGGTACGCTAAGGCAGATATTTCTAATCGTAGAAAAGTTGGGCATATTACGATATTGGGAGCGAACACTACAGAACTTTTAGAGTTAGAAAAAAGCGCGAATAGTCTATTCTAGTTGCTCACCTCAATAAGTGCCTTGGAGAAGCTCTCAAGTCTCCTACCAAAGGTAAGAATCAGATGTTTCATTATACTTTTTGAGCTTTTCTCCTTCCCCTTACTATAAGGTTGTTCAGATTGATCATCTAAGCTCTGTTTAGTCCGTTGATTTTCATTTTTCTTTCGCGGTTCTTTACTGAAGATTTGATCCCCCTTCATATCTCCTATTAAGTGATTGAGAGGCAAGCTAATTTGATTTGGTGAAATACTATGTTTATCAGAAGAGAGAATTCCACTATCATAGAATTGAGCATTGGAGACCGTATCATTCACAGAGTCTTTGGCAGTCAGCGTTAATTTGTGTTTTTGCATCTCGACAAGGTCTTCCACCAATTTTTTTACTTCATCTGTGAATAATGAGTTTATCGAATGTGGTTGATCTAGAATCGTTTCAAATGAGATTGCTCGCAGATCTTCCTGATTGAAATTTATATACTTAGTTTCCGATAGCGCACTAGGAGAATATATTTGCCTATTTATGCCTAGGTTAAAATAATTATCTGCACTGTTTCCAAAACTAAGTTTTTGAAGGTCAAGATTACTTGATATTTGAGTGGAAGGTATAGGCCCACTTAGCATCTTCGGTCCAAAATTTACCGGCAAATTATCTGAGGCATTATGAGTGCTAAGAATACTTTGCTTTTCGTAAATTGAGGGATTAATAGCTAATGGAGCTATGGGGTTTATATTCATAAGTTGCACCTATTAATAGAGTTACTAGTCATTCTATTAATATCGCAATTTTTTTTAATTTATTTCAGATTAAAAAAAATAGTTCTTAGGGAGTGGGATAAAAAAAGGCCCTACAAATTGTAGGGCCTTTCAAGAAGTCAACTTAGAATTGTTTAAGCGCTCGCGCCTTCGTTGCTTGCCTGATTAATTTTTTGATATAATCGAGAGATTGATCTAGCGGCTGTTTTCTTATGTAGAATTCCATGAATAGCGGCTTTATCAAACATCTTAGTAGCTAACTTAGCATGAGAATTGGCAGCTGCAAGATCACCAGCTACAATTAATTCTACAGTTTTCTTAATAGCTGTTCTTAAGCTAGATTTTGTAGTTCTGTTTCTTTCTCTTCTTTTAAGACTTTGTTTGTGTCTTTTAATAGCTGATTTATGTGTTGCCATAATATAATATTAGGTTAATTCCAAAGTGTAATAAATTTGAGGTGTTTATAGATTATTACATTCATAATGTAAAGATAATCACTTACATTTTAAATGAGTTATTAACACTTAAGGTCAATAACCCATCTAAATACTGCTTATGTATCTTGTTGATATTATTAGTTATTTCTTTGAGAGCTATCTCCGATAGGAAATACTTCCTGTGACCCATCTTTTAATTTTACGATAACATAGGAATTATCTGGATAATCTGCGCCAGGCTTACTAAATCTAAAGTGTCCTCTATCCCCATTTGCATTCCCAGTGAAGTTCCCCTTATCCAATGGAGTACCTCCGTTCTCAGGTAGGGTAGAATATATATCAACTGACTCTACTTGACCTTTGAGCCCTGTTGGTAACAACACAACGAGTTTACCATTACTTTCTGAAACTGGTTTCCATAAAAACCCCGCCCTTGATGACGCAGAAGTGACGCTTCCACTAGAATCAGCTGTTCCGCCACCGGTACTGCTACTAGGATTGACTGCGTTGGACTTCAATTCTAAGCTTCTACTGACCTGGCTATAATCTTGTGATTCAATAGCCCCTAGAACTTCGCTAGCCTTTAGTATAGCATTTTCAATGCTATCTGTGGCAATAGTGGTATCGTTCGCACTTCCTTTCCCATCGTAAAGTGCCTCAAGATTAGAGTCAAGTTGGCTCGCTTTAAAAGAGATGCCATTGATAAGGTTACCATCACTTTGAGTCAAATAGCCTTCTTTTACTAGATTTTTCAAAGAGGCATTTACTGCATCTTCGACACTCATTCCAGATGATTGCAAAGCTTCAAATTTTGAATCAAAAACTAGGGCCGTCTCTTGATTTGCCTCGGATAGAATTGATTGGACTATTTTACTTTGTAAAGTCTCTTCATCTACTTGCTCGCTAGTATTGGAATCTAAGGATTGTTTAAGTTTATTTATAAAATCCTTTTCCTTTAGAGTACTCAGATTTAGTGTAAACTCTTTAGATTCTTTCGTAGAGTTTGTTTGTTTATTGCTATCATCTGAATATTTAATAGGCTTTACTATCGCCCCTGAGGGCGTAAATTCCGTTTTGCTCATCGCTATTGTGCTATTTATTCGCATGTTTATCTCCAAGAGTTATCTGAATGTTATACCTAAACATTTATTATCGTAGATCTTGGATTAAATTTTCATAATAATTATGAGAGGGAAGAGTAGAGCTAAAAAACTAGGATTTCGAGCCTAGATTAAGATTACTTTTTCTTCAGGGAGTATTCTTGACTTAAATTAGGTGAATGCTTTTGGGGCTCTTATTTGCACAGATCCTGGATGCCGCTCGATAGGATGTCTATTGAATCATTATCCATGCCTCTAACAAGTGCCCTAATGGATAAACTTTTGTCCACGAGTACAACCCTAGTCGTATGATTAACTACGGAATCTCCCTGACCAAGGTGAACTCCATTGTTTATTAAATCAATGACTTTTTCTTTATCCATTCTAAGCAATTTCCAATTTGACTCTTCGAATCCTCTTGTTTGAGAATAGGAGTTTAACACATCTGGAGAGTCATTCTCAGGGTCCACTGAGATGGATATGACGTTTAGTTCTTTACATGATTTCGATTTTTCAATTACTAGTTTGATCTTTGACATTAAGACAGGACAAGGACCTTGGCAGCTCGTAAAAAAGAAATTGATTATACTAACCTTACCTTCAAGACTTAATGATGAAAAAGGAGCATCATTTTGGTCAATAGCCTCGAAATTTGGCAATGTTCCAAGCTTTTTTAGAGTCGAATCAGAAGCAAGTGCCACTGAAGTTAAGAGAACTGAGATTAAAACTAACAGTAATTTTTTCATTAGAGTTTTATATAAAAACAATTAATGATGTGCGCTTTCTTCTTTAGGGTTTTTTTGCAAGAACTCATCATTAACACCAAATGCTTGGCCTTGTTTATAAAGGATTTCCCCAGAAGATGGGATGACTTCTCTTTTTACAGAAGAATCACCGGTGGTACCTAGAATCATGAGCGCTAAGATTATCATCGGATAGAAAACAATTACCCAAATAATTTTCTTTTCATACTTAACGTGCATAAAAAAGAGGTAAACTAAGCTGGCTTTTATTATGGCAATAAACATCGCAATAATAAGATGGGCAGTGTGTCCTACTTCCAAAGAAGCTGCCCAGACTGTAATTGCAGTTAAGCAAACTAATGTAGCGAATACTGTATTGTAGATAGAGACAGGTACAATATGCCCCAATCCAACCGCAGCATCTTCTGTTGGAAGATCACCTTTGCCAAGTCTTTTCCATGTGTCAGCGTGTGCCATAATTGAGTCCTAATCTATAAATTAATGAGCGCCAGTACCAAATCCAGCTAGTAAATAAAGTAAGGGGAATAGAAAAATCCAAATTACGTCAACTAAGTGCCAATATAGTCCTATTACTTCTACCGGAGTATAATATGTCTCTGAAAATCTATTCTTTTTAGTTAGTAGATATAGCCAGAAGATCAGACCTAGTCCAACCAGAATATGGAATGCGTGGATACCTGTCATTGCAAAGTATAGTCCCCAAAATATATGGGTAGAGGGATAGATTCCATGTTCAAACTTTGCTGAGTACTCGAATCCCTTGATGATAAAGAATACAATTCCTAATGCAATTGTAATTAAACATCGCTGTCCACATAATTTATTACGACCTTTCTGGGCCGCATCCACAGCTAAAACCATAGTCCAAGAACTAGTGAGGAGAACTAAAGTGTTAGTGAATCCCAACCACACATTCAGCTGTGAGGCGTAATGATTAAACATATCTAGATAACGCCACCTGTAAAATGCAAATGCACAGAAAGCACCTCCGAATAAGTGTATCTCAGTAGCGAGAAATAGCCACATGGCTAACTTAGCACTAACATACGCTTGTTCGGGTTCTAGATGGTGATAATGACCTGCTGGTAAAGACTCTGAATGACTCATATATATTTTAAATCCTATACACTATAAAAACTTAATGACTTGAATCGCTAGGAGCTCCATAACCATAACTCCAGTCCGTTACAACTGGAATGGTATCGAAATTATCATGTTGTGGAGGAGAGTTAGTTTGCCATTCTAGACCTAGAGAATCATATGGGTTGTTAGATGCTTTTTTACCCCAAATCATTCCATGTCCCAAGTTGAGAAGAACCAATGAATATCCTACCGCATTTAGATACGAGAAGAGAGTGGAGATGTAGTGAAGATTCTCGAACTCTGCTGGATAGTCATAGTATCTTCTTGGCATTCCCTGCATCCCAAGGATGAACTGTGGAATAAATGTCCCATTGAATCCGATAAACAAAAGTATAAATCCAATTTTAGACATTTTTTCATTATACATTCTCCCAAACATTTTAGGGAACCAGAAATGAAGTCCTGCAAAAAGGCCAATTACAGCTCCACCTTGAATGGTATAATGGAAGTGGGCAACTACAAAGTAAGTATCATGATAATGAGCATCGGTAGCCAATGTCGCAAGATGGATTCCTGTAGTCCCAGCGATTAGGAAAAGGAATACAAATGCCATTGAATATAGCATTGGAGAATCCCAACAAACAGATCCTTTATAAATTGTTGCAACCCAGTTAAAAACTTTAACTGCAGTTGGTATGGCCACAAAGAAAGTGATAAATGAGAATAAGTATCGAGCTAAATCACTCATTCCGGCCACGAACATGTGATGCCCCCAGACTAGAAAGGAAACTGCAGCGATTCCAATACTAGCCCAAACTATTGCGGTATAGCCAAAGATTGGTTTGCGCGAAAATACGGGGATGATTTCAGAGACTATTCCCATCGCTGGTAAAATCATGATGTACACAACTGGATGCGAATAGAACCAAAATAAATGTTGAAATAAAACAGGATCACCACCAACGTCTGGTCTGAATACTCCTATTCCAAAAGCATTTTCAAGGAATAGTAGAAGTAGCGTTATCCCAATTATTGGAGTCGCGATAACCTGTAGTAAGGCGGTTGCATAGGTGGCCCATACGAATAAGGGTAATCTATCCCAAGTTAAGCCAGGCGCTCTCATTTTATGGATAGTAACTAAAAAGTTTAGTCCAGTGAGAATGGATGCAAACCCTAAAACGAATGCTGCAGTGGTCGCTGCCATGACTGCTGGCGCATTCTTTGTGCTATAAGGGCTGTAGAATGTCCAACCAGTATCTAGTTTGAAATACATTGCAAGTACCGCACACAGAGCACCTAGTACGTAAACCCAATAGCTAAGTCTATTTAAGCGAGGGAAAGCTACGTCCTTTGCGCCAAGCATAAGTGGGAGAAGGAAGTTGCCTAAGGTTGCTGGAACACCAGGAACAATAAATAAGAAGATCATTATGACACCATGAAGTGTGAAAGCCATATTATATGTGTCAGCATCCATAATAGTAGGGCCAGCTGAAATTAGTTCTGTTCTAACAGCTAGTGCAAGCAATCCTCCAATACAGAAGAAAAAGATCATACTGCCAAGATACATTAGGCCAATGCGCTTATGATCGATTGACATCCACCATGACCAGAATCCTTTTTCCCAGTTTAGGTAGTTTAATTCATTTCCAGCGGTAGTATTATGATCAGACATAGAAAGTTTCTCTTTAAGATTTATAAAAGTTATTTAAAGTGTTTTCATGAAAGCTATAAGTGCCGCGATCTCTTCTTCACTAAGTTGATTCTCAAAAGCTGGCATAATTGGAGGATATCCTTGAGCGATTTTCTTCTGAGGGTATAGAATGGATTCTCTTATGTAGTTTTCGTCAACTACGATTTCTGACCCATCTGCAAGTTTATGGTTAGTCGATGAAAAAATACCTTTAAAAGTTGGTCCAACTAACTTACTACCATCAAGTGTATGACATGTAACGCATGCTTTTTGAGCATATAGTTTTTTGCCGAGTTCCGCTGGACTAAGTACTGGAGCATCTTCTGAGGATTTGTCGTTAACATAATCTTCAAATGCTTCTTTAGAAACTACTTTGAGGTTTCCTATCATTCGAGAGTGGCTAGTTCCGCAGTACTCAGCGCAAAATATATGAAAGTCTCCAAGTGAGGTAGGAGTGAACCAAAGGAAGGAGTAGTTACCATTATAGACATCTTCCTTAACCCTCATGGCTGGAATGAAAAAACTATGTATAACGTCCCTTGACGTCATAATCAATTTGACGGGTTCGCCAATAGGAACTACTAGCTCTCCACTAGTCTTTTTCCCATTCTCGTATTGAAAATTCCAACCCCAACTAAAACCCTCTACATTTACTTCCCTGGAGCCAACAGGAGGGTTTCTCATCTCATGGTAAACTTCGAATCCAAAATAGAACATGAACATACAAACTATCGTTGGAATAACAGTCCAAATGGTCTCTACGGTTGCATTGTGAGTGAAATATTCTGTTTTTTGATCGGGACTTTTTCGCCGGTATTTCCAAGCAAAAAATAGCATCACCGCCGTGATCGTAAATATGCAAAAAACAGAAATTGCAGTTATGAGGTTATTAATCCAATCTACCCTACCTGCCCAAGTCGAACCTTCTATAGGCATATAGTCAAACAGTTGCAATATCCAATCCATACTATTTTATGATTAAATTCTATTAAGTATATTTAAATGTTGACTGCTTCTAACACAAATCTTACACATCGAAAATCCAAATAGTTAAATTGACTAAAGATTAATTTAGGATCGTTAACTTTATAGCCGCTTTTCTTTAATTTTCAGCAGAATTAGGTAGAAAAGTAAAATTACGACGGTTAAAATGGAAACAGTTTGAATGATTCTCCAAATTGCAAGAGTATATTGTCCCTTGAGATGGTCATACCTAAAGCAAAAAATAAGCGCTTTGTTGAGAAAAGATCCAACTTTCCCCTCGCTAGCTTCACTGACTGCTAAATCAAAGTCTCTAGTTGGGAATTCTATCCCATATAAATAGCGAACTATTTTCCCTTGCGGACTTAAAAAAATTAAACCAGCGGCATGCATAAATTCACCTTGGTCAAATTCATACTTAAAACCTATTGATTTAAGGAGCTTCTCAATTTGAGATTCTTCTCCAACCATGAACTTCCAGCCCTTTCTTACATGATCATCGAGATTTTCAAATTGTTCTCTGTATTTAGCAGCCCTATCCATGGCTAATTGGTAGGACTCTTTAGAATTGAAACTTATGGACAGTAAAATAAAGTCAGAATTGGGCACCGACCTGATTTTATTTAATGTTTTTATCACTCCAGCTTGAGTAAAACTACAAAGCCTAGGGCATTCAAAATATACAGGGGCGATTACAACAGGCAAGCCTCTTGATAGAATATTTTGAAGGGAGGTTTTTACACCTTCTTCATCGGTAAATTCTAAGCTGGGGTCAATAAATTCCCCTAAGTGTTCAGTAATTCCAGCTCGTTGTTCAATATCTGTTGGATCACTGATTGCTAATCCTGTGGATGGGACCATAAAAAGCAGGGAAAGTACTATATAATAGCGCAAATTTTTATGCATCTTTTTTCCTGGGTCTGAAAAGTTGAATTAGAAATGCGATTAGAACTGTTAAAAAGCTAAGCCCCAACCACTCAAAGGTGTACCAAAAATGTGTACTTGGAGGAACGTCTATGGATATGTCGGTTGCAGGATACCCGTTCAAAATTGGCTTACTGATACTTTGTATATAGTAGGAGGTGCTTAAGCCCGGAATTGCTTTATCGCTAATTAGACTTAAGTCGGGGTAAAGAAAAAGATACGGTAGGGACATCTCGGCTGATGGAGAGAAGCTACTTCTTTTACTTACGCTCTTTTGTACTACTCCTATAACCTCTGTTGCGTCACTGTCGTATTTGGCCCACGTCTTTTTCTCTCTATCTACGTAAGGAATAAAACCTCTACTTACGAGGGTTTTAATGTGGCTATTGGAAACTAAAAAAGGAGCCATTAGCCAGTGTCCAAAGCCTTTCTCATGCCTTCTGTTACTAATCGCAATTTGAGAGCTTAGATCGTAGTGACCAAGTAGTTTGATTTTTTTATGGAGGAAGGGAGACAGCTCCAACTCTCCATTTGCATCTGGGGTAAGAAGAGTGGGGGTGGATTTGTCATGATTATTGTATGCTTCAATCAACTCTAGCTTTTCATGGTATCTAGTCCACTGCCATTTCGATGCTATGAGCATAACTATAGCAAGCAGAATCGCGCTTAGGCTGATCTTGATTGAGAAGTGATATTTAAAGAAGTCTTCTTTTGAAATCAATGTTTAATTCCTGTAATGACCCAGCGCCTTATATAGTATAAAAGACCTTCATTCAATTGAAGTAAATTATTAATATATTATGACAGTACCACTATTAAACTTGCATGCCCAATTTGATTCTATAAAAGATGAGGTAGAGGGCGCTATACATCGAGTACTTAATACTCAGCAATTTATTTTAGGAGAAGAGGTCTCTGAGTTTGAAAGAGAATTAGCTTTATCACTAGAATCGAAATATGCATTAGGTGTTAGCTCGGGTACCGATGCATTAATACTTGCGCTTCTCAGTTTAGGGATTGGTGAAGGAGATGAGGTTATTACAACTACATATAGTTTTTTTGCGACTGCAGGTAGTATCGTGAGAGTGGGCGCTAAGCCTGTTTTTGTTGATATCGAGTATGGTAGTTTTAATATTGATTCTGATCAGATAGAAAAAGCAATTACACCTAAAACCCGGGCAATTATTCCGGTACATCTGTTTGGTCAATCAGCTAATCTAAATAGAATTAAAGAGATTGCAAGCGCGAATAAAATATATGTAGTTGAAGATTGTGCCCAAGCCCAAGGAGCTAAATATTATGGACAAAACGTTGGAACTCTAGGTGATGTAGGTTGCTTTAGTTTTTTCCCCTCTAAGAATTTAGGGTGCATGGGCGATGGAGGGGCCGTCAGTTGTCAACAGCCTGAATTGATGGAATTACTCGCATCGCTTAGAGGTCATGGAATGAATTCTAAAGTGAAGTATCTTCATGAGTATGTGGGGGGCAATTTTAGAATAGATGCTTTGCAGGCCGCAATTCTACGAGTTAAGCTTCCTCATTTAGAAAGTTGGATAGAAAAGCGAAGAGAAAATGCTAAGAAATATACCTTGCTCTTCGATCAAGCTATCGGTGCTCAAGATGGGGACAACCCAATTGTACTACCAAAGGAAGAAAAAGGATGTTTCCATACGTATAATCAGTTTGTTTTGCGAGTGCCATTTAGAGAGAAGTTACTGGAAAGGGCTACTGAAAAGAATATCGGTATGATGGTTTATTATCCTTATCCATTACACCGACAACCTTGTTTCTCTTCATTGGCATACGGTGAGAACTCATTGCCAGTTAGTGAGAAAGCTTGTAGGGAAAGCGTGGCAATACCAATCTATCCAGAGTTGCCATATAGTGATATGGAGAAGGTAGTTGACGTAATTGTTTCCACGGGCAAGGAAGAAGGATATTTGAAATAGATATGGAAGTTTTAAATTTAAAAATTGGTGTAATAGGGCTTGGTTATGTTGGGCTTCCAGTTGCAGTACATCTAGGTAGGAAATTTTCCACTGTCGTTGGATTTGATCTTTCTCAGAGAAGAGTTGAATCATTAAGAGATGGCATAGATAAGAATGATGATATTAGTGGTAAAGAACTTCAATTGCCATCATTAAAATATACTTATGATAGTGATGATTTAAAGGATTTAGATTTTTATATAGTAGCAGTGCCCACTCCAATTGATATGGATAAAAGGCCTGATCTCAGCCCTATTAGAAATGCTTCAGAACTAATAGGTAAGGTAATTAAAAAGGGTGCAACTGTTGTGTTTGAGTCCACAGTGTACCCAGGAGTTACAGAAGAAATTTGTGGCCCTATTATTGAAAAAATCTCTGGTTTGAAACAAAGCAGAGATTTTAAATTAGGTTATTCTCCTGAGAGAATCGCACCAGGGGATAAAGAACGAACTATAGAAAAGATCATCAAGGTAGTTAGTGGAGAAGATGAGGCCACATTAGAGCAGGTCGCTGCGGTGTATTCGCAAATTATAGAAGCTGGGGTTTTTAAAGCGGCTTCTATTAAAGTCGCTGAAGCAGCAAAGGTGATTGAAAATACACAAAGAGATTTAAATATCGCTTTAATGAATGAGTTATCTATTATTTTTGATAAAATGGATATTTCTACAAATGATGTGCTTGATGCGGCATCAACTAAATGGAATTTTTTAAGATTTAGTCCAGGCCTTGTCGGTGGACATTGTATTGGTGTCGATCCATATTATCTTACGACAAAAGCTGAACAGCTAGGAATTAAGCCAAGAGTGATATTAGCTGGCAGAGCGATTAACGACGAAATGGGGGTGTTAATAGCAGAGAAAACTGTAAAACTTTTAATTAAGCAAGGTAAACAGATTAAAGATGCTCGAGTGGGAATTCTTGGCTTGACCTTTAAGGAGAATGTTTCAGATATACGTAATTCTAGAGTGCCAGATATTATAAGAGAACTTGCGGACTTTGGTGTAGATAGCGTAGTCGTTGACCCCTTGGCTAATAGAGAAGAGTGTCAGGAGGTCTTAGGCATTGAACTTTATGAATTAAGTCAGTTAAAAGACCTAGATGCTATAATATTAGCTGTTTGTCATGATGAATTTAGACAGTATCAATTTGAAGACTTACTTAAGTATTGTACTTCAGACGCCGTCTTTATTGATGTGAAATGTGTATTCAAGGGGGCAAAGCCTTCAAAGAACATTAAATATTGGTGTTTATAAAATAAATAGTAAATGAGTGAAAGTTAATGAGTAAATTGCTTGAGGCCTTAAAGAGAAAAGTTGGTGCTGAGTCTAAGGTTTGGTTAGTCACTGGTGGTGCGGGATTTATTGGGTCTCATATCGCGGATGCTTTGCTGAACTTAGGACAAACTGTAAAGGTTATTGATAATTTTGCCACAGGGAAAGAAGCAAATATCCAATATCTAGTCGATCGGCAAAAAGCTTTAAGTGCAGACGGCATACAATGCGAATTTATGTTTTATGAAGGGTCAATTTGTGACATTGAGCTTTTAAGTCAAGTTGTTCCCAATTCTAATTATATCTTGCATCAGGGAGCATTGGGATCTGTACCTAGATCTATTGAGGACCCATTAAATTCTCATGATTCTAATACTTCAGGATTTATCAATGTCATAGATGTAGCAAGACAAAGCTCTGTACCAAGAGTGGTATATGCTTCATCTAGCTCAGTGTATGGAGATTCTCCAGAGTTACCAAAAATAGAGAGTAGAGTAGGGCATGTGTTATCACCCTATGCCGCTACTAAAATGATTAATGAGATATACGCGGATGCGTATTGCGCTTGTTATCCCATTAGTTTTGTTGGCTTAAGGTATTTTAATGTTTTTGGTCCTAGGCAAGATCCAGAAGGTGCGTACGCTGCCGTAATCCCAAAGTGGATAGATGCAATCAAGAAAAAAGAAGATTGTATAATTTATGGCGATGGGGAAACGTCCAGAGATTTTTGTTATATAGATAATGTCGTTTATGCCAATATATTAAGCGCAGTTACTGATTTTGGAAGTGATAAACACATGGTATTTAATGTGGCATGTGGCGATCGGACTACTTTAAAAGAATTGCATAAGATTATTGGAGAGGAGGTGCAAAGCCTTGGATTCGCATCTGAATACAAAGAACCTCTTTATAAGGAATTTAGAAATGGTGATATTAAGCATAGTTTGGCAGACATCTCACATATCTCTAGGAAGTTGAGTTATGAGCCATTAGTACTGTTGCGAGACGGCTTAAAAGAAACCATTAAATCATTTCTAAGCGGATGCTAAAAAATAACAAAATCAATGTGAACAAGTATGGTCGGTTTATCTCTGACTATACTAATTTTTTAAGGGAGTTACCTGATTCATTTTCCGAAATTGGAGCCATGTTACCAAGCTCTCCTCATTTAGCAAAATTAATGGTTGAACCATTATTGCGAGGTGAGCGTAAGTCATGGTCTATTTTGGAAATCGGCCCTGGTACTGGACCTTTTACAAGATCAATCTTGAGAGAAATGAAAGAAGGGGATACATTACAGATTTGTGAAATTAACCACAGATTTATGACTACACTTAGAAAATCTTTGGAGAATAATCCATATTTTCAAGCAAATAAAAGTAGTATTTCTTTTTACGAAGGTTCTATTATTGATTTAGCAGAGTCTATGGAAGAGGGCTCTTTTGATTTTATTGTTTCAAGTTTACCTTTTCATAATTTCCCAGTCCCATTAGTTAAAGAATTCTTAGCGGTGTATTCAAAAGTATTAAAAAAGGATGGCATTTTGAGCTTTTTCCACTATGCAGGTTTGCGAAAATTGAGTGGAATTTCACCAAGTAAAAAAGTTAGAGATAGAATAAAGGAAGTCGATATATTACTAAGAGAGTGGTGTGAAGAGAATGCAAAAGAAGGGACTTATAAGAAAAAAGTTTCTTTTTTTAATGTTCCACCTGCAGTTTCAGTGAACTTTTCAATTCAGGGTAAATAGTCTTAAGATATTTTAGTTAGAGAGTTGTTCCACTTAACCAGTAAATATAGGAATTAAAGTTGATCAAACTTCAGCTAGGGATTGATCTTAAAGGTTATATTCCTTTCCCAATTTTACTTCTCCAGCTCTTAGGTATATCCGACAATCCTCTTGATTCCATGAAAGCTTTTTGCTCTCTATAGTCTGTTGCCTGTTTCTCCCAGTGCATGACTGTAATTAGACCTACTAATCCTATTATTCCAAACATACCAAAGAAAAATATTTTAAAAAATGAATCACCCATACTAACCCAATAATAACTATATTAATTCACCCTAGTTCTATTATGCTTAGTTGAGGAAAAATAGATACTTAGTATTTTTCGAGCATCTAAGGATGCTATTATACGTACAGTAGGATCTTGGGACTGGTAACTGCTTGAAAGTACCGGTTATCTTACCAAACACATTCCTTATCAGCTCCTTCCCCAACTGGCCCAAAGAATAATAGGAGAGAGAACGGAAAAGGAGGTGATACAGAGGTCATCTCGACCCACTCAGGATCAGAGCTGATAAAGGTCTTATTATCCATCTCTACTACCAGCACTTCCCCAGGACATTTTTTTTCCACTCTTTTAATCTCTTGTAGAGGGTAGGTTAATCCTTCTGTTAATATCGAAGTACATTGATGATTTACTTTAGAGACCCTTACTACGTCAGAAATAGTATTAAAGAGATTAAGACTCTCTTTAATAAGTAGATGATTAGAAAAATCTTTCTCAATTCTTAAATTACTATACATGCTTAGAACTCCACGGGTCTTATATCCAAGATATGGGCCTAGGCAGTTTATGAAGTAAAGAAATAGAATGAGAGATGGCAATATCCCAATTGATGCATTGCCTGTATTCGATTTCGCACGATTTTTTAAAGTTCTAATTAAAACGTACAATGTAAAGAATGCGATACACAACCAAAGTATGTGCCTAGATAAAATTAGAATACCTAATGATGCTTCATGGTAGGGGAACATAATCTCCCCAGATAAAAGACAAGATAGAGTGATTAAAAAGAGAAAGGATTGCAGCGTTTTTCTAAAAATCAGATGTCTGTTTAACTGACTCATTACTTCATATAAAGGCTTCATCGCGACATCCCCTAAACTAAAAAAGAGTAGAAAATACATAATGCTTGAAAAATTTGTGAAATATTTTATTAAATCAAACGACAGTCCTAAATGAAATAGTAATCCAGCGAGCACAATGAATATGCGAAATCTTTTACTTAATATTAATAATGCAGCTAATCCCTCGAAGATGATGCTTAAGTAGATTGATGTTAGGTGAACAAAAGTTGAACTGGGCAGGATGGAAATGTTTGAAGATCTGACATTCTCATAGAAAATTGAGGCACAACTAATCTCTGGGTTAATAAATGAGGTGTTTAATTTAGCAAAAAAAGAAAATAGATATATTATGGATATAAAAATTCTAGAGAAGGAAGCTAACCTGTCCAATTCCTTACCTTTATCCTTTATAAGTAAGTTATAAGTAAGGTAGCAAGTTGTTATTAATAAAATGTATCTATGGTTGGGTATCTCAGGAAGTGAGATTGCAAGAAATATAAAGAGTGTTGCTAGGATCCAAAGAATATTCCAAGTAGCAGTTATCCCTGTAAAGTATAGAAGGATTCCTAGGATTGGAAGGATTTGAAGTGGAATATTTATGTAACCTAAATCTATTATCGCTTGATTACTAACTTGAGTAGGATCGAAATAAAGAGGGGTACTAACTAAGGAGAGAAAAACCGCAATGAAAAAAGCAAAATATGTAATTCTATTGTCAGTTAGCTCTTTCATATTTTTCGTGGCAGTTTTTTTATGAATTTCAAGAGTTTACTAAATACTGCTGTTTTATACTAGACATTGATTTACCAATAGTTCCATAAAGATTTTGAATAGGTAGTCTTAGTATGTTTAGATAGTATTGCACGCAGAGACAAATACTACTTTAGAATGGAGATTTTAATGCCAGCAGTTCTTCTTGTCGAAGACGATCCTCAAGTCTTATCAACATTTGCAGAGATATTAACAGCGTCCGGATTTACAGTTTATGGTGCATCTGATGCACAATCAGCCTTGGAAGCATTGAATAATGTTGAACAGCCCGTTTGTGTGGTGCTAGATTATGCAGTGGAAGGCTTGGATCCAGAGCGATTCTTATCCCGTTTAAGGAGTAAATTTCCAAATACTAAGGTTATACTTTCTAGTGGCTATCCGGAGAGTTTAATAAAGCAGGAACTGGACCTAAAGCAGGTTGATAAATTTATTCCTAAACCATTTAACCCATCACAATTAGCTGAAATTATTGCTAACTTATATTAGTTGATACCTTTCATGTAAACTCTCAAGTGCCTTACTTGAAAACTCTAATACATGATTTAAGATTTTATCATCCGTTTCAATCTGATTTAAGATTTCAATAGCATCCTCAATGGATTTTCCATCCATACCATTCCCTATTACAACCAAGTTTGTTCCAGATGCGAGCATCTCTAGGTACCTTTCCTTTTTTGGAATTGAGGCGAGTGCTTTCATGTCAAAATCATCTGAACATATCAAACCTTTAAAGTTCAGCTCAGTCCTTAATAAGTCAGTTAAGACTATCGGTGACAATGAGGCTGGCTTATCCGAATCAAGCGCAGTAAAAATGATATGAGAACTCATTACCAGAGGTATATTGGCTGAAATCAAGCTTTTAAATGGGAGCAAATCCAAGGCTAAATCTTCGATGGAGGTATCGATTACGGGAAGCTCAAAATGGGAGTCTAAAGTGGTTCTACCATGACCAGGAAAGTGTTTCGCACAGGATATTATATTCTTTTCTTCAAAAGCTTTATACATTTCTAATCCAGCGATATCGACTATATTGGGATCATTCGAAAAACTTCTTTCACCAATTACGGGATTAGTACTTTCTAAATCAATATCTACACAAGGTGCATAGGTGAGGTTTATGTCAACCGAGTTTAGAAAGTTGGCCATGTCTAGGCCAACTTTATAACTTTGACTGGCCCAGTATTTAGCGTAAGGAAACTCTGGTGCACCTTTGGGAAATCTATGAACTCTTCCTCCTTCATAGTCGATCGAAAAAATTTTGGTACGCCCCTCGGTGACTTCACGAATAGAAGAAATTAAATACTTAATATCTTCTACCCAGGCTTCTCGATTAGAAAAGTTTCTTTTGAAGAAAATAATTCCCGCAGGTCGAATTATGTTAAGGAGTAACTTTTCTCTGTCACTTAAAGTTGGTCCTTCTATCCCTAGAATGAGGGTGTCTCCAATTGGGAAAAATGGGTCGAAGTTTTTCATTAATGTATAGATTACTCAGTTTACTAAGGTTATATACCTTGAAATATTAATTGGGGCTAGAATACTAATAGGTACTCCCAGCTCAAAGGTATACCTTAGCCGCAATCAAGAGAATCTTAGTTCTTTACCTAGGAATAATTATAAATGCCATTATCAATTAAAAGATTAAAATGGTAGTATGAAAGTGGAACTTTAATTCAATATTCTATTTTATGGCAGATGCAATAGCGGAAATTATAGAGGTAAATAAAAAGGCGAGAAGGGACTACGAGATTCTAGAATCCCTAGAAGTTGGTATTTCCTTACTAGGTTCTGAGCTTAAATCTTCAAGGAAGGGGGGCATGTCTCTTAGAGAGAGTTATGTTCAGGTTAAAGGTAAGGAATGTTTCCTGACTAATGCGCATATCGCGCCATACGAGTTTGCACGCGGAGAACAAATTGATCCGTATAGAGAAAGAAAGTTACTGCTTCACAGGAGAGAAATCTTAAAGTTTGCAGCAAAAATGCAAACCAAAGGACTTACCTTAATTCCACTTAGGGCTTATCTTAATGACAAGGGGAGATTGAAATTAGAGATAGGTTTAGGTAGAGGGAAGAAACTCTATGATAAACGTGCTGATATTAAAGAGAAAACAGTTCAAAAGAAATTGGATAGAGTCCTCAAAGGTAGAAACTAGCTCTATATTCTACCTTTGGTAATTAGCTATACTAATATTTGTACGGGCTTTCCTTCTCCATCTACTGCAACCATTACAACTTCTGCTTCTGTTACTTTAATTGCTGATCGCATTTCTAGGCCTCTTTCAGCCGTAACATAAACTTTTACTGAAATTGAAGTTTTGCCGATACGAATGGTTTCAGTGTTAAAGCTAACTGAATCACCTACATATACTGGAGATATAAATTCTACTTCTCTCATGACTTTAGTAACGTAGAGATTGGGTTTAATAGATACTGCATGTTGAGACGCGGCTAAATCTATATAACTTAATATTACCCCTCCAAAGATACTGCCCATGGCATTTGTATCCTTGGGAAGCATCACGACCCTTATTTGTGGGATAGAGTTCTTGTTCATTTTATTCCATTTATCTTAGTTTATATTGATAATGCAGAGATTTTTGTCATCTTCTAGCCAACCAAGCCTGCTATTGGTTCTAACTTGAATCCAATCGCCACCACTAGTCCCACCCAAAAGCTCAACCTCGTTAGTGGGTTTTAATAGGGCAATCTCTTGAGATTCTTTTGATGGAGCTGAAACAACAATTTTTTCTTTAAGAATCACCGCATCTGTTTTTTTAAAGTCTTCAAAGGAACTTACGATCTTTAATTTGTCCTCTTTTGTTTTCGTGATCATAAATATTTGGAAAAAAAGAAATAAAGATAATACGAATAAGAATATTCTAGTGGATTTAAAACCTTCGGCCATATTAAAATAGTACAAACTGAAAAATATCAAAATGGATATAAAAGAAATAATAGTAAGTAGTAAGGCCAGTAGATCTTTGGAGTAGTAGCTTTGTAGAATTAAAAACGAATTACTTGAATTTTTAACTTTAGATTCATTCGGGTTAATTTCATTAAGATTGGTGAGATTCCTTATGCTACTAATTCTATTTTTAAGTTCAGTCGAATTTGGGTCATATTGAAGGCCCAATTTCGCGTAACAAAGTGACTGGGATGAGTTATCGGAAAGTTCGGAAAGTCTTAACAGAATTTTTGGATTTTTATTGCCTTGGTCATATAGACTTTGTAGATAGTCGTATTCTTTTTTATTAATATCGGAACTATCACCAAAGGCAATATTTATTAATATTATGTTTAGTAAAATTGCTAATAAAATTTTATGCCTGATCATGCATAGCCTTAATGAGTTCAATAGTTTTATCTCTTTGATCTTCGGTTATCGAAGCATGGTTGGAATATATCACTTTTTCTAAATCGAGTAAGACTTCATAGAGTCCTGAAGGTTTAAGATTTGAAGTCTTTAATCCACTAATAATTTCTTTACTTGTGAATACTTCCGCATCAACATTAAGGTAAGTAGCAGAAGCATCTTTTAGTAACTGAAATGTTTCTAGATTGCTTAAAGTATTAATTGACTTCGTTTTAACCAATAGTTTAGCGAGCCTTACTTTAGGGGACTTGTTTTTGGCCCTAATCCGACCTGTGAACTTTAGAGTCAGGAAGTAGAGAGTGGGAAAAAGGAGACTTAGAATATATGTTACTAATGCGTATGTAGGATTTATTCCATAGGAACTACCGGCATATTTATTATGTAAAACTTTAAGGTTAAGTTCTTGTGGAGTATCTATGACTTGTTTGGGCATTACTATAGACTCACCAACAACAGCGATAGTCTCTTCTACGGTGGTTTCAGATTTGTATTGTTCATCTTTTGGGTCGAACCAAGTGATTTTGAATCTAGGAATATTTACATTGCCATTAGCTAGGGGAATAAACGTTATCGTAAAAGTTTTATAAAATGAAACCTCCGGATTATTGATTACCTTTTTTAAGATTGGTTTTTCATCATATCTTCTAAGTTCTCTATCATTTATTGGGGCAACTGGTGGGCCGATTTCAAGAGGTTTTAAGTTGGCATCACCACTAACTTGGATGGTTAAAGTGATAGGTTCACCAACTTTCCCATTTTTCTTATCCACACTACTCGTGACTTTTAGTACTCCAACAGGGATATGTCCAAATATATTATTAGGTGGAGTGGGGAGGGGTTTGACTTCAAATGTAATTGGAGGGGCTGTGATCGTTTTCTCTTCCGTCGAAAATTGGGAGATTAAAGGCAGCAGGTTGTTCAATAATTGACCCGAAAGGCCACGACTAGAGGGTATCCTTCTCATTTGTTGAACCTCGACATGTAGGGTCCTTGATGGGATATTAACTAATCCACTTCGTACTGGGAACCATGCTTCTGAAAAAGTATGTATTGTTAGGTTGTATGCCCTTCTATGTTTTTTTTCATCTTGCCCAAAGCGCTCACGCCATACCCCATCTAATTGAAAATCTTCTAAATCTGCCTTTAGAAGATTGGCAGGTGCAATAATTTCCACTCTATAAGAAACTTGTTCTCCAATGTAAGGTCTCTCATTAGAAACGAGTTGTAAGAAGTTAAATCCATCCTGGCTTGGCGCTTTTAAAGCTGAGCCAATAAATGTTTTGGTGGATTCGATATGAATCTTCTGAGTAGGCAATCTAAACTTTTGACCGTTGTAAGTGATAAACCCATTGGGTGCATTGTAGTCTCCTTCCACGAGATGTGTCTTTGGAGCCACATTAAAAATATAGTTTTTTTGTTTCGTAGAAACTCCATTTATAATTTGAACTTGCAATGAGCTAGAATTGAGATTGATTTCAAAGTTTTCATTCTCTTTGAACACAGGAGTTTCTATCCCTGTAATGTCTGGACTAGAAATAGTTACTTGAATTGTGAATTTCGTATCAATGGTTCCAGAATCTGGCATTAGGGATACATTTAGATTTGGCTTATCATCACCAAAACATACATTGATGAATAGAAGATTAAGGAAGAATATGATGTGAATTACTTTCGTCATTTTACCAGTCCCTTTTTGGAAGGCTTAGTGTGCGATTCTCTAGTTCTTTCAGGCCTTTTTGGTATCTATATTTTTGACGAGAGGTTGTATCCTCTTCGATACTATCTAGCTGCGAAAGCGTCTGATCATTGAGAGCTTCAATTTTTTGATTAGGTGTATTCTCTGCGCTTGATTTTGAAGAATTGGAACTACTTTGAGACTCCCCATTAGACTGAGGTGGCATAATATCTTTATTCTTAGTCTCATTGCTTTGTGGAGTATCTGAATCGCTACTATCTTTATCTTGCTTGAGATTGGAGTCTTGGTTTGAGGTATCTTTGTTTTGTTCCTCCACATTTTTTTGATTCTGGTCATTCGGCAAGGCCTCAGATTTATCTTCTTTATCTAAATCGGATTGATTAGGTGTTTTATCCGAGTTCGAGTTATTTGGATTGTTTTTGGAATTGGAATTATCTTTACTATTATTCGGATCAGATTTTTTATCATTATTTTGGTCATCCGATTTTTGGTCATTAGACTTTTCGTTATTCTTATCTTTATTCTCGTTTTTAGGGTCAGATGACTTATTCTCTTTATTGTTTTCTTGTTCAGGATCCTTGGTTGGTGGATCTTCTAGAAGTTTTTTTACATAATTAAGGTTATTTTCAATCTCTTTATCTTTAGGCTTATCTCTAATTGCAGTCTCATAATCAGCTTTAGCCTCTTTAAGTTTCCCTGTCTGCAATAGAGCATTACCTCTATTGTAAAGACTATTAGATTTTTGATTGGCATCCGTTGCTAAGGATGCGCTTTTGGCAAATTCTTTCTCAGCATCTGAAAAATTGCCCAATCTATATAAAATATTACCCTTAAGAAGGGTGGAAGCGTGAGTTTCCTTAATAAGACTAATTTGGCTTATGGTATTTAATGCCTCTACAAATTCCCCGGCTTCGTATTGATTTTTTGTCCGTGTAATCAAATCATTCGAATCAGCATATACATTCATGCTTCTAGACAACAAAAGAATAGTTAAGACGATTTTCAAATTGATCTTTAATGGGATTCTCCATATATAAAGGAGTAAGAGTATGCCAATTATTAAGGGATATTGGTAATACTCCTTCCAATTCTTCGTATTTTGATAACTTATCTTTTCTTTATTCAGTGTTTTTTTAATTCCCTTATTTACAATTTCAACAACGTCTCGAAGTCCCGGATCACTGAAAACAACATTTCCATTAAATTTTTTAAACAGAGTACCGATGTTTTTTCTATCGGATTTTGATATCACAACTTGTCCTTTTTGATCTCTTTTAAATCCACTTCCAGTCGGAATCGGAGCACCTTGTTCTGTGCCAAAGATTATCGCATAAGGTGTGATTTTATAGTTTTCCAATAGGCCTTCACTGTATTCAAGATCTTCTTTTTCATATTCGCCATCAGTAAGTAGTATCAAAGCATGTGAACGAGAGATTTCTGATCCTGAACTAGATAATGAAAACACTTTGTTTGCGGCTTCAATTAAAGATGAGAGGCTAGATCCTTTTAAAGGTACTAAATCAGGTTGTAGGGTGGAAGCAAGTAGCTCAATCGATGATTTATCCAATGTTAAAGGACTTTCTATAAAAGATGTTCCTGCCGATGAAATTAACGCGATTCTATCTTGAGACGTTTCACTTATCAGGTCCTTTATTTTCCTTTTAGCCACTCCAAGCCGATTGGGGGAAACATCTTCCGCAAGCATGCTGTCTGAGACATCTACAGCGATAGCAATATCAACCCCTTTATAGTTTGATTCAACTAATTCGTATCCCCATCTTGGTCTCATCATAGATAGGACAATAAGCAGTAAACTTAATATTAATAGAGTTAGACTACGGGATGTAGTTTCCGAATTCGAGTAGCCCGATCTTAATTTCTTAACTAGAGGTGATAGCGTTGATGTAATTAGAGAGTTGAACAATGTGTCTTGTTTTGCTAACCAATAATATAGAGGCAATACTATTAGAAGAAATAATGCGGCATTTGGATTAGCGAAGGAAAAATTGTCAAAGGATGTCATGATAATATCCTAAATATCGTTCTATTTAATACTTCAGATACGAGTAGCAAACAAAATCCTATTGGAATTAGGTAGTCAGCAAATTCTTGTTCTGAAAGAAATAGCGGTGCTTTTTCTTTTCTAAGCTCTAGCGCATCAATTTCTTTATAAACTTTAATTAATTCATTAGTGTTTTTTGCGTGGAAGTATTTGCCACCGGTAATTTTGGCTACTTCCATTAGAGTCTCTTCATCCAGAGGTACATCTTGGTGTACTATTACTTCTCTACCAAACATATCGGTAACAGGGAAAGGCGCTGGTTCCGTTCCACCAATTCCAATCGTGTATATTTTAATATTTAATTTCTTAGCAATCGCGGCAGATTGTAGGGGCTCTGTTTGGCCTGATGTTTTTAGTCCATCTGTTACGAGTATAATAGCTTTAGACGATGAAGTGATATTACTCATTCTTTTAGCGGATAGAAGGATTGCATCTCCTAGGGCAGTAGAATCTCCTGCCATGCCAACTTCTAAGGTGTCTAAATATTGCAACAGCAACGTCTGGTCTAATGTTAAGGGGCATTGAGTGAAAATCTCTGCACCAAAAACTAGCAAACCTAGCCTATCACCAGTTCGTCTTTTAATAAATTGAGAAACCACACTTTTTAATACATCTAATCTTGAGTAAGCTTGCCCATTAATTTCAAAATCTAGTGCCTTCATGCTACCAGATACATCAACTGAAATTAGTAGATCTCTAGCATCAGTAGATCGATTAGCTAGATATAGTCCCATTTGCGGTCTGGCTAATGCGAAAATAAATGCGACTAGACATAGGCATCTAAAGAATAGAATCAGAGGAACCCGGTATTTTATCTTCCAAGTTCTATCAACTTCAGGAAGATCATGGCCTATCATTGCAGGGATTCCAATTGCAGCCTTACTATTACCTAAGACCTCCCAGAGCAAAAGAATCGGAATTAAAAAAAGCAAATAAAGAAAATTTGGGGAAGATAGAATATAGCTCATCTGCGAGACTCTTGATTGTACTGTTTGCTATGTACCTTGCCTTTTCTGTTCTTATTGACTCGGCTTTTCATCTCTTTTACTACAGAATCTATATTTGTGATAATCTCCCTGATTTTATGAAGAGAGAGGTCTAAATTTTGTTCATAGTTACTAGATATTGGGGCGTATTCAATTTTTTCCAATGACAGCAGAACAGATATAATATCTCTTGAAATATCTTCTCTAACGATTTCAGAACTGCCGCTAATCACCTTGTTTAATAATCTACTTAGATTTTGAATTGAGATGGAGCTTTCAATTGAGAGTGCTTCTTTAATATTCATACCGTGTAGGTATGATTTTAATACTTCTGTTAAATACTCTGCTCTAACCTTAGGAGATTCTATTTCAGTGGGATAGTTATCTAGCTTTAATAATGCGTTCTTAATAGGTTCTAAGTGGTGTAGCTTTTTATGTCTTAATCGAAGTGATTGAACGATAATATAAATAAAAAGGCCTACTGCAATTATTAGTAGTGGGAAAAATAAAAAATCTATTGGGACTTTAAAAGGAATCTCCACTGGCTTGATATCGATTAAGCCCTCTTTCGGTCCGTGAAAAATTGAATAGAGACTTTCCTGATTATGCGCGGATAGTAAGTTCGGTGTTTGAGAATTTATTGAATGTAATGTGTCCTCTATCATAATTATTATCTGGATCTTCTTTTCCTACCTTCTTGCATGAGG
>CAYGUX010000002.1:193990-281521 GCA_964353175.1 uncultured Bdellovibrionales bacterium | reverse complement strand
AGAACCATAAGGGACTCTCGCAGCTTGTCATCAACTCCAAAACCTCGTAAGGCCTTAGAGGCAATCTCAGAAAAAACATAAAGTAAAAAAACCTTACATTCCAAACCAAGATCACCTGAGTAGATAACACAAATCACCTATCAAGTGATCCAAATTGGATCAGCTCTACTCATATTAAATTTTCAAAGATCAAAAATGATTTAATAACACAGAAACAGGTAAAAAAACTAGCCAAGGTGAAAGAAAAATCTCTCACCCTGGCAAAAAATTATTTAAGAATATTCAGGAGTTAGTTCAGCAGAATGCGTTTCCTTACAGCATCCACGATGTCCTTCTCCTCCTTACCATCAACATGTGTCACACTACCCACAACATGCTGCATCATCATCGTTGCTGCATGCTGAGGTTCTGGCGTTCCCTTGGAGCAAGCTTTTCCATCGACCGTTCCACTATGAGAACAAACAAACACCCGACTAGCAGGTAGTTCACTGTCCGTAGTCGGATCGGTTAAAGAGAAGTTCTCTCTATCCGGATAAACCAAAAGACCCTTCCTGCCACAGCGAGGACAAACATCTTCTACGTACCAGGACTTATCCTTGATCATCCAAATACCCAAATACTCCATCTGGTATCCAATCCAAGTCAGCAAATCTGCTCTAGTAGAGAGCAGCTGAATCGTATTGGCTTTCGGCTGTGGTCGAAACCGCGACGGTTTCGCCGGAGTCTTATTTGGACTCTCCTGCACGACCAAGACTTCAACCCCATGCTCAAGACACAGTGTCGCTATCTGATGTGCAAAAGTACGTACCCGGTTTCTCTTCAGATGCATCAGACGCCGTCGAATAAGTTTGATCTTCCGATCAAAGGCCTCAGTACGTCTCCGAATAAACCGACTTCTTCTCTTTTGGCCAGGAGTTGGATTCTCCACCTTTTCCAAGGCATGAAGCTCGCCAAAGTGATTAGCAACAAAATCCTTATACTCCTTCTTTAACTTTTGCCACTTTTGCCAAGCAGCAAAAATCACATCCAATCGAGCAGAGGTCTTCTTAATCTCCAAAGAATCATCAGGAGGCCCACCCGAACTGATTTTTTGATCTCTCCTTTCTCTGTGTAAGCGCAATAAGCGTAAGCTCTCGAGAGTAAAGTCTCCCTTACCCCCAAGCACGCTATCAAGTTTTGAAACCAAGTCCTCATCAGAAGTCTGACTATCTGCCCTTTGTAAAGCAGAGAGCAGTCTCCCAAATTCTTCTCGGCTCGCCTTTCGAGAACCCCCGTCAGGATACAAGAAGACCTTAGGCAATGGAGCCCATTTTCGTTCGGTTAGCACAATCTCATGCGATACAGGGCTAGTAGAACTTTCCCCTCGCATAATTCTTGGCCCATTATCTGTGATTTCGTACGCAGTAAACCACAGACGACCATCCGTAGCTTGGGATACAACTCCTACTCTAGTTCCTGGAG
The DNA here is from genome assembly GCA_964353175.1 of uncultured Bdellovibrionales bacterium. GTDB lineage: Bacteria > Bdellovibrionota_C > UBA2361 > SZUA-149 > DAOLCO01 > JAIYCX01. Next base: position 280,060 of record CAYGUX010000002.1, on the reverse strand, counting down.
AAAATCGATGGCTCTTCAACTTCTTATCGAAGGTATCTCTGACTGAAAATGGTGGCTCATCGAAATTCACCGTGATATCAAAACGTAAAGTCTTTTGACCTGATGAGTTCAACTGAATTACTGGTTTAATACCACCAAGCATAGCGGTACATTCCATCCTTCGCTTTCCATAGGTCACAACCCAATTCCCTTCACCCCACTCACCGACCATCAGGGATTGTAAAAACTCTCCCTGATCGGCTCTAAATGTAAATTTTGCATCTACAACTTCCGTATTGGGTAGAGTAATCCTCATAACTCCTCTTCCACTTCCAGACTTACTAGAATGGATTTTCGTAATTTTGTAGGCTGGGGAGCTTTTAACAGTCTTCGGCCCAGGATAGGTCAAGTTGAAAACATGATCCTCTCCATTATTCGGAGTAAATTCAACTGGACTCACTCCATGCCGAAATTTCTTGTACAAGGCATGGTTCTTTAAAAACAGCCTAACGACTGCTTTCTTCTTCAACTCATAATGAGTCAAAGCAGTCCAATCAGGAAACTTACCAGACTTAGTCGGTTTAAAGAACTCCCGAATCCGTTTGTCTGCCAAGAGTTCCCATGAGGTATGAGGATTCTCTTTTTCGGCTGTTTCCAAATCCTTGATGAAGTTAGCATGTGATTCTCGGAATTCAAGGTATCTCCGATACTCCGCTGCAGACTTATTCTTATCCGACATATCAGTCATTAACTGATATTCTTTAAGTATAAGCTGATAGCCTTCTTTCCCTCTTGTTACTTGGCCATTGAGGTTTGACAACATCACTTGGCTGACGCCATTGATGATGATTTTTCTAGCCCACGTCGTAAAACCATCAAGGATATTTACAAATACCCCCATTGATTGAGCTACAGGGCCCATCTCACCTTCACCGATACGTCTGTAGATTTTTTGCGCCTCTCTCAGCATCTGAAGCTCCTTCCAGGCTTCTTCATACCGAGGGTTTATGGGTTCTCCTGGCACTTTTTCCCTACAAAGCTTGGCTAACTCTCCTATGACCCATTCTTTACTACCACTTTCCTTATCAATCTTGTAGTAGCCAGTATAAGAGCCCATCGCTCTTTCAAAGGAATTAATAAGGCCATCGACCTTACCCTTATCCACTGCCAAGCGACGAAAATGATCATAACTCATTGAGCCAAGCCGACAAAGTCCAAATACAAGGCTTCGGTATAGCTCCTTCTCTCTTTCAGAAGCTTCATCAAACAATTTGATTAAGCCCAGCAACTCCGAGTTCCTTACGGATCTCAAGAAGTTCAGATCTCTGTCTTCTTCAAGGTCCAGCATACCCAATAGATATGCGAGTACGATCTGCATCTCGCCCATTAATACGCTTGTACTGCGCATACAGGCTTCGATGCATTCAGTAGCACTCTGATCACTCCCAAACAATGTTGCAACTCTTGTGAACGTCCGACGCTTTTGTTTCTTAGCCATCTCAGCACCCTTTCTAAAGGTATCTGGAGAAGAGACTCTAAGGTAGGTTTTCCAAAAAACCTTTTAAATTACCTGTCTCTGTCTCTATGAAAGTTCTCTACAATGGAATTTCAAATCTAGAATTTTGGGGAATTGTGAAATAGAGAAAGCCCTCAAAGAGACAGAGGCTTTAATTTCTTCTACTCGAAAGTAAAATGGGAAAGAGCAAAAATAGTTTATTTACGTAGGTGATCGAGGACTACACTAATGCATTAAATTAGTCAAATATTCCACACGCTTATTTATAGAATTTTCTATAAATAAATTGAAGCACTTACTACGATTTTTTTTAAGTTCGCCGTCTATCACTGTCTATCCATCTACCAGAACCTCGAGCTTCTCAACTCTCTCGTGAAGAAGTAGAATTTGGATCAGATTTTGAATAAATCACTTATCTGATATACTATTCCCTGTATTGCTTTTACATATACATAGTTTGGGTAGAATGACCTTATTTTCTTCTTTTTTGTGAGTCACTGAAGTTTTAAAACGGCTTATTTAAAAGAAGATGTAAGTGAGAAAAATAAGGTTTTTTGGGTCTTTCACTAAAGAGAACATTACTTTTTATCTTTAGCGAGAGGCCTTAGATGTTTTTCCGCTAAAATCTTAGCGGACTAAGGTGATCTTGAGCTGTTGGACCTTCCTTAGGAAATTGCAATGACTACAGATTCTAACAATGCCATTCGTTTCGCCTTTAATCGGAGTCTCCTCCTTAAGGAACTCCGCAGTGCTCTCCCAAGGTGGGAGGAACCAACCGAAGAGACAGTAGCAGAAGCAGTTCATCTTCTTCGACAAGCGAAACAGCTTGGAATGACGAACCTTCCTCAATTGGTTTTTGAACAGAATAGTCCGACCTTATTTATTGCGCATTACAAATGGACTACAGAATTCAATCTTACATTGGAGTATGCATTCAGACAACGGAATCACTGGTCTCCATTGTTCGACTTCCTAGGTGATACGGACCAGCAAAAACAGATAATTACTCTTAGAAAGATTCTAGAATACACTGGAAGCAGTGAGTACGGATCTGAACTCTGTATAAAAATTCTTGACAACAAAAGAACACCGGCAGCACTTGTGGCTAATCTGTGCATAGAGTATCTTTCGGCAACAAGCTCGGCCAGTACCCTACTAGAGAGAATTCTCAGTTTAGAGGAAGGACTTGGAAGAGTTCGTCTACCATTTCTCTCTGACTTGGCTGTACATTCAGAAACCAGTCTTAATCGATTAGTGGATTTAGCAAATAAGACTTTCGAAACCCCAAGCTACACTAATCGTATTATCGACTCTTTGCTGTACGGATGCAAGCAGGCTGATGAGGATCAGAGAAAACGTTGCACCCTGGCCCTAATGAAGATCTTGGGAGCCTGCATACCCCAGATAGTACAGGGAGAAAGAGAGAACGTGACATTCCCGAATTGGCCAAATTGGATAGATAAGCTCGCAGAGATTGGAGGAGACACTCTTCAGGTTATAAAAGATAGGGGGATGCAGCTTCACTCTTCATTTGCAGAAGGGAGCGCAAGCACCTTACCGGGTACTAATATTACCCTAATTCGTTGTAAGGAAGCAGTAATCAGACTTCTCTGCGCGCTTTCGAGCAACAAGGATGTATTGGATCTCGTATTCCCAGTACTTAATGTAGGGCAATTTCGTTTCACAGAGATGGAAATTCCAAGATCTTACTCACAAGAGGTCCCTCCTGAAAATCGATCTCCTACGGTTCGACGAGTGCATTTAGTTGGAGCCCTACTAAATGGTGCGATCCGTACTTCTGATGGCGCGACTCACCTACTCCGGCTACTAGAAAGGAATCAAGGTGGAGTTGTTGTCCAGGCCATGGCAAAAATGTCCATCGTAGGCTTGGGTCATACACGGGCCATTAGTGAGGATATCGCCACGATTCTTGCCCATGGGCTTTATGATCTTTCAGAGATACTTAAGCCACAATGGACAGGTACGCCAATCAGAAAGATTGCGCTTAGATTTAGCGGTCCATATGGATGCCTTAACGATAGATTGAAAGTACAGGGGCTTACACTTCAAGTTTGCCCAACGCTCATTGGCTTGTGTTCAGATCATATCGACGATAGCCTTATGGGCATTGTACCCCTATTACTGGACATCGTAGAGCACCCTCATGCTACAGCTCAACAACGAAAGGACGCATTTACTTGTGTTTCAATAAACATTGCATATATAACGGACTCATCGCTGCTAGATCGCTTCTGGGGTTTGAATGATGATCTTCTGAGAGAACACCTCTTACGCCTTAGATGCGAATCGCCTCATGGACGTATGTATGCATATAGAGTCCTACAACACTCAGTAGACGTACCGGCTTTGCGGGCCAACAGAAAGCTGATGCTCGCCTGCTTGGTACATGTACTAAAAGGATACGTGGAAAACTCCTCCGACGCGAGCAATCTTGGCACGATTATATCAGTGGATGAGATTTTGGGTATTCTCGCTGAGGCTCATTCACTAGGCGGAGATTCTTGGCAGGATTGTGCATTGAAAATTGCGAATCGCGCAGGAGATCTATTCTCCTTCGAGGCTCCCACTACTTAGCACTGGCCCCCGTCCCAGACTTCGTTCTGGGCGGGGCTTTTCTCACTTACATTTCTTTATTCATTTTGACAGGCAAAAAAGCAACTATTACTAGTTTCGGTTTCCGCCCCTATCACCACTACCTCTACTACCACCGCCTGAATTGCCTCGGTCTCTTGACCTATCGTCATCGCGGCCTCTTGATCTTGATGGGCCTCTGCCTTGATCTCTTCTGTCATCGCCTCTATGACTACTTCTGTCACCGCCCCTGTCATTCCCTCGGTCATTTCCGCGGTCATTTCCTCTGCCGGAACCGCGACCTTCCCGACTTTCTCGTTCTGTTTTTTGAAGCATTTCATCGTCTAAACTCTTTGCTTCTTCTGCAACTGAATGCGCTAGAGTAAATTCACATAAACGACCTAGGACTTCTATTAAATCTTCACTTACCTCTTCACCTTCTTTTTGACTAAGGGCACCATGATCTTTAAGCAACTTCTTAGCGGCGAGTAAGGCTCTTCCATCAACCTTAGCTTCATTTTCTCTAAGCTTCTTATATAGATGCGCTAATCTTGCACTAGCTACATCCTCATCAGTAGGTAATTCAATTTTTATAAACTCTACATCCAAGACCTTATTAAGATAATGAAAAGCTCCGAAATCTCTTGGGCCGACGATACTAATAACTCGTCCCTTATGACCAGCTCTTCCTGTCCGACCTGTTCGATGAGTATAGTTATCAGGTTGATCATGTAAGGAGTAATGAATCACTAAATCAAGTTCAGCTATATCGATCCCTCGCGCTGCGATATCCGTTGCTACTAATAGATGTAACTCTTCAGCCTTAATCTTAGCAATTACTGCTTGACGCTTGGATTGTGTCAAATCAGAATTCATACGACGCGCATCAAAACCACGCCTTCTCAATAATAGCTCAACAAACTCCGTTTCTGACTTAGTATTACAAAAAATAATCGCTGATCTAGGATTCTCAGCCTCAATAATATCACAAAGTGCTAAAGCCTTAGACAACAACTCCCCACCTACTTCACAATAAAGGTGCTCAATGCTTGGTAGATTTTCTTCAGTAGTTTCTGCTAGCACATACTCTGACTTAACAAGGAAACTATGTGCTAACATTTCAACTCGAGGGTTTATGGTAGCTGATACAAATAGACCCTGCCTTTTCTTAGGGAGCCTAGAAAGTATAGCTCTAATGTCTTCAATGAAACCCATTGATAACATTTCATCTGCTTCATCTAAAACAAAATATTTACATGTTTTAAGCTTCAAGATGCGTTTTTGAATAAGATCTAAGAGTCGTCCTGGAGTACCTACAACAATACGTGCATCCTTTTCTAGAGCTTTCTTCTGTTTAGTCTCATCCACTCCCCCAATTATTAAAACTGGATCAAGGTCTGAATTTAACTCTTGAATAACTTCTTGTATTTGAACAGAGAGTTCTCTTGTTGGAGCGATTAAAAGAGCTACAGTTTCGTTCTTATCTTTTCCTAACTCCTGAAAACGTTCAATCAAAGGCAAAACAAATGCGAGAGTCTTACCGCTTCCTGTTTGAGCTTTGATAATCAAGTCCTTACCCGCTAAAGCCTTAGAGATTGCCATAGCTTGGATCTCTGTGGGTGTATCAAAGCCTAGCTCTTTCATTCTAGAAAGTAGGGCTTCATTTTTTAAGATACTAGAAAACTTATCTGCTAATACCACCGGAGTAGTAGCAGAAGTTGTGGCTAGTGGTTCGACAGAAAATTCGTTAGATTCGTTCATGTATTGGCTCAAATTATAATAAAGTATGCGTTTTTAGTAACACATTAAATTTCAAGAGTAAAAATAGGGGCTTAATATTGGACACTCTGATAGCTTGCAAATTAGTATTAACTAACTCTATTGCCTAGCTGCCTTGCCTCCACCTCGTTTCTTAGTGACCAACTTAATGTCAGTCCCATCAAAACCATACTTTTCTCTAATTACATTCTTAATAAATCTTAAGTATGAAAAATGTGCTTGCCTTGGATAGTTCATGACTAACATAAAGCGTGGAGGAGCGACATCTACCTGAGCGGCATAGTATAACTTAAGTCTTCTGCCTCTATCTACCGGAGCGGAAACTCTTGTGATCTCCTTTCTTAATAACTTATTAAGTCTCATGGTAGATATTCTTTGTTTTCTTGACCTAGCTACTTTTATAGCTTCATCAAGAACTCTATTTACTCTCCTGCCATTTTTGGCTGAGATGAACAATAAGGGAGCATAAGGTACGAACTTAAAAGTATCTCTGATATTTTCTTCAAACTTCTTTACACTAGTATGATCTTTTTCAATTGCATCCCATTTGTTCACTACCAGCACTATCCCTCTACCCTGATCATGAGCTAGTCCTACAATTTTAGCATCTTGCTCTGTAGGGCCTTCTTCTGCACAAAGAAGAACTACTGCGACATCACACTCACCAATAGCGTTTAAAGATCTTAGAACACTATATTTCTCAACAGTATCTCCAATCCGCCCTTTCTTCCGCATGCCGGCAGTATCTATCAACTCAAAAGTCTCATTAGCATACTCAAACATCTCATGGATTGAATCCCTTGTAGTCCCAGCAATTGAGGAAACTATAGATCGATCTTTCCCAGTAAGAGCATTTAATAAGGTCGATTTCCCCACATTCGGCCTACCGATTATAGCAGTTCTAATCGTACCTAGTTCCAATTCTTCAGGGGTATCATCTTCTGAATCATCTTCGTCATCTAAGTTCCAATCTCGATTTGATGCAGGTACTGGTAAAGTCGCATATTCTTTTTCATACTCGCTATCTTCTAAACCATCTTCTGAAGGAGTGAATACTGGTGGGAAGTAATCAACTTGTGCACTTACATCAACTTTTTCAGTAGCTTCAAGTTCTCTTTCATCTTCTGCCTTATCATACCAACCTTCAGCTTCTAAAAGCTCTAAACGTCCTTCCTCGATGCGAACCTCTATCTGAGCAGATATTTCTTTCTCTCTAAGTCGCTTTTCTGTTTGGAAATTCTTAATAGCAAGATAATTAGGAAGACGACTCAAGACCTCTTCAACTACCTCTGTTACCTTCCGATTATGAAGGGCACTACACGAAAATACTTCAGGCACACCTAGGGAGTAGAAATCTGCACTTAATGATTCAAGCTCAATGCCATCGCATTTATTTGTTACAACGATAAAAGGAACTTTCTTTGATCTCAGAATCTCTAATACATCCTCATCTGCTGGCTGTACGCCTGCCCTACCGTCAACGAGAAATATCACTGTATCAGCTTCTTCTACTGCTGAGATCGCTTGTTTACGAGTTTCTTTATGTAGTTCGTCATCCTCTTTAGTATCTATACCACCGGTATCGATCACGTAAAAAGGAATAGAAAAGGACTCAATAGAAGCATAGTTCTTATCCCTTGTAATTCCAGGCTCATCTTCAACGATTGCCTTTTTACTACCTACGACCCTGTTAAAGAAAGTTGACTTTCCAACATTCGGTCTTCCTACTACAGCTACGATTGGAATTCTAATACTCATAATCTTAATGCCCTTTGATAACCCAATTTTCTTAATCCCTCATCAGACTCGGTCCACTTTTCTTCCACTTTCACGTGAAGTTTTAAACAAACCTTAGTTCCGAAAATCTTTTCTAATTCAACTCGCGCATTGGTCCCGATGGTCTTTAACATTTCCCCACCCTTTCCAATCACGATTGCCTTCTGACTACTTTTTTCCACTAATATATCCATAAAGATAGAAAGCATACTATCTGACTCCTCTTGACCTCTACACACTACTCCTAGTCTATATGGTAGCTCTTCTTTAAGTAGTAAAAAGGCTTTTTCTCTTACTATTTCTGCGTAAAAAGTTTCGTCACTTTCCTCGCTATAAATATCATCTTCGAACATCAATGGACCAATCTCCATGCGAGACTGCAATGCCTTAACAAACTCTGCGACCCCCTCTCCTGTTCTGGCAGAAACTGGGATACAATCTGTTTTTTCAGCAGGGAACATTTCTGAAGTTAAAAGTGCAATTATCGGAAGTAACTGTCTTTGATCTATTAAATCAATCTTATTGATTACGACTATTTCTGGGACTTCTCCGCCACCTAGAGCTTCTTTTAAAGTAGTCTTAATTGATTCAACTGCGCTCCTAGATGTCATTATTTTTTGAGCATCAAGAACTAATACTGGAATATCACTCGTACTGACGCTATCTCTTATCTCATGTCGCATGAAACTTGTCATCGCTCCCCTATGCATCGCTCGATAGACACCAGGCGTATCAACAAATACAATTTGCGAACCTTCATCATTAAATATCCCTCGAATACTATTTCTTGTGGTCTGAGGCTTATAAGTTGTAATACTTACTTTTTTACCGATAATCTTATTTAGTAAGCTAGATTTACCAGCATTCGCTTCACCAAATAAACAAACTACGCCGACTTTTTTCTCTGCAGCAGTATTCATAAAACTATCCCTTTTCCTGATCCAATAATGGCTTTCTTTTTATATCTGCGCCAGATGGGACTAAAAATCCCTGTTCAATATAGAAGTCCTGTCCTTTTTTAACTTCAACTGGAACGCCATCATACATCATTAATCGTAGTGCAAATGCGGCAGCCTCTTGTTGCGCAGCCTTCTTGGTTGATCCCTTTCCTCTACCCACAATCTGACCATCTACATACACAACCGTTACAAACGTCGGTGCGTGTTCTGGGCCCTCAACTAACTCCAACAAATATGTAGGAGGCTCACTTCCAGAAGCATGTAAAACTTCTTGAAGCTCAGTTTTAGGATCAAATGGCGTAACCTCAGTTAAAGCACTACCAAACATACGTTCAACAAGTGCTAATGCAGTCTCATAATTACTATCTCTATAGACAGCACCGATAATTGCTTCCATAACATCCGCAAGTATAGAAGGCCTTTCAGCTCCCCCAGCGGATAGTTCACCTCTACCAAGCTTAACAAAAGGACTCACGTTAAACTCCTTCGCGATAACAGCCAAGGCTTGAGTATTTACAAGTGCCGCTCGCATTTTTGACAGTTCACCCTCTCTTGCTTCGGGATGAAGGTCACTTAGAAGATGAGCTACACTTAGATCGAGTACAGCATCTCCTAGGAATTCCAATCTTTCATAATCTGCCCGCTCCTTAAAACCTAAAGCGGATCGATGGGTCAATGCACGAATTAAAAGAGACCTATCACTAAAAGTATAACCAAATGCCGCTTCTAGGGACTCAAAATCTACGCGTGATTCATACTTAGGACCTTCCTGAGAGTTACGGTCATTGAATTCTACAGATTCATTCCTCTCACGCTCTAAATATGCTTTAGACTTAGTAGATTTACTCCCTTGAGTGGTTTTAGGAACCATTCTATTCCCAGCGCCCTTTTGATATTCTTTTTTCTTAGCAACTGGCTTATATGGAAGGTAGTCATCCCATACTTCAAAAGGCAATTCATTTTTTTGTCCTTCATCCTCTCTATAATCCTTATTAGATTCTCTAGAAGACTTTTTCCTAGGTGCCTTAGTTTCAGGGCCTAAGGCACCTGGTCTAATTATACGCATAACGACTCTCCCAATATTTCATTCCTATAAACAAGCTAGCAACACCGCTCTACAAGGCGATCCACTACTGCTTTCTTTTAGCTTCGCTTGTAACTGAGCAATACATTCAGCACATTCAGATACGCGAATTGAATTTATTCATTGGTATGTTTATTATTGCTATCGCAATTATAACTCGTGCAGGGATTTTTCTAGGAAAATCATTGGATAGAAAAGAGGTAGAGAAAGAAGTTATTACCTTCCGCTAACTCTGTGCTATCTTCCCAAGAAAAACCTATTTACCAATTCCTAAACTTATAATCTTAGGGGAATTTATATAGATACTTTTATCCCCAAATTGCATTTCCACTTTTGCTTAAAACATAAGTTATGAAATTCAACATGGGTCTCTATATCATAAAACTTCCCCGCCGTCCCATAAAGCCTACCATTATTACTAATTTAATGGGCCACTCTCTAACAGCCTATAAACACTTATGATAGCAATACTAAAGAAAGTGACATTTATTAATACTTAAAAAAGTATAAAAAACTTAATAAAATTGAAGCACTTACTCAATAATACCACCACCCAATACTTCGACGGCCCCATCAGGCTCTGATTCAAGGCTATATAAGACTCCCGCTTGCCCTGGACTTACGGGGCTCCAAGAATCTAAGAACTGAACATAAGCCCTATCTCCCTTTAAGGGAGTCACCAGACAATCTACCCCAGAATGGCGATATCTCATCTTTATTCTACTTCTAAAAGGTTTTGTACTAGGGCTGCTACTAACAAAACTCACATTAGAGAGATAAAAATCTGATCTTTCCAATTCCTCTTTCTCACCAACTACAACAGAATTATCTTCCGGCTTAATCTGTAAAACGTAAAGAGGATTTTTAGCGCTAACACCTAAACCCTTTCTTTGACCTACAGTATAGTTATAGATTCCACCATGCTCGCCTACCTTTTTACCATCAGATGAAATGATTTCTCCGCTCCTATCAGGACCACCGCGTTTATTAATAAAATCTGTAACACTTGAACTAATAAAACAGATGTCCTGGCTTTCAGCCTTGCTAGCGATACTAAAACCCTCAGATCTAAGCACCTCTCGTACCTCTTCCTTAACCATATCACCGACTGGGAAATAAGTTTCCTTTAGCTCCTCTTGTCTCAAAGCATAAAGAAAATAACTTTGATCCTTTTCAGTATCCTTACTTGTGTAAAGTCCTAATGACTGATCAGCTTTTTCTCTGATTCTTGCATAGTGCCCTGTAGCTACACCTTTCGCGCCGAATGCTTTCGCTCTATTTCTAAGTTCATGAAACTTAACCTTCCTATTACAATCTAAGCATGGGTTAGGAGTTTTCCCATCCAAATAGGTATTCACAAACTTATCAATTACATTCTTCTTAAAAGAATCCTCAAAATCAAATACATAAAAGGGGAAATTGAATTTTTCTGAGATTTTTCTTGCGTCATCAAAATCACTAGGAGAACAGCAAGTAGCTCTTGTTGAATTCCCTCCATGATTTTTGTAGTCCCATACCTGCATAGATACGCCGATTACGTCATATCCCTCTCTAGAAAGAAGAATACCAGCGGAGCAAGAATCGACACCGCCACTCATTGCTAAAACAATCTTATCGCTCATCTTAGGCTCCTCTCATATTTTCAAGCGTACTCGCAAGTATCTCTATACCAGGTATCATTTCACTCTCATTAATATCCCAATCAAAACTAATTCTGATACACTCTCTAGCTTCCTCCTTAGTAAAACCCATTTCTAAAGCAACCCTAGAAACCTCTTGTTTACCTGAAGAACAAGCTGATCCTACGGAGGTTGAAATCCCATTAACATCTAAGGCTACGACGAGATCATCAGCCCTACAGCCTATAAATCTTATAAATAAAGTATTATCCAAAGATACTCCTGACCCAAGGTCAGGAGTAAGGATACTGACGTCTGCAATTTTAGAAAGTATAAGACTCTTAAAAAGATTTGTTAGTGCTTTTCGATTCTCTCTCTCTCTTTCCCCTACTTCACATAATTCCCTACAAACTAAGCCTAATAAATGCGCACCAAGAATGAACTCAGTTCCACCACGCAACTTACTCTCCTGACCTCCGCCTATAATCAAAGGATTGTAGGTTCGACAGCTTAATTCTTGGTTTAAGACTAATGCCCCGATTCCTGAGACCGTACCAAGTTTATGACCAGAGAGAGTAACAGCATCCACTCCAGCTAGAAACAATTTAGAGATTGATATATCTGACTTAGAGATGGCTTGAGTTGTATCAGATACTATAAGGCCATCGTAACCCCGCTTTCTAAGGGCACTAGCAAGATCAAGGATAGGTTGAATCGCTCCACTTTCATTATTCGCGTACATGAGACTAACAAGCTTAGTGTTTGGCCTTAGTTTATTTAAAAAAGCATCGACGCTCACAATACCTTGATCACTAGTACCAATATACTCTACGGAAAATCCATTTTCTGCATATCTATCTATACACTGCATCATCGCTGGATGCTCAATGGCAGAAGATAATATATGACCTTCTCGTTCCCCTCTTAAGAATCCCTCGATCATGCTGTTACAAGCTTCTGTCCCACCAGAAGTAAATACTATCTGAGCCTTAGTTTCAGGCCTATCCCTAAATAAATAAGCATGAATACTTTCCCGAGCAGTACGAAGCAAGGCACGAGCAACCCTTCCCTCACTATGAATACTTGAAGGGTTTGCGACTTTGAAATTTGATATAAACCCGCTTATACCCTCAAGCACACACGGCCTAAGAGCACTAGAGGCATTAGCGTCCCAATACATTTACACTACAGTTATTTAGATCTATAAAGCCGATAATTTACCACAGATTTAATAGATTTAGAACCAGAGTAGCCCCGCTCCAATCCAAAAGTAAGTGATAATTCCCAATACTCTAAAAAACCCACAACAACCAAGACATACCAATGCCAATAATATCAACTACTTACAACTTTAAAGCCTTTAAACTACGCAATTGCACCATGCCCTGAGGACTACGACAACATTGAAAAACCGATAAAATCTACATTAAAATATAAACGAGCAAATCCCTAAAGTTATCCTGCGACTATCCCGACTATCTTAGTATGAGTTATGGAAGTATTACAATATCATCGGCTACTAGTAGCGTCTTAGGTCAACAACTTGTCCCTCAAAGAGGTGCTAATGCTGACCCCAGTGTGAGGCAATCTCAAACAAGCCTACCCTCACAAAACACACAAGCAGCAGTAGCCCAAGTATCTTCCGGAGCTAGAACTGCTTCATCTGGTAGTGCTAAAAAAGTAGATTCTAGTTTCGAAAGCGAAAAACCTCGCAGTGAACCAAAAGATAAAAAAGACACTCAAGGCAAAGGCTATATTTCTGTTGTTGCCTAAGCTGATTTAAGCTACCCTTCTTGAATAAATTCAATTCAAGAACCATTAAAATGAGCGACCTAAAACAAACCAACGCAAAAATTGCTGGAACAAAATCTATTAAACTAGAGATGACCCCTGGTGTTTACTATTATTGCTCTTGTGGAGAATCTAAGAACCAACCATTTTGCGATGGCTCTCATAAAGGGACTGAATTCAGTCCAACTGAATTCACCATCATAGAAGCCAAAACCTACGCATTCTGTACCTGTAAACGCTCTAATAAAGAACCGTTCTGTGACGGGATGCATAAGAAGTTAGCAGAGACTTAGCTCTGAAAAGCGTACCCCTCTTTAGACAATACCAAGTCGTACTCCTTGCCTTCAGGCACATTATCAAATTGATAAACTCCGTCTGGACCAGTAACCTTCTTACCTAGCTCTCCAGCCGAGACCTCTACCCCTTCAAGAGGCTTACCATTATGACTGATAACACCTCTGATTGAACAAAGCTTTGTAGCTTGTACCAATATTTCAGAAGCGCCAAGTGCGGTAGTACCTTGGAATGCATTTGGCTCAATCAAAAACTTATCCTTTGAAAAAGACAAGTTATAAGAAGTCCCTTCAAGAACTCGGTTAAATTCATAACATCCACTAGCATCAGTAGTAGTATGGCCAAAAGAAGTTGACTTAATACTCACGCCTGCCAAAGGAGCGCCCTTATGTAGAACCTTCCCTTTAATATTAGTAAACGCCTTGGCTTGAACTTTCAAAACCTCTGCACTTTCATCGCTCGCAGTTACACGAATTGAAAACCTTTCAACATGATTACCACTTGTAGAGCTAGATTCTTTGACATTCACTTCTGGAATTACGCTAATTGGAGAAGTCATTACACCATTAGACATCGGTTCAGCTCTATCTGGCTTGTGAGAATATGTCGTCGCTTCATCGTTACTTTCCAAAAAGTCTTCCTTCACTTGAGCCCAAGTAGGCCTTGCCTCTACAGTCTTTTCTACACTAGGTCGAACTGCAAGCTCTTCATCCTCCTCGTCTAAATCCACTCTGCCAAAAGGGCTAAGTCTTTTCTCAGGTTCCCTGAACTTGTTTTCACCAACTGGCGAAGTGTACATAGAACGTAGAACTGAACTATCTTTCTCTGATTTCTCCTCTTCCTCAAATTCGCTACCAAACATAATGGAAGAAAATGCATTTTTAGGAGAGTTAGGAGAAGAATTTACAGAAATTTTTTCTTTTTCCTTTTCTTGCTCTGAATTAAACTCTTCCGCCTCACCAGACCCAATAGCTTCAAATCGTACATGATCAAATGCTTGTGTTTTATTAGCAAACTGAGCATCATCAACTTTGGCTTTTGAAGGCGCTTCTATCGTAGTTTTAGAATCATGTTCAACCTCACCCATCTGAGTTGTAGGTTTAATTACATAACTACCAATGAAAATTCTTTCATTGGGCATCATTTGCACTTCGACGCGTGCTTTTAATGGGCTCTTCTCTACCAATGTTCCATTAGAACTTCCTAAATCAGTAATATATAATTTAGAAACCTCCCCAAACTCATCATGCTCAATTCTTAGACGCGCATGAATACCTGAGACCTCTGGTCGGTTGAGCACAACATCATTTGATGGCAGCCTACCTAGAGTTAGCTCTTCTTTGTTAAAAATTTTAATAACGGGTTTGGAGCTAGGATCCATATCTAAGGGCATTACCGTTAATTTAATTGCCATACGCGCCTCTCAACTTTTTCTGCTGTTTAAAGTATTTAAAGAATCAATTTAGTATATCTACTAAATGCTTCAAGGTAACTGTCGGCTAGGAAGACAGATTTATTTAAGGCATATTTTTAGTGGGTTTAAATTAAACAATCAAACTCCAAACGAGGTCCTAGAAAATGCCAAAAACCGATTATTTCAGTACGCCTTAAGGCATCTCTATGTCGTTAATACTGCTATAGCTGTTAATATTGCTAAATACACACTAAGTAAGCTATCATCCAACAAAAAATTGACCATATAGGCAGTAATTTAATGAAAAAAGCAAACGCCCTACCAAAAGAATCGACTATCAGCACTGAACCATTAGCAGGCAGTAAAAAAGTATATGTGCAGGGAGAGCTGTTTCCTGACATAAAAGTAGCGATGAGGGAGATCAGCCTAAACCCTAGTACTCGTTATAATCAGTTTACAAAACAAGAAGAAATCAAAGCTAACCCAAGCTTAGTCGTTTACGACACTTCTGGACCCTATACCGATAAAGAAGTAGAAGTTGACGTATATAAAGGCCTGGAAAAGATTAGACAGCCGTGGATTGAAAATAGAAAAGACACTGAACTTCTTAATAGCTTTAGCTCTACTTTTACAAGCAAGCTAGACAAAGAAAAATCTGCAATCACATTTCCCAATATTCCACTTCCTAGAAAAGCAAACAGTGGTAAAAGCGTTACACAGTACGCTTATGCTAAACAAGGTATCATCACACCTGAGATGGAATATGTTGCGATAAGAGAAAATCAAAAGTTCCAAGAACTCAAAGCCACTAATCCTGAGCTTTATTTTTCTTGGCCTGGGGTGGGTTTTGGATCAGAAATACCTAAAGATGGAATAACTCCAGAGTTTGTTAGAAGCGAAATTGCAAAAGGTCGAGCGATTATCCCAGCAAACATAAACCATCCTGAGCTCGAGCCTATGATCATCGGTAGGAATTTCTTGGTCAAAATAAACGCCAATATAGGGAATTCCGCGGTGACTTCTAGTATAGAAGAGGAGGTTGAAAAAGCTGTTTGGGGTTGTCGTTGGGGAGCGGACACTATCATGGATCTTTCAACTGGAAAGAACATACATGAGACTAGAGAATGGATATTAAGAAACTCTCCAGTCCCTGTAGGAACAGTTCCAATCTACCAAGCCCTAGAAAAAGTAAACGGCAAGGCTGAAGACCTAACTTGGGAGATTTACAAAGACACCTTAATTGAACAAGCAGAACAAGGTGTAGATTATTTCACTATTCATGCCGGAGTTCTCCTTAGATACGTACCACTTACGGCCAAACGTCTAACTGGGATTGTTTCAAGAGGCGGTTCTATTATGGCCAAATGGTGCTTAACTCACCATAAGGAAAGCTTCCTCTATACCCACTTTGAAGAAATCTGCGAAATCATGAAAGCCTATGATGTATCATTCTCCCTAGGAGACGGACTACGTCCCGGTTCGCTACAAGACGCAAATGATGAAGCACAGTTTGCAGAACTTAAAACTCTTGGTGAACTTACCAAGATTGCTTGGGAACATGACGTTCAAGTAATGATTGAGGGGCCTGGTCACGTACCTATGCATCTCATCAAAGAGAATATGGATAAACAACTTGAAGATTGCTACGAAGCTCCCTTCTATACATTAGGGCCGTTAACTACTGATATCGCACCTGGCTATGATCATATAACTTCAGGGATTGGTGCAGCCATGATAGGCTGGTATGGATGCGCTATGCTTTGTTATGTAACCCCTAAAGAACACCTAGGGCTACCTAACAAGAAAGACGTTAGAGATGGGGTTATAACCTACAAAATAGCGGCCCATGCAGCTGACATAGCAAAAGGTCACCCTGCTGCGATTGCAAGAGACAATGCATTAAGCAAGGCTAGATTTGAGTTTAGATGGAACGACCAATTTAACTTATCCTTAGATCCTGAGACTGCTAGAGAATACCATGATGAGACGCTACCGAATGAAAAAGCCAAAGAGTCTCATTTCTGTAGTATGTGCGGACCTCAATTTTGCTCAATGAAAATTACGCAAGAAGTTAGAGACTACGCAGAGAGAAAAGGCCTTGATGAAAAAGTCGCCTTAGAACATGGACTAAGTGAAATGGGAGAAAAGTTTAAAGACAGTCAAACTTTATCCTAGCTAGTTCTTTCCTTACCTCCGAAGTTTGCTAGTTAATAAATTAGCAAACCTCCGAGGTGCAAACTTGATCCCTTTCTCAGGCATTTCCGACTACTTCCATGTCCTAACTTTAACTTTTTTCAATATTTCTAGCCTGATTTTCAATAAACTTACATTTTTCTGTATCCTCACTCCTACTTTCAGCATCTTACCCTTGTTCACATAAGAGAGAATTAATAGTCTCTCTAAAGAATTTAGTAGCTTAGCTATATTTTATGCTAGGTAAATTCAATAAGGCGTGGTAATCATTATTAAAGTTGATTAGGGCGATTAAGATCTATAAAAATAATAGCTGTGTATAAGATCGTAAGCGTCTAATAACATATCAAAGAGAAAAACCTGAAGGGAAAGGTTCTTATGAAAAATGGATGTCTAACAAAAGCAGATTTGGTTGATGCGATTTATGAGCAGATGCCAATAGACAAACAGAAAGCTACGCAAATTGTAGAAGACTGGATTGAATTAATGAAAGAAGGCTTAATTAACGATTCAAAGCTCATGATTTCTGGATTTGGCGTTTTCGAAGTAAAAGAGAAAAATGCAAGACCCGGTAGAAATCCATCTACTGGTGAGAAAATTACTCTAGCTGCAAGAAAAGTCGTTAAGTTCAAATCAAGTCAAATCTTCAGAAAAGAGCTAAACGGAGAAGAAGTTAGCGCCGAAGATGAGAACAATGAATTCGGTAATTAATTAAAATAACTCTATGCCTCACCAAGACATCAGATGACAGACCCACTACAAACAGAATCATTACACCCGAAAGAAAGAATCCTTCAGGCATCTTTGATTCTCTTTGTGGATCAGGGATATTTTAATACAAATGTTCCTGATATCAGTAAGAAGTCTAAGTGTAGCGTAGGATCAATTTATCATCATTTTCTAAATAAAGAAGAGATCGCCTCTTCGCTTTATTTCAGTGGCATAACCCAATTCAGAGCAGCCTTGGATGCCTCTATCGATCAAAATAATAATTTAGAAATTAATATAAAAAGTTTAGTCCGTACCTTTCTTGAGTTTTCAGAAGAGAACATACTTCTTTCCCAGTATTTATGGTTAGCAAGACATAATGAATTCCTAACAGGGAAAATTGGTCATCCAACAACAGTAGGATTTGACTCCCTAGGTCGGAAGCTCACTAAATCTATAAAACAGGGAATAAAGGATAAATCAATCCCTTTAATCAAGGCTGACATCATGTGGTCTATTATTTTCGGGATACCGCTTAGCTACATCAGAGATTGGTTAGATGGTTACAGTACAAGAAGCCCAAAAGAAGTTGGGCCTGTTCTAGCAAACGCCTGTTGGGAAGCACTACACGGCGCTAAAGGCTAATTAAAGGCCTCCTAAAGAAAATCCAGCTATTAGCCGACTACTTTTAGTACACGACTATTTTACTAATTGGCATTTGGATTCAATCAGCCGATGGCAACTTCTGATATCTTTACCATTCTCATTATTGATTCCGATGGCAAAAGCAGGAATATGCTTAAAAATGCCGCACTATCCCTACCCTGCTTTAAAAAAGTATTATTTTGTTCTTCCCTAGATGAGGGGTTTAATTTCGGAAATGGGTTTGAAGCAATCGATGTCGTAACAATTTCACATCGCTTCAAAATAGAGGACTCCGGCGAATTCATTAAAAAAGTAAAGAAAACACCGCGTGGTAAGCAATGGGCATTTATTACTGTTGTCACACCAAGTAGTAAGCAAAATGAGATAATTGCTGAAAACATGCTAAACGGCGTAGATGGATTCCTATTCGAGCCATTCTCTGCCGACAACTTAAAGGAAATGGCAGAAGTTACTGCTAAGGTGAAGCTTGAAAATGAATATGCTCGCATGAAAAGTGGACTTGAAATACTACTAGATGAAGTCGCAAAACATCTAGATGCAGTGGCCTACTATGCTTCACAAAATAAAGTTTCTGCATCAGCTAAAAACAAGTTATTGGAGTCTTCCAAAAAACTCAACAGATTTAAAACTGAAAACTGGGATATGTATGTGGAAGTCGTAACTGAATTATTTCCGCAAATCTCAGCCCCAGCGGGGAGGAAATACCAAGGAGTTAGTCAAAGAGTGCGAGATAGGATGAAGGCAAAAATGATGGCTGAGCTTGAAAACGAGTATAAAGAGTGATTAAACATTAACCTTCGACACCTGCCGTAGAACCTCCTCAGCAATACCATTAGCCTCAACATAAGGTTCAAATTCCTTCATAATACTTTCAAGCTCCGAGTTAGTCAAACCTTCCCTCAACCTCAAAACTCCCCCGCCAGTCATAAGACACTTTCTAAACTTCTTCTTAACTTCTAAGAAAGTCTCACCAGGTTCAATGTATAGAGTATGAATCATGTTGTTCCCTTACTACCTTAGCTAACTCATCTAAGTAAAGACTTGCTAAGAACAAACTATCAGATGAACCTGAGGTTTGAACTAAGCCTTCAAATGCACACTGGGACAAACTCTTCCCTTGAACAAAGTCATCCCAGCCTTGATCGGTAAAAGAAAATATAGAACCAAATCCACCATCTCTGATCCTACCCTCAAAAGAAATACTGGCTTTTAATATATCGATGCTAATGCCTTCTTTCTCATCATCAAAAGAAATAAAAACCTTAGGCGAGCCACTAAGATTGCTTGAGACATGAGATTGCACTGACAAAGCAGATGCATCTAGAAAAATTTTTGCTTTTTGAAAAAACTCTATAAGTGCTGGAAACATTTATGCATTATAGAGTGAATTCCTATTAGGTCAAGCTTTAGCTCTGATAGCCATAGGAGTCTCAACTCTCTCATTAAAGAAATCTTGTAAAAGCCCTGCCCTTTCATACTGGCCATTAGCCTGGAATGCCTCTACCAAACAAGCAATGGCTTCTAAATTCCTCCATTGAGTCATCTTACACGCCGATTCCGCACACTGAACAGCCCACTGAATATCCTGAACTTCATTTGAATAACAATAGATTCTAGACAATTCAATATATGGAATCGGATCTCTAGCATCCATATCTAAAGCCCTTCTATACATCTCTTTCGCTTGAATAATTCTATCACTACTTAAGAATAGCTCTGCCCTTAATATAAATGCTTCCTTAGGCGCTTCCCCTGTAGCCAAGCATCGAACTAACATGTTTTCACCAACCACAAAGTCTCCTTCCTTCAATTCATAGTGGCCAAGAGCGCAATCTAAAGATTGCCTTAGTACACCATCTAGAGACAAGGATTTACGTTTCAATTTAATCTTCTCAATTGACTCTTCAAGTGCAGTTCCACCGATATTACTGAGTAAGAGCAAGTGAACATACTTGGCTAATATTTCAGAGTCACTTGGGCAAACCTCTAAACCTACTCCCAAGGTTTGAAGTGCATATCGATTCTTCCCTAGATAAGCCAACATTCTACTTTGCATAAGATATGCCTCAGACAAAGGAATTCGAAGAGAGACAATGTAAGATAATTCTTGGATGGCTTCATCAATGGAGCCTAACTTTTCTAAACAAACCGCTAAATCAAGCCTAGCGGAACCATGAGCAGGATGACTCGCATGTTTACTCAAACCAATTCTGTAGAAATCTCTAGCGCTAATAAAGTTGCCCTCTGCATAAGCCGCAGCAGCTCTTAGCCAAGACCATACTGGCATAGAATGCCATACCTTCAACCAAAGCAGACCATTCGCAACCAACCTTGAAATATTAACGCACTTTCTCAAAATCCCCACAAACAAACCTCCGATTAAATTAATGACCAAATCCTTCCCCTTCTCCTAAAGATAAGCTATAGTGCTTCAATATAAATACGGTTTTAATGCGGAAAGTTTAATAGCCAAGCAAATACAAGGACTTACAACTTGCTTTTTGTCTCTAAAGATTTTTAATGTCTTTCTCTTGAATTTTATCTTAATTTATAGCATTAAAGCCCTGAATTTTTAGAATTATTTTGAGCTAACAATTAGGCAAATTATGAGCACCGAAAATACGGGTACAGTAGCAGTAGTTAAAACTAGTGGCAGGCAATACTTCTTAACTGAAGGCCAAGAATTTGAAGTTAATAGAATAGAAGGAGAAGTTGGAGATTCAATTTCACTTTCTGACGTTCTATTAATTGCAAAAAATAGTGACACTAAAGTAGGAACACCCCTAGTAACTGGTGCTAAAGTTGAAGCTTCTATAGTAAGACAACTAAGAGGCCCTAAGTTAATTATTTTTAAGAAGATTCGTCGTAGAGGAAAAGAACTTAAGAAAGGTCATAGACAAGATCTGACTCGTCTTAAGGTTACTAACATCTCTGCATAATATTATTTTCAAACAGGAGAAAAAGTCATGGCTCACAAGAAAGCTGGTGGATCATCCAAGAACGGAAGAGATTCAAGAGGACAAAGACTAGGTTTAAAGAAGTTCGGTGGAGAACTAGTTAAAGCTGGGAACATCTTAGTAAGACAACACGGTACTAAAGTTCACCCAGGAACTAACGTCGGACTAGGGAAGGACTACACTTTATTTGCATTGACTGATGGTGTTGTACATTTCCAAAAGAAATTTAACGACAGACAATTTGTTAGCATCGTTCCTGCATAACAAATCACCCCTTCAATAATAAAGGCTCCCCAAATAGAGGGAGCCTTTTTTTTAAGTAGATTATGAAATTCATAGATGAAGTAACGATATACGTAAAAGGTGGCGACGGTGGAGCTGGAAATGTTCATTGGCGCCGAGAGAAATTCATGCCAGAAGGTGGCCCAGATGGTGGTGATGGCGGAAATGGTGGTGCGATTGTATTCGTAGCAGATGAAAATCTTAACACTCTAATTGACCTTAGCTTCGCCCCTCACATATTCGCTGAAGATGGAAAAATGGGAGAAGAAAATCAACGAACAGGAAGAAGCGGCGAGAATAAAGTAGTTTCTGTCCCAGTTGGAACCCAAGTTTTCTTTGAAGACAAATTAGTAGCAGACCTTAGCGCCAAAGGCATGAGATGGATCTCTGCCAGAGGTGGACGAGGAGGAAAAGGTAATACTCATTTTAAAACTTCCACCAGACAGGCCCCCGACTTCGCTCAACCTGGAGTAAAAGGTGAAGAAAGAACATTCCATTTAATCCTAAAAAGTGTCGCAGACCTTGGCCTAGTTGGACTTCCAAATGCAGGTAAATCCAGTCTTATTAGCTCGATTTCTAAAGCAAAGCCTAAAATAGCAGACTATCCCTTTACGACACTTAGTCCGAACTTAGGAGTTGTAGTCATAGGGGACAATCGGTCCTTTGTAGTAGCTGACATTCCTGGAATTATTGAAGGAGCACATGATGGAAAAGGTCTAGGGCTTACTTTCTTAAAACATATTGAAAGGACCAAAGGACTTGGATTCATAATTGACTTTACGCAAAGTGAAAACTTTCTAGAACTAGAAAACCTCCAAGAAGAAGATGAAGAACGATCGATACTGGTAAAAAAACTTGCCATAGAAGGGATAGCTCAACTTAAGTTACTTAGGACTGAATTAAATAACTTTTCTGAAACTCTCCTAGCCTACCCCTATCTTATCCTATGCTCTAAAGAGGACATCTGGGGCGTGAAAGATATATATGAAGTTTTCTATTCTCAACTTACCACTGAAGATCAAGAACTGACCGAACTATGTAGTTCATTAGAAAAAACTCACCTTTTTGAAGCCACTGAACTCATGTGGAGAACGATTAGAGGGAAAAAGAAACTCTAGTTTAAGGCATAACATGATAGAATCACAGGCAATCTTCAATATTTTGCAGGCTAATTATTTCATTGAAAGCAAGTATTAATTTAAGTATAATATTAATATACGGACTAAACCGATCCATTTTAAAAGGAGATTTTTGAGAGCATCTAAATATATATCCATAGACCCAGATTCTACAGAAGAACGAGAAGACAAAAAGTTAGCCCTCGCCAAAAGACAATCCAATCTCGATTTAGATCAAATCGTTGAAGAAGCTCTTAAAAAAGCACTCGATCAAAAAGCCTTAGACGCAGTTGTATTTGATCTATCAAGCTCCTACTCTATCGCCGAAAGAATCATGTTAGTCAGCGGGACCTCTCCACGACACGTAAAAGGAATAAGTGATAAAATTCAAGAAGGGCTTATTAAAGTCGGCGTAAAGTCGGAACGCATCGATGGATACAACTCAGGTGAATGGATAGTAATAGATTATGCAGACCTTATTGTTCATATTTTCTACGAACCTACTAGACAGTACTACGCGCTAGATGGCCTGCTCGCTGAAAACCCCAAGGTCAAGTTCGATAAAGAAATTGAAGACCAAATCAGAAGTTTTAAAACAGGACTCCATCCTATAGAATAGAAATAGAGTAGGAGTCCCCTACTCTATTTCAAGATGCTAGTCTCTTTCTAATATCATCGCTCCGGCCATACCCCCGGCGGCACAGATACTAATTAATCCTCGCTTTAAGTTCTTTCTTTTTAGCTCAGCAGCTAAATGAATCATGATTCGTCCGCCTGTAGCACCAAAAGGATGTCCAAGTGCAATAGATCCTCCCAAAGTATTTACTTTGTCATAATCTATTGCCCCAACTGCCTCTTCTTTTAGCCCTTCCTCCCAAGCCTTGATATTTGCAACTACCTGCGCACCAAAGGCTTCGTGGATTTCAATTAAATCAAAGTCAGCGAACGTCAGACCATGTCTTTTTAACAACCTTGGGACTGCCACGGCTGGAGCCATTAAAAGCCCCTGAGAAGGATCTATCGCCGCGTACTCATAATCTTTGATGTACGCCATAACTTCCCGACCTTCTAATTTTGCTCGCTCATCAGACATTAAGAAGACACAAGCCGCCCCATCAGTTAGCGCACTAGAACTCCCTGCCGTAATAGTTCCACTTCCAGATCTATCAAAGACCGGTTTCAATCCCGAAAGCTTTTCAATAGAGGTATCAGGGCGAACTAAAGTATCCTTAGTCACTCCAGCTACCGGTAAAATAAACTCATCGAATAATCCTTCCTTCATAGCTTCTGCGGCTCGCTGATGACTTAAGAAAGCTACCTTATCCTGACTCTCCCTAGTAATACTTAATTCCTTAGCAGTAAGCTCCATATGTTGGCCCATTGTTAAACCTGTTGAAGGTTCAGTTACAGATGGAGGAACTGGTAAAAAGTCTTTTGGTCTCAGAGTGGAGAATAATTTCACCCTATCCATTAAAGTCTTTGCCCTAAAGGATTTTAAAAACACCTTCGTTGCCTTCTCGTTAAAGATTAAAGACGGACAGGACATACTTTCGGCACCACCCGCTATTGCTGAGTTCGTGCCACCTGTCCTAATTCGATCCATTGCACAGGTTGCAGCAACCAAACCGGAGATACAATTATTTGAGACCGAATATGCATAGACGTGCTTAGGAAGTCCTGCTGCAAATAGAATTTCCCTAGCCCAGTTTGGAGTTCTTGAATCTAGGAGTACCGTACCCCAGACCACCTCACCTAACTCAACAGTATCAATAGAATACTTCTTCATTAGTTCTGATAGAACTTGAGCACTCAAATCTTGAAAGCTTAAATCACTAAATTTCGTTCCTGCTTTTACAAAAGGAGTTCTAAGACCCCCAATAATAGCAACTTTTTTTTGGTTCATGGTAAAAACGACCTCTTTAATTAATTTTCTATAAAAGAATTCTGGTATTCTTATGCTTTTAACGGCATACTACTAGTAAGGCTAGACAAAATAATTACAATCCCGATGTTTAAGGTAGGAAACCTAGTTAAAATAGAAGGAACAGGCTTAAAAGGCACTATCCTCGACATGCCCGCTAAAAAAGGTCATTATTATATTGATCTTTCTGGCAAGAGGATGCTTGTGCCCATAGAACAGCTCACTCTCCTTGGTGACACCCTCGACAAGAACTCCATTCAAAAAAAGCCCAATCACCCTCAGCAACCTAAGAGCGAGCAAAATAGGACCTTAGACCTCCATGGTCTAAAAGTAAAAGAGGCAGAGGAGATATTACTAGATTTCATCAACAGAGCCGTCCTAGACGGCGTACCCATGCTCACAATTATTCATGGGCACGGCATGGGTAAGATTAAAACCATGGTAGATGAAGTACTGACAAGCACAAGAATTGCCAAAGCCGTAAAACCCTCAGAAGATGGACGAGCTTCAGTTATTGTTTACTTGTAATGCCTTCACTCAGGATATTGCCTCTTTATTCTGATCTCCCATATACTTGCCGCGCTCACTAAAATCTGGGAATCCTTAGATGAAATAATATCAAACTGTTGCTTGGATAATTTCTCTGGCTCTGCGAGCCACCAAAGAAGAATGTTCGTATCAAGTAAGATAAATGAATATTTCAGTCTTAGAGAGCTTATCTCCAGACCTCATTTTTACACATCCACCACAGATCCCACATCCCCCATCACCTCTAAATAAATGTCCCGTATCCATTCATGGCATGTGAAGTAAAAAACTTGATTACTTTCGCTTAAATCCTTTAGCACTTTAAGAACTTCAAAGGCTCTAGCTTTGTCAAAATTTACGATTACATCATCTAACAATACAGGCAACTGGCCGATACTATCTTTTGAAATACTCACCAAGGCCAACCTCAGAGAAAGATATAATTGTTCCACCGTCCCTTGGCTCAACTCAGAAGAAACAAGCTTCTTCCCATTCCTATCTCTAATCAAAACGGAATTCCCCTTATCACTAAGAGCCACTTCACTATAGGCTCCTTGAGTTAGCCTAGTAAATATAGCACTAGCGATATTAGATATCTCACCAAAAGCTTCTTCCCCCACTTTCCTTAAGGCCTCAGACAACAAATATTCTGAAACTGCATCCACTCGCCAAGAAAAAAGTAACCTTTCTATCTCACCCTTAAGACTATTAACTTCAAGTCTAAGTGCTTGCAGCTCACTTGAATTAGCTAACTTTAATAAGTCTGCTTTAATCGAACCTCGTTGTTCCAAAAGCTGATCTAATTCTTTAGATATCTCTATTCTCTCGAAATTTATCGCCTCTAGCTCCTCGCTGGTACCCTCTAAGT
The DNA here is from genome assembly GCA_964353175.1 of uncultured Bdellovibrionales bacterium. GTDB lineage: Bacteria > Bdellovibrionota_C > UBA2361 > SZUA-149 > DAOLCO01 > JAIYCX01. The sequence goes on along the minus strand of CAYGUX010000002.1, from coordinate 254,016 downwards.
TTGTATCTTGAGGCAAGTCCAAACTGGCCAATGCTTCCCTAAAGGTCTTAATTCTTGTCTGACATTCATTTCGCTTGATTGCATTGCTTTTTAGCTCAGCAACGTCACTCTCTACTAGATGCGCGAGGGGGTGCCCTAAAATTTCATCTAGTCTTGCCTTTAATGCTATTTTTTTCTGGCCTAACTTAACAAGATTTTCTTTCGTTTGTTGAAAATCATTTTGTAAAATATAGAACTCCTTCTTTAAGATATCCACATTATAAGGGGGCTCCTGACTAAAAATAAGAGCAAAATCAAAAAGTAGATCCATCGTACTTCTTAGGCGCAATCTATCGTAGAAATAACATAAGTTCCCAAGCGAGATCATCACAATAGAAACCAGAAGAACCACAGAGGAATTAACGATAGAAAAATAAAATAGCAAACATGACGCCCCAACAATAATCAAAAGAAGCATAAAAAGATACTTCATTTTATTGTGAAATATTGAAGCCCTTCCATAATCCTCGAGCTGATCAATACTTATTTTTTCTAGTCGAATTTTTCTTGCGAAATTTGCGTCCTGCTCCTTTTCTATCTCAGTAATTAGTATCTTAAATTCTTGATTAAGAAGACTTCGCTCCGATACTAAATCTCTATATTGCATTTCTTCTTCTAAAGTAAGAATAGGTAGCTGAGCTAGCTCATGTTTCAAAAGTTCCTGTTTCTTAAGAGAACTTATAATATTACTGGCTTCCTTAATATCTTTTAGACCTTCTATCTTGTCAGAAAGTAAAGCTATGTATTTACGTTTTTCAGAAATGCATTGCTCCAATCCATCCAACGAAGATGCCCTCTTCGCACGTTCCTGCATCTCCTGCTCTAAATCAATTATCCTTCCCTCCCCTACTTTAAAATCGTCATACAAAAAATCTATTTTACCTTTTGACCTAGTTCTAAATAACTCTTGTTTACTCTTCTCAACATCTTTTATTGCGCTACTTACGACATCCTCAGACCCTTCAATAAATGAAGAAAACAACCTTTCATTCAGGCTTGTATCATCTAAAAGTTTTAATGAAGTAAGTTCACTTAGGTCAAAAGCAAAAATTGCTTTATAATGATCCCTATCGATACTCGACAATAAGGCTGGAAGTTCCCGCCCATCATCACCAACCTCGATACCGGATAAGTCTTTCCCAGACTTTCTAACGGCAAAAGCTTCACCCTTAAATTCAACCCTCACCTCACCTCCATACTCCCCACCATTAAGTGGCAAATATCGCTTTTCATTTTTTTTCTTCAATGAGGGGAAGGTTGAAATCATTCCTCTAAGAAAGGAGAACAAGGTACTTTTACCAGCTTCGTTCTGACCAAAAACTAAAACAAAATTAGAATTACCAAAATTAAATTTCCTCTCCCTAAAGACACCATATCCAGACACATAAAAAGAGTTGATTTGAAGTTTATCACTCATTAGGCACCTGCAATAAAGATCGGACTCGTTCTCTAGCGGCATCCAGAACTTCGACAATATCAATATCAGTATCAATCCCTATCAATAATGACTCAGACTTAAGGATTGAGTTAATTTTATCTGCAGAACTATTAAATTCACTCTCAATTAGACTCTCCACTTGACACAATATATCTTTCACCAGAGGAGAATCCTTATCCTTCGACTGAATCCATCTAAGAGATTCTATGGCAATCCCCAATTCCTTAAAAACAAGTTCTCTTAAAGTAAATAGAAACTCTTCTTCCTTATTGGTCGTTTTAAACGAGTCTCTATTCTGCGCCAAGGTTTTTAAGTTTATTCTAAGAATTTGCATCACACCCTCTCTAAGGTGGGCAGCTAGTAGGTTTTTAATCTCTAGGACTAAATCCCCTGGGGACATAACCCTCTCGATCTTAAGTTCAATATGATTAAAAATCACTTGAGAAAAATTTACAAATTTCAAATCCTTGATTCGACCATTCTCAACAACCACATGCACCCCTCCTTTCTCCCCACACTCAGAGGGTTTTAAACTCCTACCTTGGATAGTACCAGGATAAATAATATGAGGATTCTCTCTATGCACATTAAAACTATGGAGATGGCCCAATGCCCAATAATTAATAGGCAAGGTTGCCAAATCCGATGGTAAGAAACTATTATAATTTGCGCTCTCTGGTGCAGTGCCAGAAATGTCCGAATGAAAAACTGAGAATGAAAAATGGCTTCTATCAATATTCAAAGAAACACTGATAGACTTGATAGCTGACTCTAATGACTTCAAGTCTCTATACACTCCACTCGAACCAACTATATTAATTGGCTCCCCTTCCTTAGAGACCAACTTAATTCCGTCGAAACCCTCCACAGGTAAAAAAACCACATTTTCAGGCCATTCAGTTACCAATGCCCAATCAGTAGAAAGGTCATGATTGCCATGGGCAATTACCGAGTAAATGCCCGCAGAACACAACCTGTCGATGCATTTCTTAAAAAACACTTGTGCTCTAGAACTGGTTCTAACCCCATCATAGATATCACCTGCTATCAGCACAGCATCACAGTGATTAGCTATGGCATAATCAATAGCTACCTCAAAAGCCTGCATTGAAGCGTTCTTTAAACGGTCCTTCAATGAATCTGGAAGGTAGGATACGCTATTAAAAGGCGAATCTAAGTGTAAATCTGCCAAATGCAGGACGTTCGCTTTGCTCATCAATTAAATAGTCTAAAAAATGTCATGCCAATAATTCCTAAAAACAAACTACAAGAGATTCATTAAAAAGTCTGCTAGACTCAAACAAATAGGCTAGCTAATATCAAGTCTATTGCATCAAAAATACATATATTTTTTAATTAAAGGTTATTGCCCTAGAGCTAAGCGTGAAGAAACAAACTAAAAGCAAAAAAAAACAGGGAAAACGCAATAAAACCAAGCAGATAGCCTCGCCTAAGGATCTCCTCAAACAACTTGAGAATTCCAAGGAAATTTCCCCTAAAGAGACCCCTGTAAAATTAGAAAAAACCAAAAAAATTCGCTCTAAAGAAAAGACTGAAAAAAAAGACCGAAAAAGTCCGCTAAAAAAATCTGAAAAAAGAATTCCGAAGGAGATTCAGGAAACAATCCTACCCGATGTACGGACGACTTCGGGAGTGCTCATACCAGAAGAATCATTATCTGAACTAGAGCAAACTAGTAAACTTTGGAAGTGGGTTGCGCTGGTATTACTTATAGCTGCGATAGCAATTGCGTTTATCTCCTTTGAGATTCGGAGCAGCCATTTCCAATCTAAAATCTTTTATAAGCTTAGCAAAGATATTGATTTTAATTTAGTTAATGGCGAAGGCGAGCTCCCCAATGCTCCTCTGGGACCATACGACCTTAGACTAGGGTATAGCCACATTAATGAGTATGTTAAAAACTTAAAATCCAACTCCTTCAAACAAGACAACTTCTCACAACTCTCCAAAGAAGGTATCGACATCTTAAAGTATGGTTTAAATTTACCATACAATGAAAAGGCGGAATCTGGGCTTTTCATTAAAGCTTATGATGGAAGCATCTTAACTAGGTTCAAAGAACCTACCTGGGTATTTCCAACTCTAGATTCTATTAGCCCCTATATCGTTAATACACTTCTATTCATAGAAGATAGGAACCTACTATCTCCGATTAAAAGTCATCACAATCCAGCCGTGGAATGGGATAGATTCCTAAAGGCAACATCTGACTTAGTCCTTAAAAAAGTATTTGGACATAGAGATGTACCAGGTGGGAGCACACTAGCTACACAGATAGAAAAATTCAGACACTCCCCAGATGGATTAACTCTAAAACCCATTCAGAAACTTACACAAATGGGTTCTGCTTCCCTAAAAGCCTATCATAAATCTATAGATACCTTAGATGCGAGAAAAGATATTGCTCTTGACTATATAAACTCCGTGCCCCTAGCCGCGGTGCCTGGATATGGAGAAGTCTTTGGTTTAGGCGATGGCTTATGGGCCTACTACGGAGAAGATCCAAAAAAATTAAACGAAGCCTTAACAAAACCAATTAATATAGAAGATACTCAGCTATTATTAGAGCAAGCTACCTCCTATAAAGAAGTACTAAGCCTCTTCCTAGCTCACAGACGACCAACGGACTATCTAATAGGCAACCCTGCCGTACTTGAAGCACAAGTTTCTAAATATCTACCAGCTCTATTTAACGAAGGGATTATTCCCTATCCCCTCTATTCAACCGCTTTAGAAACAAAGATAAGTCACCGTACCGTTCTACCTCATGTAGGCGGGACACCATATACCCTTAGAAAAGGCCCGAATGTCATCCGCACTCATTTGCTTCAATTAATGAAAGTAAAAAGCCTATACGACCTCGACCGCATAGATGCAGAGGTTGAAAGTACTTTGGCGGCAAACGTTCAAGAATCAATCACAAGAATCCTACTTAGCTTGCATTCTAAAAAAGAAACAGAAAAATTAGGGCTTGATGGATTTAGACTACTCAGCACTTCTGCCGATCCAGCGAAAGTTATTTATAGCTTTACTCTATTTGAGAATGTAGATGGTGTCGATAAGTTACGAATACAGACCGATACATTTAACCAACCATTTAACATTAATGAAGGAGTTAAACTTGATTTAGGTTCAACTGCCAAGTTCAGAACTCTAGTAACTTACCTTGAAGTAATCGAGGAGATATATAACAACAACTTAAAACTTACCAAAAAAGAGCTTAGAAGCGCACTTACTAAATCAAAAGACAACCTAAGCAAGTGGGTACTAGCAACTTTAATTGATTCAAATGAAACTCCGAGCCTATCAGACGTTCTAGAAAGGGCGATGGATCGGCAATATTCTGCAAGTACCTCTGAGCGATTTTTTACGGCTGGTGGAGTTCATACATTTTCGAACTTCAAACGATCTGATGATGGTCGAACAGTCACTATGAGAGAAGCCATTAGACATTCAATCAATCTCCCTTTAATCAGACTAATGAGAGATGTTTCTAAATATTTCACCTACAATACTAAAGGTTCTAGTGTTAGCACTGTAGAAAATATGTCAGAAGAAGTTAGGAAAGACTACTTAGAACAATTCGCGAATAAAGAAGGTAAGATCTTTATGGGTAGGTTCTATCTCAAATATAAAGGTAAAACTTCAGAAGAAATACTAACCATCCTAATGGATTCCGTAAAAAGAAAGCCTGGAAGATTTGCAAGCATATTCTGGTTCCTTCACCCAGAAGCTGGCATTGAAGAATTCATAGAATTCATGAAAAAACATATAGATCATGAGGCAATCAGTAGGAAGGAACTCGAAAAATATTACACCTGGTACACCGAGCGCGCTAAAACACTAGGAGACAAGGGTTATCTCGCAAGAACACATCCGCTGGAGCTACTTGTAGCGGCAGTATTAATTAAGAACCCTGAGACCTCTCTATCAGAGCTTTTCGAGAATACTATGCAGGAAAGAATATTCGTATATGACTGGCTTATGAATACCTCTCGGCGGCATGCTCAGGACAAACGAATACAAATCATCCTTGAAACTGAAGCATTCACTGAAATTCATCGTAGGTGGGTACGACTCGGTTATGCTCTCCCCTCACTTGTACCATCCTATGCTACTGCATTAGGAACATCTGCGGATAGGCCAGACTCTCTATCAGAATTGATGGGTATCATATTAAATAATGGAAAAAAATGTTCTAAAAGCAGTATAGACAAAATACATTTTGCAAAAGACACCCCTTATGAAACAACATTAAGTTTCACGCCCAAAGAATGCGAACAAGTTCTATCTCCTGAAATTGCCCAAGTAGGCAGAGATGCCTTAATGGATGTAGTCTCAAATGGTACCGCGATAAGATTAAAAGATGGAATTAAGGTAGGCGATACAACTCTCCACTTAGGGGGCAAAACAGGCACAGGAGATCATCGATATAAAGTATTCAGAAATGGAGTTAGGATTAATAGAGTTGTAAACAGAACTGCTACATTCATGTTCATACTAGGAGACCGTTTCTTCGGTACTTTAACGGCCTTCGTTCCAGGGGAAGACGCCGCTAAATTTAGATTCACAAGTGCCCTACCAGTTCAGCTAGTTAAAATGATAGCCCCAGAACTAGAGCCCTTAATTAAGCTGTCTTGTGAGAAGAAGGAATGTAAATAAAAAATGGCCTAGATGAATTTCTCCATCTAGGCCATTTTGACTTTTATAGTCTAACTTAGACTATTGTCCATCGGAGTAGGCATCGAAACCTTGACCGAAGAATAGTGATACTAAAGCTCTTAATATAAATGCTCCTAAAGCAACCACTAACATACCAACAGCAGCTCTATAAGCTCCCATTGCAGCAGCAACAATTGCTCCTAAACCAGCTACCACCATGATGAGTGCACCGAAGGCACCTTCAATAAGTCTGAAGAGGTTACCCACCCCAGCTCTTACTAACTCATCATCATAGTTAGCTTGTGTCCAAGACCCTGTAGGTCCTTGTCCACTCTGAGCGATGGAGAAATCTGCGACTCCCCCAGCTATCAGACCAACGCCAGCTACTAATAAAATTTTATCCACATTCTGTGTCGCACTTACTGCCACCCGTGTGCAGGTCGCTCGAAATGCAGAACGTACCTTATTGGCTACAACTTTCATAAACTCTTTCCTCATTTTTATATTTATAATTACCAGCCATTACCCACGATCGTATCTTTTCGACCGCCAACCATTTAGTAACGTTTTGCTCATTTAAACTAAAAGTGTATCCTATGAAGAAATAAAAAAAAGGGTTATCTTCTAAGGGCTTACTTTTATTGATAAAATTCTGAAAAGTTCTTTTACCTTTTTCTTTACTCGCCCTACTTATTTAGCCATTTGCGATGTGATATTATAAGGGAGCAGTTACTTTAAAAGCGATTTGGTAAAGGAGATACTATGTTATTTTCATTTATAGTTAAACTCATACTCATCTTATCTGGACTATTACTCTGCAGTATCGCATTTATCTCTAAACTAAACAGAACATCCAGCATCGAAGATCAACAACAGTACGATCCAAACTTTAACCCCTATAAGGACCTCGCATTCTATGCAGATGACAAGTCTCTTCCCGAAGAAGAATTTGATAACAATAAAGTTAAATACTATCAAGAGAAACAAACTAAGTAGTCTTTTTACAAACTACTTAATTAAGCGCGACTAAGGAATCATATAATTCCTACTCATTTCTTCCTAAACAATTCAAATCCTCAAAGGCAAGTTTTAATCTACTTATAAATGTCTTTTCCCCCTCTCTCAACCACACCCTAGGATCATAAAACTTTTTATTAGGCTTATCATCCCCTTCAGGGTTTCCAATCTGTGCCTGAAGATAACCTTCCTTGCTCTTATAGAAGTCTTTTATACCGTCCCAGTAGGCCCACTGAAGATCAGTGTCTATATTCATCTTAATCGCCCCATAAGACACCCCTTCTCTTATCTCTTCTCTGGAAGATCCGGATCCACCATGGAAAACGAAATGAACAGGCTTATCCTTACTGACACCCAAAGTTTCTCTAATATAGGACTGTGAATTCTTTAAAATCACTGGCTGAAGTTTCACATTCCCTGGTTTATACACACCATGAACGTTCCCAAAGGAAGCAGCAATTGTAAATCTTGGACTAACCTCAGATAGTTCCTTAAATGCATAGGCAACCTCACTTGGCTGTGTGTAAAGCTTAGCACTATCAACATCAGTATTATCAACACCATCCTCTTCCCCACCAGTAACACCTAGTTCTATCTCTAAGGTCATCCCGAGTGGAGCCATTCTAGCTAAATATTTTTTACAGATCGCGACATTCTCCTCTAAAGGCTCTTCGCTCAAATCAAGCATATGGCTACTATAGAGGGGTTTTCCATGTTCCTTAAAAAACTTCTCCCCAGCTGCTAACAATCCATCAACCCAAGGCATCAATTTTAATGCACAATGATCTGTGTGAAGAATAACTGGCACGCCATATTGCTCTGCCATTAAGTGAACATGTTGGGCTCCACTTATCGCTCCTGCTATACTTGCTGCTTGAGTCTTGTTATCTACGCCCTTACCTGCATAAAAATGGGAACCACTATTAGAAAATTGAATAATTACTGGTGAATTAACGTCTCTAGCTGCCTCTAAAACAGCATTAACAGTATTAGTACCAATTACGTTGACGGCTGGAAGAGCAAACTCATTTTTTGCAGCGTAATCAAATACCTCAGTTACTTCATCCCCAAAAAGAACACCCGATCTAAATTTAGCCATAGTTAAAACACCAAGATTTTTAGATTAATAATTGATCTCAGGAGAGTAGCATATTAAACAAGTTAATCCAGTCAACTGTGAATTTCCCTAAGGAATTACAATACTTATCGCCCAAACATCAATTCACTCATTTTTAACTCAAAAGTTTTTGAGAATCAACCGATATTAAATCTAATAGATCTCTCATTGTAGAGGTTAATGGGATAATTTTAGTAGTAGTAGTACCCATGAAAAGCAGTAAAGCAGTAACATTTCCTATCGTCATTCTAATGTTAATGACATTTTTGGGACTATCTCAGAATGAATCAAAGGCATCAGAAGCCGAACAAATCAGAACATATCAAACCCCTCGGTTTATTCTCTACTTTGGAGAGAAAACTACAGATGTAAATTCAAAAATACTCTCACGCGAGAAAGTAGCTGGATTCGCTTTTACCGTTTTAGAAAAAGCGTACGAAAGGTACTCTAAGGTATTTAACTTTGCTCCTCAAAAAAAGATTACAATTAAATTTCTCTCCCCAAGTGAATTTAAAAGATACACAGGCGCCCCGGAATGGACAAGCGCGATGTATTTTAACGATGAGATCACTATTCCCTTCAATGCCAAAAAGGGAGTCAATTTAAGTGACCTGGATAGAGCAATTACTCATGAATATGCACATGCAGTTCTACACGAACTCTCTAATGGAACTTGCCCCGCATGGTTAGATGAAGGATTAGCACAGATGTTTGAAGGAAAAATCAATCCCCTTCTAGGGCCTGCCTTAAGAAAATGGATTGCTTCAAACGATGCGATGCCGCTTGATTGGCTTGGACAGGGATTTACTTTACTTCATGAGTCTATCGTACCAGCAGCCTACGCGGAATCACTTGTCGCGACTAAAAAACTATTAGGGCGAAATGGCTATGAAGGAATTACAGAATTTATAAAAGAATTAAAAGATGGGAAGAGTGAGAAAGAAGCATTTAGAATAGCCTTCAATCAATCCCAAGAACAATTCCTACTAAGCCTCACTAAAGATATTCAAAAATGGGCAAAAACAAACGACTATAACCCATAGTACAGACCAAAACTCACTAAGTACTAAAAGTGATTACTAAGCATCGAAGTGCTAAAAAATATTTTAATTGAAAAAGTGGTTTGGATGCGGGGATAGGATTTGAACCTATGACCTCCGGGTTATGAGCCCGACGAGCTACCAGACTGCTCTACCCCGCGCGCACCTTATGTCAAAGATTAGGGGGTCTTGTCAATGGCCTTAACTAAAAAAACCAGTATTTATATTAATATAATGGATTTATGACCTCGAAAGAGCCTATAAAACAAGTTATCCTAACAATCCACCAGAAAAGCCGACTCGTCTTATCTCTCCAGGCTTAATACTACCCAAAGCGTATGGACCGAATTCCTCTCTCATTAAGCCTTTAACTGGAGCGCCTACAGCCTCAAAAATTCTTTTAACAAAGTGGTTTCGACCCTCTTTCACTTCCAAAGAGACCAAAGTCTCCCCTTCCTTCAACTGCCCCACATGCTTTATATAACGCTTATCTTTGCTATCAAGGATCTTTATTGAAGATGCCCTTGCTAATCCATCAGGCAAGCTAATCCCTCTAAGAAGCAGTTCAATCTTCTTCTCCGTAAGCTGTCCCCTTAAACGGGCTACATATTTTCTCTTAACCTCATACTTAGGATGAAGTAATGATTGGGAAAGTGAACCATCATTAGTAAGAACGATTAAACCAGACACATCATAATCAAGACGACCAACAGGAAAGACACGAACCTTAAAATCTGAGACATAATCACCTACACAAGGTCTGCCCTCAGGATCTTTCATGGAGCTGATAACAAGTTTAGGTTTATTAAAAAGATAAACAACTTTTTCTTGAATAAAGATATTTACGCCATCAACGCGCACTTTATCTACAAAAGGAGTAGCATGAGTTCCAAGCTTAGTAACGATAGAACCATTTACTTCAACGCGACCACCTTGAATTAGCGCCTCACAAGCCCTACGTGACGCAACACCAGCCTCAGCTAATAACTTCTGAAGGCGAATTGGAGTATTATCATCCGCTAATTTCTCAGTTGCTGGCATGATCTTCTTCGTTGAATGTTTCTTCTGTATCTTCAATCTCTTCCTCTAAATTTTCTTCTTCGCTACCCTCTCCAGCTTCCTCCATTAACTCTGTCACTTCTCGAATGGTTGGCAATTCACTAAGATTAGATAAGCCGAACCGCTCTAAGAACCTATCAGTCGTACCATATAGGGCTGGAGAACCTGGAGTATCTTCTCTTCCGATAATCCGAATTAAAGTCCCATCTATTAAAGTTCTAAGAGTTGGAAGCGCATCTACTCCTCGGATTGCTTCAATTTCTGCTCTAGTAACTGGTTGCTTATATGCAACAACAGCAAGTGTCTCCGCAGCAGCCTTACTAAGGCGTTTCATTTTAGGAGTAATCATAGTTTGAATCGTCGATTTCAAGGAAGGCAATGAACGATACTGATAAGCCCCACCAACATTTATTAATTCAAACCCAACATTAGCAGTAACTAAATTAGCCTTTAACTCTTCTAAAGCCTCAAGAATATCCTCTTCAGAATCCTTTAAGTAAGAAGATAACTTCTCCACATTTAGTGGTTTAGTTGTCACAAATAAAATCCCTGAAAGCCTAGTGAGGAGACTAATCTCAATATTCTCCGCCATATTCTCCAAACTGTCCTCAACCTGTATTTCGCTATCCATTTGAAGCTGCTTCCTTTATATCTGATTCTATATTAACGGAATCATCCGCCTTTGTATCTTGATTCAATTTCTTTCTTTCTTCCAAAGAAATCACCTTATCTGCTTCTTTGCTTTCTTCGATCTCATCAAACTCAGAATGAAGTTCTTCTGAAGCATTCACGTCAGTTAAGACATAATCAACTAAAAAATTATGCTGGTCGCCATCAGTTGGCTGAGTAACCTTTATAACACCTCTCTTCGCCAATTCAAGAATAGCAACGAAAGAACCAAGTACTGAATTCCTAAGGGAATCTTCATTTTGACTATGACTGACTAACGTTAAAAAAGACTGTGCGCCTTTTTCTTTAGCATTCTTAAAAAAGTCCACCATTGAGACCATATAAGTTACAATCGATACGGATTCGATAGTAATCACAATTCGTTTTCCTAAACCACCGACCCTTTTAACCAAAGATAAAAATAGACCGCCTAGGCGAGTTGTTGTCTCCCCTATCCCCATCTCTTCGGGGTCAGGCCTTACTGCATCCTTATCTCTTCTCACAAAAGTATCAACATCTAGTTGTGGATGTGCAATCAAGGCCTGTGCTCTTAGCTTGGTAGTTTCAAAAGCAATCAACCGTGCTCTTAGATCTTCAAAGAATCGGCTGTATTCATCATCAACAGATTCTAAATCAGTTCCCGCACTTTCTTCACGAAGTAGAGACTTGCTCTTTAACAACATTAAAGTAGCCACCACCACTAAATACTCAGAGGCTTTTTCAAGATCTAAATCGTTTGCTTGAATTGTGACAATCTCCAAGTACTGATCCAAGACCTCGCTCATGCTAACCTCTTGTACAGGAACTTCTTTCTGACTAACTAGGTGCAAAAGAAGATCCATTGGTCCTGAAAAAAAGGATAAATGTATCGAGAAAGGTTCATCAAGAATAAGGGGCCCAGATTCTACCTTCAAAGAGGCTAAATCATTAAGAGGCTCATCTTCAGTATATTGCTGTGTATTTTCCAAAGGAATCTTAAAAATTATTCTTCACTAACCCTAGGGTATAACGAATTTTTTTAGATTTGTCGAAATCCCCAAAACCAAAGATTCCCACAAGCCCTAAAATAGTAGCCTAGCTACTACTATAACAACCTGAAATCAAAGAATAAAACCCTATTTTCTAACATAAGTCTCGTAAACACATTCGGTGCTAGGCTCCTGCCTTAAAAGTTTAAAATCACCCTCGAACTTGGGAAAATGAGTATCCCCAGTAAAATCCCCAATAACTCTGGTCAACTCAATCTCAGATACCATTGCTAGGGTTTCTCTATAGATCTCCGCTCCACCGATTATCCAGACTATATTAGAAGTAAACTCAGATTCCATCCTATCTAATGCGCCACCAAATATGTCGTCTAAGTTCATACATAAAACGCCCTCTGGATAATCTCTTTTACTTCTGGAAATCACAATATTCTTTCTACCTGGAAGCGGTCTGAACTTGTCGGGAATTGAATCGTAGGTCTTTCTTCCCATCAACACGGCATGGCCTTTAGTTAAGTTAGAAAACCTCTTAAGATCCTCTGGTAAATGCCACGGTAAAGTACCATCATGACCTATGACTCTATCATCGGTCATAGCTACTATTGCTTTATAAATTAAGCCCATCTAAATTAAACAGCGATTGCAAACTTGATATGAGCACAAGGATCGTATCCAGTTAAAGAAAAATCTTCAAATACAAAATCGAATATTTCCTTCCTCTCTGAATTTATGTTCATTGTAGGCAAGCCTCTTGGTTCCCTAGTCAGCTGTTCTTTGGCACCTTCTATATGATTCGAATAAATATGCAAATCTCCAAAGGTATGAATAAATTCATAAGGCTTCAAGCCTGTCACCTGCGCTAACATCATCAACAACAATGAATAACTTGCGATGTTAAAAGGCACTCCCAACATCAAGTCAGCTGACCTTTGATAAAGTTGAAGACTTAACTTATCCCCTTTTACATAAAGCTGAAACAAAGTGTGACATGCAGGTGGAGCGACCTTAGGAAGGTTTGCTGGATTAAATGCAACTACCAAGTTCCTACGACTATGCGGGTCCTTTCTTAAAATCTCTACCATCCGGCTGATTTGATCGACCTTTCCATCTGGACCTTCCCAGTTTCTCCACTGCTTACCGTAAATCGGCCCAAGCTCTCCAGAACTATCCGCCCACTCATCCCAAATAGTAACCTTATGCTCATGAAGATATTCCGTAGAAGTCTCTCCTTTTAAGAACCAAAGCAATTCATGTATAATTGATCTTAGATGTAACTTTTTAGTAGTAAGAAGAGGAAACCCTTCCTCAAGATTAAATCTCATCTGACGACCAAATACAGACAATGTCCCTACACCAGTTCGATCTGGTCGAGGATTACCATCTTCAGTTTGGCCATTTTCTAAAACATCGCGAACTAGATCAAGGTATTGCTTCATTTTCTAATAGGATTAGGTCTTATTAACTTATAACTATAAGACTTCTCTATCGGGATTAGAAACCCTCGTCAATATTAGAACAATAATTGGAATTTTAAAGAGAAAGAAATCAAAAGTTAGCCAGGAATCCTAAGCGATCCAATGACTTGGTCATTTAAACTAATTATAGCTCTTGATAAATCCTGTGCAAGTTTTATCAGTGTATCTGGTTTGGTATTAGCTAAAAGCAAAAACTGCTCTTTAGAAAACACCACCGCTAAACACTCAGTAGTAGCCCTAACAGATGCTCGTCTCTCCGTATTGGTCAGCACTGAAACAGCACCGAACATTTGATCTTGACCAACTGTCCCCACAACTTCACCACTAATAATTGTCTCTGCCATTCCATCAATCAATGAGAAGACTTCATCACCCTCTGAACCCTGCTCCAAAATATAATCTCCTGGCATAAAACTTCTTACCTCAGGAGAAAATACAGCTTCCGTCTTTCCACCTTCTGCATGTTGGATAGTAAACATACTTGAAAAATTTGCTTGGTACTCACCCCAAAGAACAAGATTATCAGAAACTGAAAGTATCGCACTTAAATTCACCTCGCATAAAGCGACTGCGAACTCTGCTACGAAGTCTGTAAAAATATCACACTGAGAACCTTCAAAACCAATGATGTCCCCTTCCTCTACAAAATAAAGTAACTTACCTTCCCTAATGCACTTTAGAGAACCTTCCTTTAGCATGTAGTAGGTAGATGGAACTCTTCTTACTTTTTTATATAAAGAACTTTGAGTTGATACGACAACTTCATTTGGACTGGTTGGTTCCACCACTGAGCGTAAAGCTATAGAAAGAGACTTTAAAGTCTCTAATTTTTGCTCTATCTCTGGGCTTATATTTGATGCAAAATACATCTAACCGTCCTAAAGTCTTACATTACTCACACTAGAAACGGCATTCTTGAATTAAAATATTAGGAATATTTCTTAGAGCAAGCGCAACCTAGTATTTACAGGCAGTTATTCGCTTTATCAACAGCTTTCTATTCTTATAGAATTCCGTATCTTCAAGCTCAGGAATGCTTTGAAAGACTCCAAGTACCTCTTGGAACAAGGTTAGATAGTAAGGAATCCGATGAGCCCAATCATTTCTAGACCTTAAAGCTCTATCCACAATCAACTCTCGCGTCTCCTTATCCATAAAACATCTAACTGCTTCATTAAATGCTCTAAGAAAAGCTTTCCTTGAAAAATCTTCAAATAAGAAACTACTTCCTGAAAATTCGGAAAACTGACTAAGAGTTGCTGACAAACCACCAACTCTATGCGCCACCACACTGGTTCCAACACATAAAGCTTCTAGCTGCGTTAAACCACCTGGCTCATACCTAGATGGCATTAGAAAAATACTTGCCCCCGCAGTATATCTAATAGCTTGACTTGGATCTACAAACTCAAACTTACAAGCCACCCGACCAGGGAAGCGATCCTTTAATACGGCTAAATGATCTCTAAACTTTATAAACTCTTCTTCTTTTTCAGAACCAGGCCCTACGACTGCAATTTGAACTTTAGGATAACGTTTTAAGATAGCTTCAAAAACACTACTCTCTGAGTTCAAAGGACTAATAATTCCTATTCCTTTTTGCTCTGTCAAACGTCCTATCATTACCGCTAGAATTGCATCTGCATTGCGATTCAAACCTAAAGACTCTTGAGCCTCTAAAAGTAAACTCTGCTTTAAGTCAGAGACATCACTCATAGTAAGATTAGACTCCGAACCAACAGAATCGCCAAATGCACTCTCCCGCACTAATGCCTCGGAGATACCATTACTAATGCCATATACCTCTTTATTAGAGAGGATCTTATTTAAACCTTCGCCATGTTCTTCGGTTAGAAGTTGTTCTGCATAAGGCTTGCTGACAGTGAGAGTTCCATATTTAGAAGCCCTTAAACAAGCTTGAGTTAGATTGATAATGCCCTCGTTACCATCTTCCAAAACCTTTGCAACACTCTCCCCAGGAAGATCAAGTAATTGGACTAAATCATTTCCATCTTCATGCCTAGTAATTCGAGATTGATAACCTCGACCAGCATTGTGCAATACATGCATTACCCTAATATCGGCTAAATCCTCATATTTAGAATCATATTCAAGGAATGGTGAGAGTAAAGCACTTAACCAATCATTCGACAGCAAAATTCCCTTTTTGGTTAAAGTCGAAGATGCTTTAATAGTTTCTAAGGCTCCCTTACTTAAAAAGATCCCTCGCTCTATTAAATCTCGACCAGAAATTCCGCCGTACAAACGATCTGTAAATTTTTTATGTCTTAAGAATACGAAATTCGTCTTTCCACTAGATGCTGTATATATCTTGGCCCGATAAAACCTTCTAGGTTCACTGCCACTAGATTCACTGCCACTAAGCTCTTTGTCACGTAGCTCTTCACCACTTAACTCACCATAAGGTATCAAAACATCGCCAACATTTTTCAAACTTAAGTTCTGCCCTAAATAACTAAATCCATTTGCTACCACCTCTTCTGCACCTTGATTACTCGCCCCAACTCCCTTCTCATAAAGTGGAGAAATGACAGTAACAGGAACACCCTCTGAGCTAAACCTCATCGACAAGCCTTTTACAACCTGAGCCAAACCTCCTGCCATAGCATTCGGCCCTTCAGGACTAACCATATACAAATGATTGATGCCTAAAGTCCTAACAGCCTTAATTACATTGCTTGCAATTTTAGATGGCCTATTACCTAGTTTCCGTAAAGCCTCCTGATAGGCCAACATAAATCTATCGCTAAACTCCTTATCACTAAAAACATCTGAGCTATCAAGTGGTCCTTTACTCAGAAGCTTCTTACACCACCTTGAGATTGAATCAAAAGAATGTAAAGATTGAAAATCATGTGAGACTTCTTTTCTATCTTTAGTTTTAACTCTTGAGGATAAATAGCTAACGTTAGCACTATATGACTCTCCAGGTTGCGACATCCATATTTTTCGAGACTCGTAGCGCCCCTGCACGAAAAAAGTAAATTGTAATTTCCCAGGATTAAATTCCTTAGACAGAGGTAAATCTATAGTGACTATGTCAGATTCTTTTAACGAACTCACGATCTGCCCTTCCACGTCGAACCACTCAGAAGTCTCTGAATTCATAACATGAAAGAAGAACATGCTCTCGGGCATAAGTGAAACGCTTAATCTAACTTCGACTCTAGCTAAAACCCCACGCTCAGGATTAATCTGTAAATCGTGAAATTCAATCCCCTCCCTCTCCCATAAACCCTTATCGTAAGGCTCTTCCTCGGAATTTATTTCAAGATTAATAAAACCTGACAACGCACCGTAAGGCAACTTCCCTAACTCTTGCTTGGTAAGAGAGGAGAATAGAACCATTTTTTGATTCTCACTACTACGCTTTTTAAGCAAATTCCTCTTAGATGATTTTCTAATTCTTTTCCAACTTAAGTCCGGAGCATAAATTTCGGAAGTTTCAACAATATCGATACCAGACTTTTCGTTATTTAAAACGATTACAGAAATTTCATTAGTAATAAACTCCATCATCTGGGAGAATTCTCTAGTGGGACCTTGATGATTTTTTTTAGCTAATGTACTCGATAAGTAACGGAGTACATTTAGTTTGCTAATAGAGTTTGCTTGGATCACCCCTTCATACTTGACCCTACCGTCGATGTTACCAGAAAGGATTATCTCCGATCCACTTTTACTTAATGTAGCCTTTAGCTCTTCGCAATTGAACTGACGACTACCATCAGGAATAGGAAAGCTAAGATTAGCTCCATCCTCTTGACTGTTAAATGATAATCGAATCTGTGAACGCACTCTAACCTCATAATAATTAAGGCAATTTTAGCCCTGAATTTTAGATGTAATCAAACATCATTTGATTCAATCTTTAAAAACCTATAGGTTTAATCACTTATTTGATTTTATAAGGTCATTTAGGCATAAAGGCCCTTGATTTTATTGCTTATTTATTGAGGCTTAAATTCCAACAAATTTAGATTTTATTACCTACTAATTTAAACCTAACCTTGAACGCAGAAACCCAAACACCCATAGAAGAAGTAAAAGAAATCCCTGAAGAAGCTCAGAATCGTATTGAGGAAGAAAAGGATTCTTTAAATCTAACCCTGAACAAACTCGCGAACTCAGAAACTACCACTCGACAGAGCCTAAGAAGAAACTCGGAAATGGCAAGAGACTTAACAAGCCAAATAGTAGCTTCCAGAAGAGACAGTGAAAAACAAATGTTAGCTAATGATGAAGCCGTTTCACATGCGTTAAGTAGTAAGAATAAGTCATCACTTGATGACATGAAAAAAATCAAAACACGGCCCTATTTTGCAAGAATAGTTTTAGAAGACCGATCCTTTGCCAAACCAAGAGAAATTGAATACAAAATCGGAAAAGTCGCCTGCCCAGATGCCAACATTATCGACTGGAAGAATGCCCCACTTGCAAAACTCTATTATGAATATAAGGAAGGTGAAGAATATTTAGAGGACATAAGAGACGTTGAAAGAGTAGGAACATTAAAAAGAAGACATTCAGTAAAAATAAAAGACTCTGAACTCGAAGAGTTACAGTATTCAGACTCTATATATAGACTAAACAAAGAGGGAAAATGGGAAAGTGCCTCTAGAGTTAAGCGCTCAGATGGACATAGCTTTGAACTACCTACCATTCTATCTCTAATTACCAAGGATCAATTCAGGCTTATAACAGATGAATCAGACTCACCTGTCATATTAGTAGGGATCGCAGGCTCAGGTAAAACAATAGTAGCCCTCCATAGACTAAGCTGGCAGTTAGAGAATAATACAGGCCACTCCGCAGTAGTAGTAACTCCCACAAACCTTCTAAAAACCTACGTCGAGAACTCACTCAAAGACCTAAGCTCTGAGAACATCAAAGCTAGAACGATAGAAGAGCTAGTTATTGAAGTTTATAAGGCTAGAAATCTAAAATTAGATACAAACATACTTTCTAGATCAAGCCACCCTCGGCTCTCTTTCATCAAACACTCTAAGCCATTTATAGAGATGTTTCTTGATGCTCCCCTAAACTCTCCGAATGAAACATTCGCATCCCTAGCACTGAAAGTATTGACCAACATAATAAGTGAGGAAGGCCAAGACTTTCAAAAAAATCTTTACAAAGAAGCATTTCAACTAATGTCCACTCGATACACCAAAGGTGAATTCGAATCAGAAGATCTACTACTAGAGTTACTTTTCGACATTAAAAAACATGGCAAGATCCAATCAAGACCTGAACTCTTGTATATAGATGAATACCAAGATTTTTCAGCCTTAGAACTATGTTTACTAGGCTTTTTTGTTAAAACAAAAGGTGGACTTACAGTTACTGGAGATCCATCGCAGAAAACTTCAGATGATGAAGCTGATCCTGTGCTAGACTTCCTCTTCTTATCAGATGGGGATGAAAACAGATTCTCGCAATCAAGCGTAATATCCATGACCATTGCCCATCGCTCAACTGTGCAAATCATGAAATTCGCTGACCATATCTCTGGAGAAAACAGAACGGAAAGAGGAAGGAATGGTAAGGCTCCCCTATTGATCCTAAGCGATAATCCCACTGATGGTTTTCGAGAACTAAAAGAATGGTTAAAACGAGTTGGTAGAAACTATCCTACCGATGCGGTCCTTGTACTCACTCACAATAAAGAAGAAGCAAAACAAGTCTATTCTGGCCTTAAAACTAACTTCGATCTAGGAGTACACCTACTAACGGAAGCCCCTAGGAACCTCCAAGGTCTAATCCTTGTTGCAAGTATAGATCAGTGTAAAGGATTAGAATTCCCACACGTAGGACTATGGAAAGTAACAAGAGAAACCTTCCCACTAGCTAAACGCGCTAGGAATCTTCTTTACCTAGGAGCAACAAGAGCAGAAGAACATCTATCGGTATTTGTATGTGGCGAGCCGTCTCCCCTCCTACCTGACTATAGCTCCAAAATGGTTAGAATTTACGACCAAAGGAAAAGTTAGAATGCTAATAAGTACTAAAGCCCTTCAAGTAAGAACAGCAGGCGAAGGACTTTATGAAATTACAAAAGAAGTAAATGCCATTCTTGCTAAAAATGAAATAGACCACGGCCTTCTAACAGTATTCATACAACACACAAGCGCAAGTCTAATCATCCAAGAAAACGCTGATCCAAGCGCAAGAAGAGACTTAGAATATTGGCTTAAGAAATTAGTCCCAACTAATGATCCAGGCTTTACACATACCCATGAAGGCCCTGATGATATGCCAAGTCATATCAAATCTGCACTAACACAAACAAGCATCAGCATACCAATAGTAAACGGAGAAATGAGCCTAGGCACTTGGCAAGGTATCTACGTATGGGAACATAGAACCATGGCTCACAATAGAAATATAATTGTTCAAGTACTTGGCGAATAGTCTTATGCGCAGCAAGACAGTCTGACATAGACCTACCTTCTGAATGCTACTCTCATTTCCCTACCGACGAAGCACCAAAGCTATCCCCCAAATTACTCATTAACCAAGTCCCGTCTTTCTTAATCAGCTTAAGTTGTTCGCTCTTACTCTCAGAATTATAAACATAAGTAACAGGAACTCTCGCCACATCATCATCAATCATAGCATCACCAATAGTGTATTTAGAATTCTTAATCTTATCCTTAATCTCGTCTTCCTTAATCTTCATCCTCTCCTTAACCTTAGCTAAAATCTGTTCGCCCAATTCCGCTTTGTCTCTACCAATCTTTTCAGAGATTTTTCCACTCATCAACTTCACCATAGCATCAGAAGGACTCTTTAAAATTTCCCTGTAATAATCTTTGAGCTCAGACTCGGACTCTACCTTAATAAGCTCCTTGGACTTCTGAGGCATCTTCGCATAGATGCCGCTCCAATCGACATAATCAACCATAGGAGAAGGGTTTCCAGCCTCTTGAACCTTCGAAATGGCCTCTCTTACAACTTCAGATGGGCCCTGCTCCGCCTGAACACTAGTACTAAAAAATATGAAGCCACAAACTAGTATTAGGGAACAAACTACTTTCTTTAAAGATTCAGTCATTTGATTAGATTCCTTATTTTTTTTAAATTGTAATGATACGCACAATTTTTTGAACACGTTAATCCTTTATCCACTTTTCTACAGTCATCGCAGACCCTCATATCCCCACTACATACCACACAAGTAATAAAGTCTTTAGCAGGATCTCCACAATGTGGGCAAAGACCAAAAGTTTTAGTAGGTGCTAAATCAGCATCCAAAGCCACCCTATCATCAAAAACAAAACACTCCCCTTCAAACTCACCTTTTGGGAATTTCTCCATATAGGTTAAAATTCCACCATCAAGCTGATACACATTATCATAACCCAACTCTTTCATCTCGATATAAGCCTTCTCACATCGAATACCACCAGTACAATACATTAAAACTTTTTCACTAGGCTCTATACCTGAATTCTTTACATAATCAGGAAAATCCTTAAAAGTATTAGTATCAGGATTAATCGCACCCTTAAATTGGCCTATCTCGTACTCATAAGAATTTCTAGTATCTATTAAACGAACCTTCTCACCAGAAGTTAGAATTCGATGCCACTCCTCAGGACTCAAGTGAGACTCATCATGCTCCCCTGGTACATAATCAGGGAAACCACTAGTAACTATTTCCTCCCTAACTCGAACAGAAAAACGCTTAAAAGGCTTCTTATGGCTATAACTATATTTATAACGCCAATCTCCGCCAGGGAACTTCTCCTCAAGGAACTTAGTAAACTCTATAAGCTTGCCTCTTGGACTAGCTACCGTCCCATTTAAACCCTCGGTAGCAGTAATAATCAAGCCCTTCAACTGAATCGGCTCCGCTAAAGATTTAAGCTCTCGATCCAATACTTCAAGATCATTCTTAGACATTTTTATAAATCTATAAAAACTTACAATCTCATATTCTAAAATTTCAGTCCTATCAGCCACGGGGAAACTCCATATCCATTAATTAGAGAAAATTAGTCAAGCTAGTAACATTTAATAGAAACTGATATACACTTTTGAAAGAAAAACTTCTAGTTTCCAGCACTGAATTAGTCTAACTTTAACAATTAATTAAACATAAGAAATGCGTTCAACTCCATTACTTCTAAATGCCCTATTAGGTAAAGAAACCGAGGAACTACCAGTCTGGCTAATGAGACAAGCGGGTAGATATCTCCCTGAATACAGAGCCTTAAAAGAAAAATATACTTTTAATCAACTCTCAGAAAACCCTGAGCTGGCATTCGAGGTTACAATTCAACCTCTAAAAAGATTTACAGAAATTGATGCCGCTATTCTCTTTGCGGACATAATGAGTCCAAGTAAGGCACTTGGCTTTGAATTTGATTTCACACCAGGGCCAAACCTACAGAATCCGATTAAAACACCAAAAGATGTTGAACAACTAGAAATAAGAAATATTGAAGAGACCAACGGATACATCTTTAAAACTCTGGGAATGTTAAGTGAATATTTACATTCAGAAAGACCAAATAGAAGAGCACTTCTTAGCTTCGCAGCTAGTCCATGGACCCTTGCATGCTACCTAATCCACCAAGGCCAATTTAAACAACACCTGGGAACAAGCGTATTTAGAAGGCAACACCCTGAAGCATTTGAAAATTTGATGGGGAAAATAGCCACTATAACCATAGACTATCTAAAACTTTGTCATAAAGCAGGAGCAGATGCAGTGCAAATCTTTGACACCTGGGCAGGGATCATTCCTTGTGAAGAATATGAAGATGCCTCAGGGAAATGGATTAAAAAAATCGTTCAAGCTCTAAAAGCAGAAAACATCCCAGTCATAATATATGCACAAGCTGATCTAAGTATTTTAAAAGTACTCTCTAGCTATCAACCCAATGCACTAAGCGTAGATTGGCGATTGCCACTTGAAAAAATCAGAGAAGAACTAGGCCCAGACATTGTGCTTCAAGGCAATATGGACCCAAGCTATCTTTGGGAGGAGCCAAGTAAAATTCAGAAAAAAGTTCAAGCGCTATATACAGACAAAACTAAAACCATCGCCAATCTAGGCCACGGCCTACTCCCAGGCACACCCATAGAGGGCGTGAAGGCTTACCTTGAAGCGATTAAATCCTAGGAAATGGATAGCTCTAGCCACCCAGTAGTCATTCTAGGAGCAGGACTAAGTGGCTTGTCACTTGCTTGGGTTTTAAAATCTCTAAGTATTCCTTATATAATACTTGAAAAAGAAAATAACCTTGGAGGAGTAATTCAAGGAGAAAACTTAGAGAACTTCCAACTAGACCTAGGCCCACAAACCTTCATGCTAGAAGCAGAGCTAAGCACCCTTATTGATCACCTAGGACTAGAGAACAAACTAAGCTTCCCCTCCCCCACGACCAAAAGCAAATTCATTGGAAGTTTAAAGAAGAACTATTTAAAAGAAGTAAGCAATAAGCCCTTCTCCCTTCTAAGCCAACTCATCCTTCAACCAAAAGACCTTCTCTATATATTCAAAGATCTATTTATAAAAAAGGCTTCAAAGAAAGAACTTAAAGACATCTCTATATATGATTTGTCATTAGAAATCCTTGGGACCCATATTACAGAAGAACTATTTGCTCCCGCCATGCTAGGAATCTGGGCAACGGATTTAAAATATCTAAGCGCAAAAAGTATCTATCCTGCTATGTATAAAGCATACATAGAGGGCACATCAATCATAAAAGCCCAACTAAAATCTCAGAGGAAAAAAAATCAAAACCGAGGCAAAGCCAAGTTAGCCACCCTAGAAGAAGGACTAAGCTCCCTTATAAATTCACTTTCAGAGAGTATCGGACTAGAAAACATTATAAGAGGAGTGGAGATTCAGAAAATCAATCTCTCTGCTAAACCTTCTATCTCCTATAGACATGCTGATGGGACTAAAGAGATACTATTCTCAACACTAGTCTCCTCTATTCCGAGCTATGAACTAGAAAAGTTGCTACCCCAAAGCAACCTTCCAAATGAAGAAATTCAGTCATACTGCAACCTACTAGACAACATCACATACAGCCCCATAGGAATTCTTCACAGTAAGATTAAAAACACCAAGTACCCAGATCAAAAGTCAGGCTTCGGACTACTAGTACCACCTGGCCATTGCAAGTCGATACTAGGAACAATCTTTACAAGTGAGATGTTCAAAGAAAAAGCGCCCAAGGAATACACCCTATTTACTTCCTTCATAGGTGGCTCAATCTATCCAGACAAAGCAGATGTGAGAGAAAGCGAAAACGCCAAGCTCGCCCTTGAAGAACTACAACAAATTCTAAAACTACAAGAAACCCCGGAACTATTAAAAGCCACATACTGGCCAAAAGCTATCCCACAATATCGAGTTGGACATGAAGACTTGGTGAAATCACTAACAAAAATAGAAAAGAAATATCCCCTACTACTACATGGAAACTTTTTAGATGGCACCTCTATACCTCATCAGGTGAAGAGATCATTTCTAATGGGAGCGAAAATTGCCATAAAAGATCGCGTTGCAAGCCTCTAGTATCTTAAAGTCCTACTAAAGGCTTACAACAAAGAAATTACTCTGTCTTAAAAATAAATGACAGAAATATTGCGCCGATAGTATAGCTTATAAGATCACCTAAAAACCACATATAAAAAATATCTTCTGGGATAGCTTGTGTTGCATAATTGATAAACCATATTCCACTAAAGAGTAATGATATAATAAATCCAAATCTTACCGCCTCACCAAAGCCTTTACCCTCGTAGCCCTTATAGAATATATGACTAGCAATTAAGGCCGTTAAAGAAACTCCAAGGATAATAGCCCAGCCTTTCATATCCTCTTGAGATCGCCAAAGGCTCGCTGTTTCCATGTACCTAACCTTAAGAACACTTCCGTGCCACAACCAGGAAAAAGCATTCATCCATACCACCATCACAAGTGCACCTGTAAGGAATTTTTTATTAAAGCAGATACCAGTAAGCGGGCAAGTAACTCCGCAAGTTCCTTCCCCACATCCACTATTAGATGTAAATTTAGTTTCTTTCTCAGACATGACTTAGAACCCCCAATTTAGTTAATAGTAACAATAACTAACATACGGCGAGCAATCAGTCTTTATAAAATGATAAGAGACGTCTTGTCTCACTATGACATAAGACATAAGGAACAAAGTAAACAACCTGAAAAACCTATGCACTGACCTGCTTCCATCTAAACACCTTAACCATTAAGACAATTAAAAAAAAGCAGGCCAGCAATATCCTTAAAGAAGGAGAAGCTGGCCGCGAGTTTCATCCATACGCAAGTATCTATTCCATTGTAGGACTTACCATAATCGCGTACCGTCCATGAAAATCTTGCCGTGATTCTTCTGGGACACGATTTAAGTCGACAATGGTCACTGCACTAACCGACTGCATATTGATGATTTTAGATGCGAACATCTGCGCAGCATCAATCACTCAAGATAGTAGCCTTCCTACTATCTTAACCATCTAAGATTATGAGACTTTAGCCCCTCTTAAACATTCACCTTGAATTAACTTAAACTTTAAGTTAAAGTTAGGAAATGAAAACTATCTCCATGTTAGAACTCAGAACAGACTCAGAAGCCATGGTATCTGCACTTAGAAAGGGCATGTCCCTACTACTTACCTATCGAGGGAAGAAGCTGGCCGTACTAACCCCCTACCGAGAAGAGTATGATGCTGATGCAAAAGCCGATCCCGTATTTGCAGTTTGTGAGCAAGCCATTGATGCACCTGACTTACAAGAAGATAAATCAGATGATGACTTAATCTATACCCTCTAAAAACCTACTGAAATATGGCATCAAAAAAAGCTTTTATAGATTCAAGTGGATTCTTTGCACTGCTCGTAAAAAACGATCCCTACCATCACACCGCTAAAACATTCTTGGATAAAGTAAAATCAGAAAAAATCTCTCTTCATACTTCGGACTACGTATTAGACGAAACTTACACCCTACTAAAAGCAAGAAAAGTTCAATCTCAAATTAAAACTCTTTCCAATTTAATTGAGCACTCAAAAGTATTAAAAGTACACTGGATAGACTCAGACCACTTTTCCGCCACTGAACAATACTTCCTAAAACATCAAGACAAAGACTATTCCTTCACAGACTGCCTAAGCTTTATAATAATGAAAAAATCCACCATCAACCTTGCCCTTACGAAAGACAGACATTTTATTCAGGCTGGATTTGATGTAGTGGAATAGAATACTTTTGAATTATGACTAAATCTTCCCTTATACCACCCCAGCACCAAGACCTCCTAACATTCGCAGAATATCTCGCCGACCAAACGAGAGCACTAATCCTAGATCTCTGGCTAAACACAGACATCAATACCAAGCTCAAAGAAGACAAAACGCCAGTTACAGAAGTGGACCTCAGAGGTGAGGCGCTGGCGAGAGAGCTCATAACTAAAAAATTCCCAGACCATGGTGTAATAGGAGAAGAATACGACCCCATCAATCCGGACAGCGATTACCAGTGGACGATAGATCCTATCGACGGCACCCAGAATTTAGTAAACAGAATCCCCACATTCGGCACTTTAATAGGACTACGTTACAAAAAGCAAGCTATCGTCGGCGTCATAGATCATCCTGCGATGAATATTCGATGTAGCGGAGGCCTTGGTTTAGGAGTTAAGTTTAATGGAGTAAATATTAAGCTTCAAGACCTCTCGACCAAAGCACTTTCCGATAATGATATTCTAGTAACCAATAATAGTGGCGTATTCTCTTTGGGTACTGAAAAAAAGCAACTCTTTAATCAAATAATCTCTCTTCATCCTCATACTCGAATTTATTATGATTGCTATTCACACACTCTAGCAGTAACAGGAAGTGTCGCGGTCGTAATAGAACCAAACCTAAAAATATGGGACTTAACTCCTGTCGAAGTCCTTATTAAAGAGGCAGGAGGTTCATTTGAATATTTCCATCACCAGGAGGATAAAGGTTCTAATACACTTTACAACGCTGTATTTGGAAAGACCAGGGCTGTAAAATTCGTGATGGACCTATTGAGTTAAACAGATTTATTATTAATCGCCAACTGCGCATCCCCATCAAAACTTTATATTCCCCGTATTGATATCCGCTAGCCACAAATTACCTCGGTATTCGATTTCTCTAATCACTGACATCGCTTCTTCCCATGTCACCCCAAATTCAATTTGCTTTTCACGTAGCCAATCTTCATTTCTATTTAGATGCTCAGGGCATGGATCCAGATATGCACCACCAAAGTCGAGCATACATGGTACATGCACAATACTCATTTCCAAAATAAATAACTCATCATGCCAAGTTTTTATCCTAGGTAGTGCCAGTCTTTGAACACTATCAATACCTCTTTCCCTAAGCCTCACATAAACATCTCTTTCCCTCTGATAACCTTGATCCAAGCTATAGACTTTAATGGCGGTATTTCTATCAGTCTGGTAAACTACACCTTGGGTTCCATGACCTAATTCTGTAGTAATTATAGTACCACTTAAAAAGCAGTACTATACTGCCTTTTCAAAGAGTGCCTTTTTATCGTATAGGAGAGCCATGAATTTTAATACTGTTTATTCACCAAATATCCTAATCTACTTAAAGGTAGAAAACAAAGAAATTAGATTAGCTGATGTTTTGTGTGAAACCGCAAGGTTATACAGCAAAGATTTTGAAGATATTCCTCCTGGCACTCCAGCAGATTTAGTTTTTTCTATAGATAACAAGGAAACTAAAAAATCTATTATTCTTAGTGAAGGCCTACATAAAGAAATGAGTTTATTTTCCTTCTCTGAAGTTAGGCTATAGAGTAAAGCTCAAATTCGAACCCCAATCTTCTCTCTAGAAATTCCATGAGTATTATTAACACTCTACAACAAGCAATCCCCACCCTAAAAACCCTCTCCCGCCAAATAGACCGCATAGCCTATGCAAGTGACGCAAGTTTCTACCACTTAATTCCAGAGATAGTAGTCCAAGCAGAAACAATCGATCAAATTATCTCCCTATTCAAATTTGCAAATGACAACAAAACCCACCTTACCTTCCGAGCTGCTGGCACTAGCCTCTCAGGTCAAGCTGTAACCGATGGCATACTAGTTGATTTATCTAAAAGCTGGAAGAAATATGAAATCATAAATCAAGGAACTCAAATCCGCTTAGAACCAGGAATCATAGGTCAACAAGCCAATAACCTACTTAGAAATTTCAGTCGAAAAATTGGCCCTGATCCAGCTTCAATTGGCGCTTGCATGCTTGGTGGGATTATTGCCAACAATGCGAGTGGCATGTGTTGCGGAGTAATTCAGAATGCTTATCATACACTTTCCTCAGTTAAATTTATTCTTCCAAGTGGAAATTTCTTTGACACTGCTTCAAAAAATGCAAACAAAGAATTTAAAGAAAAAGAACCAGAACTCTCTATTGGTTTACAAAACCTAAGAAAAAAAATCCTAGAAAATAAAACACTACACGAATTAATACGCTCTAAATATAAAATCAAAAACACCACAGGCTACTCGATCAACGCCTTCATAGATTATGAGGATAGCATCGACATCATGGCCCACCTACTTGTAGGCTCTGAAGGTACGTTAGGCTTTATAGCAGAAGTCGTACTTGACACAGTAAGTGACCCTAAACATAAATACACAGGCCTGCTACTATTCCCAAACCTTCAAGAAGCAGGAAAAGCCATACTTCCACTCTCCAAAGCGCAAGCCATAGAGATCATGGATTACCCCTCACTAAAAGCCATTGCTGACTCTCCCGGAATCCCCTCCTACATTAAAACCGCTCCAGAAGGCTCTGCATGTCTATTAGTTGAGTTCCAAAGTGACACAGAAGAAGATATCACTAGGATAAAACAAGAACTAAATGGGATATTAAGTACGCTAAGCCTACTAGCAGAAGCGGATTTCACCAAAGACCCTAAAAAACAAATGGAATATTGGAAAATCAGAAAAGGCCTATTCCCAGCAGTCGGATCCACTAAACCTAAGGGCGCAACAGTAATCATCGAAGATATAGCAGTAGCAATAAAAGACCTACCTGAAGCCATCACTGATTTACAAAAGCTTTATAAAAAATACCAATACGATAACGCCATCACCTTCGGACATGCTAAAGATGGGAATTTACATTTCGTAATCACCCCAGTTTTTTCCTCTACAGAAGAAAAAACACGCTATGCAAATTTTATGAATGAGATGGTCAACTTAGTAACAGAAAAGTACCAAGGCTCATTAAAAGCAGAACACGGCACAGGTAGAAACATCGCCCCATTCGTCGAAAAAGAATGGGGAATTGAAGCCTTTCAGATCATGAAAGAGCTAAAAACACTAATTGATCCAGAGAACATTTTAAATCCTGGCGTAATAATAAATCATAACCCACAGTGCTACGTAGAAAACATTAAAGATCTACCTATCGTCGAAGACGAAGTAGATAAATGTATTGAATGTGGATTCTGTGAACCAAAATGTCCAAGTAGGAATTTAACTTTAAGTCCAAGACAGAGAATAGTCGTACGCAGGGAAATGGCAAGGCAAAAAAACAAATCCTCCCCCACCTATCTGAACCTTAAAAAAGACTATCAATACGATGGACTAGACACCTGTGCCGCTGACAGCCTATGCGAACTCGCTTGCCCAGTAAAAATAGACACTGGAGCATTAGTAAAACGATTAAGGAGCGAATCGCTATCAAGCTTTTCAAATTTAATCGCAAACACAATGGCAAGACACTTCTCAATCACACAAAACATAATTCGCCTATCTCTATCGTTAGGCCACACTGCAGAGAAAATTATTGGCAAGACCCCCCTCAATAAAATAACCAAACTACTTGGACAAGCTCAATGGATCTCCCCTATGCCAAGAGCCAGATGGAGAAATGCTAGCACATCAACCCTAGAAACTACCACTGAAATAAACTTCATCTACTTCCCCTCCTGCATATCTAGAACCATGAAGTACCCAGATGATGACTTCGACATTATGCATTCCCTAACCGAGCTATCTAAGCGAGCAGGAATTAGTCTAATTATTCCAATTGGAATAGACTCCACATGCTGCGGAACCCCATTCTCATCAAAAGGTTATAAGGGAGCAAATAGAAACATACTAAAAAAAACAATCAATCAATGTTGGAAGTGGTCAAAGGAAGGTCGGTACCCTATCATCAGTGACACCTCGCCATGCTCCTACTCTTTAAAATCTTGCTCTCCATACTTGGATAAAGAAACACAGGAGAAATGGCGAAAAATGCAGTTTTTGGACATCATAGAATACCTACATGACCACCTAGTTCCTAAACTCAACTTAAAAGCAAAGGACAATACTATAGTTGCCCATCCAGTTTGCTCGGTAGAAAAAATGGGCCTAACAGAAAAGCTAGGAGCATTATTAAAGTCCTGCTCCACCGAAGTATCCATGCCAATGAATACATCCTGCTGCGGATTTGCTGGAGACAGAGGATTTAGCCACCCAGAATTAACAAGTTCCGCCCTCGAAGTAGAAGCCCAAGAGATTAACAACAAAAGCTATGACGCCTATGTCTCTACAAGTTTTACCTGCGAACTAGGGTTAAGTAGAAAAACAAAAGAGGATTTTAAAAGTATTGTTAAGTTACTAGAGGACAGTATAAATATACCCTGAAAAACAAGAATCAAAAAGGCAAGAGCCTTAGAATAAAACACTCAGAATAAACTGCTTAAAACAAACTACAGACTTATAAATCCAAGCTCGGCACCTAGTCCCTATCCTCTCTTGATGAATTCAAAGCATCTACAGCAGATACACCCTCCCAACTTAAAGTTCCGTCATGAATATCAGTATCTGCAAGAAGTAAGCTAGCCTTTGTTCCCTCCCCCTTCTGAACCAACTCAGTCATAAAGCTATCAAATTTTGACACCGACCCAACATAGGACATAGAAGGCTGTCGAAGCTCAGCTATTACCTCATCGCGATCAGTAATAAAAATACGCTCACCTTCTTTAACCAAACGAAGATAATGACTCAGTTCATTTTTCAATGCTTTTATGCCGACCGCTTTCATACGTACCATTGTAGCTACAATAGCTACAATGGTAAAGAAGTATAAAAATGCATAAAAACAGAGCCTTAACCCAGACATGCCTCAACTACCTCATTCTCGAATAAAATAATGACTCCCATGAAAAGCACACCCCAAAGCCTTATCTGAAAAGTAAGAGTCGCAGAATAGAACCTTACCCTCATTCTCCATCCCTTCATCATCTTCATCCAACACCATATCTTCATAGTAAGAATCAGGAAGATAAGAAAGATTTGCCCCTCCCCCTTCTGACATGGCATGCATTAACATAAAAGGAATTGCTTCTTTAAAACTATTTGCCACCCCCACAAACCCCTCATGAAAGTAGAAGCCCTTAGAAAGTTCATATTGCTCCAACCTATCATCATCTACGATTAACTTAGGTTCAAAAGGTTCTGCATTTGGATTACGAGAAACAAAGTCTTCTATAAGTTTCATATCCCCAAAAATCTTTCTAACTTCATCTATGGAGTAGTATAGCTCAGCTACAGCCTCAGATTCTGAATCTATTACCTTGCTTAGAACTAAACAAAGGAAATTAAACTCATCCGCATCGCCTAAACCATTCCCTAGCGTAATAGAGTAGTCCTGACCCAAAGAAAGCCAAGCCTCCCCAAGATCAATTAAACCTAATTCAGAATCCAAAAGACTTCTTACTTCCTCTGAATCTATTAAGAACTTCGTTTCAACAGGCAATAATTTCATAAGGAACTCCTAGAATTAAAATACTGTAAAATAACAAAAATAAGCCACAATACATTATCGTAGAAATTTCTTCGCTGGCTCAAAAAAATTTAATTAGTCAGATTGGCAAAGATTGAAAAGAGAATAAATATAGACTTTCTAAGAAACGACTCTACCCTTGAAAACTCTATATGTGGAAAGAATAATGCCTTGAATAAACACAACAAAAAATATGGGACCAAGGTCAAATGGCATCCTAAATTCTACTACCTTAAATTCCAAAACACCTAAAACAAAACCACCCAAAATAAGCGATGCCAGAGCTGCCTGCCCTGAAACCTTAAAACCATTTAAACAACAAATTAGGGGTAAAAATAATAAAACAGCTATAGTGGCCCCCTTACTCGCAAGCAGAATAATACTACCCTGACTACCAGGCATAAGCGCCAGAATAGTCAACACAAGAATTAAGGTCAGCACCACAACTCTACCAATTAGTTTTTCAGTACTTGGGCTTAAATCCCCTCCAGACATAGGACGAACAATATCACGAACTAAAACCGAAGATACACAAAGCAGCTGAGAATCGATCGTTGACATTCCCGCCGCAAAAGTTGCTAAAACTAAAAGTGGCAATGCCCAAGGAAGATAACTCTCATATAACTGGGGAATATATTTATCACTATCCTCAATCCCACTTACTAACGCGACACCCAACACCCCAGTAAGCATCGTTGCAGTTACCAGCACAAGGGAAAGTATGGCAAATAAAGGGATACTCTTAGATACAGCCTTAGCTGACTCCCCCATATAAGCTCGTTGCCAGATATGAGGCAATACCGCGAAACCAATCGTCCAAATAAAAGCTAAAGTTAATGCAGATCCCACTTCACCCTTTTCTACACTGAATATTTCAGGTTTCACTTCCAAAACAGAACTAAAACCGTGAAAGATCCCCCCACTACTATCTATCACTACGTATGC
This sequence comes from uncultured Bdellovibrionales bacterium, assembly GCA_964353175.1. Classification (GTDB taxonomy): domain Bacteria; phylum Bdellovibrionota_C; class UBA2361; order SZUA-149; family DAOLCO01; genus JAIYCX01. Next base: position 221,688 of record CAYGUX010000002.1, on the reverse strand, counting down.
GCCTAAAAGAATCACTCCAAAGAATAAAGAGCCTTGCAGAATATCTGTCCAGATAATCGCACGAACACCACCAATGGTGCTATATACAGCAGTTGCAAACGCCGCTAAGCCAACACCCAACCAATAAGGCAAAGCTCCATCCGTTGAAGCCTCAACGACCTTACCGATTCCTACAAACTGAATCAAACTGTAAGGAACCAAAGCAAGGATACAAATAATAGCCACTGTGGTACGGATTCCTGAACTACGATAGTAATCAGCCAAAAGATCTGCAGGCGTAATATAGCCTTTCTTTCTGCCCAACAACCAAAGCTTTCTTCCAACAAACCAAGCAACAAATGGAGCTGAAAGAAGATACAAGATAGTAGTCAAATACCAGCTTGCACCCCTAGTATAAAAAAATCCTGGATAACCAAGAAAAGTAAAAGTACTAAACCAAGTAGCAAAAATAGTCAGGCTAAGATGCACCCACGACACAGTACGCCCTGCAAGAAAATAGTCTTCAGAACTATCCACTCCCACCTTAGAAGCCCTAAATCCAATCCAGATACTAAAAAATATATATGTAAGAATTATACCAGCAATTATGTAAGTCACTATTTCTCCTCCTGAAGTAAACTATCTCCCTTAGGATCAAGATCAACATAGCTACCGCGATTGTCGATAAGTTCAGACCACTTACAAAATATAAAACGATAGGCCAATACAATAAGTAAAACCATCCAAACTGCGCCAAGAGTCAACACAAGCATAAGTGTCGGAATGCCAAAAGTAGTGCTCTTCAAAGAAAAAGGTGAAACGACTGAAAAAACAAGCAAGAAGGTAACGATAACGCAATATGCGACTAAGAGCATTTGATTTAAACTCAAAACACTCAGCCCAGCAGACCCCTCAGATACTATCTCTTCAAATTCCAACTGAATATCAGATTCCCTATCCATAATTTTAACTCAATAATCCATTCCTATAAACTTCCAACTCACCAACTCCCCCAGTATGCCAAAATAAAATATTTTCATCAGAACTAAAGCTAGCCTTAGACAAAAGATCAATTAGAGCCCCGAACGCCCGACCACTATACACAGGGCCAGAAAGTATCCCAAGATTGCCTAAGGTATGAACACCCAGTTTATCAATCTCCCCCAATACCCCATAACCATCTTGAAGATAATCATAATTCATACTAAAGTCTGACTCCAAAACTTCCATATCTACCCCAAGGTGCCTAATAGCATCATTTGCAATACCGGTCATGAATTTTACATACTTCTGATCTTCCTGATCCTCTTCACAATCTGGAACCTGATCAATGCTTATACCCACAATATCACCACGCCAATTAGCTAACTTCTTACCCAAAACTAAACCAGCATGAGTCCCTCCAGAACTACTCGCAAAAACAATTTTACTAAAAGTACTCCCAAGCTTTTCACTCTGATCTAAAACTTCGAAGAAAGCACGTGCGTATGCAATCGTTCCTAAGTAGTTTGAACCTCCAACAGGAATTACATAAGGTAGTTTACCTTCCTGTTCTAACCCTTTTCTCAAACGTTTCATCTGCTGAGCTCTTTCAGGTTTTTTACAAGTATGAATATGAGCTGAAAACAAAGTATCAATAAATGGGTTACCGTTAAGATCAAAGTCTCTAGAACCAGATTTTGTTCCAAACATTAAATGAGTTTCAATACCCAGCTTCCTTGCAAACTGCGCGGTTTGCCTACAATGATTAGACTGAGGTCCCCCTGCGGTAATGATACAATCGCTTTTAGTAGTAAGAACATCGTGCAGAAGATACTCTAATTTTCGAGTCTTGTTTCCAAACCCTGGAGTCAGATCATCACGTTTTATTAAAATGTTAGCATGCTTCACAAGAGGATGAGAGTTTTTAAACCTATCAGCAACCTCAATCGAATCCCCCAAAACCTCTAATGGTGTTGGCCCATTTAAAATTTTATAAAAAGGCAATTGGGCAAGTGATTGATGCATCTTAAAATCCATTCTAGTGCTCTTACTATTAAAGATAAGTCCTTCCTACAGATATCATAACCAAAGTTTTAGTCAAAAACCTTTATTTAGCACCAAAGAAAGAAATTTTAGCATCCCCAAAAACAGGCTTTCAAGAAAAACAAACTTGTTTGAACTCTATTCTGCTGTTACTATCCTCAAGCATACGATGACGTACAAGAGCGAACCCTCTAAGACCAACCGCCAAAACATAACTCAATACCATGAACGAACAAAACAGACTTTCCACATTAGAACAAAAGATCTCAAAAATGGAGGGGGACATCACCTCTATTAAAAACATTCTGACAGGGAATCTTGATAGGTCGGCACACCCGTCTTATCAAGTGACAACTGCAAGCCCTCCGAAACCTGCAATTACTAAAATAGACACCTACGATATTCCATCTAGAATAAAAACAATCCCCAATAATCACTCAACCAAAAACGACAACTCAAAGTTTTTTGGAATTGTAGCCTCTATATGTTTCCTCCTAGCCGCAAGTTACTTTATTAAATTTGCCATCAACTCAGGATGGCTAACCCCAATGAGACAAGTTGGAGGAGCATTTCTATTTGGATTTACACTAGTATTTACAAGTTTGAGACTGAGAGAAAAAGATCAAAAGTATTCTAGCATCCTAGCCGGAACAGGAATCGCCATTATTTACATGTCCGCTTTCGCTGGGAACATGTACTACGATCTCTACAATATATACGTCGCACTATTTTTAGCTAATCTAGTCTCCATAGCCTGTATTTATCTATTTCATAATTTTAAAGAAAATTATTACGCAATAGCAGCCATGCTCGGGACCTACCTCATTCCAGCAATGCTTCAAACTAACACGATGAATATCTACAAACTCGGCGCCTACTACTTAATATGGGGCATAGCCTACTCATGGATCTCTATAGCTCTAAAAAACAGGCTTTTTATAGGAGCAATTTCTTACTTGGGAATATTCACTTTCTTCATGATAGCAACAGATAGAATAAGTGGAATGGCTATAGATGATCTAACATTTATAGTAAGTTTTCAAGCACTACAATTTATCTTGTTTCTAATCGCAACGATTGTTTACTCCTTAAAAGTAGATAACCCACTAAGCAGTACTGAAGCTTGGTCACTCTTTCCAGCGCTACTGTTATTTTATACAACCGAATATTATATTCTCAATAAGATTTATAGTGACCTAGCCCCATGGATTGCCCTTATGTTTGGTGGCCTTGCCATTCTCGGATATTTACTTGCGAAAAGCAGCCTACCTAATAAAACATTTAATAGCTTGCCAATGCTCGCAACCTATCTTGCATTCATTACTCTCCATGCAGGGTACCTTAATATAGTCCCTGAAAGTATTGCACCTTGGTTTGGCCTAGCAGTACTATTCTTTGTTTTAAAATTCTCTACCTACATAAAGGATGAGGGAGAATATTGGCCAGCTAAGCTTACTCTCTCTTGGATTTTTATCATTGAAATTCTTAAATCCTTCATTCCTAGCACAGCAACACCTTCTACAATCATCGTGAACCTCGGCTTCAGCATTGGACTTCTATTCTTTGGCAATGAGATCCGAAAAACTAAAAACTCCGCGATAAAGAATGCTAGCGAACCTTTCTACCTACTATCGATACTCGAATTACTATATGCAGAAAAGCATATAGCAGAATTTCTACTGAGTCATACATCTTCCTCTCTTGTGACATCTATTGCCTGGGGAGTAAGCGCACTAGTTCTACTACTTGTCGCCAAAGAATCACTATCCAAAAAACTAGCAACAACCACAATGGTACTATTTGTAGTAGTAGCCTATAAAGTTCTATTTATGGACTTATCAAGTAGTGCTCAAGGAGCTAAAATAATATCGTTGGTTATACTCGGAAGCTTATTCTATTATGCAGGATATATATATAAGAACCTTGAAGGAAATCAACGAAAGGCTATTCGCGAAGAGGCGATTTAGCCTAACCACTACGTTGAGTGAAGCTCCTATAGAAAGGCTAATACTAATATTTCTCCTTACTTCATATTAATAATAAGGCCGTTGATTCTTCTAATATCCCAGATTGCTTGATCTATAGAGAAAGCTAGGGTCTCTATCTCTTCTTAACAACTTAACCTTATTGCAACCAAAGGCGCGGCAAAAAAATGAACTTCGAAAGCACCAGACACCTCTATTCTTGTCATAATAGGATAATAGGTCAATGGGTATTCTGATGGGGATGTTATTTTTGCTTAGGAATAAACATTAGAATTAATATTCTAACAATTAGTGGGCCGCATATTTTCAAGCTATTAAAATGCCTAAATAGGTTTTATGACAGAATTCTCCAAACAAAATTTCAAACCGCAGTCTAGTACAACATCGGGAAAAGAATCATTAGAACTTTCCTCCCCGAAGTTTCGCGACCTTAACCTTCCGAAAGGAGCAATCGACCCTTCCAGCGAGGAATCACCAGCCATTAAGAGCAAATATATAACTACTCAGTTTATACAGCAGCGAGGGGAAGTGAATACTCAAAAAATACTTGAATCAATGCCCCTAAATAGCGCTCAAAATTGCGTAGGCATTTCACATGCTATGGAGCAGATTCTACAGGGTAACTTTTCTACGGATGCTCGCTCTATGAGCAGTGCTGACTTATCTAAAAAAATTTACAGTAATATATTGGAAGGAAAAGTCTTAGATGTACCAAGTCATGTCGTTATGGCAAATGGAGCTACTGCCCCCATAGACTCCAAAGAAGTACTAACTGAAATAAGCATTCAAGTAGCGAATCAATATAAGAATGATTTCATCCGCCTGGAAAGTAAAATTGGGCCAGAAGCATTTAGAACTAACTTAACCGAAAATCCCCAGTTGAAAATTGGATCAAAGAATGAACTAGATAGTATAATAGAATCAGATAAAGATCACATCTCATCCGTTATTGGCATGGGGACGAGACAATTCCCTGACGGCACTAAAAAAGCATCGACCCACATGTTTATAATAGAAAAACAAAATGATAAGTATGTAGTGTATGATCCGAATGACCCAGGGAGCCCTAAATCAGCTACTGTTACCGAGTATCCAGGTCAAGGACTATGGGTATCTTGGTCATCTACATACAAGGAGACAGGGATGAAGACCGCTCAAGGATATTTCATTGGACCTGTAGGGAAATATTTCCAAAAATTTAACGAACTTCAGAATAGGTAGTTTATTTTTTTATCCGTATGGCACTAAGTGATGGAAAAGCTAACTTAAGAAAAGAGCAATTAGCGCAAGCCATATAATATAAACGTTAAAGGGCAAAATTATCTTTAAAGCTACCTTTTAAAAAAGTTCAGATCGTCTGGGTTGGTTTCTGACGATTTCAGCACCCTACCTTGACTTCCAGCATCTAAATGCTTAGTATTGTAATGTTAATAACTTTTCACTTGTTTAAAGAAGTTCTCTTAAGGAATTTAGGAAGAACTTCTTTATGGGGGTGAAAAGGGTTCGACGTAGGTTGGGGTATATTAGGTCGCGTGTCCCGGTGCCGTTGGCCGGGTTAAAAAACGGCAACAAAGTAATCGCAAACGAAAACGATTACGCTCCTGTAGCACTAGCCGCTTAAGCTGGTGCCCCTCTCTAGATTCTGCGCCTCAGAGTTTCTAGGGGGCTTATCTGAGGCTAGGATCAGGTTCGTGTTTGGCGTTCATGATCCGAAATTTATCCGAACTAGCCTCTGACATCGTGTTTGGGGGATAAGTCAGCGGCGAAATAAAATACTCAGACTACACATCGTAGAAGCCTTCTATATCAAACTTACGGACGGGGGTTCAACTCCCCCCACCTCCACTTTTCAGGCTTCCGAGAACATCCCAGGAAGTCCTAACTCACTAAAATCTCTAAGTATAAAAATCTACTGAAGTCCTAGGAAGTTTGGGGGTATCTATTGCGTTCCAGCCCTTTTGGGGGTATTTCTGGGGGTACATTTGGCTTTCAATTTTTAGTACCCCCAAAGTAGGCAAAAACTCAGATGGCACAGGCACTTAACAAACTCACCGTAAAGGGACTTGAATCCTCTTCCCATAAAGGTAAAGACTTTAAACTCTCAGATGGAGGAGGCTTGTATCTTCTAGTTCAGAAGAGCGGGAAGTATTGGAGGCAGAAGTATCGTATCGATGGAAAGGAAAAGGTTTTAGCATTAGGTGTCTATCCTCAAGTGGGGTTAGCAGAAGCTAGAAAGAAGAGAGATGAACATAGAAAAGTAATCTCAGAGGGAATAGATCCCAAGGCGAAGAAAGAATCAGATGTAAGAGCACAACAGAGGCTTTCTAGTAATACTTTTAAAGCTATTGCTCTTGAGTGGTATTCTGATCTTTATAGCCAGAAGGTTAGTAAAGGCCATGCAAAAACTACTCATGATAGATTGATAAAGTATATTTTCCCTAAGTTGGGTGATTGTCCAATTGCAGAAATTTCAGCACCTGATCTTTTAGCAGTATTAAGAGAACTTGAGAACAAAGGTATTTTAGAAACTGCATCAAGAGTAAGGAATATCTGTACTCAGGTCTTTCGCTATGCAATTGCTACAGAGAGAGCATCTAGGAATCCAGCAGAAGATCTTAAAGGGATACTTAAAACTCCTAAAGAAAAGCATTTACCGGCTATTACTGATCCTAAGGAGATAGCAGAGCTTTTGAGGGTGATAGAGTATCATTCAGGGCATTCATGCTCTACAACCGCTCTAAAGCTAGCACCATATCTTTTTGTCCGTCCTGGAGAGTTAAGACAAGCAGAGTGGAAAGACTTTGATCTGGAGAAAGCTATTTGGCATTACAAGCCAAGTAAGAACGGACTACCTTTTGAATATCCACTATCAAGGCAAGTTGTTCAGATACTTAAAGAGCACCATCATATAACAGGAGATTCTAAGTATCTCTTTCATTCAGTTAGGACTAAATCACGTCCGATGTCTGATGCCACCCTCACCGTGGCACTACATAGATTAGGTTATAAGGATAAGATGAGCGTGCACGGCTTTAGAGCAATGGCCCGTACAGTGCTTGCAGAGCGCCTTAATTTCAAAGATGAGTACATAGAGCAACAGCTAGGACATAATGTCAGAGATAGCCTAGGCAGGGCTTATAATCGGACTACTTACTTCGAGCAGAGAAAAGAGATGATGCAGGCATGGGCGGATTATTTGGATGGGTTGAGGGAGGGTGAGTCTAATGTAGTGCCTTTGTTTGAAAGGAGAGCTTAGAGATGAAGAAGGTAAAGGGGCAGAAAGAACCTTGGATGATAGAAGTCGAAGAAATGAAAAATAAGGTTTACTATGTCGACTATTCACAAATGAAAAATTTCAATAGGGATCTGAATGAGATTTCTTTAGAATTTTCTAAATACCATGACATAAGGGGCATATTCCCTAAAGGATGGATGCATCTATTCCTTCCAACTCATCGGTTTAAATTTATTAACAGGGACAAATCAGCTTATAGACCGTTAGGAAAGTTAGTAAAAGGGCATCCTTTAAGTAAGAAAGGATATGAAATTTTTGAATCAGTTAACTTTCCTTCTGATATATTCACTGAGATGTTTTTTACAAATGACTGGTTAGGTAGCCTTAAGAAACTAAAAGTCAAAACGGAGAATGCGCTCAAGGAATTGCGGATGCAGAAAATTCCAAAGAAGGGTGATAAGAAAGTTGTTGAATCAGATAAGCGGATAGTCTCTGTTAGTATGCAACAAATAGAAGAAAGAATTACAAATCTTAAATTTCTTAAGAGAAGTATTGAAGATACATTGGGCTTGTTAGGTGATACTAAAGGTAAGGCTAGTGTCTGTGAGATATCAAATTACTCCGTTAGGATTGGAGCACTTGCTGTGCTTGCAGGGCTTCATGAATACCCAGATGCTATAAGTGGACAAAAAAGAAGGAGAGCTGGTAGTAAGCGATCCCCAGGCCAGTTCTCCGTAAAAACCTATCCAGATGAGGATACCTTGAAAGTCTTTGAGGAAAAAAGACAACGCCTTAAAAATCATTCTGAAAGATCGATTATCATTCAATTAGCAAAAGAACAGGGCAAAAGCGTTAGTACCATACGTCGATATTTGGGAAAGAAAAAATAGATTCTTAATAAAAAAGTGTGGCCAAATAGCTCTTCTTGGCCACACTTTAGATGAGACTCCTTTAAGGGACAATAAAAACCCTTAATATTTAAAGGAGTGCCAAGATGAACGAAAAGATACTTAGAAGACCAGATGTGCAGGCAAGAACTGGATTGAGCCGTAGCGCTCTCTATGACGCTATAAAAAAAGGCTTATTCCCCAAACCTATCAAGCTCACAGAAAGAGCAGTGGGTTGGGCCGAATCAGCCATCAGCCAGTGGATTGATTCCCGAATTCAGGGAAGCAAAGAATCATTAAAAACTAAAGCATAAAAAAGCCCGCTCTCAGAAAGCAGGCTTTTACAGGATAATTAATTTTAAGGAAATTTTATGAAGATTTTAGCAAATATAGAACATATTGCCAATACATTAGGTAAAGCAACTAAGAGCGGAAATGGATATCAGTGCCTTTGTCCAGCGCATGAGGATAAGAATCCCTCTCTTTCCATAACGGAAGTAAATGGGAAATTGTTATTCCATTGTCATGCAGGATGTAGCTATGAATCCATTCAGCGGGAAATTAAGAGATCAGGACGATACCAATTTGCTGAAAGAACTTCATCTTCCAAGCATGAATCAAATGAAAGAGATGGTCGAGAACAGGTGCGCAAGAAAGCTAAATTTATTTGGAATAGTTCTAAAGAAGCTGATCCCAATCACCCGTATCTGAAAAGTAAGGGAGTCAAGCCCTACAATATTCGACAAGATGAGCGGGGTAATTTAATTGTGCCAGTGACAAGTGGTGAATACATTGAATCAATCCAATTCATTTACCCCATAACACTTTCAAATGGTTCTAATAAAAACTTTCTTAAAGACGCAAGGATAGCGGGCAACTACTACATCATTGGGGACGTTAAAAAATTTGATACGATATGTATAGCTGAAGGGTATGCCACATCAGCAAGTATACATGAGGCTACTTCACTTCCTACTGTAGTAGCTTTTAACTCAGGGAATATAGGGCCTGTTGGCGAGGCTATTAGAAATCGGTTTCCTTTATATAAGATTATTATTTGTGCAGATGACGATTTTACTAAGAAGGAAAACAAAGGGCTGGAGTTAGCAAAAGAAACGGCATATTCCATAGGTGGATATCTGGCAGTGCCTAACTATGGAGAAGTGAGACCTTTGGAATCTACGGATTTTAATGATTTACATGCTAGTCATGGTCTCGAAGCAGTTAGAAATTGCATTGAACTCGCTAAAGAAATTTCCAATGTTGATATGTGGAAAGATCCTGAACCACTCTGTGACATTGCCAAGCCACTTCCTTATCCGATTAATGATCTTCCTGAAATCCTCAGGGATGCGGTGTGTGAAGTACAAAGATATAATAAAGCGCCCATACCACTTCTTACTTCCTCTGCTATCACTGCTCTAGCCACAGCCTCTCAGGCGCTATATGACGTAGCTAGAGATTCAGTTCTAAGAAGTCCTGTGAGTCTTTTTTGTCTCACTATAGCCGAATCAGGAGAAAGGAAAAGTGCATGTGATAAAATATTCACAAGACCTCTATATGAATACGAAAAGGAGCAACGAATTCAAGCTAAGGAGACACTAAATGAATATAAATCTGCTTATGGTATATGGGAGTCTAAGATTACTGGTACTTTAGATGCTATTAAGAAAAAAGCAAAAGGTGGACAGGTAAAAGAAGAACCGCGGGATCTAGAATTAATACTTAGAGAATTACAGAATCAGCAACCAAAATGTCCTAAGATCCCTAAATTAATAAGAAAGGATGAAACGCCAGAGAGTCTAGTTTGGGCATTATTTGATGAGTGGCCATCCTGCGGACTAATTTCTAGTGAAGGTGGAGTAATACTTGGGGGTTATGCCAATGGAAAAGATTCTATTATGCGTAACCTTAGCCAACAGAACGAGTTGTGGGATGGAGGTTCAATAGATATAGGAAGGAAAACCAGTCAATCATTTAAGCTCAATAACGGAAGACTAACAGTCGGGATACAGGTACAAGAATTAACCTTAAGAAAATATATAGCAGATTCTGACGGATTAGTTCGAGGTATAGGGTTCTTTTCTAGATTCCTTATTGCACAGCCCGAATCGACTCAGGGTACTAGGTTTTATGAGGAACCTCCTGAAACGCTACCAAAGGTAGATGCATATACAGAACGTTTGAAGAGCATTTTATATAGAGAGGTAATATTCGATGAAAATGGAGAACTTAAGCAAATCTTATTGATCTTATCCAAGGAAGCGAAGGAAGCGTGGAAAACTTTTCATGATCAAACTGAAAAAGAACTCTCACCTTACGGTGAATTTAAAGAAATTAAAGATGTGGCAAGTAAATCTGCTGATAACGTAGCTAGATTGTCAGCCCTATTTCATATTCTTGTTAATGACAATCCCAATATTGAGATACAAAAGAGTTCCGTAGATAGCGCTATTTCATGCGTTAAGTGGCATTTAAATGAGGCTTTACGATTCTTTGATTTACTATGTCTTTCAGAAGATGAGGATAAAAAACATAAACTTGATAACTGGCTGATAACATATTGCAAGGAAAAATCACTAGAGAAAGTGCCTGTTAAAGACATCCAGCAAAGAGGGCCAAGGTCCACTAGGAAAAAGGTTGATTTAGATTCTGTTATCAAGCAGTTAGAAGCTCTAAATAGAGTACGGTGTTTAGAAGAAGGCGGAAAAAAATTCGTCTTAGTGAATCCAAAGCTATTAATAAGATAGAATAGGATGTTTGTTTTAAATACCGAGTACTTACTAGTCTGCATGGGATCTGTATGGTAGCGCCTGTTAAGAACTAGCTAATGCTAATCTTGCTATCAAGGCTAAATATATGGCTACCTTTCTAGTGTGTCGATGAGAAGTGGATTAGCAGATTTAGCAAGTTTAGCATTAGCAGGCAGAGCGGAGTTGTAATTAATCGCAATTTTGCTCTGCCTAAATCCATATTATACTTGATCTATTATCACCCCCCCCTCTATCAGAAAGTTTAAAAGTTAGCGTCTAGATACCGCAGCCCTTCGTGCGAAAAGATAGATCGGAAAATTGGATATTTTGAAAAGGTTGCATTCTCAATTTTCATTTAGTCCTTATGAGTTCTATTTATAGTTAGAAGTTTTTGGGTAGTAGTAAGTTTATTAGATAATTGGGTAATCTATGTTTTCGTGGCATCCTCTGGGAGACTAGGTTTTGGAAATCTTCTTGGGAGATCTAAAACAACGCCGTAATTAGGATACTTAGGAGTTCCTCCTACTATATTGGCTCGACATTTAGCTGGGACCTCTCGCTTTTCCCACAATAATAACGCCTCAGAGATTCTTTTAGAATGTTTTTTGGGAATGTGTGAAACCTGCAATCCTCCTATCATTACTTTGACCGCATTTTTATCATATTCATTTTCAGGATCTCTTACTAATTCAGCAACTACCCATCTTTTGTTATCAAAGTGAGAATTTAATCTATCCACAATGATCTTAAGACTTCTTACATAATTACTTTCACCCACAGTATCAAAGTCTTCTCCTTCTCCTTTAATATTTACATTGTCATAGGTAAAAGAGGCAAGTTCTAAATCTTTAGCGACTATGTCCCTTCTCTCCTCGTCTTTTTCAATTTGATATTCCTCGAAGGATCTTTTTAAAAAAGAAGGTAGAGCAAATAAACCTAATAAAATTAGAATAAATATGAACGTAATTATCATTTCTCCCATGCAGTTTCTAAGCTATGTGAAATTATGTATTCAGTATTATAAGTATACTAATCTATTAACATTTGCAGGAAGGACTTAATGATCCATCACCGCAAGTAACTCTACCTCCATTACCAGAGCATGCAACTACTCCTCCGTGGGCAGAGCAACAACCTCTTAGGTCACATCTAGAACAGGTATCTTGATTACTTGAATTCGACGGTGCGTTGGAAGTGGGTGGACTAATAGGGGAGTTTGCAATAGTTGAATTATCGCTAGTAGGAGCTGGCGTGGATGCACTGCATGTTTGCACTTCTTCAGTTACTCGCGTTCCTTGTCCTATCCATTCTTGGTAGCAATAGGTTTTCGCATCAGGACAACCGACTTCTAAACGGTAAACCATTTCATTCGCGGTATTTCCATTTACTCCCCTGAGTTCAATGGTATCTATGATTAGAGCTTCTTTCCCATTTGGACATTTGGTGACTTCAGAACCGCTAGCTTGCATTCCGTTTTGATTGGTCATCCCGTATGCATAAGTTCTGCTTTCACAAGTTTTTCCATAAAAAACAGTAACTTTTTCATTGTCCTGTTCAATACCTACTCCTGCGCTAAGTGTTGGCCTTTCTTCAATATCAATAGAGCAATCATATATAGTAGAATGAAGCATTCCTTCCCATTTACCTTGAACATTTACAGTCGAGCTTGAACTTGCTATTTCTACTTCATTCTGATTTTTATTTGAAGATCCACCGCCACAAGACGTAAGAACTAAGGATGCGATAAGCAGTAGAATATTTTTCATTTAGAATCCCATTGGAATAGAAGTAAAATAGCTAAATCAGTCAGTATACTAGCCTAGTCTTAACGTCAATCTGGCTATTTTGATTTAGAGTGTGCTTTGCTGATTGTAAGGCTCAGGGCTTCACATAGCTTATCTAAATTAGAAGCCTTCATATCACTACCCTCATTAACAAATCTAGTAAGCACCCTCAGACCAACACCTGAATCAATAGAAAGCCTATAAAGCGATATGCCCGACTTCTTTATATGTTCCTTAATTTGTTCAGAGATTGTCTTTTGCATAAGTATCCTAAAATTATAAAGGGAAGGATACCTTAAGAACCTGCATTAGATTAGTGCTCATAAAAGACCTGCATCCTAGTATAGGTCGTTGACGCTACTAGTATCTTAATTGTAACTACTGGCTGGATAACCTGCTGTTAATAGGTAGGCTTTATTATCTTAGGCGAAGGGTCTGAGCTGATTGCTCGAACTACTTTTTACCCCGCAGACTTTTGAAAAGTAGATTTAGCAGAGAAGACCCTAGCTTACTTGATATCCCTTGTCGGGTTGTTGGAATCCCAATTTTACGGGCAACACGTTGTTTTGCAGTAGTTACTCCTAATGCCCTTTTCCAAGAGAATGAAAATCCAAATTTACCCATGTTGAGATGTAGTTAGAAGAATTAAGGTTGAACTCCTGTTTGTAATTTAACCTGAGTGGTATATCGAAGATAATTTAACAATCTATATCTTAAATAGGGCAAAAGATCGATAGTTCAATAGATATTTAATCCCCTTTTATTCCATGAACAGGAAATCGACTTTAATATAGCTTTTACGGCAAAATAAAAAAATAGTAGGGTAGCATTTTTTGCATAGTGGCCTAATAAATAGTTTTGAGTCAGCAGATGTGTATATGCATGCAAATAGACAAGGAAGAACCGTTTAAAGATTTAAGTGGTTTTATCAAGGTTAGAGAGAATTGTATGGTTTTGCGGGAGATATTAATCCCCGATGAGATTTTGCCTTTCTATGTTCAATTTTGCAAAGATACGCCTGATGAGGCTTACCATCGTGGTATTTCTTTTTTAGCGTATAAGAGTAGGTCCCTAATCCAACTTACATTACCGATTCATGACATTCTCTCGGCTAGAATTGATTTAGGAAGATCTATTACTTTATCGTATAGAAATAATTTAGCTGAGAATTGGATTAAGAAATTAGATTATGAATCTCGTTATAGGACTTGTCGGATATTCCAGGGTAGATGGGCAGAGCTTAGTTTTGCTTTTTGGCTAAAGAATGCTGGTTGGAAAATTATAGATTTAGAAGCGTATGGTGGCAAGTTTGATGTGACCGCATTGTCGCCAGATGGTAGGAGATGTTCATTCGAAGTTAAGTATCTGGCACCTGAAGAGGTTTTGTTCAAACTTGGAGTGAAAGCCATGAGCGATCCTATGGGATATGCGATGGATTGTATTCCAACATATTCTCCTTTGGATTATCTTCAGTATAGAATTTATGAGGCGACCCTTCAGCTCAGGCAATCTGGCGACAGAAAAATAGTAGTGGCCATCCTATATAACTATAAGGAATTTTATGAGAAACCTTTAACTGAATCTTGGATATCATGGCGTAAACCACTCTTCTTTAGGAAAGAAGAAGAGATAGAGAAATTTCTTGGTCCATTACTAGAGGGTAATCCAGGACTGGAGGAACAGATGAAACAGGCTTCGCAGGAAATAAACGAAATATGGTTCTTTTCAGTTGATGGACTTAAACTTGAAAGGCAGGTTTTGGAAGTTCTGGTTTAACTGACTTTACAAGTGGCCTATCTCAATCGAAATTGAAACATTAAAATAATTTTTGATAATCTTTTGATTTATATGAGCCATCGTTGTTACCTAATAAACCTTGTTCTTCCATTTTCCCAAGAGTAGAATAAAAATAGCTACCGCGGATACTACTTGCAAATTTCTTAACGAATTTATCGTTAGTATCGCTTTTCAAATATCGCTCTAAATTTTCAGCCTTGCCTAGTTTTTCATCATCTACGATATAAACGTTCACAAGTGCATAAGGACCATTTTTGCCATTCGGCGTAGTTGGAGGTATCAAACGTTGAAAATTATTCTCCTGTCTTGCCTTTTGCAAATCATTGATTAGAGCAATAACTTGTTCTTTGTGGGTTTCTTTTTCCACTACAAGTGAAACACCTCCAGGTATTCTTGCTCCGACAATAAAGTGAGGAATAGAATCACCTCCATAACAAATAGAGAAAGGCATAGATGATAAAAATAATATTATTATAAGTGCTTTATTCATAGTTTGCGCTCCGTTGTATTTTAGGAGAGATTAACAAGAACGAACAGGCAAAGGAAGCATAAATTTACCTAATTCATTAAGGTATCTATAGCCAAAGATTTCATCTGATTTATTCCTCTAGTCTTACAGTCCAGGGATTAGTTAGTAACTGAGACCCACCATAGGTTTTTGGTGATCTATTGCCAGCAATCGATTTATTCATTTAATATTTAAAATCTACAACTAGTACTAGTCGTCCCGTCACTACATGTGATTATTCTGGCTGTACATCCACATTGCCTAAAATGAAGAGAAGCAACAGCCTCTGCCATATATTATGCCTCTATCCTCATCCTTGATCCTACAAGTGTTGTTGAGGGAGGTCGAAACAACGAAGTTCTCTAAGTTTGAAGTATGAGCACAAGTAAAAAATAGGCTAGACAAAAACTAGAGAAACAATAAAGGCATTTATTATTATGTTCATAATAGTAGATTCCTGATAGATATTATTCTTCCAATTCTAAATGCATATTGATTGGTACCATGCTAGCAAAATTGTGAAAAGAATGAGGGGTATCCCAAATAGGATAGATAAGTTGTTAAGATTATTAGTAGTAGAATTTATGAAAAATGTTTTAATCATCCTTTGTTCCACTTGCTAGTTTTCGGTAGTGAAATAAGGTATAGGTTGTTCAGTCTGCGTTTAAGGTAATTGGTAATTTTTAAGGTACTTATGAAGCTAAATAAGAAGTCCCAATTTACTACTTCAGCATATTCCACCTTTTGCGCTAGTTTTAGTTCTCTTTTATTATTATTGGTTGTGCTAACTTCATCCTTAGTAAGATCCGAAATTGTTAGCTCATATCTATTCTATTCAAATGAACCTGAGACTCATGCAGGTACCTTTAATCTATCGTTAGGATATTCTCCCGCTTTAAGTTGTGAAGTGAAAAAGGTCGAACTTGCTTACAATGCAGTCACTTCAGGAGCGTTTCACCCTGGTCCAACAACACCACCGAAGCCAGTAGAGATAAGAAATGAGATGAGATCCTCTTTAAGATTATTTACTAAGGAGGTTAAAAAGGCAAAACTGAAATATGAAGGCGATAGATTCTCGCAATCTAGTGGGAAGGTAAGAGATTTGAACATGCTAAGAACTTGCTTCGGTCGAGTATGCACAAAGCTAGGTGTTTTAAATAGTGATATTGTATTCAGGGGCATAGATTTGCAATGTGATGAGATTACTTGTGATTTAGGATCTATTTAATCCTAAAATATTGGGGGAACTCATGATTAAGTACCCTTTGAAATTCACATTGATTTCAAAAAAAAGCAATTGGTTTATTATCCCCAGTGTCTATGCTGACCAGCGAATCATGTTGCTTAGTTTGAGGACATAGTAAAGTAATAATAGTTACAAAAAATAGGTTGCTGATGGGAAGATGATAAAGGGTTATAAAGAACGTGGCTGGTGTTAGTGGGATTTAGGAATTTAAAACAATGAGGAAAAATGAATTTTGAATATAAGGTAGTTCCAATACCTAGTTCTGTTAAGGTAGAAAAAGTATCTAAAAGTTCCGTAACGGTTGCAAAAGTCTTGGAGGATTTAATCAATGAGCAAGCTAAGGAAGGATGGGAGTATCTTCGGATTGAAACTTTGTATGCAGAAGAGCCTGGAGGGTGCGGTTCAGGTAGGCAGTTTGTTACGGTTACTCAATTTCATGCTGTCTATAGGAGGAGCTTGGCTAGCTGACATTAGTATTTGCGCCATTTTTAGTTATAGAAAATTTTATCCTACGAGACATAAAAGGAAGTGTCGATTAAATCCATCCTGTTCTAAGTATGCTGTGGTTGCAATTATGAAATATGGTTTTTGGGATGGATGGGCGCGTACTTATCACCGAATTCAGAGATGTCGTACTCCTTTTTCTGGATGGGATAAACCCTAATTTAAAGAGTTAAAAAATAGGCACGCTACTTTATTGGCTAACTAAAACCAAATAGTATTATCAACCAACTTTTATTGGAAATTTGCAGTATGCCCAGAGACAAAATAGCAGAAATTAAAAGAGAACTTAAAAAATATTGCTCAGCAATGCACTCCCTAGAAGAAAGTAAGAGAAATTTGGGTTATGCAACAGAAGAATTTAAGAAAATGGATGTGCGTGATACTACCTATAATTTAACAGCTTTACCTGACGAATATTATAAATTTGTAGCTTTTTTCCACATGGCTGTATTGTGTTATGTCAGACCCTTCAAAAACCAGGACTTTCAACTTAGCACGAAAGTATTAAACAGTAGCGACAAGAATTTGCATAATTTTCTTGTTCAGTATCGAAATTATATCGTGGCTCACCATGAAAACTTAGAAGATAAATCCTTTGCAAAAGACCCAGATAATTTGAATCAGTCGCAATTCATAATTTCTATAGAAAGTCCGAGTTTTATTTCTTTCTGCTATAACACGATCATTCCTCGAACTTTGAATGAAATAGAAACCTATCAAAAGCACGTTGAAGAAGTACAGTGTAATGTACAAAAGATAATACGAGTATTTTTAGACAAGAATGGCGCCATATTTAAGGAAAAACTTTTACAAGGAGGATTGTTCTCATTGAGTAATGACAAAGAAAAAATCTTACATGAAAAACAGGATATAAGATTTAACAGAAATTCGGAAGGATCTTTTACCGTGGTCTCAAAAAATTAATACTAAAACTGAGACCTGAGAATATGCCTAGGTTCGATTACTCACACAGACACACTACAGCTTTAACAGCATTAAATCTCATTCCCACAATTTCTTATTAATGGCAGAACTAAGATTAACCAATATTGCATAACTTTTAACTTAATAGAAAGTTAGGTCTATATTTCTATTAAGGTTATAATGGGTTAAAAAATAGGCAGGCTACTATTTTGGCTATTTAGTTTTGCTTTTCGAGCTTTATTTGTATAATGAGCAATAAAACTTATGGGTTTAATGTATGGAATACCTTGCTGAACTGATTCTCTCTGGAGGAAGACTAAATGGTGCGATTGTAGGTGGCATTTTTGGCGCTATTTCAGCCCTGCTAGGATGGTTAATTGGAACTTTTCTTTCAAAAATCTTTAAAAAAGCGGGACTCGTAAAGTGGGTTACTATTATATTTACTGTTTGCTCCTTTCAAATCCCCAACCTTATCAAGCCTTATTTAAAAGAAACCTATGGTACTACACTGCAAGATAGGAAAATTGAAATTTTAATACAAGAGTTGGAAAAGCATCGGCTTTTTGCAACCATCTTTAAATACCATCCAGAAGCCCGCCATACAATGTCAGAAAAAATGAAAGATATTATATATAATAAAAAGGTGAATGGTAGTGAGGTTCGCTTTTTGTCGCAACAAGCCTCTACTGAAATTGTGAACGAGTATGTTCTAAAACACATGCTCGCTGTATCTGATGAGCAACTCAATGCTCTTTTAAGACGGAACTACGAAGTGTTGACTCGTTTCAAAGATAAACCAGCTCTCTGTGTCGGCTACCACTTAGGTCAACCAAATTTTTCCCCCTCCGATATTACACAGGAGTTTATTGAACAAGAAGGAAATATGAAGGCTGATATTATTGTAAGTGCCATTAATAATCCTTCTATCCCTCCTAGAGCGGGAAATATAGATGAGGTCCTGAAAATCATTGCTGAGGGATATCAACAAAAGGGATACAGCTTGGACAACTTGGCAAAGGTGGACATCATTAAAAGCCTCAATCCTAGTGAAGGTTGCAAGGTGGCAATTGAATTTGCCGATGTTCTAGATTCACTCGAAGCGAAAACAAGTTCGTTTGTTTTTAAAAATCTAATGTATATGGGTAGCCTAGAGCCTCAAAATTGATATTTTACCTGTAGGACATATAGGTAAACATGATATTCCCTACAAGTAAAAACTTTTCCATGAATTTATTTTTCTGACCTCACCAATCTCGGTTTGGTTGGTTACATGGACTATCCATGGCTTTGGACTATATTTTGTTATGGGTTGAAAAATAGTTAGGTTACATTTTAGTCAATTAAGCCTAAATAGAATGGAGTTCGTCTTTTGGCGTTGCCATATTTTTACTATTCGTTGCGATCATATAAATTAGCGCAGGTACGAGCTTCCGCCAATCTGGTCCGGTAACTTTCCTTGCTCCCATAATCCCGCAGCTAGCAACCCTAAGAGGCCTATTATAATGGTTATAGTAGAGATTATGCTGGTGTAGACTGTAAATGGTAGGGTGGCATGAATTGCAAATCCAAAAGCTGTAGTGGATGGCAGATATACGCCAAATCAGGATGCCTGCGCTAGGCATAAGGCCATTACTGCGGTTTAGGAGGCCATCAGTCTCTATCTCTATTTTAGCTGGAAGTTGGCATATCTCGACTTGACGCTTAAAAAGATAACTCCTTGTTTTGGAGTCATTTTAGTAAGAGCTTCTATGAGTACAGCATGAGAAATATCTAACTCAAATTCTCATAGGTTTGAATTATTTTTGAATACTCCGAGATGTTCCGACGTATGACGTACAAGTGCAGAATAGGAAGGCGCTATTCTGAAATTTTCTTGTTTAATGACCTTTGGCTGTTCACCGCAGAGTAGGATCTTGGTATAACTGTTAAGTTTAATTTTAAAAAGAGTTTCAGCTTTAGCTCTAGTGCATGAATGATATAGACACTTAAATTGGTTGAGTATATTCTCTTTAGATGGATCTGTTCGTTCTTTGAGTCCGAGAGGAGAAGCAAGATTCGTAAGATCTTCCGCATTCCAATTATGCAGGGTATCAGGCTAAGTTCGTTCATATCTCTTAACCACATTTGTGCCTCAAAAATTGCCCTTTCCTTACTTACCACTGAGCATATATCAAAAAAATACTTGAATACTCTTGAAGTACTGGCAAGCGAAAAGATTAGACTTTAATACTTTGATCCAGCACTGAGGCTATGTAGGGCCCTTAGAATAACCATGTCATGGAAAATACTAAGTATTTTTTAAAGCAGCTTTAATCTCTTTGAGATTCAGCTTTCTTTCAGCTTCAAATTCTATAACTTCTGCAAGATTGATATTTAGTTTCGGAAGAAGCGCTTCTAAATTCTTACTTTCCATAAGCTCTATGTCGCACCTAGCACCTAATGCTTTTGCGTCTTGATCAAATCTTGAATTAGTCCAGGCAATTCGTTTTGGTGGACGGCGGCGGAGATTGTCAGATAAAACATCCCTACGATAAACATCAGGTGCTTCTTCAAGATCACGTATTGCTCTTATGCTCTGCGCATTCATGCATGTTGAATGCTTGCACTGAATATATATAAGGTCATCAAGTCCGATAACCAGTATGTCTGCACCACCATCTCCCGTATTCGGGCATAGTATCGTAAGTAATCCTCTACGACGGTAAATTAGAGCAATGAGTGCCTCGAATTGATGGGGGGACAATCTATCCACATCGAGAAGTGTTTTAACTGAAGTCAGGTTCTCTTGATTCGTAAATTTAGGTTTTTCTGATTTAGCTCCCCGTAATCCTTGTGCGACCTCAATGGGGGATACCTCAACACTTTCTCTAGGAATGAGAAAATCCTTAGCCAACTCTCGTTTCTCTAAAAGCAATTCATCCAGCTTTTCATCAAAGGAAATAATTTCTTTTTGAGGATCGGAAGCTATAAAATAGTAAACGTGAACTACCTTCTTCTGGCCTATGCGATAGGCTCGATCCGTCGCTTGGGCTTCTTTCGCTGGATTCCACCATCTTTCATAATGAATGACGTGATTTGCACCAGTAATTGTTAGACCTACGCCAGCAACCTTTGGTGATAAAATGAGGATATTAAAACCATTCTTTGCTTCGAAATTATTAATAGCCTCCTCTCTTCGCTCCAATATTCCTTTTCGTTGTGAATCAGAAGCACCGCTTACGATTTCAATTTTCAGTCCATAATATGCACCCAGAACTTCTGCCAATATGGTTTGAAGGTGTGTGAATTGAGCAAATATTAAAACTTTCTCACCCTTCGACCTAATTTCGTCTATGACTTCAATAACTTTCTCAAGCTTTGAGCTTTCAGCAACAATAGCTTGCGGATCGTCAATTGGTTGTTGACCACGCAATAGACGAGGATGAAGATAGAGTTTCTTTAAAGAGTCCATCAGCGTAAAATAATGTTTCTCAGACTTACTTTCGTTAAATTGCTTAACTATATCAAGGTGAAGCTGTCTCAGTTGATCTGTCATAGAGCAAATAATTCGATGCTCTATTTTCTTCGGCAACTCAGTTAGTTCATTCTCTTTATCCCTTCGCAATACAAAAGCATCTGGACGATCATAGAACAAAGCATTTCTCAGCTCTTTTGTAAGAATCTTCCTTTCTTCGTGAGTTTTAGAGCCAATATCTTTTTCGTAGCGGTTATGAAAATCTCTTGCCGATCCTAGCAAAGAGCCTGGATGCATGAAATCTACAAGGTTCCACAAATCCAGTAGTCTATTTTCCACAGGTGTGCCTGTAGCAACAATTCTGAAGTGTGCTTTTAGTGCCTTTAGCGAATCTGATTTTTGATTCTGAATTTTAAATTCTTGGGCTTCGTCTGTTACTATGATGGTCCAAGGAATTTTAGCTAAGCTGTGCTGGTAGTTTTTTACCGTGTCATAGTTTGTAATTACAACCCGATTCTCTCTTATCTTTTCTATGTCTAGCTTTTGACGACCATCCTTAGTCTCACGACCAGACTGACTACGGTCAAAGCTATATTGCTTGATCTCAGAGCCATACAAAATAACTGTCGGACTGAAGACATCATTTTTAAAATAACTTTCCATCTCTTTTTGCCAATTGTTAAGCAGAATTATTGGAGCAACAATCAGGATTGGTTCATAAGGCGGTGTTTCTTCACCCAATCCCTTTTTATAACCCGTCTCAATGCACCATGCTAAGAAGGTTAAAATTTGAAGAGTCTTACCCAAGCCCATATCGTCAGCTAGCAGGCATCCTCTGCGCTTGAGCCGATTTTGAAAAAGATTCTGAAGCCAAAGTACCCCTTGCTTTTGGTGACATTTCAATTGGAATGGCTCAGAACTTCCATCCTTAGTTATTCGTCTTTCTTTTAGGCTTACTGGAATATCTGGCCGATTTGAAAGCGTGCCAATACTTTCAAGGTTTCCTTCAGAGTAGCTGGTTGACTCAAAGTTCTGATGGATATCTAAAACCTGGCATGATTTCGCCTCTTCTATTATGTCTATTCTACTCGTCCTTCTACGATCTAATCGTTTCTCTAGTTCCCTGATCTGGGTAACTAATGAGTCATCGATCAATATTAGAGTTTCCTTCCAAAGAATTTGTGCCGAGTCATTAACTTGAGCTTCAGCAACTTTGCGTGCAAATTCTCTAAATTCCCTAAAAGAAAGCGACACTTCCTTACTGCCATCATCTGTAGCTATGCTAATAACTAAAGGTTTATTTTGTCCTGTTTTTGCTCCTTCAGACTCTTCCTCCTCGCTTACTCCATCCCAACGGCGACTTTCGGCATTAATAAGAATTTGTGCTCGTTCAGGAACTTCGCAAATTCCCTTAACCCGTGGTGCAAACTCAATGACATCTATTAATTCTCTGTCCACGCCATCAGAGAAACAACTCATAACATCCGCAATAACTCGATCCCTAGTGGCACCACTAACGCGACGTATTTTCTGAATGTCTTTGAGAATCGGTATCATTTCGTCAGGCAGGAGAACCCGAATTCGTTTTCCCGATGAGGTTTGAACATCGTAAATTTTCTGAACGTCGCTAAGTCGAAAGAACTCCTTTCGAATTGCTTCCGCTGGGACCCCATCAAAGGAAGGGAATAAAGAGATAAATCCGTGCTCCTCAGAAACAATATCGACCTTCACCTTTTGGGGAATTATAACTGCTTCGCTATCTAGATAGTCATCAAGCCCGTCACCACCAGTAAGTTCCTTAATTTTAGAGAGACAAAGCAAAGCCCGTTCTTTAGTCTTCTCAATTGGCAACAAAGCGTTAAAAGAATCAATCTCCTCAACTAATTCAAAGTTTGATGGAGACAGACGATACAAACTATCGAGTCGTGAAAGAAATGGCCCAACTCTATATGGGAATGAATGTAGTTTCCCAAGCATGAATTGATAGGATGGTTGAAACGAACTTGTCCCGATAATGCCTTTTGCTTGGAGATAAATTGAGAAGGGTGCCCAAGGAATAATTCCATCAATAAAATCTGAACTAAGTTCATTCAGTTCCCGTAGGTCACAGTATTCAATCTTCAGATTTGGGCATTCTGGAATTATAAGTTCAATTTGAACCAATTGTTCTACGGTCTGAGCAAGGAAAATCCCTTCACGAGTGATTCTTTTTAATTTTCCCCAAGAAGATTTATAGCTAAGGTCAATTCCTTGTTCTGATCCTGTATATCTAATGATAAGGCCATGTGTCGTCGCTACAACATCAACTTCTGTTGCAAATGATGCTATTAATAATTCTTTTGGTTCTTGTCTATCCACGTCTAACTCCCGATCTAGAAAGAATATGTCTGGCGGATGATTGCCAGTCCTTCATGGAACGTGTGATTCGTTCAGCCATCAAGATCTTATTTTTTAAATTTGTGAAAGGAAACTCCTTTGCCCAGAAATCTTTATATAGCTCCGAGAAAGATTCCTTTTTGTAGATGTAACAAGCATTTCCAACTTCGCTAAACTCTACAACGACGATTCCTCCAAAGTCTAACACAAATGCACTTGATGTATTTGACCCAACAAGTTCACCGTATGAGCGTCCTTTATCTTCCATTTCCCGTAATCGAACGGAATGATGCCGTAAATCGTCCCTGGAAATAAGTGCTCGTGATCGAGAAACCTTATCAACGTATTGCAACCAGAAATTTTTTCTTCCGTGCTTATCATCTCGATCACGTAATAGAAGCTCAAAGAAGAAATTAATATCCTCACGTGAAAGCCACTGTATTACCCTTGATTTTGCTGTTTCCTTAATCCCTGCCCAGTTCTCAGGGTTTATTCTCGGATCTCCCAGCCCTTGATTCCTGAGAAAGAAGTCTATTAGTGTGCTTTGAATTTCCTCGTCTTCATTCGCCTTATTCGATAGAATGATAGTAGCAATGGCACTCTTGTAGTCTTCTCGATCTACTAAATTTGAACACAATATCCCCTTAATAACATGGGTCAATTGATTCTGTTCAATAGAGTCAAATCTATCTGCTGCAAGAAGGGCAAGTTCAGACGCAAATCGTTGAGCAAATTCAGTAGTGGGATTTAATCCAAACTCTTCTAATCGTTTTTCAGGTAACTCCCAATTTGCACTGGCATCTATTGCGAAATTTTTGGGAGCGTTTTCGCCAATGAGGCTATCAATTGAATTGTTCCATTTACTTACGGTACCGTTTGCTGATGACCGTGAAGCAATTAGGTCTTGAAGCTTTAAACTAAACTGATAATCTGCAGATAGACTACTAAAGTTTTCGTGGTAGCAATACAAAAGGCCTCGCAGTGAGGGTAATGTTATGGGGATTTTTTGCTCCATAACTAAACCTTTAAACTGACTATCAGCTACTATTTCAGGAACCCAGCAGTATCGTTTCCAATCACGAGCTGAAAATGAGGAAGAATACAAATCAGATTTATGTTGCTTCCACTTCTCAATTACTAATCTACGATCTAATTCCGGTGGAGTGGACGAAGAAGATTTTAAAAGAGTCTCAGTCTCTTTGATCAGCGTCGGGCAGATTGCCTTATCTTCCCCAAAAGGAGTATGTTCAGAAGGGTTCTGAAAGATAGTCAGATGTTGCAAGCCCTTTATAGATTTCAATAGCTCTGAAAAGAAACTAGATTCTGTCATCGATCCTAAATTCACGCCTTGCTCTCCTCGCTGGATTTCATGCGGATTTTAAATTTTACAGTTCGGCATGTTTTTCTGAGTATTTCATCAGCTTGTTCGGTATGCTGACATTCAATTGGTCCTCGTCCTCCGAAGAGTGCGATACTTTTAAATCTCTCAGTTTCTGAAGTACCTTTACGTAAATTGAAAATAAACTTCATAACGGCACTTGCCCGTTCTTGGCTAAGATCCCAATTGTAATATTCGTTGGCTGCATCTCGACGTAGTTTCTTATCGGAGTGTCCTTCAACATTTATAAGACTAACACTATTTTCAAATGCTATGTAGGTATCGAGAAGTGCGGGCACAAATTTTGACAGGAACCCAATTGCAGAATCGTTAAGCTCATTTTTCCCAGTTTCAAATTGTAGTTTATCTTCTGGAACAATAACGACTAAGTTGTAGTTATCTAACTTTTTAACCTCAACGCCCTCAACTAGAGCTTCTTTCAGCTTCGCGGTTAATTGCTCCTGCATTTCATCAGTCTTGCTTCGAGCAGTTTGTATCTCGTCTTGGCGATTTCCTAGGTAATTCACAAGTAGTAGCACAAAGATGACCATCAATGAAGTCATCATATCAGTTAGAGAACTACTGAGTGCTGAGTGCTCAGAATCACCACTCATTAGCCGTTACCTTTAGATTTTGATGCAAGTTCTACTAATTCTTCTAAGCTTTCACTCAAATCCTGAACTGTCCCACCAAGCTTTGCAGTCGCATTACCAAGATGATTATCGAACTGACCTAGAGTAGTTTCTAAGCTCGATTTTACTCTAGCAGAATAGTTTTCAATACTTGATGTAACTTGCGTGAGTACCGTGCTAAGAGTTTTGTCTAAATCCCTAACAACTATCTCGTACTTACTAACAATATCCGACTGGCGATCCAATACAGATTTTAGGCTCTCAGCGTTTTTCTCTACAAGGGAAGCTAGATCGCTAACTCGGTCTTGTGTCTTTCCAAGATTAGTCACTGCACCTGTTAGTGTATTGACTCCTTCCTTGACCGACGTAGAGGCTGTTCCCATCTCATTTAGAGTAGAGGAACCTTCACTGACAGCTTTTCTAAAGGTTTCTAGTGCACCGTTCAATGAATCACGAGCATCATTTACAGCTTTCGCATTTCTTGTCTGCTCTTCAAGCACAATGCCTAGTTGAGCTGTTGTCTTTTCTGTCCATTCTGAACTCTTTTCTAGTACACCATTGACCGTCGTCGATACAGACGAGGAGGACTGACTTAAGCTCAATTGGATTTGCTCAAGCATTCCTTTCATTAAACCTGATAGCTCATCATTTCGACGGGACATTTCCGCAGCTTGTGTGCTAAAATTGCCTTGAAGTTGTTCCAACAATTGAGTCACAGAAGAGGTCATGCTACCAGAAGATTGCGTAGCAGCAGATTCCAGTTTTTCGATAATGATTTGCATTGTATTGGCTAATCTAGACAGATGTTCATCGCCCGATGTCGATTGCTTACTGACAGCAGCATCTAGGCTCTGAATGACTTCTGACATTTTATCTTGAGATAGTTTGCTTTGTTCGTTCATCGAACTCATCAAGTCAGCAGTCTTATTGAGAGTGGATTCGAGAGTCTTAAATTCAGTGTTAGTAGAGCCAAGTAACGCCGATTTAAACTCAGAAATGATATGTCCGAGCGAATCAGTAAGCGATTCTGACTTATGTTTTTTAAGCTCTTCAACGGCTTCTGCAACCTTTTGGAAGTGTGGCCCCATACCTTCACTGAAACTTTCTTTTAGATGGCCCGAAAGATCAGTACCAAATTGTCTGAATGCAATTGATTGCTCACTTATGTCTTTCTGGATTAGTTGAAGTATGTGTTCCGTTGGTTTTCGAGCAAATTTTCTGTTTAATGCCTTTATAAAGCCATGAATTGATCGAAATAGAAGAATTTCTATTCGCTTTTCGAAGAAGGTAAAGAGGACAGCACATAAAAGGGCAGAAATAGACGATATAAATTTCCCCGAAAGGCTGTATACAAGCTCTTCAACTCCTGTTAATTTGCCTTGTGCTGAGGGATCTGGATGTATGTGAGACAAGCCTATTAAGATCGCAATAAAGGTAAGCAGCAATCCTATACTTGTTAGAATTCCAGGAAAGGCTGAATAGAGACGCATATTAATACGTCCTCCTAGTATTGCCTCTTGTGAGAAATACTCATCAGCTTGACGAGTATTAAAAACTTGATGTGAATTACTCTCGTTGTGAATAAGCAATGTCTCTTCAAATTCTCCCCATGCATCTGAGACAAGAGGAGACTTGAGCATTATTTCTCGAAGCTCCTCTAGTCCGACGCCATCGAGTGCTCTATCCTTCGGCTCGATAGAATTAATTTGTTTCGTTAGTCTTTTGAGAGCTCTAACAACGGGGGCGGATTTAATATAAAGTCGGAGAGCTAGAAAGAGAGATAAAATGACAATAAAGAAACACCCTGCCCATAAAAATAATGGCGAAGAAATTCCAAAGACTGGATCGATGCATGGAGGATCAATCCATTGCAGTACAGTATCTCCATTCAATAATTTTGCAAAACATATCTCTGGATTACTCACTCGAATCTCCTCTATTAGAAATTAGCTAACATGTTGCAGCTTGATTAATCTCATTTTGCACCTGTCTCGAATTTAGTTTTTTGTTGTGTGATAAGCCGTTATCCGACTTGACCCACGCATGGACCGTTCGTTTAATATTAATATCCCCAAGCTACGTACCACAATGTCCTACAATATCCACCAAGAGCCAGATATATTGGGGGTATATTTGGGGGCATTTTTGCAATTTTAAGATCAATAATGTGAACAGTTACAATATCTTAAGCTCTCCCTTCAACTCCCCCCACCTCCATTCTACCCTTTTTG
>CAYGUX010000002.1:55930-193890 GCA_964353175.1 uncultured Bdellovibrionales bacterium | reverse complement strand
CAATACACGTTAAATCACAACTCGATGAACTAGCGGCCACCAGCTACTCTCACCCAATACGATCTGGGCAAAAAGGGTAGAATAAATTCTCCACAGCATTAATGGCAATACACGTTAAATCACAACTCGATGAACTAGCGGCCACCAGCTACTCTCACCCGATACGATCTGGGCAAAAAGGGTAGAATAAATCTCACTTGGGTAAGGACTGAAGGAAGCGATTTATTAGTTCAATTATTTCGCGCATAGTATCCGGAGCATCTACTACTTCTTCTCGATTTACAAAATGTTTCCAATACACTTCTAGGCGCTCAAGTTCTGAACTATTGAAATTAATACTATTACTCAATTCTAAATTTCTCTTTGAAAAAGTAGATTCGATATTTTGTTTTAATCGAGTAAGATTTAAATCCTGACTACTGAGTTTAAACAAGTCATAGTAATCCTTCATCCTTGTGTTTTGCGATCCTTTCCTTAAGGCTATGTAAAGCTTTTCAGAGAATACTGTCTCAAGTGGATAGACAAGCAATGAGAGTTCTTCCCCGAAAAATGGTTTTCCCTTGTACTGCATCCGCTCTAGTGGAAGCTTAACAGCATCTACTACATCTCCGAATGCCATATCCATATGCACTGATCCTTTCATCTTTCCTAGTAGAAAATGGCAATGAAGTCTAACACCAGGAACTTCCATTTCTGGATGATTTAGCATTTCTCCTACGACGTCTGCCCACTCAATTTGATCATTCACATCAATAGAAAGGACCGATTCCAGCATAATCCCACTCTCAGTGACCCACCAAAACTCCCCACCAAACAATCTCTCCCCAAAAAACGAACCATCCTCCAATTTTCTACGATAAAGAAGATACCCCCTAAACTTCAATATCAAGAGAGGCCACACATGGGCTATCACCCAAGAATAGAGTCAAAGAAACACACATCTTTTACCACATCAAGATGTAGGAACTCAGAACTCTGGTTTATTAACAATAAAAAACTTGAAGCTAGAATTCTCGCGTACTTAGCTAAATACGTAACAATATACGAAGTACTCCTCTACGGATTTGCCATAGAAGGAAATCACCTACAGATGGCAGCGGACTTCCCGAAAGAAAACAGAGCCGAGTTTAAACGAGTATTTAACTCTGTAGTAGCCAAGCTAGTACCAACATACTGCAAAGAATTCCCAGGAGGAAGACTATTCGAAAGAAGATACTCCTGTGAAATAATCCCCCAAGATAGAGATGACATAGAGGACAGAGTCTTCTATCTAGCCCTACAAGCCGTTCAAGATGGCTTAGTAGAGAAAATCTCCGAATACCCAGGCTATAACTGCTTTCATGACGCGATACACGATATAAAAAGAGAACATACCGTTGTTGACTGGACATGCTACAATCGCGCAAGAAGAAGCAATCCAGCAGTACCCATAAAAAAGTTTGAAACAACCTACACACTAAACTATCAAAGAATCCCAGGATACGAAAAACTAACACAAAAAGAATATGCCAAAGTACTATCAAGCAAACTAGAGATAAGAAGAGTAGAAACAGTACAAAAAAGA
Organism: uncultured Bdellovibrionales bacterium; assembly: GCA_964353175.1. Classification (GTDB taxonomy): domain Bacteria; phylum Bdellovibrionota_C; class UBA2361; order SZUA-149; family DAOLCO01; genus JAIYCX01. The sequence goes on along the minus strand of CAYGUX010000002.1, from coordinate 192,326 downwards.
CTAGCCGCAGGGAAAGGCTACTTAGGACGAGAAAAACTGCTACAAATAACCCCAGGCTCAAAACCCCTAAACACTAAAAAATCTGGCCGCAACACCCACCGACCAAGAGTACTCTCAATCTGCCCCCAAAGAAGAGCCCAGGCACTAGACTTCTACTTCGACTGCTACTACAAATTTAAAGACGCATCCATAAAACTAAGAAATGGAATTCTAGATGCCATATTCCCACCTGGAATGTATAAGCCATACGTGCGCCCACCTCCCTCATTACAAGAAGTATAGAAAACCAACCCCCCACTCACTCAATCCGGACACTAAAACAAGATCCCAAAATACAGCCTCGCCCAAAATACGAATTTTAGCCATTTTTAGAGCTTCAGAACCACACAAATCAGTGTGAATAGTTTGATCTTTCTTAATATCTTTCAAAATTTAAGAAGTTGAAGTATTTTGCAGAATTTTTTATTGGGGGTTTTGGTTTCTCACTGAGAATAGTATAACTAGGGTTCGGGATTAATTCCGAGTGCAGAAAGCTCCTCGTCAGCTTCATGTCGCTTTCTGAGAATCTCCAACGCCTGCAGATACGTCTGGCTCGCCTTTTTCCTTACGGGGAAGGAATCAGCAAAATCCTTTTTAGCTGCTTCACTACGGCCTTGAGCAAGGGCCAATGCGTCCTCAGCTTCCTGGAGCTCTCGCCGAAAGTGTTCAGCTTTCAATTGAACTTCCTTAAGAGCTAAATCTGCCCTCAACTCCTCATCAATCAGTTCTCCAGCAATGGCCTGGATGTACAGATCTTCAAGTACATTACGAACATTGCCTTGAACATAGTCAGGAACTTCAGGCAGTTCTTCCAGCGTTTCCACGGCTGGAGGCTTAGGCACCAGCTTCACTTGCGGACTTGTAGCCTTGGGGCGATCCTGCTTGATCACCGCGCCGGTGAAAAGTTCTTGCCAGTCCACGGACTCAAACGGCAATTGGACAATTTTACTCAGGGCGCCAGGATCAGTATCCAGTCTCATCAGAAACCCAGAGGAAGTATAGAGAACTTGAGCAAAGTCCAATGCTCCGATCCAGTTTTCGATGCCGTCAATTTTAGCACCGGAAGTCAATCGGTTTCCACCAATTGCTTTCAAGATACTACAACCGTCAACTCTCCCAATACAACCAGAGTTCCAAGTTGCCTGACCAATCAAGGCCGGAAGAACGGAGTAAACGATCCGATCCTCTTCTTCAGTATCGACAGATGGAAAGCTCTTCCCGCAGGTATCTCGATGCTGACATAAGATACTCGCAGCAGCTCCCCACTCAATTCCATACTGATTGAGAAAGCTTCGTCCGTCATCTGAAAAATCGATTTTCTCTCCTTTTTCGCCCCAGTTGAGGATCAAGCCTTCACTATTCGCAAAGTGTACAATCAACCTCATCATACCAATGAGGTTGCTTCTTGCCCCACTCACCATCCACTCATTCGCGAAATTCGCCTCAACCGCTCTGTGCCATGGGCGTCTGCTCATGGCATTGACCAGAATGAGCGCCAGTCGGACGACCGACTCACTGATACCGTTGGCAGCTGCGCGAGTCATGATCTGAGAGAACATTTCTTGAGTAACACCGTGTTGACGTGACATGAGCTTACCCTTTCAAGGCTAGCTAGGGTATTAAGGTCAAAAAACCTCTTGAACCCTTTTTCAGAGAACAGATGCAACCCCCCAAACATAAGGGATCACCAATCATGTTTGTTATGACCGGTAGGTCTATATATGCGTCCTGTCTGACCTTTGCTAGGTCCCACCCTCTTTCTCCAAAGACATAAAAACTCCCTCAAAAGAGTCACAAGAAAAGGCTGGGTCAAATAATTTTAGACGCGTAAGATCCTCTCAAAGAATACTTAAAAGAGAGGGTAGTACCGAATATGAGCTAAACCTAATATGACCTAAATGAGTTAAAAAATAGGTTGGCCAATATTTTAGCTAATTACTATTTCAGATCGATATTTCACAATCTTTAATCCGCAAGCTCTCTTCCAGTCTCCCCGATTGCTCTACCCGTCCCTTCTACGGCATGGCCAATACCTTCGCCTGTCGCCTCAATTGCATTACCAGTCCCCCTAACTACCGGACAAGCTGACAAACACGTTAACAGTAGTGGAATCAAAATAACATTTAATCTTTTCATGTAGTTTCCTTATCTCTAAATTGTATCCTAGCTTACAAAAGCATTAGGCGTCTAAGTATGATTAACATCATGCTGAAATGCCCGACTTTAACATACTCCGATGTGGCCTATTCTACTTACCCTTACCCTAGGCCTTAGGCCTGAATCTTGGAATCACCAAAGACAACAAAAACAGAATAATAAACAATACAAACAATAGTTTTGCTATGGACGTCGCACTAGCTGCAATCCCACCAAATCAAAATATCGCAGCAACTATAGCTATGATGAAAAAAGTGACTGACCAATTTAACATAAAATCTCCGTATTAAAACTTGATTTAAGTTTATATTTAATTAAATTACCGTAACTCCTGTAGAAGCTTCTTCCTCGTACCCACTATCACATGAGTAGGATCCTGTTAAGTGATCATTACTTATGCTTTGATTTATCAGACTTATTAGGGATTGAGCATGACGCCAATCATACAAGTACGAGATTAAAATATTGCTTCAACTACTCCTGCAACTAATCTAAAAGGAAATGCAATTACGTCCCCCAAGAAATCCACAGTACATGAGGCCACTCCAGAACATGACTTAGAATCATCCTGTGAAACTTCAGTTTCCACCGTTTTTAAATCGACCGAGCCATCTGCATTATTAGTTCTAGTTTCTACTGTTCTAGTACTTGAGCTAGGGCAACCGACAATCGAGCTTATCGCGAACAAGGCAATAGCTAAGTATTTTGTTAAGACAGAATTCATTTGTCCTCCATTTATAATATTTTGTTTAACATCCATCTACATACTTTCTTAGTCTAAGTAGTATGAGATGCATCATGTCTTGGGACTCCATATTCAATCTTAAATGTTTCTTCATCTTACTCAACTTCACATCGCTTTTCAGACACAAGTCACCACCCACTTATAAAGCGAGCAAAGCAAAGCTTCACCAGTGAGTTAAAAAAGTGAGTTAAAAAGTAGGTAGGTCAATTATATTCATTTAGAAGCAGTCATTAGATGCGTGAAACCAGTACCAGTCCCCGCCCAATCGGAAGGTTCTATAATGTGCGTCCCCAAATGGCGAACCATCTGGATTCGGATTATGGCAGAATCCGTAAGACATGACGTCTGGGCCGATCCTACCATCTGAAGTATCAAGATACCAACGAATACCCCCCAATACTCCTTGATGAAGCTGTGGCGCTTTCTGGTCTTAATCAGAAGGACTAAAAGGCACAACCTTAAAACCCATCTCCTTAGAAACCACCTTCCACAAACAGGCATTCTCCAAGGACCCTTTCCCATTGCTACTAATATTCCCTGCGACACCTTTATAGTTTTTAATTGAGTTTAGATAATCTAAAAGCTCTTCTTTGTTTGAGTTATTATATTTTGAAGATGCCTCAAAATCATTTATCATATTGATAAGATCGTAGGCGCTGGCTGCTCGAGCTAATACTTTATTTCCGTATAATTTTTCAAATCGCTTATTAAATTCTTCAGAAATTTCCTTGAGAGAGACATAGGGTAGGCCTGCAATTAACTTTGGATCTCCTTGAAACTCATCAAAAGAGCCATCAAAGTTTTGATCTGGGAAGAGTTCTCGTAATTTTGTAGCTATCACTGTTAGGCTTTCCGGCATAGAGAACAATAACAAAGTATCGGGATTCTTTTTTATCGCTTTAAAGAGGATTGACTGATAGTTAATTTCTCCAGGTAAATAAGAAATCTCACCTAGTACTTCTATTTTATTTTTTTGCAGTAGTGGCACTAGATAAGAGTTCAATAAATTAAAGCTCTCTATCTCTTCTTTAAGAATAAATACGCTTTTAATATTCTGAGATTTTAACTTTGCTAGCCAGGAATCGGCATAGCTTATATACGTAGGCTCAAAAGTCATAGTGTACTTATATTGTTCAGCCAGATGAGGATTCCATCTAAAGGAGATATGAGGAACTTTATGCTTCTCCGCCATAGGAGCAATGATTTCTGCCATATCCCACAAGCTGACTATTATATCCACTTTATCTATATCTAAAAGTTTTAGACCTGTAGAAGCTGCATTCTTGCCTTGGAAGCCATCATCCTCCAGAACAAAATCAAACTTAATATTTTCAGAATCAAAATCTTGTTTAGCTAAGGTTAAACCTCTTTGTATGTCCTCTCCTATTTTCGCAAGGGGTCCAGATAGGGGGAGGCTTGCGCCAATTTTTATTACCTTTGGTTCTGCAAAAAGTAGGCTTGAGTATGTAAAAAGTATCAGGAAGAAAAAAGGCTGAAAGAAAATTTTCATAGATTAGATAAATATCCCCACAGTATGCTAAATATTGTCCATTTAACATACCCTTGAATTGTTTTAGAATCAAATGAGGGATTTAACTGACAAAAAAAGCCCCCGTAGTTTCGTGCAAGGGCTTAAATCCTTACTTGCATCTCAAATCAGAAGTAGCGGCGATATGTTTCAACTACTGCTTTGAGTTCTTGGCTAGAGAACGTTTTTCGACATTTCCACTGAAATTTAAAACTTACAAATATCTAAACCTGGATCCATTCAAGTAAAAGATTAAATAATGTGCGTCGCAGGTTCTTTTTCTAGCCACACAGACTGCAAAACGTACCAAGCAAATGAAAGTGCTGTGATAAAGAAAAAGAGATACCTTATAGAACCATCAGATATAGCGCCAAGGACAATGAAGAGAACTCCAAAAAACAACGGCGCAACGGTTCTTATTACAATGCGTACACCCGTCGGCAATTTCTTCTGTACCTTAACTCCCAGGGATTCTTCTAAGTCTTCAAACTTAAGAGTGGAAGACGGCAGTGGTCGGACATCAACTGTCGGTTCAATGGATAAATCCTTCTCTCTTATATTTTTCGCTTTATTTTGGGTCATCTTAAACACCTCCTAATTCTAGGCATGAATTTTATCTAATAAAATCGATTATAGAGCATCAGAAGCATTGTAGAATATGATGACAATCATGCTTAGTTGAATTTCAATCTGAGAGCCTCAAATAGAGTTATTTAAGCAATTGTTTGCCCCTGTTGCCAAGTTGGTTTATAAATTGAATTTCGGCGGCTCAAATCCCCACAGGATCCTTTTAAATTTTATGTTGACTCAAACTTTATAACTTTATGATCTCTGAGATTTTTCTATTCATATCATCCATTTTTGCTTTCAGTATTAGTAGTGTTGTAGGTGGTGGGGCTAGTTTGATTTTAATTCCTTGCTTGGCTTTACATCTACCAGTTTCTGAAATTCCATCTGCATTGGTTATTGGAACTTTTACAAGTTCTCTTAGTCGTTGTTTCTTCCTTTTTCAAGATATTCGCTGGAAGGTCGTTTTTAATTTTCTACCCGCGGCATTGCCTGCTGTATTTCTTGGTACGTGGCTTTTGAAATATGTTGATCCTCTAATTATTTCATGGGTTTGTTCAATCTTTCTATTGTCCAATTTTTTCCTTTTAATTGGCAAGAAGTCTATAGAAAGCAATTCAACCAAACAGATGTCAAAAGCTAAAGTTATCCTAATTGGATTTTTAGCTGGACTCGTTTCTGGTATTACTGGAGCAGTTGGACTTATCTTTAATGGCTTTTATTTAAAAAGTGGGTTGAGTAAAAGTGAGATCGTCGCCACTAGGGCGGCTAATGAAATTCTACTTCATGTAGTAAAATTGTATTTATACTTTAAGTTAGGTCTATTCTCTGCAAATTCACTATCTCTCGGTGCAGTTATTGCCATTGCAGCCATCGTTTCAACTTGTACTATCAAAGCGATATTACCATATTTTAAAGAGGCTACTTTTAGAAAAATCGGATATAGCACAATGGCTTTTTCAGGGTTATTTCTATTCTTTAATACAAGCTCAACAATAATAGCGGATAAGTCGCCTGCGGTTAAATTAGTCTCAGTTGAAAATGGAGTTGAAACAAAACTAAAGCAACTACTCAGAGAAAATTTTCCAACATAGTCGATGCTCTCCAATCAATAAATTGCACATACCTATTGGTGCATAACTATCGTAACTCAAATCCAAATCTCCAAGCTGGGTAAGGCTAGACAAATTGGTCACTGCTTTAATGAAATTTATGGGATGAATCGTACAAAGCTATTTTCAAAGTATTACGAAAATATATCCCCTTCCTTTCTGATATAGCGACTGATAGCCCTAAGTACCTATATTTAGAGGTATTCAATACCTTCAACCCATTAATACTATATGCTTTTATGTCTATTGTAAGTTTAAGCCTATAACTATAAATAAATCTAATTAGTTAATTAATGCTAGAATGGAGTAATTTTAAGACGGCACTTAACTTTTTAGCAAAATTGTCGATATTAAAACTTAAGATTTAATACCCAGCTAATCAGCCTACCTCCATATTAATATAGGGAAGTTCATGGAAAAAAATTCGGAAGATCAACCAAAAAAAAGAGTCCTCATAGTTGACGATAATAAGGACATGCTTTCCTTACTAACGATTCAATTTGAAACTATAGGGGCAGAGGTTGTTCCAATTCTAGGAAGTGCCACGGCTCTTGAAGTTTTTATTAGAAATTCAATCAATGCAAAAGGATTTGATCTTATCGCTCTTGATATAAATATGCCAGAGATTGATGGCAATGAACTTGCAATCAAAATTAGAGACGCTGGATATAACGGAAAGATTGTAGCATTTACTGCTTATGTGACGGGAGATGGTCGCATGAAAAGCAAAGAGAGTCATATAGACTACTACATGGGCAAAGATCAGGCTAAGAGAGACGTGCTCTGTGCACTACTGGAAAGATAATTTTAAAAATGACCTGGCTTTATGCCAGGTCTGCGTGTGTTAAAACCGTGATTGTTGCTCTTTTCTACGCATAAGCGCAACAAGGACAAACAAATAAAAAGCGACTATAGGAACTAACCATTGGAGATTTTCACCTCCAGTGAAAGCAATCAAAGTAACAAGCCCAACTAATTGGCCCAACCTTTTGATTACATCCGTTTTGATCATTCCTAAATTTGAGTTTCCTAACAGTACCAAAAACGCTAGTATCGTTCCTACTACTCCCCTTGCAATGAGCGCAGCATATTCCGACAGAGTAAACTCAAAGCGATCCTCGCTGAAGAAGCTGTTCACCGTAAATACCAGTAGCAATGTAATCATTGATACGGACTTTCTGATTACCTCAATACTCAATGGGCCCTGTTCCTTAGTAAATGTTCGAATTCTATTATCCTGGAATACGAACAATATACTTATCAAACAAAGCAGCCCCACACTGAGGATCAATGTACCCCACTCGCGATCAGCACTCCTAAGCTGACCTGTAACAATTACTGCAAGCATTCCTAAGGCCATTAATAGTGCCTCAGGTAACGTGCAAGGTTTCCTATGCAATATCCAATATACGGGTAAAACCCATGGAACCGCATTTAAATAGCTGCCAAGTCCTGGAGTCAGATTTCCTTGCAGCTTGTATGTCAAAGCTACTGACATTGTTCCCAATGCAGTGCTCCAGACAAGAAACCACTTGTCTTTGAATTTCCCTTTCTTGAAAAGGAAGACAAAGAGACCCGCTAGCTTAGCGAGTTGGCTACGTCTCTTAGTTCGCCTACACGGCGCCCCTCTGCGGGCTCTGCGAACTAATTGAACGTACACTAATCTCGCAATTAACATTCCAAACGCCATTAAAAGCGCTACGGAGTATGTTACGACCGTTTGATGAATAACATTCCGATGTTTCAAATCAACGCTGACCTTGATTAGATATTGATGACCGGCAAAAGCGGCAACCAAACCAAACACTAAGATCTGAGCTTTCAGAAATCTTCTCAAGCGATTCATGCTATCACCTCAAAAAACCCTCAGAAAAACCAAAACGCAACTTTAAGTTTACATCAATGACATTAGCTATGGAACATTTATTTCAAAATTTACAGATAATAATTAGGTCATCAGTTGAAATCACAACTTCACAGAAATAAACTGTGTCAAAATTATATTTATAAAAACTAGGTGATACTGGGATACCGTACTTTTTGGCTATTTACCTCCAAACAACTCCATCATCTCCCTATAAGTCCTTGGTGAGATCAAGTTCGATTCTCTCTCCTTCTCAATTATATCTTTCGATAATTCTCCAAATTTAACGATTACATTCTTGGCTTTGTCCCTAGAGAAATTATCCACTTCGTTTCTTGTCTCAGTCCTTAGTGCATATAACAAAGAATCAACTAACTCACCCACCAATTTCCGCTTATCCTCTTCAGTTGTTTTCTCGACTATTGCCTTTGACATGTCACAAAGACTTGAAATTAAAGCGCTCTTTTCAATTAAAGCCTCATCCTTCGAACCATCTATGCTTTTAATTCTCACTATTAAAGCTTTATTAAGGGATAGGAAATAAGGTAAAACCTCACCTTTAAAAGTTGGACCTTCACATTGACTCAATGTAAATATCGCATCGCGTTTAATGCGATCGGCTCCAGAAAAATCATGTCTTTTATCAGAAGTATCGATAATTTCTCGTATCTTTGGAACAAGCCTAGGAATCTCTGCCTTAGCAACTATCGCAATAGTATAAAGAGCACCACTAACTACACTAGGCTCACTATCATCCAAAAGATCAGTAGCTAAAGATACTGCCTCCTTGTTTAATTGCAATTTTAGCGCACGAAATGCACCAAATACTTTTAGTTTCTCATCGGTATTCTGTGCCACAGACAAACGATCAGAAAGAACAGAGCCAAGTTCATCAGGAAGTGGTGAATTCGTTCTGCTAGAATAGGAGTCAATTAGATTTGTTACCAAAAGAAGATTTTGGATATTTATACTTCTTAAAACTTCAACTAACTGTGGCATTAGTAGTTTAAGGCTAGCATCATTTTGATTTTCTATTTTTGAAGCTACTTCTATTACTAGTTTTCTATTGCTATCATTCAATCCGACTATAAGTCTATTAAGAGAATCTTCCGAAAGAGGTTTTTCCATGGCGAGCTCTATTGATTCTTTAAATCTATCAACTCTTAAAATCCCTTCCTTAAAAGCCTCCCCATCCCAAGTTTTTTCGCTGATTAAAATTATAGACCGCTTATTTTTATAGCTTTCGAAATTAGCAACATGACTTTGACCAATCACAACCATTGCTGGACCAGCTATCTTATTGGCAACATAATTTTCTCTTGCCTCAGAGGTGCCTACAGAGGCGACCATTTCCGGACTTGAATCTACTGCTAACACGATAGACTCTATAACCTTTTTAAAAGCTGAGAATTCATTTTTAGAGTTTATGAATTCTATCTTGCCTGTTTGATCTATAAGTTTAATTTTAGATACCTTACCCACCTCATCTTGCTCAACTGAAATATCTAAAGGCCCTTGCAAATTGAATAACCTCTTATATACATTGTTACCCTCTGTATAATTTGCACTGATTTCGTTATAAAACCCAGCGAATCTGCCTTTAGTCTCTGGGTTCTCCATCCCAGTGATTTGCAATGATGGGTCGTTTAAATAAGCAATAGACAGAATAATAGCGAGCTCCTTTTCCTTACGGGCAGACATCTCTTGAGTGAACTTACTTTCATCGGTGAGTAGCTCTAATCCGTTTTTCAAGCTATTCTTGTAACCTACGTGAGAATTATCAAGCCTAGGATAATTGGCAAGTTCTTCCTTGTGCTTATCGACTTCAGCCGCATTCATTTTATCAGATAAATTCATTACGCCCTCCATATACAATCGATCAATTCCATGATCATGTAAAATTTTGACAGCCTTACAAACCTGAAATTGATGCTTTAGTGACTGAGATGGAATACTACCATCTGGCTCTGAGTGAAATTGACCGATTAGTATTAAGGGATTAAGCATCTCCCCTTCATTTGTATTCTCCGGATGGAATAGCTCAACTTTAAAAGTACCTAATTTTTCAATTTGCTCTAAGCCCTTTAATAAAGCTTGGCTCTTTTCAGTATCCAGCTTACTCGAATTTTGATGTGTTTGCGGTATGACTAAAAGATCTAGTCCACTAGGCAATATTTGTGAAAGTTTAAGAATACTATACTTTGCTAAATCAGAGGCCGTTATACTAGGTAAGGCTAAGTCCTCTTCTTTCGTCAATTTAGAGTTTGCTTGGTCTAATGGCATAAAGACTTCAAATTACACTTAATTCTAAGATGTTAATAGGACTAGCCGCAGTAGGAGGATCGTGAATAACGTGGGCTAGAGACTTGTCAGCATTATGAAACTCAAAAAGCTAATTGTTTCAAAAAAAGTGAAGAAATTTAAATTAATATAGTCTAAGGCTAACAATAGTATTTAAAAAGAGTCCAGACTAAGGATCTAATTCGCTTTCGTAAGAATCTATTGGTATTTTATTTTTTAGGGCATTATTTCGATCTATCAGCGCAAAATGGGACTTAAACCGAATTTATTAGATAAAAGACCCTATAGAGAGGATTAAGGATACAACTAAAATCCTACTTTAACATCGCATTGAAAATCCGATGCCTCAAATCTTCAATCTCCCTTCTCTCCCAATCCCTATCAGGTAAAATATGAAGAATTATTGCTGGCATCCAAAAAATAAAAGTGCCTTTTTCTCTTGAATCAATAAAAAACTCTTGCCGAGTACGGGTAACTTTAATTGAAAAAGAAAGCCATATTCCCCGTTTCCGAAAGAAGTACCGTATTTTCAAGTATTGTTTAATTGCCCTACAGTACTTCACTAAATAAAAAAACCTCAGAACATAGGAAATCTATGTTCTGAGGTAATGTACAACTAATAAACTAGCAAAAACTATTTAGTTGTTCCACTAATTTGAGTGACACTAACACCTACAATGTTATTTAAAACACCTAATACAGAAGTCCAATCAGTAGGAGAAGAGGAAACAGTATGAATAGTTGCTCCAGCAGGAACTAGGCTTTTAGCTTTTGCGTAATCACATTCTGGCAAATGCATTCCAAACAAGTTAATTGCTTCAGCATGAGTTGTGAACTGGTCACCTGACTTTCTCATTCCAGAACAAGAAGCTGTTAATGATAGGACCACAGTGCATAAAAGTAATTTCTTCATATATATTCTCCATAATTATTAAGGGTTAAAGCTAACATGTTAGACCAATCCTGCCCACGAAAAATTAGGAAACCCGCACAACTCAAGTAGGAAATACATGGCTTATATACCTCTATTTTAATCAGTTACAGATATTCTAAGAGTAGAGGTTAAGCTAAATCACATTTAACGATATTAAAAGTCCTAGTGCTATCCAAAACTAGCCTAGCCCCACTAAGGACAATGTAAATATGCATCAAGAGCCTTCGTCCAAGCATTATCAGGATCGAAACTATCAACCAAATCTTTTTTTGTTTTTGTCTTATCAAATGCACCTATACCATGCTGAATCATATAACTTGGATAGTAATCTGGCTTCCCAATCTTACGCACAGTCTCGCAATTCTTCTTTAAAGCTGGTGTTCCCTTGCTTAGCTCACTACTTAATTTTTCTTTAAATTGGGCGATACTTTCTTGTTTCCCTGCTTGCATTGCCTGCATGGTAAGTACCATGTGCGCCTGATGCGCTGATTTATCTGCAACCCTTAGCTTATCATAGGTAGAATAAACTCCTGCCAAAACAAACATCTGATACGCCTTTTCGTAGTCTTCCTTCTCCATACACTTACTAAGACCGTTGTATAGATCCGCTGGAGTCAATTTATTATGAAGTTCCGAAAAGCCTACACATTCAAGTGGGTGTGTAATCTCTAAGTTACCCTTAGCCTCATAATTGACAATATTATCCTTACTTCCCTGTGAAGGTTGAGCAATAAGGGCTATTGGTATGCAGATAAAAAGTAACGCCAAAATAGGATATTTCATAAACTCCGTTTTATCAAACAATGATACAAAAAGCTTTGAAGAAAACGTTAAGTATAATTAAGTGGGAATAATAAATTTATCTTACTTACACAAAATTATCTACTTATTCAAGTTTAGAAGCATCCCTACCCCTCCCAGTAAATCCCTCTATTATTCACGTTAGGCCTTTTTGCAGCTAAAATCGCATCTAATTCAAAAATTTCAATGAGCCTATTTAACAACTTCTCTTCTTCAAATGACAAGCTATTATCAGCAAGAACCACATCAGAAAGAAAATCACATACTTCCAATAACTGACTTTGAGTAAGTCTAGACCTTAGCTCCTCACTTACTAATTCGAATAACATCTCAGAATCACAATTATCTATGTAAATATCCGCAGAACCTAAATAACTTAACAAGTCTTTTTCACTTTTCTTAAATCTATTTATTATATTGCCTTTTATAACATCCAATTCTTCTCTAACCATAGATCCATCAGCCAACCCAGCAAGTAAAGCCAGAATAACTATCCTTTTCAACACCTCATCACAGGGTGCGAAACTACTTTTCCTACTTAAAACTTTATATAAATGATTGTAATTAAGGACAGCGCCGCTAGTAGTCATAAGAATTCCTCCTATCTATATATCTACCAACGGCTCTCTTTGCCCTTCGACAAGCCGAGTAAGTAGCTTGCATAAAATTATTCCCCTTGCTCTTAATCACGTGTTCCTTGTTGGCCGTGTGCACTCTAAGAGTAACTAGCTTATCAATACCTCCCTTTGGACCATTTACATCCCTTAGACGAACCTCTACCGACTTCACAACTCCTAAATATCTATCCAAAGCACTATTAACTATATTTTCAATGCTCGACCTGTCAAAATCATGATAATTTAAACTACTATAATATACTTGTATATGTTGCATATCGGTTAATCTCCTCTTTGATTTATTCACTAAAAATATTATGCCTTACCTACAAAGATAGGTATATTAGAAATATTATTACTATTATATAGGTTTGCTCTATGGATTGGATAAATTATCAGCACCTCTACTATTTGTGGCACATTGGTCATTACGGAAGCATCACGAAGGCTGCGCAAAAACTAAGGCTTGCGCAACCCACTATTAGTGCGCAAATAAAAACTTTAGAGGATTCTTTAGGAGAAAAACTTTTTGAAAAAAAAGGGAGGAATATTTATTTAACAGACGCAGGGAATGTAGCCTTTAAGTATGCAGAACAAATCTTTTCTCTGGGCCAGGAACTAAAAGATACTCTATCCGGGACACTACAAACAAAACCTAAGGAATTAAGAATAGGAATACTAGATGCAGTTCCCAAAATTCTTTCTTACCGAATACTTAAGCCAGCTTTTCATAAGTTTAAAGAACTTACAATTAGTTGCAACGAGGGAAAGTTCGATCTACTATTATCCGATCTAGCCAAAGGTGATCTCGATCTACTTATTTCAGATAGACCGACTCCTGCTGGAAGTCACATTAAAGCCTATAACCATTTTTTGGGGGAAAGTACCATAAGCTTTCTTGCAACACCCCGCTTCAAGAAAAGCCTAAAAGGAAAATTTCCAGAAAATATGAAAAATGCCAACATGCTATTACCTGGCAATGAATGCATGTTACACGATCAACTCAACGACTGGCTAGAGAATAAAGGGATTAACCCAAAAGTTGTTGCGTATTTCCAGGACACAGCCATAATGAAAATTGTTGCCAGCGAAAATGTAGGAATCATTCCCCTCCCTAGCATAATTGCAAAAGAGGCCGCTAAAGAATATTCTTTAAGCATACTAGGAAGCACGAACGAGATCAAAGAGCCAATTTATGTGATTTCATTAGAACGTCGCTTAAAGAATAAGGTAATTGTTGATATTTTTAAGTTTGGAACAAGCATTTTTAAATAACCTAAAATATATCGAGTGAGTAACCTTAAGTACCACCCTCCGAAAACCTTCTAACTACTTCTAGCATCATAGAATGTCACCACCAATGGATCCAGTTACCACTTATCTCCCATGCCAATCCAATATTCCACACCACTCAACTACAAAATAGGAGTATCTTTCCAAGCATATACTGACCCTAAACATAAATCTTATGGACCATAATTTTAAAAAACCTAGCACCTATTAAACGCCTGCCATTATGCCTCTTCCTTTTAAACTTTCTTTTTTAGAACTTCCCCTCTTTATCTTCTGGAGTAACGAATATTGCGGGTTATCAGTAAATTATCTGAGAAAGGGAAAGAGGGGGGGGTAGCTAGTGAGACTGTTCAAGTACACAGGCCGTCAAAGCCCTACTTAAGTCCGCTTTAGCCCTAAATATGATGTCATTGTGACCAGATCTCTCATTCAAAATTAGATGAACATTCTTAGTTGCCTTAATCTCCTGATACATCGTCTCACTATTGGCAACTTTAATAACTTTATCTTGCTTACCATGAGCTAACACTAAACATGTCTTATTGGTACTTTTTAAATATTCTAAAGTAGGAATCCTATACCTTAAGAATGGAATCAAAGGCCTAAATAAAATATTTTGCCTAACCACATTAGGCAAATCTATATATGGGGCAAGCAACAATAAGACGTGAGGTTCAATTTTGCTAGCTAACTCTGCCGCAAAGCCCGTACCAATAGAATTCCCAACAATAAATAGTTTACTAGCATCAGTAAGGCCCTCCCGATCTCTAATAAATCTCCACACGGCCTGACTATCTAGTGAAATACCCTTTTCGCTAGGCCATCCAGTGCTATTACCAAAACCTCTATAGTCAAATACGTAGGAGTTTAAACCAAGACTACTAAGCCAGTCTAAAATAATAATAGAGCTATAAACAGTTTCAAAGTTCCCATGCATGAACATAGCACTATAACCACTAAGGCTATTCCCATCTTCCCCCTTTTTAAATAGTACTTCGATGCTCTCACTATCCTCTGTTTCAATTTGAAATCTCTCCAAGCCTTCGGGAACCGAATTGGGGATAGTGCGATACACACCTGGAAAAATCATTATGTCTTGGACTAAGACCAACAATAAAGAAACTAAAAGCACAAAAGGAACTAAGCGTTTAAAAATTCTTACTAGTATAATTCTACATTTCATTGGTCATAATAACATGGGAGGTAGATCGAAAAAGCCTCTATAATAATTAACTATTTCAGATCAACAAATAATACCATACCTATAATTTGCTATTTAGCCTATACCCATTACTACCGATATTTAGAAAGCCAACTAAATAACTTCAAGCGCTAAAGACTACTTCAATCTACCCGCGCTTAGCCAAATAAAAGATGAGTCAATCGTCTTACCATAAGGAATAATAAATTTATGAACAATCAATTTCTAACACTAAGCAATGCTTCTGATCCAAAAGAAAAGAGATATTTTTTACTCTTAGCATTCATTTCAAGCTTGTTTTGGATAGGGATAATTGTTTCTCTAGTTGGCCCAATAATTGTAGCGCTATTAGCTATTTTAATATGGTTCTTAAATGGACTTTTTATTGCATGGATTAAAGCTGAAGGAGTTAAAATATCAGAAGATCAAATACCTGAACTATATAAGGCATTCCTTGGAGTCTGTTCGACCCTAGGAATAGAAAAAATTCCGGCCCTCTACGTAGTACAATCTGATGGAATGCTAAATGCTTTTGCAACGAGACATTCCCGCAGAGATTTTATAGTTCTATACTCAGATATAGTTGAATCTTATGGTACAAATTCTCCAGAAATTTCATTTCTACTTGGTCATGAGATCGGACATATTAGAAAAAAACATATTCTAAAAAGCTTTTTCCTAATACCATCTAACTTCATACCACTTTTATGGGAAGCATACTCTAGAGCCTGTGAAGCTACCTGTGATCGACATGGTGCACTTGCCTCCAATGATTTAGACGCCTCAATAAAAGCCCTAATGATTCTTAGTGGAGGAAAGGAAATTGGTGAAAAGATGAATAGGGAATCTTTTGTTAAACAATATATTGAGGATCGAGGTTTTTTTATTTCCTGCCATGAACTGATGTCAAACTACCCTACCCTTTCTCAAAGAGTTTTTAATATTTTTGAAATCACAAACAGTAGAGAACCAATACGCAGCTCTAGAAATCTATTAGCATATCCATTTTCTTTCCTTATGTCTCTTTTACAAAGTATAACTATCATATTTATTCTTGCGATATTTGGTGTTACGATATTGGGAAAGGAGGCTAGCGATGACTTAGAAGGAATCGATTATGCTGAATTAGAGCTAGACCAAAACCCAGACCTCGAAGAAGAAAATGATGAGCTTTCCGAATACAAAGAAGATATTTCCGAAGATCCTGAAGTGAATTATGATAGTATAGAAGCTGAACCAACAAATACTAATTAACAACAAGGGGAGTCATGGAAGACAAGACAGCAAATAACATTAAGATATTTAAGAAGAAAAAACTTAGACAGTTATTGGTAGTTATTATTGTGATCCCTATAGTCATACTAATGCAAAGCTTAGATGTAATGAGTTTAGATCCGGAAATCGCTGACATTGGTCCTAAGGTGTGTCTGGGAATTATCTTTATATTATTGGGCTTTAGTGTCTATAACTGGAGATGCCCAGCTTGCAATAAGTATCTAGGTAAAAGTGGGATACCTAAATATTGTCCAAAATGCGGAGAGCAAATTGCCTAAGGATAAACCCTAAATCACTCTATTTTTGACAATACTCATAACTCTATAAATGGGGATAAGGGAGGTGGGCTTTGCTGACTACTGAAGAAAAGAAGGATGAAAAGAATCAAGTCGATAAAACTGCAGTCCCCACCAGCACGCCTGCACCTAAAACTGACCCCATTTTAAATCAATTAAAATTGCCAAGTAGGTACTTCGCTCACGAAATCGGAGTCGAAGATATTCCCGACTCCCAAACTACTCAAAATTCTCGTTTCCAATTCCCTCCAGAGGTCAAAGAGCAAGAAAAAGTCGCAAAGGAAACGAATCAGTACAAAATCCTTGACGAAAAGAATGAATGCGCATCTAGCTTTCTGCTTAAAGGCGAGAAAGAATACATCATTACACTCGATGAACCTCAAGGAAATTCGCTAATCTCAAATATATCAGATACTATTGCATATTGTTTGGACCTAGCTAAGAAACAGAATCAACCCTTACCGACTAATAATATTACATTCCTCGAGGCTGGATTGATAAAGTATGTGGCCAAGGATGAATTAGGTGTATTAAATACCTATCTCGTTTCTCCAAGACTTCTACTAGAAAAAGATACTAAACAATCTATACCAAAAGATATCACCCAACAATTAGAGGATACAAACAAAGCAATAGAAGAATTAAAAAAAGAAGTTGGTTCATCTAATCTTCGAGAATTAAAAAAGGCAGTAACAAAACTATTAAAAAAGGAAGAAGAGCTAGAGGGCAAAGCATTACCCATAAAGGACGAAAGTAGCTACTTACTTGAATTTGCTCGCCCTGAAGATGATCGAGAATATAAAGCTGTAAACAGGGAAATCCATCAATTAAAACGAAAAATTCAATCTTTAGATAAGATTCTATCACTAGAAAAACATATAGTCGGCTTAAAAACAGATGTAGCCTCTATCGAATCATTCCATGGGCAACTTATTGGAGGGGAGAAGGTACATGCTGCACTTACAAACACAAAAAATAAAAAACTTTCCATTTACAATGAAAGTAATGGCAAGATAATGGAGATTGCAGATGGTCATACTACTATGGATACACCACACGGTCGGCAAAGATTGTACTACTTACTTGATCTAAGAAATGAAACTACAATAAAAGAATACTTTATTGGATCATCTCCTGAGAATTGCTTAGAAAGACAATATATTAGCAGAGACAATGAAATCACGCTCAAAGAAAAATACGATGGAAAAGGACATCCAACTAAAAGGGAAAACTTGGCCCTTGGCATAGTTGAAACATACGAGCAAGGTGAATTACTTAGTAGAAAAGTAATTGACGGTAAAAGATTCTTTGACAATATAATTATTGCTAGGGACATAGATGGTTTCACGCGGCTATTAATGGAAGCTGCCGTAGGTCACCCTATGGACCTCTTGTTAAACTGCCATAACATCGAGCAACCTAACATTCTGGACCTTGCAGAGAACGCAATTTCCAAAATGGAATTTGAAGAAATTGAATCATCGAAAAATGAATTAGAAATGACTCTGTCAAGATTAGATATTCCTGAGGGGGGTATCAACCTCAAAGAAAAAAATATTATCACAGAAGTTTTAGATAGATTAGACTTCAGAATAAACATGATAACAGAGGGAAAAGAACTGACTCGAGCAGATAGTCACACTGAAGAAGTTAGGACTACATCTATTTGGAACAACCCTAAATTAGAGCATTACTTTAGTGTAAAAGATGAGTGGATCAACTGGGAAACTAAGCCAGCAAAGGAGATGCTCAATATCACCAATGTTGACCTATCTAAGAAGGAAACCAAATTGCTCATCTCAGAATATATTCAGGACAAACAACTTCCAATGAATCCGGAATCTGTAGAAACTGCTCTCAATGCAATTTCAAAACTAAGAAATGAATATCAAAATTTAGAACTAATAGAAAAACGAAATGTCGTTTTAGCTACTCACTCCGATACCCTAGTTGATCTTGAAAGCTATCTTAAATATAAGTATCTGGAATCCTCAAACGACCATCATCAATTTGGCAAGCATGACCTACTGGAAGATCTTAGATCTAAAGTTGGGGCCGAAGGTAGTTTTAGTTTACTTCGGACAGAATTTGACGATCTTCCCTCCTCAGATGAGATTTTACGTATTCTTACGCAAGTTAAGATACCAGAGAACGTATCGAAAGAAATTCTTCAAGCTCTTAATTCGCCCCCCTTATTTGGCAAGCAAACACCCTCCTTAATTCACCTGACCAAGATTCTCCAGGATCTAGAATATGTACATAAAATCCCACAAATTGTCGAGCTAATACGTGGTACTGAATCGGAAAGACTTGTCAGTTTAAAGCAATTAAAACAAAACATTCTAGAAGCTATAAAAGGTACTCCACCACCGTTCACCTTTATTTTTGAAGGCCACGGTGGCCCTGAATTCCTTTACCTATCGAATGGCAATATAGGAGAAAACAATACGCCAGTTGAATTCGAAAACACAATAAAGATTAGCGTGCAAGAATTCGCGAATGCTATCAACCAACGGAGTGAGAATTTTGGCATTCAAGATAAGGATAATAGAACAGTAATAATATTGCAAAATTGCTACAGCTCAAACATTATTGGCAAACTTTCCACAGCTATTTCGCCAGAACACATGCCAATTATATTAGGATCTTCAGAGTTTAATCAATTCTCTCTATTTAACCATGCCTATGAATACGGATCCTCATATCTCTCTAAAATTATTGGCATTGAAAATGGTTTCAATGCAAATTTAAAAGAAGCAATCAAAAGACAATTTAATAATCAAATCATTGACTATAAGATCGATGTAAACGGAGAAGAGCGGATTTTTAAGAGCAATATGGATACAAACCCTGTGTTCCATGTCCCAGACAAGGATGGCAACTTAATTAAAATAAGCCAGAATCTGATGCTCAATAGTAATAATATAGTATCGTAGGGAAGAAAATCTAAAACCTAACCTTCAGGGAGTTTATTTGATCAGAATCAAAGCTCTCTATTTGGAGGTGCAAATACCTACACACCTCCAAATAGAGAATGGAGCAGATATAGGTTACTTCTGTTCCCCAGTTACAAGGTCATAAGTAATATCTGGATTTAATCCCATCGGCCAATATATTAAAGCAAACGGTGGCCAAAAAATCGAAACTACTCTAAACTTCGCCCTTAACTTACCTTCCTTAACAACTTGTCCATTCTTGTAAAGAGAATAAGGAACTCCACCCCCTGGAGGAATACCCGCAGCTGTCCAGAAAAATGGATTTACAGTTACTACACCATCAGCAGGAACGGACACTGGAGGTCTTTTATAAATTGATAATTCTGTCCCTTCCGGAATTCTAAATTTGCCATGAGTTGAGCATGCACTTAGAAAACAAAGAATACCAAGAACAAATACACTTTTTAAAATAGCACTGCTGAGTTCGGCGACTTTCATAAGGTTCCCCTAGATTATTAGTAAATATTATCAATATAATGCCTAGCTAAACCAAATTACACAATGCGATTTGCTTAGAAAAGCCTTACACGTAAAATACTCAAAATAGTTAAAAACATTCAAAAAGCCATATTAATTATCAAGTTAGCTTGCTGAAAAGGAAGCTGATTTATCCTATTTCTGTGCAATTCGTCCTAGATCAAGGGCTAGCACTAAATGGCTAAACATTATATCTCGTATAATCTAGAATTAATCTGACAACCTAACAGACCAAATACATGAAAGAAAGAGACCCCATTACTCCTGCTTCTCAATCAAATCTTGTTTTAAGAGATGCTTTATGGGGTAAAACTATTTTTTTACTTGATCTTGAAGTTGAAGATCTATTCGACTTATACAACCCTGTCCTTGTTGCTATTCAAGAAAAATACGAACTTTCTGAAACGGAGAATGCCGTTATTCAGGGATCCCTTGCTCGAATGTTACACAATCCTCCTTCTTCTCTATCTTCTGGCGCGATGCTCTTTCATCGACAAGAGGAGGATCTTGATATTCCAATTCAGATATTTATTCGCTTTAAAAAACCATTGGTCGTTGATCAAACTGCGGATTCCCGCGTACAATTTACTTGGATATTATTTAGCCCTACTGAAACTCATCCTTTCGTGTCAAGCGTTGCAGAGTTTTTCCAACTCATGGAGTATCGTTGGTTTAGAAAACAAGCGATTAAAGAAACTTCCCAAGATGCTCTAATCAACTTATACAAAGAAGGACTAGATAAAGCAGTTAACTTTGAACTTTTAATTGTTGATGAGCCGGAAGTTAGTGGTCCTTTTCACGGCATTAAAGAAGACTTGAAAAATCGTCTTCCATACTGGGTCAATGACTTTCGCTGTGGCTTCAACATGAAAGTTCTTGCATCGATATTGTTTATGTTCTTTGCTTGTGCAGCCCCGACCATCGCCTTTGGGGCTTTAATAGACACCCTTACGGAAGGTCACATTGGAGTTATTGAGACCATCCTTGCTACTGTATTCTGTGGGACAGTCTGGTCTTTCTTAGGTGGGCAACCCTTACTAATAATGGCACTCAGTGGACCCAATGTTATTTTCACTGGGATTTTATATAAACTTTGCCAATATTTTAAAATTGACTTCCTCGGTACCTGCCTTTGGGTTGGACTATGGTGTATGTGTTTTCTAATACTACTAGCTATTTTTAATGTTAGTAGCCTAATCCGATACATCACTAGATTTACCGATGAGATCTTTGCGACTTTAATCTCCTTCATATTTTTACATGAAGCGATGAAAGACATTCTGTCCCTATTTCATGATTCTAGGATCTCTCATGATACCTCACTCTTTTCTTTGATTTTAGCTCTTGGAACATTTGGGATTGCCATTACCTTATCAAGAGTTAGACGGACTCCTTATTTAAGAAGTTATGTTCGAGAATTTTTAAGTGACTTTGGCCCAACAATTGCGCTTGGCGTAATGACCTATATCGCATTTCAGTTCCCCAGTATTGAATTAAAAAGACTAAACGTCCCTAGCACCTTTCAAGCAAGCATTGAAAGATCTTGGTTTGTAAACCCTTTCTCAGTACCACAATGGGTATGGTTAGCTTCAGCAATCCCTGCGACTCTCCTAGCGGTATTAATTTGGATAAATCAAAATATTTCAGCAAGACTTGTAAATAACTCAGAACATAAACTCAAAAAGGGCACTTCATATCATTGGGATATTCTCATAATGGGGCTACAAATAGGAACCCTTAGCCTTTTTGGGCTCCCATGGACAGTAGGAGCTGCCGTACAGTCTATTAACCATGTTAGAAGTCTATTAGTAACTAAACACGATGTTATAATTAGAACCATAGAAACTCGGGTTTCTAATCTTGGTGTGACTATGCTTATGGCTCTTTCTTTGTTTCTATTACCAGTTCTTAGAACCATGCCAATCGCTGTATTCTTCGGAATCTTCCTTTTCATGGGGATTGGTTCTTTAGGCGGGAATCAATTTATTGGGCGTTTAAAAATTTGGTTCATGGATCCACAACTATTTGAACCAACGCATCACCTTAGAGCAGTGCCAACTAAAATAATTCATATATTCACTGGCATACAGCTTGTATGTTTAGCCGCTTTATGGATGGTAAAAGCTAGCTTTTTAAGTATCCTATTCCCGCTATTCGTAGCACTACTAGTACCAATACGGATGTTAATAAGTAAATTTATTGAGCCAGAGTACGTAGCTTTGCTAGATTTAGAAGAAGCTCCTGAGAAATTTAGGGACTTTGGGGTATAAAACACAAAATTTATTTAGATTAAAAAATGAGAAATGCAATAATTCTTTTATCTGGTGGACTTGATTCTACAACAGTCTTAGCTAAAGCCCAGCATGATGGCTATAACCTACACACTATTTCCTTTAATTACGGACAAAAAAATCACTATGAATTCGAAGCGGCAAGAAAACTCTCACTAGATTTCGGAGCAAGTTCACATAACCTAATTAAAATTGATTTAGGGCAAATTGGAGGCTCCTCATTAACTACTTCTCAAGCAGTTGAAAAAAACAGAACTATGGATACGATTGGCAAAGATATTCCCGCAACTTATGTTCCAGCTAGAAACACTATCTTCCTTAGTTATGCTCTAGCATTCGCAGAAGTACTCCCCTCACAGGATATTTTCATTGGGGCCAATCACCTAGACTTTAGTGGATACCCTGATTGCAGACCAGATTACTTTGCAGCCTTTGAAACCATGGCTAACTTTGCAACAAGACAAGGTACTAGTAAAAATAATATAACAATCCACACTCCACTGATCAGCTTGAATAAAACAGAGATAATTAAACTTGGTCTAGAGCTAGGTGTTGACTATTCTAAAACTATAAGTTGTTATGATCCTAATACTGAAGGCGAAGCATGTGGAAGCTGTGACGCCTGCCTACTTAGAAAACGAGGATTTGAAGGGCTAGGCTTAGAAGATCCCGTTTTAAGTAAGTAACTGAATATCTTCCGACTCTTGCGCTCTTCGCCATCACTATACCGCCTCAAATCGTTAAGAATCTGACACTATAGCCGTTATATCTTCTAGCAACCTCAAGGCAGAGAGCTAAATAAATAAGAACAACAATTTATCTCGCTTATGTCTATTACTATTTCCTCAGCCCCAAGTGTCTCTGAAAGCTCTATTAAAGACCTATCCAAAAGAGAACAACGAATTCAAACTAAAGAGGCTAGAAAAGAAGCACGCGCCTCTAGAAGAGCAGAAAGGGAAGAAAGGAGAGAATCTAGGCGGGCGAAAAACGGAGATAGTATAGAAATCCCAAGCACTCCAAGTTCCACAGATCTTAGTTCACTTCCCTCTACTCCAGGGATACCAGCGATACCCACTAGCCCAGAGGCAGTAGTCTCATTCCCTCAAACTCTAAACATAGAAATCCCAACAGCAAACAAAACAAAAAGCTTTTCATACTCAGACCTAAAAGGAGAAAGAATTGTGAACTTTGCTGTTCAAGGGAAAGCCGATGGAGGAAGTAATTTTTCGGTCTTCGCCTCCGGAAAAGGACCTGGGGCAATTGATACAGAAAAACAAAAGGAATCCAGTGAACCAGCTTCTCAAGCCACATCAGATACTGCAAGCACAGCAAGTTCATCGACGATAGACACACAAGCCTAATGAGTTTTTAAGGTAATTTAGTCAAATATCATATTAGGCTATAGCCCAGCTTAACACTGCATGTCACACTCGCCTTTGGTCCGATGTAAAACTTGAAGGAACTAATAATTTCAAGGTATTACCATACTGATATATTCCATTCTGCTGATCCCCATTTCAAGAGAACTCTCCCCCTCTAGTAAATTACTTGTATTTAAGCTACTCTCCCCTCAAGTACTTAAAGTTAATTACTAATTTAAGAAAACAAAGTTCTACATCTTAGCTGTAATTTAAAATATAGAACTCAAACACATTCAAATCTGGGTAGAAGAGAAACTTCTCAAGTACAATTATTTGCATTTAACATAATTCTACACGCTTTCAACGGATCTACTGAAATCATTAAACAAATTTATGCATATAGCTGTGCTTGGGCTGGAAATAAGGTTAATTTTTAAGGTTTTGTAAATTCAGGCTACGATATTTCACCCAGCCTAGTTGAATAACTTGATAAGTTGCTCAATAATGTGATCGAGTCATACCAATTAAAACTAGAATACGGTTGTTCTTCTAAAAGCTTACAATTCTCAATCAATCCCGATTTTTAAATTACAAAGCACTTAAAAGAACAACCGACTCTAAAAGTTTTTCTTGGAAGATTCCAAGCTTTTAAGAGTTCAGAAATCGTTGTTCAACAAGGAGAGAAAAAATAATGTTTCGAAAAATAATCTTAGGCCTACTACTAGGGCTATTGCCCTTGCAGGCTTCAGCTGGGATAATTCTCCCAGAAACGGGAGACCAAGCTTACCTAGACTACGGCGCTACCTTCGATGCCGTGGTTGGTGTCTTTGGTCATAAGGCTGACGGCACAATTGATTGGTTGGGTTCTGGTACTGTTGTAAGTACTAGAGATGTGCTTTTTGGTGCCCATCAACTAGGCACTGTCCCAAACACATACGCTAGTTTTTCAATACGAACTGGGACGAGTCTTCTATCTGCGGAAGCGGATGCAATATTCACTGGCGGTGGAAGCCCCATTATCCATCCAGACTATGTAGAAATTGGAACTGGACCTGACTTAGCGTTAATAAAGTTCCAAAATGACATTACTGGCCTTACTCCATCGACATTATTCAATGGGGCGGTGCAATTAGGCGATCAAGTCCACATTGCTGGATTCGGCGGGACGGGCACTCCAGGAAGTGCCCTTACTTACGACTTCCAGAAAAGAGGATTTATTGATTCCGTCGATCGACTAAATCCTTTCTTTTGGACAGATGATTATTTTGGAACCATTTTTGACCCTTTGGGTTCAGGAAGATACTCTTCACTTGGGACTCAGTTAGCCTTTGGGGACAGCGGTGGTGGATGGTATGTATTTGATGAAGGAATCTTAAAGCTCGCGGGAATAACCTCAGGGGGGCTCATATTTACAACTTACGGATCAGAGTCTTTTGCATCAAGGATAGATACCGACTGGATAGAAGCAAATATCGATACGTCTGCTGCCGCGGTGCCTGAGCCAACATCCTTCGTTCTACTTTCTATCGGTGCACTAGGTGCGTTCAGACGCTCCAGAAAGAAAACTTAGTTCAAGGCTGAACGACTTATAGGGAAGGAAGTTTGATAAATCTTTCCCTATATTTTTTCTATTCCAGCTCAAGTAATCAATTAATTATTAAGGTGGTGGTGGTAGCACAGGTTGAAATCCTGCACTCGCCATAGAAACTGTTAAATCTTGAAAAGTCTTATTCGAAGTATCCCCCAAAGACTTAATAGAAGTAATACATCCCGCAGCTACAAGCGCAATTAACATTGCGCACTCTATCATTGAAGAACCACTTTCTTTTAACTGCGGTCTAATGTTTGAAGATAAATTTAGGACATTGGATTCTTTCTCATTCTCTTCTTTAAGCGACATAAGCAATTTTCCCATCTGTACCTCTTAGTTCTTTTTATAAAAAAACCATTTCCGCAAAGCTCTTAACCTTTAAAAACACATACACTAAAATGTGTAGAAATGTATTTCCTATAGACCGTATCGGGTATAAATAGGTTAAACTTTAGGTTTTCTGAACAAGAATCACCTAATTCAAACTCCTAACAAGCTGTAATCTAAGAAAAAATCTTAGATTAGAAAAGCCATTCAAATATTTCCCGATACTTTTCAGCTACTTACAGAATCAAACCTATGTAGTGTTTCCTTAAAAATAATTACTATAAAAATATAATTTTACGAACTTCCACCTCCTGATGAACCACTCACTCACCCACTTCTTCTATTTCATAAGAAAAAATATTTTAAGAAAAGAATCTCGTCCAGGAAATTTTAAAAGACTTTTACTCGCAGCCCTACTTACTCAAAGCATAATTTTCGCACGTCCATTCGTTCCCGGCAACTTGGATGAGGTCCTACTATTAAAAACACTATTTAATCTTCGAGGAGAAGTTAGTCCTCCGGATAATCTGGCGATAGTAAGTATCGATGATAATACTTATAAAGAACTTGCACTTTCCCCAAGAAAACCGATCCCTAGAGAAGTTGTTGGAAAGGCACTACAGACCATACAAGAAGATAAACCTACACTTTTAATTCTCGATCTATATTCACCCAAAGAAGAAGATGAGCTCGAAGGTACTAAAGCAGTCATTAAGGCTCTTGAAATGGGGCCTAGTTCTATTGCAAGCGCACCAATTAACCATAAAGACGATCCTATAAACTTATTTCTTTCTGACCCCTCAATAGTTGAAGCCGCAACTTATGAGATCCCAATGGCAGTAGGTCTAAGTGCAAACTATGCAGTTTATATTAGTCGTGACCCCACAAATCAAAATCAACATTCACTTGAAGAAACTATACCGCTTTTTAAACCCCTTCTGAAACAGGTAGAGAGTACCTTAAAAGTACCCGAACCAAATTCTATCATCAACTACTACGGCCCTCCCAACACAATTAGAAGCTTCTCCCTATGGGAACTGTTTTCACAAGAGCGCCTTATCCCCAAAGGCTTCTTTAAAGATAAAGTAGTAGTGGTAGGGTTTAAAAGCGAGTTAAAAGGCAGGGGACATAGTGATAAAGAGGTACTTGGTGTACCCATCTGGAATAAAACTTCCGGCTACGAAATGTATGGTGTAGAGATTCACGCCAATATCGCAGGGAATTTAATGGATGGAAACTGGATAAGACGCTTACCAATTCACCTTGAAGCAATGGCCATGTTTCTACTTCTATTTATCCTCATCAAAGGCATTATAAGCTATCAACCTAAATGGGCCTTGGTCTATATGCTAATCTATCTTGGTACTTGGTTTATGGCTTCCTTCATAGCATTCTCACACTATGGATATTTTATTCCAGGAATTTTCCTAGCCCTACTTTGTTCACCAATCATATTCGGTGGGGCATCTTGTGTCGTTGCTACCTTAGCATTAAAAGAGTTAAAGAATATCAAAAAAACTTTTGGCGTCTAAGAACGGACTAACAATCTACTGATGAAGCTACTCTTTTTCTTATCTTTTTGAAGACGCATATAGCTTAAGACTTCTTGCATACTTTGGTATCTGTGTTTTTTATCTTTTTCCGCACAAATCTCTATTAAAGTTGATACCCATTTAGGAATTTCAGGGTTGATACTTCTTGGTTCTGGAAGGCCTTTTGAAACATGCGCTAGGAATAAACTATAGGGAGTACTCCCTTCAAATGGCTTCTCCCCTGTAAACAACTCAAAAGCTAAGATTCCAAAAGAATAAATATCACTATGAAAACTTATTGCCTCGCCCCGATGTTGTTCAGGAGCCATATAGTAGAAAGTGCCAACCTGATTGCTGCTTTTACTTAGATCCACTCCATCCGAATCAAACTGAGTGAGACCAAAGTCAGAAATCTTAGCAAGCAGTTTATCTTCTTCTGTCTCAGGTCTAACAACTAATATATTTGAAGGTTTAAGATCCCTATGAATTAGTCCACGCTCATGAGCATATAGCAATCCCTCTGCGACCTGCTCTAAAACCATTATCCTGTCATCCATACTCATGGACACCATCTCGCCATGAATAATCTGATCTAAATCCATCCCATTTATTAGTTCCATAGTAATCGCTGTAAATGCCTCCTCTTCAATAAAACTATAAGCTGAAACAATACTAGGATGAGACATATTACTCATGGCGGAGAACTCTTTTCTAAATCTCTCTATCTCAATAAATGTCTGATCTTCTTTGTATTTTAGAACTTTTAAAGCTAGAATTTTATGACTCTCGAGATCAATCACTTTATAGACAGATGCCATACCACCTTGACCGATAAGGCCTACTACCTCATAACGATCCAAGAGGAGAGTATTAGCCTGCAATTCATCTTCAACATGAGAAATCATACTTATACCTATCGATACAATCCCTAAATATATAAATAAAATATCTACCCTTTCTTGAGAAATCCAAAGATCATTTAGCAAAAACATGGGCCTACATCCCCTAAAGGACGCTAACACACTAAAAAGGCAAGGAAATAGCTTAAGCTATCCCTCTTAAATAGTCGATATATAAGAGTCGGCAAGACTTATACGAATAGACATCCTAGTTTCCAGATAATTTTAGGAATAGATGATTAATAACAATCCAGATCCAGTATTTCATGAGGGACTTGTGATCGACTCACGCTTTGTTGTGAGCAAGGTAATCTCATCAGGAAATAGGACAACTATTCTACAAGCCCTTGATAGCGCGCTCGATGATTACCCAGTTACTTTAAAAATGTTCTACCTTGAAGATGAACACGACGAGGAAACAAGAAGAACTCTAAGAAAAGAATTAATAAGTTCTAGAAAACTATCTCATCCAGGCATCGAAGCGGTCTATGATGTTGGAAGTTATGAAGGTAAATACATTTACGCTTGCACGCAAGACATCCACTGCGAAACCCTAAGTAGCTTTCTTCAAAGAAACTCAAATAAGACTCTCCCCCATCACTTTTCCCTATCATTCTTATATCAGATGGCGCATATTCTGAAATCCGCCCACAATGTTAATCTGATCCACAAATCGCTCAACTTAGACAATATTATGATTTTAGTTGAAGATATGGAAATCAAGGAAATTCATCTAATTAACTTCGGTCACTACACCGTTGCTTCAAATGAGCATCCCAATAAAGGAAAAAATAGCTTCTATCTAGCTCCGGAACTAGACTATATAGACGAGGCAAACTATCGCACAGACATCTACTCCCTAGGAGTAGTGGTTCTAACAATATTACTTGGAAAGCCACTCAACGAACCTTCCTACTCTAAGCTTTCCTCTAAAGAATTTGTAGATACGCTCCTAGGAGAGGTTAAATCAATTCAAAAAAGGCTGCCGAAATGGTTTTTTGATCTGATTGCTAAAATGTGTTCACAAAATCCTGAGGAAAGATTTGATGATGTAGAAGAGATTCAAAGTAAGATCATAGAGAACTTCCATGGCAACCGAGTCAGTCAGGCAAATAAAATTGTTAGAGTAAATACTCCCTCTATTTTAAACCCCAATCGAACATTTATTCACCCCAAACATGACGACAGTAAATCAAACTTCTTAATCGCCTTTGGAGTTACGATTTTTGTAGCAACTCTAGTTTTTTGGAAACCCCTCGCATCTGTTTTCCAAAATTCAGAATCATTCCCAAGTAATGTAGCAGGAACTGCAATTCAACAAATTACAGAAGATCAACAAAAATTACTAACAGCAATAATCAATCATAAGGACTCAGAAGTATTCACTCTACTAAAAAGTGGGACTAGTCCAGACTTTAGAGATCAAAACGGAACCCCTCCCCTTCATCTAGCAAGCAGTCTAGGCTACGCTGATATAGCCTATACCCTACTTTCAAAGCACCCCAGATTAATCAACACCAAAGACCAAAATGGCGATACTGCCTTAGATATTGCCACTAAAAACAAAAAAACAGACCTCATAGCTCTTCTAAGTAGATTCAAAGCCAAATTAGACTAAAAATAGCCCTATAAAAGCACCTCAACCCTTGCACTAATCAGAGGGAAAAGGTAGGTTTATGGAAGGGTGTAAAGAACCGAAGGTTTTTCCCTATTTCCACTTCTGTTATCCATGAAAGGATACCATGAGAGGTTTTACATCTAGGAAGAGTGGTAGAAGAGGGCCAAGAGACGACACAAAGAAGAAGAAATTTGTGCCGTTTGAGTTGCAGCAGATAGGATTCGTTCCCAAATGGAGAGTATCTTCGCACATATACTGGACAAAGAGGAATGCTTTGGTCTTTGATGTGCATGGAAATGGCATTGAGGGAAATCTACGGCTGGATAACGGCCTGAAGCACCTCGAATATGCAATTCGCCTTGGCCAAAAGAAACGCAAGCAATATCTCGTGATTATTCACGGTAATCGGAGGGGTACTATTTGGAAGAACTTCCTAAGAGATACCTACTCAGGATCCTTGAAAAAAAACAAGAATTCAGGCGTTTCCTTCCTCTACCTGAAAGGTATTCGAATTTCCTAAGGTGCTAATGAAACTTTTCAAAAACCCCACGGGCCTGCGAAAGCAGCCCGTTTTTTTATCTCCCCTTGATCAATGCAAACAGATCCTTCACATCGTCTAATTCAGGGATAAGCTGCATCTCTAGCCCAACTTCATTCTCTCTTGCTAGTTCATAAATCAATTTAAGAATACTAAAATCTTCTAAAGAAAAGCCAACAGAATCAAATATAGTTATTTCATCCCTCCCAACTCTCCCTTCCTTTAAGCCTTTAATAACCTCATTGAGTTCTATAACCTGAAAACTTTCGTCAACCTGCTGAATCTCTCCTTCAATTCTTGTTTGCGGAGCGTACTCAACATATACTTTAGCTAAATCCAATATCTCTTTTTGAAGTTCTGTCTTGCCTGGACAATCTCCTCCAATCGCATTTATGAATACTCCGTTTTGAACCTGATCTAGAGTTAAAATGGTCGCCTTTTTCTTGTCAGCAGTGCAAGTTGTAATTATATCTACATCTTTAACCGCTTCTGCGATGGAATTCATTTTAATCAAAGACAAACCCTTCTCTCCAGCTAAGTTTCCAATTAGCTTATCTGTGGCCTTTGAATCGACATCATATAAATAGAACTTAGATATTCCAAGCATCTCTTGAAATGCTAAAATTTGAAACTCAGATTGCGCGCCGTTTCCGATCATTGCCATAGACTTTGAATCTGATCGAGCTAAATACATGGCCGCGAGTACAGAGGTAGCAGCTGTTCTAATCGCAGTAAGAAGTGTCATCTCAGAAATAAGAATTGGGTAACCAGTGCTCATCTCGGCTAAAGCCCCAAACGCCATCACTGTAGTAAGTCCAACATCTGGATTCTTAGGATGCCCATTAACGTACTTAAATCCATACTGCTCTTTGTCTGAAACAGGCATTAATTCAATCACTCCAAGATTAGAGTGATTCGCAGTTCTTGGACTCTTATCAAACTCCTCCCATCGAGAGAAATCAGTTCTTAGCTGATCAATTAATTTTCTAATAATAGTTCTAAACCCAACCTTCTTAACAAGTTGAGAAGTTGTAGATACATCCAAATATAACGTTTTTCTTTCATGAGAGTTCATTTATCCAGTTTAAACTGGTTCATG
The DNA here is from genome assembly GCA_964353175.1 of uncultured Bdellovibrionales bacterium. Classification (GTDB taxonomy): domain Bacteria; phylum Bdellovibrionota_C; class UBA2361; order SZUA-149; family DAOLCO01; genus JAIYCX01. The sequence goes on along the minus strand of CAYGUX010000002.1, from coordinate 160,867 downwards.
TATATTTGGCAAGTGAAAGGTTTTTTAATAGAAACAAGCATCCCTAAGAAATCTCCCATCTATTAGGCAACCCTAGCACACCTCCGATAAAGATAACCTTACTGCGGGAAGTCTCTCCAGATTCTATCGAGATGGCTTTTTTAGGTACTTTAAATTCTTTAGATAAAAACTTAATCAGCTCTTCATTGGCCTTGTTATCAACTGGGGGCGAGTTCACTCCGATTTTAATTCCACCCTCAATACAGCCCAGAATACCTATCTTTTTGGATTTTGGGGTAAGCTTAACATTTAGCAGTATGCCTTGGCTTCTAGAAGTAAAGTATTTATGCACTATTGTTTGACTACTTAATGTTCAATTTGTTTTCTCCGGAATAAAACCCCTAGAACACAGATTGGCAAACCTATAAAGAAGCTAAACAGAGCAGAATAGACTATTAAATTTGTATCCTCAAGTATGTTAGCATATATGGAAAGAGGCAGGCCAATAACTATCGCCAAACAAATAGACCATATCAAAGCTTTCGGAGGGATATTTTCAGAATATGCTCCAAAAACAATAGGGAAGAATCCCGCTGAGGCGAGGCTTCCATAAATAAGTGACAACCAAAGCAATTTGGGTTGAGTAAGAGTTATTGCTATACCTACGACTGTGAAAGTAAGCATAAAAGTGCGGGAGATTTTTACTATCTCGTCTCCACTAGCATCGGCCTTAAAATATCTCTTATAAATATCGATCGCCCCTAAAGAGCTAATTGCACAATATGAAGAATCCAAAGTAGAGCTGAGTCCACACATTGCCATCCAAACAAATAACAACAATGCCCAATGTGGTAAGAACTTTGCGATAACAATCGGTGCAACCATCTCTGGATTTTCGATTACTAAGGTAGGATCTGCGGCTGCAATGAAGCCAGGCAGGCATAAAAGTAACGGTACTAAGCCAAACAACAGACCACCCAAGATAAAAGTCTTAGCTATGTCCTTCCTTCTAACCGCAAAAGCTCGTTGAAAAAACATTTGATCTGCAAAAGGCCCACATACGAGACCTAGAGTCATCGGTATGCCGAAGGAAAATGCAATCGCCGGATTCAAAAAGAATCCATACTCTCCTGACTTTCCGCCTAGGCCAGATAATATTCGATCAACGCCACCAGAACTAAATACGGCCCAAGGAATCAGTCCAAAGATGACTAAAATTATAAAAAGCATCTGAAAAATATCAGTCTTAACGGACGCACGAAGACCAACTCTAATCGAATATAAAAGAGCGACTGCGGGCATAATAACAATCGCAAGATCTACCTTAATACCACTCAACTGATTTAGTAAAAGAGCTCCTGCTAAAGAATTTATAACAATAGAACCAAGTTGGTAGCCGAAAAAGATGCTTAGAACACAAAGATGAAGAATCGTATTTCCCTTATAACGATGATAAATAAAATCAGGAAAGGAGTAACCTTCAGGAATTAACTTTCTCAACCTAACCGCAAAAGGAGCAAAGATGAAAAAACATAGTACGTTTGGAAAAATAAACCAAAAAGCTCCAGCGATGCCTTTAGTATATGCCTGAAGCGAAGCAATAAAAATTGCTGGTGCCCACACCCAACTGACTGCTATTGAAAATGCCCCACTTATCCAGCTGAGATTTCTATCCGCTAGCAAAAAATCATCAGCAGAGACATGTATGTGTTCTTTGATTTTCACGACGACAATCATGGCCAGAGCAAAACTGGCCATGAGAAAGAAGACTTCTTGTAGAGAGATCAGAGATTCCATATTTACAGCACCTTGAAATGAAAATTCACACTAATAATGTCTCCCTAAGTATCTGAACTTCCATGAGTGGCAAATACCACCCCTACATGATACAACCACCTATAACTTATATATTATTTTATGTATACCCATATATTTCAGCAACTTGGGCTCCCTAAAAATGAGTCAAAAATTTATGAAGTACTCCTAAAAGATGGAGAACTCTCCGTAGGGCAGATCTCTCAGAAGTCACTTGTACATAGAAGAAACGTATATGACTCAATAAACAGATTGGTCGAAAAAGGTCTTGTGTTTGAAATTATCCAATCCAAGGAGAACAGATACCAAGCTGTTGGCCCCAAAAAGCTGATGGAGTTAGTTAAAGAGAAGCAAGTTTTACTCGAAAGCGTAATGCCTGGACTAGAATCTCTTTATAGTAACAAATCAGCAGAACAAGAGTTTTTCATGTATAGGGGCATTGAAGGTTGGAGAAACTATATGAATGATATTCTCCAAGTAAAAGAAGATTTTTACTGTATCGGCGCAAAAGGTGCTTGGATGGATAAGAGGCTTAAACTTTTCTTCCCAAGATTCATTAAAGAAGCCAACAGGATGAAACTTAACTATTTCCATCTATTCGACCATGAGGTTAAAATGGCTTCGCATGAAATAACTAAACATGTTGGGAAAAATTTTAAATTCCTACCAGAAGGATATTCTACTCCCTGCGCCATAGATATTTTTGGCCCTCGCGTAAATATTTTATCTAATATTCATGTAGGGGGAATTCATGAAACTGATTTTTCAATGACAGTTATTGTTAATAAGCAAATCGCGGATGCTTTTCGAACTTGGTTTAGATTTATGTATGATTTTTGCCCTCAGGAAAATTAAAAGAACCACGGGAGACAGGAGACTTGCCTCGCGTGAGAACGAGTAGACTAATGATTTTGTGTCAGCTTTGATAGGGTGGCTGATATTCTATAATACAGCCTTTACGATCCCCTGAATACACTCTTTATGAATTTCTCTAAAAGGACCCTCTGGTAATCTTAGTTCACTCTCCCACTCATCTGCGATACTTAGAGCGATATCTTCCTTAGACTCCCCTTCTTCAAACCTTAGCTTAATTTCGTTCGCCAATTTTTTTGAATCATTTGCCAAGTCAGCTAAGAATCTAGGGACTAACTCACCAGTCAAAACTCCAGAATGTCCTAAAGACAACTTTTGTACGTCTTGATTACCTAACTTTGAAAGGCTTGATAAATAATCACTAAAGCTCGCGGAAAAACTAGGCGTAACAAAATCACGACCATTATAAGCACCTAAACCATCCCCAGACACAAGAACTCCGTCTGCCTTGATCAAGTAAGCCATTGAGTCAATCGTATGCCCAGGAAGAAAAATAGCCTTTACAACAACACCACTACCCAGATCAACTTCCTCACCTTCATTTAATACAATATCTATCCTAAGAGACTCCTTCCATACATTTAGACTCAAGTTAAATTCTTGATCTAATGCAATGGCTGATTCTCTATTCTGAATAAATAATTGTTCGATCAGTTTAGTATCAGAAAGTAGCTTTACTGTCTCACTTCCAGCAACTACCTTCAAATTCGGGTACTTCTGTTTTAAACTCGGCAAACATCCTAAATGGTCAAAATGTGCATGAGTTATAAATACGTAGTCTAAAGAATTCGCCTTCTTAATAATCGCATCTTCAAGATCCTCTCTTAATCCCCATACTGAGGCATCAAATAAGGCAACGCTGTCTCCCTGACACAAGATATGCGTTGATACGCTTGTTGAAATTTGATCACAACTCCCACTAATTTCTCCGGCACTTTTTATCCACATAAGACTACTAGACCTACAATTTTATTTTATTCTAAACTTACTTCTACCCAAGATAACAAATGATCGCTACCTTTTTTAAACTCCCCCACCACCCCAGCCTTGATCTGTTTGTTATCAGAGCTCTCAATTCTACTAAAATCTTCCGCAGAAACATATATTTCATCTAAAATACTACCTCTCCCCCTATATTGATGAGTATAAAGCTTTGTCGATTCCTGTAAGTTCTTACTAGCAAGCACTTCAATAAAACTAGCTTTGGTATAATGATCCATTTCACAACTAGCCTCACCACTCCTCTCTATCTCACAAGGCTGACTCCCTCTAAAATCATCTAAATCCAATATCCCAGAGAATATGCTTGCTGTAGCACTCTCAGAATCAGCATTCCTATCCCCAAGTAGGATCTCTACATAATCCTGACTTTGAGACTTCATAAAAGCATCAATCTCCTCCCTAATTCCTGCAGCAGAAATGACTCTAGATAATTCAAAGTCCAAACCTGTCTTATCCTTATATCCTCTCGATTTAGACTTTAGGTGATAATTGATTAAAACTAACTTCTTTTGGTTGCCGACCTCCTGCAAAGAGAACTCAGCAATTAAAGGCCCCCGAACATAAGACCAAGGAGCGGACCTAAAAGACAACCTTGGGAGTGAATCATGATAAAGGCTTTTTTTTGATAAAAGCTTTACTGCTGATGAATTATAAATATAAGCATTTCGAATATACTTGTCGTTTGAATCACCAATTAGAAAATTAAATTTTGCCCCACTGAAATTAGAATTTAACAATTCTGTTAATCGAGATAGAATCTCGCGAGACTGTTTGTTATTGCCTGCAACTTCTTGTAAGGCGACCACCGAACAACGGGCTTCCACTATCCGCTCTACAAGATAAGCAATCTGTTCTTTATAGAAGGTACTCTCAAGACCTCTATCCCCAAGTCGAAATAGATTCTGAGTACAAACTCTAGCCGTAGAATATCCACTTGAACTTATAACCCTACTACTTTCAAGAGCCCCTGCCCCATCAATCTTCTCGATAATTATTCCATTAGGCAAGTAACTATATAATACTATTAACAGCACTAGAAAAAGTAAGCTCTTAATTTCTTTTTTAATTTTCAACTACTAAAGATCACTTAATTTTTAGATTTTTAGATGCGCTCCATCTCATCCCTCTACCCTGACTACCCCTGGATAAAGAATTTCCTTTTTCAGAAAACATTTCCACTAAGCTCATACCGCTCACTTGCGCTCTCTTCACTCTTGAAATAGAAATCAATCCAATCAATATAGAATCCACCACATCCTGTTCCATACTAACTTGATCTGGACAAATTCCAATAATACTTTTAACCACTTTTCTAGCAACCTCTTTTACTTCTTCTCTCTTTCTTTGTTTCCCATGAAGACCCAATAATTCTGTCTGAACTGTTCTTGGATTTACTCTACCTGGAACATGAAGGTGCATACCCCGACCTATAGCTTCAAAAATCCCTCTCACCTGCTCTACCTTAATAGAAGAGGAAGGATTTAAAGTAATTGGAGCTGGGCCTTCACAAATTAATATATCGCCTTTTGACAAAGGCAAGGAGCGAAATAATTCTTCAATCTGAGATTGAAGCGATAAAAGTCTATCTCCTAGAAATCCTTTTTCAGGTTTAGGTTTTATTATCCCATAGGCTTTTGGTATTTCAGAGTCCATTGAGAACAAGCACCAACCTGACTGACTAAGGCTTGGATCAATGGCTATTAAATTAATATTTCTCATGCAAGCAAGTTATTACAAATGTTACAATTTTTACAACTTTTAAAGCTAGACAAAAGGCGCTGGTTTCCAGTACAATCAAAGATGCGGATTCTTTTGATATTTATGAATGAGGAACCGATAAAATTTAGAACGGGTGTTGCCTCTAGATTTGGATGCCAGGCCTCCCTCAGATTAGCCTCTAATCAGGTACTTAGACTGCTAATTATTTATCGAGCTGCAGTGGAAGGCAGAAGAATTTAAGTGAGAATTATTAGAACCCTGAACTAATAAAAATCTCCGTGATACCCCCTTGTTGGCCTTAGGGTTCCAACAATCAATTTATCATTTGAATCCGCAATTTTCCTAGCCATCCACTCAACTAATATCTCAATCAATAACAAGAACTTAGCCCCATTCCCTCTTTAAGCGGAATATTTTCGTGATTCAGACAGTTTTAAACCCCTAAAATCTCTGCTAGTTAAACGCCCTAAATATTAGCTTTTTTATTTCAGCTTACAAACAACTTTAGGACCCTCATATATTATGACTGGAGATACCCTACTTTCACTATACAGGCAGATGTTATTAATGAGACGCTTTGAGGAAGAAGCGGCTCTAGCATATACCCAAAGAAAAATTGGGGGCTTCCTTCACCTCTACATTGGACAGGAAGCAGTAGCTGCTGGATCCATTGCCGCGCTAAACAAAGATGACTATGTAATCTCTGCATACAGAATTCATGCTCACTACTTAGCTAAAGGTGGAACTGCTCGAGAAGGAATGGCAGAACTATTCGGAAAATCCACTGGTTGTGCTGGTGGAAGAGGTGGCTCAATGCACTTCTATAAACCAGAAACCAATTTTATGGGGGGCTGGGGTATTGTTGGTGCGCAAGTTCCAGTTGGTGCAGGACTTGCTTTTGCATCCAAATATAAAAAAGATGGGAAAGTAACTCTGTGTTACTGTGGGGATGGAGCAGTATCCATTGGGCCATTTCATGAAGGAATGTGTCTAGCTGCCTTATGGAAATTACCAGTAGTTTTTATCGTAGAAAATAATCACTACTCAATGGGGACTCCTCTAAGCAGAACAATGGTAACAGAAGATGCTTCTGTGCGTGCCCTAGGTTATCCGATGGCAAGAGCTACAGTAGAAGGCGTAGATATCGTTGATTGTTTTTATGCAGCTAAAGAAGCTATTGATAGGGCGAGAGAACAATCCCTTCCGATGCTTTTAGAATTCAAAACATATAGATATAGAGGCCATTCTATGGCAGATCCTGGGAAATATAGATCCAAGGATGAAGTGGAAGAATGGAAACAAAGAGATCCATTGATATTGGCAAAAGCAAGATTGGAAAGAGACTTCCCTCATCTAGCGACTCAAATTCCTAGCATACATGATTCTGTTGAGGATGAAGTTCAGGATGCAGTTAGATTTGCTGAAGAATCTCCAGAACCAGATCTATCTACGATAGAAGACCACACCTATTTATAATAAAGCTTATTCATTTTTAAAAAATAACTAATTGAATTATGACGAGACAGATTAGCATAAGAGACGCACTAAATGAGGCCTTAGCAGAAGAAATGTCTAGAGATGACAAAGTATTCTTAATGGGTGAAGAGGTTGGTTACTATGATGGTGCTTATAAAGTATCACGAGGCTTGCTTGAAAAATTCGGCGCTGAGAGAGTTTTAGATACTCCTATTAGTGAGAATGGGTTTGCTGGGATTGGTGCTGGAGCTGCGATGGCAGGCCTAAAGCCGGTCATAGAATTTATGACTTGGAACTTTTCCTTAATTGCTATTGACCAAGTAATAAATACAGCGGCAAAAACATTATATATGACGAACGGCACAATAGAGTGTCCAGTAGTTTTTAGAGGACCATCAGGATCTGTGCATCAACTATCAAGTCAACATTCCCAGAGCTTTGAATCTCTATATGCACACTGCCCTGGTCTTTATGTTATTTGCCCGAGTACAGCTTATGATGCAAAAGGCCTTTTAAAGTCTGCGATTAGAGATCCTAACCCAATCTGCTTTATGGAATCAGAAGCGATGTATGGTGTAAAAGGAGAAGTTCCAGAAGGTGAATATACTATACCAATTGGAAAAGCAGACATTAAGCGAGAAGGCTCTGACCTGACGATTCTTTGCTGGGGGAAGGCTGTAGTGACTTCACTCGCTGCCGCAGAAGAATTAATGAAAGAAGGTAAATCCGCAGAAGTTGTAGATTTAAGAACTATCAGACCTCTAGATCAAGAAGCAATCTTTGAATCAGTTAAAAAGACGAATCGTGTTTTAATCGTTCAAGAAACTTGGCCGATTGCTAGTGTTGGTACTTGGTTATCTTCTCTAATCGCTACTGAGTTATTTGATTATTTAGATGCTCCTCCTCTAGTTCTTTCAGGAAGAGATTGCCCATATCCTTATGCGAAGAATCTAGAATACCACATGCGACCAACTCCAGAGACGGTAATCAAGGAAGCTTTAAGATTATTTTAATCGATTTTTTAGTGGGTCTGTATGCTAATTGATATTCCAGCAATAGATCATAAATCAGGTGAACCGCTTACCTCAAATGACAGATGGTCTCCGAATGTTCATGAGACGGCATTTATAGCCCCAGATGCGACTATAATCGGGAATGTTATAATAGAAGAGGATGCCACGATTTTATTTGGTGTCGTACTCAGAGGTGACCTACTTCAAATCAAAGTAGGCGCAAGAACTAACATTCAGGAACACTCATGTCTTCACACCTCCCATGGAAGAACACCCACTATTATTGGTTCTGATGTGACCATAGGACATAGAGCTATCATTCATGGTGCTAGCATCTCTTCAAGATGCATTATCGGAATGGGCTCTATAATACTTGACGAAGCTGAGGTCGGAGAAGATTCAATTGTAGGGGCAGCCTCACTTATTACAGAAGGGAAAAAGTTCCCACCTCGATCACTAATCCTTGGTTCCCCAGCTAAAGTAGTAAGAGAACTAAGCGAGGAAGAGATAAAATACATAAAATTTTCTGTAAATAGTTACGTAAAAACTGGAAGAATGTTTAAAAAAGAGCTGGGATAAGTCATACGTTCCCAAGAAGTCCCATATCTCATGAAAAATATCATTGCACTGCCAGGATGGGGATTTAGCTCAGAATCCTTCAAAGAACTTTTACAAAACGCCCAAATAGATTTAAGCGATAATTTATCTAGTGATTTAGGCAGTCTAACTGTTATAGACTGTGAAACTCTCTTTAAAGATAAGTCTAGGCAGCCCAAAGAGGTTATCAAAAACCACATTGAACAACTTAACGATAAACCTCTTAGCATAATTGCCTGGAGCTTGGGAGCCTTAATTGCGCTGGATTACTGTATAAACTTTCAAGATCATGAGACTCAACTAATCCTTTTAAGCCCTACTTCTAATTTTAACTTTAAAAACGAACAAAACCTATCAGAACTTAAGGCATTAAAACTTGATCTTACCAAAGATAGAGATAAAGCTTTAAAAAGATTCTATATTAAACTAATTGCGCCCACTAAACCGAGTAGAACAGAGAGCATTAAACAATGCCTCGCTTATCAGACGGCCGCACTTAGTTTAAGTACAGATTCCCTAGTAGAAGCACTCTCATACTTAGAGCTTACCAACCTAAGCAATGATTTAAATAAGCTTAGAAATCCATGTCTGCTAATACATGGAGAAAGTGACAATCTTATTCCTCATCATCACGCAGTTTTAATAAACAATGAACTAACCAATAGCAAATTAGTTTTACTTCAAACTGCCTCTCACTTACTTCCCTATAATCATAAATTTGAAATCCTAGAATCGATACAAAATCATGACTTCAGCATCAATTAAAAATAAAATTAAAGACTCATTTAGTCGCGCATCTAAGACTTACGACAAACATTCTGAAACGCATCAAAACATAGCAAATCATCTAATCCATCATTGCCCAGAGCGGTTCCCAGATGGCCCGATTATAGACTTGGGAGCTGGGACAGGTGTGCTCACACAAAAGTTATTTAAATTTACCGGAGAAGGCTCTAATTTGTACGCGCTAGACATTTCAGAGCAAATGCTTTTAACATTAGATGAACAGCATAAGGCAGTAAACCTTATCTGCGGCGATATCGATAGCCTACCCCTCGCTAAGAATGCATTTTCATTATTAGCGAGTAGCACTAGTCTCCAATGGACTGAGGTAAAGAATATACCTCAATTAATATTGGATTCCCTAAAGCCCCAAGGCGTATTTGCTGTCGCCATAATACTAGAAGGCACATTTGATGAATTGAGAAGAATCAAGACTGAATTAATTGAAGATGATAGCTCTCCTCATAATTTACCCAAGTTTGAAGACTTGAAAAAAGCGTTTCAGAATAGAGAGGCCTTAGAACTTGTCCGTTATGAAAAACATAACTTTATTAGCTTCTATGATTCCATGAACGATCTGCTCAGTGAAATTAAAAACTTAGGCATTGGAGAAACAAATCAAAAGAAACTAACTGCCACACAGCTCTCAACTCTTAAAAACAAGTATCAGAGTTATTCACTTGAAAAGTTTGAAAGGATCGCGTTAAAATACGAGGTTGGATTTTTCTGGGGAAGAAAGCTAGGAGAATAGTCTATCTACTCTTCCATCTCCTCTTTCACTGTAGCAGCCATTACTGCCATCTTTAGAGCATCAGTAATCGTTTTCTGTCTCTGCCTTGGTATGCGTTTCCCAGCAAACATCTTTTGAGCTTCAGTATCGATTCTTGCTAGCACTTCTGCTTGATTACTTTCAGTTATTCGAGGTCCCACACCCTCTACTCTACCTTGGCTACCAACTCTACTTACGGATGATGTAGAAGAGATACCTGAAACCTCTCTGAGCTTTTCAAGCTTTTCCAACTCTTCCAAGCGAGATACTTGATCCACATTTCGAATATTATCTACAACAGATACTTTTTTTGTCATTAGAATATCCCCATTAATGTAAAAATTATAATCGCTGAAGAGAGTACTCCAGTTAACATCTCAGAAAAAGTACCTTTAGACTGTTTCTTTTTCATATCAATTGACTTAACCCTAAGACCCCTCCTAACTTTCAAAGCCTTTATGGCAGGATTTTTTTGGTCACCTATCTTTTCGGATAGAAACTCTATAATTTCTTTATGTTCTCGCATTACTGCTAAATCATCAAGTCCCCATAGATCTGCTACCGCTCGCATTGATAGTCCTTGATAGTATATAGCCCAAAGAATTTCCTGATGAACTGGTTCTAATGTCGATAATAATTCTACCAATCTTTTGTGATCGACTAGATGTTCTTGATTTTCAGTGGTTGAATCATTAAAAGCTGAGATTAAGCTTGCTCCAGTAATCAACTGTTTAATAGAGCCTCTCATTCCACTATCCTCATCTTTCTTACTACTTGAAGCGGATGGGAGAAACCCGTCTCTCAATTCTGGAAATAAGTCGAATATCTTAGCTGAAAGTTCTCTTGCTTCTGCATCAATTTCAGAATCACATGCGCCAGTACTTTGCGCCCAAGCCTTTGACTTTTTAGCCTCTTCAGTAGATGCCTCATGAATTCTTCTTCTAGCATAACCTCTAAAAGGAACCCCCATAGCTGGATCGAATCTACCTGCGCAAAAGACTAAAGCCTCATAGGCTCCACCATCAAGGCCGTCAATTTGCCAATCGAGATTCCAAGCTCTCGCAATATTCTTTGCTATACTTATAGACCATCCCATATGATCTTTTACAATTTCCTCCACAAGCTCTTTAGAGCCAGGGGTAAATCCTTCATACATTTTTCGAGATACAGTATCTTTGGATCCTTTTGATTCTTTGGAACTAGTCATTTTAGTCAATCTATAACCTCTGGATTAAAATCAGTTACCAAGTAGTAATGCTGGCATAATACTATATCCAATAATTTTTGTCTTGGAATGATAATTCTAGTTTTCAACTACTTCTTAAAGTCTATCGACAATTTTCTGACTCTGCTTAATCAGATTTATCCTCACCGGCCTTACTACTAACTTATAACTATATGACCAAGTAAATTCAACTTTCAGACCCCTCCCCTCATATGATTTCAACTACTTATAATCATACTGAAGCAAGAAACCTAAGAAAAAGGATGAGTGTGTGCAGGCAGGGTCGGATCTCTTCCTGAGGGGAAACAGATACATTTTAGGGAATGAAGAAATTAAACGCAAACTAAAATGGTTTCATAAACAAGTATTGTTTTTTGGAGGCAGTAAGTAAGGGTATGGCAAAAAGTAAATTAAAAGTAGTAGAAAAAAAAGTAGTTAAAAAGAAATCGACCGTTAAAAAAGAGGCTCCAAAAAAAGCCACTAAAGGTCAAACTGGACTATCTGCGAGAAAAAGCACTCCAACTAGATCTAAATCTACTTCCAAAAAGTCCAAAGTAGCCACTAAACCTAAAAAAAGAATTTCCGCTAAAGAAAAAGCGACTCAAATCTATGAGACTATCGTTCTTGAACATAGAGAGAATGGTCGTAAGCTATCCAGAAGTATCCTTAGAAGATGGCGAGTTCATATGCCTTTGGATGATGTAGATTCAATCGTAGATTTGGCTCTATGCGAAGCAGCACAACGATTTTGCCCTTCAAAAGGTGCTAGCTTCATGACTTTCTTTTTCTATCATCTAAGAGGACACCTTGTTAGAGCAGTAGCAAGAGCGACTCAAATCAACAATTTCCAAACAACCGTAGATGGAGACAAAGACAGCGAGAATGAAAGTGAGAGCACCGCCTCTAGCTATTCTCAATATATTCATCTAGTCGATCAGGAACTATATTCTCAAAAGGATCAAGAGACTCCAGAAGAAATTGTACTTAGAAGAGAAAAAATAGGCGTTTGCCGAACTGCGCTAGACTCTTTAGATAGCCTTGAAAAAGCTGTACTAGAAAGATCATATAGCGATGATGAGGCACTTGTAGCGATAGCGTCTTCATTGGGCTATAGTAGATGCCATATCTCTAGGGTGAAAAAATCAGCAATGATTAAATTGAAAAGCAATTTATTAGATACGGCTCACTTTGATCGTATAGAGAATGACGTAGTGGATGATAATGAGCTAAATATCCTTAGAGCAGAAAGGCCAGTAAGAAGAAAAACAATTCCTACTACCAAAAGGACTAAACCTGCTCTTATCTCTAATAAAAGAGTGGCTTAAAAATACCTCTCAAATCAAAAAGGCTAGGTATTTATTTTTTAATATCTAGCCTTTTATCCTATAACTATAGTCACTTACACTTTCACTCGTTCAAAGATAGCCGTACAACTTACTTTGTGCTATCACAGGCAAAATTTAACAGCACTTTAAGGCTGTATTATCTCATTACGAGGTAAGATGATTAAAGTTAAATCCTAATCATCTTAAGATTTTAAAATACAAAATTAGTTATTGTTCAGAGGTATTGTGACAATTATTGAAGTAGGATCATTTATACTCATTAGCGTACTTATTCTATCAATCGTGTTTAGTGATTGGATAGCATAAGATTAAATTCGCCTTCTTTACCATCTGGATGCATTCATCAAGTCAACATAAATCCAACAATTCTAGCCAGTATCATTGGAGCGTAATTCTGCTATTCCTCGTTTGGATTGTAGTCAGTGTGTTTATAATACTCTCCCAACGAGCTTTTCAAGTATCAGAAGCACGTGAAGGCGTGGTAATACAGGAAATTCTCAACTATGATACCTGGGTACTCCCTCTACGCCATGGAGAGGTAATTCCTTCTAAGCCACCCCTCTTTCATTGGGTAGGAGCAATTTTATCGAAACTCCTCGGAGGAGCACTCAGTGATTTCTCTCTAAGACTACCCTCGTTGTTGGGGGGCTTTATTATGGCTTTTGTTTCCTTCTTATTTACCAAAAGACATCTAGGAACAGCTACGGCCCAACTTACTCTCTGTTTTTTCTTCTCTAGTTATTGTTTTCTTCAAATGAGCATGGACGGAAGAGTGGATATGTTATTTTGTTCCATTTTACACTGTGCGCTATTCTACTTTTTGCATATTTTTTCTGAGACGACAAAACTCAAACCTAGCAAGATAGACCTACTCATTGTTGGTACACTTCTAGGACTATCGGTACTAGCTAAAGGACCACTGGGACCAGTACTTTTTGTTGTAGCAAGCGCTCCACTCCTTATATATAAATATGGATATAAAACACTCTCCTTTAAGTTCCTCAAAGATTGGTACTTAAATATTGGGTTAATTCCAATTCTTCTAATTCCTAGTCCTTGGTACTACTCCGCATACTCCAGTGGAAATTCAGGTTTTGTATCAAGGCAATTGATATTTGAAAATGTTAGTAGGTTCATAGGGACAAAAGGTATCCCTGCTAAACCACTATGGTTCTATATTCCTCACCTGTTCACCCAGACCCCTATAAGCCTGATCTTCATTCTTGTAGTTGGAATTATAAGCTATTCTAAAAGCAAAGGGCACACGTCGCAATTATCAAATAGAACAATGTGGATTAAAACTCTACTTATTCAAGCATTTTCCTTACTAATCTTTCTTTCCCTCTCATCAGGTAAAAGAAGAGCATACCTCCTTCCTATCGTTCCACATTTAGCAATTATCGCAGGTATCTTGGCCCATCAATTGTCAAACGAATATCAGCATATTAGTCTAAAATACTGGGACAAAGTTGCAAGGTTACTTATAGGAGCTAGTATTGTACTACATATTTTTAAAATCTTTTTACCATACTTCGCCCCCTACAAAAGTCCCTTCCTAATTGGACTGAATGATCTACCAATCACAACCTCAATTGGATTAATTATTCTACTCCTAATTCTATTATTGCTATCTAACTGGATCAAAACCTTTTCAAAGAACCATAATACTCGATTAAGCATTTACTTCACCTCTTGGTTTCTAATTGTATTTTTAACACTGCCAATTCAATTTTTCTTCGCTAAGGGATATTCACATTCTTATTTGCAATTTGCGAAACTATTGAAAGAAAAAGATTTAGGCCAAGAAAAGATTATCTTCATAAAAAAAAGAAGCGACGAATCATTTGATACCCTATTCTACTACTATGGGAAGAGGATAAACATACATTCCCTAAAAGCACCTACTAAGGCAGGGGAATATCTTTCAAGAATAGAATGGCTAGAAGCGCAATCAGAAGAATTTCAATCTAACTGCAAAACAGTTTTAATCGGTGGCAGAGAAAAAGATCCCCATAAGAAAAACTTGATTCTATTTAGCTACACTCCTACGGCTTACCATGAATATCTAGGCGTCCCCCCAGATTCAACCCACTAAACTATTCTTATAGTCCAAGTCCATGAGTAATGGCCTTTGGCAATTCGTCAGGACTATTAGCATTTAATTCTACCGGCAATAATTCATCAGGTATCTTATATTCGGCCTTTTCTTTCGCTGGAATCTCAAAAGCTCCCTCCGCCGGGATAAGTTGGCCATCACTAAACTTGAAGGCAACACTCACATCTAAAGCATCCTTCTCATTAGAATTTATAACTTGAACTTTTACAGATGAAAAGCTACCGTCCTCTGCTTTTACAACTTGAACTTCTTCCGTCTCAAGCACTAGCTCCCCCACTCCCAGTTGGTTTGATCTATTTTCACTAGTAGCCTTCGACCCCTTAGAAGTATATGTACCTTCTGGCATTGTTTTCTTAGGAAGACTACTTCCCATCTGCTTTAATACCTTTGTAGAGCTATATGTGGATAGCTCTCTAGTCTTAATGCCCTTAACAGAAGACGCCGCCTTTGGAGCTTTATTACCATAAATTACCCTGCCAGACTTATCAGTCCATTTATAGGCATCTTGAGCACTAGAAACATCTATTGATGTTAATAAGAATATGAGGGAGAAAAGATAACACATTTTCATTACAATCCATGAATGATAGCTTTCGTTAAACAACTTCTAACCTTTTATACAAAATGAGAATAGTACTTTCTACTTTTAATCATAACAAGTTTTTAGAATTAAATGCCACTAGCATTAAATATGGAATAAAATTATCCATGCCGAGTGAGATTAAAATCGAATATAGACTCTCAGAATTTAGAGAAACAGATGAAATTGGCACCTCCTATAAAGAAAATGCCCTTCTTAAGGCAAAAGAATGCTCCTCTTGGTGCAACTTACCCTCTCTAGGTGACGACTCGGGGCTAGAAGTAGATGCCCTGAATGGAGGGCCAGGACTACACTCTAAACGATACGCTGACACAGATGAGGCTCGGATCGCAAAGCTTATTCATGAGCTTAAAGGGAAAAAGAACTCGGATAGGAGCTGTAGATTTAGGTCAGTACTTGCTTTTCATGACCCTTCGTCCCAAATTACTATATGTGGTGAAGGCATATTAGAGGGAGAAGTACTGGAAAAACCGCAAGGCAATGGTGGTTTTGGTTATGATCCTATCATACTCATTCATAAACTTGGCTGTACCCTGGCAGAAATAGATCAAGAAACCCTCTTCAATCAAGGCTTCAGATCTATTGCAGCTAGGGCCTTATTTGCAAATTTGAATTTAAAGAATCCCAGCGAAGACAATAGACGTAAATTCTGAGTAATTTACTGCAATTTCAAGGTATCCCCTTGCAAATTAATGCCCTATATTATAGAAGCCCACCTACTTAATATTTGGTATCTTTTTTACCAGTATTTACATCGGGGTGTAGCGCAGCCTGGTAGCGCACCTGCCTTGGGAGCAGGGGGTCGCACGTTCGAATCGTGTCACCCCGATTTTTTTTACTACCTATCGATATACTTCGATACAATAAGCCCACTATTCATCAATTTGGTAATATGGAGCCCTTCTCTTTTCCACCAGCCACTCTAGGTGACGAAGATTCAGGTCTAATTGGGGTTGGCGCTAATTGGCACCCTGAGACAATTATAGACGCATATTCCAAGGGCATCTTTCCTTGGCCGCACAGCGACCTTAAGCAGATACCTTGGTTCTCACCTCCGAATAGGGCGATCCTTGATATTTCTCAATATAATCCGAATAAAAGGCTACTCAGAGAATTACGGAAATCTGACTTCACCTTCACCAGCGATCTAAACTTCTCTGGCGTAATTCATGCATGTAAAAATACCAAAAGAAAAGAATACTTAGGCAACTCCTATTCATCATGGATAACAGAGGAGATGATTCAAGCTTATATTAAACTTAATGAGCTAAAGATCGCTCATTCTATAGAAGTAAGCTTTGAGGGCGAGTTGGTTGGGGGAATATATGGAGTTCTCGTCAAAAATATATTTTCAGCGGAGTCCATGTTTAGGACAAAAAATAATGCATCTAAAGCTGCATTTCATGCTCTAGTAGGCGTATTAGATAAGATGGGATTAAAATACTTAGATTGCCAAATCCTCAGCCCTCATTTATCATCTTGGGGAGTTAAGGAGATTGTCAGAGATGAATTTTTAAATCTTATAGAAGATTGCGAAATTATGCAGTATCAATTTCCTAAGGGCGACGTTAAAATTAATTCTTATAAAGAAGTTAAAAAAGGGCCGATCGATTGAACATAGTTTTTATTAAAAAAAACCTTGTGAATATTCTATTGTTTTTTGGAGTGTTTATTGTTTTTTCCCTAACTGGCACTACGAATAAAAAACAAGGAAATTCATCTCTAAAAATTGATGCATTATTAGTCCAGGATATTGCCCCATTACCTCTCCAGAATGAGAACAATTCTCAAGAAACTCCAATTGCAAACTTTCGACAAAAAAACCTAGCAGTACCATTATCTGTACAAGATTCCAAAAGACCCTTGCCTAATACAGATACGAGTACTCCCCCCACCCCACAGTCTGCAAACCCATACGCAATATTAATGAATCGAGGCAATCAAAATCAGGGGAATTCTGATATTAAAAATTCACTGAGCAATCTAAAGGGACAAGCGCCTTCTACAGAAGCCCTTATTGAAAGGAATACTTACTTTAAAAAACTCTCTGAGCAATTAAAAGACCTTCAGGGAAATGTAAGTACTGATGAAGAGAAGCCCAAAGAAAACACAGCGGCTCAAGATCAGGCTGCCGATCTCAATGCAAATCCAGAGAATGCGCTTGAAGAGCTCTCCGATCAGGAATTAGAAGAAGAACTAAGTGCCTTTGAATAATAAGACCGATTATGCAAATTGACCTAGATATTAGACCTGAAGAATTAAATTCTGAAGATGTTTTATATGAAAAGTTCTTTGCAAAAACTGGAATAAGAAAAGAAAGCATTGTAAAGCTCCTCATACTTAAACGATCACTAGACTCTAGAAAGCGTCCCATCTATAGAGTTAGAGTGGAAGCCATCCTTAAAGAGGAGAAGTCCACCCATTCTGCCCCCATTTACCAAGAACTAACAGATGTAAGTAAGGCTCCTAGTGTACTAGTAATAGGAGGTGGCCCTGCTGGACTTTTTGCTAGTCATCGCTTGGCCAGAATTGGACTACGGCCCATTATCATTGAAAGAGGTAAGAAAGTCAGAGAAAGGCGCTTTGACCTAGCAGCCTTAATGAAGAATGCCATCCTTGATACAGACAGTAACTACTGCTACGGCGAGGGAGGAGCTGGAACTTTCTCTGATGGCAAACTTTATACTAGATCCCATAAAAGAGGTTCACTAACTGACCTCTTATCTATCTTCGTACATCATGGCGCATCTAAAGACATACTAATCGACGCACACCCACATATTGGAACCAATCATCTTCCTAAAATAATCACATCTATGAGGGAAGAACTGGAAGCTGCTGGAGCAGAATTTCACTTCTCCACCAAACTAAGCGGCATAAAGATTAAAGGCTCACAATTCGTAGGTGCTGAGACCTCTAAGGGTCTATTTGAAAGTAAGGCCATAATACTAGCAACTGGCCATTCCGCTAGGGACATCTATGAGATGCTTCACTCACTAGATATTACACTTGAAGCTAAGTCATTCGCACTAGGCGTAAGGATTGAACACCCGCAAGAAACAGTGAATCAGATACAGTACAGGCAATATAAAGACTTGCCGAACTTACCCAATGCATCCTACTCTCTCGTATGTCAGCAATCTTCAAGAGGAGTTTACTCCTTCTGCATGTGCCCAGGTGGAATTGTATGTCCTGCGATGACAGAGCCCGATACACTTGTAGTTAATGGCTGGAGTCCTTCTACAAGAAATTCATACTTTGCTAACTCAGGTCTCGTGGTCGAAATTCCAATTAACGAATTAGGAAATTTAGATGACCCTCTACGCGGACTAAAATACCAATTGGCGATAGAAAAAGCAGCCTTCGATGCTGGAGGAGGTGCTTATAAGGCTCCTGCTCAAAGAATAGTAGATTTCATAGATGACAAACGCTCCACAAGCTTACCTAAATGCTCCTATAAACCTGGATTAACGGAAAGCGATTTATCAGAGGTACTACCTGAAGAGCTCAGCACTAGGCTAAAGAATGGACTTATATTCTTTTCCCAATCACGTCCTAGCATTGCGTCCGAAGAGGGAATAATGATTGGTGTAGAATCTCGTACTTCTAGTCCAGTAAGGATACCAAGAGATAGTGAAGGAATGCACGTGCTAATAAAAGGTCTTTTCCCTGCTGGAGAAGGGGCAGGCTACGCTGGAGGGATAGTATCCGCTGGACTAGATGGGCAAAAAATAGCTGATTCTGTTGGCCGATACCTCGCCTAAAAAATAATTTATTAGGCATTTATGAACACTTTTGCAAGTCATGACTAAAGACATAAAATACACAGTTCTATTGACTATAAGTTCAATCTTAATATTTCTATTGGCATTAACTAAGATATATCAACTTGAATACCCCGCCATTTTTTTGATTCATTCTATAACGAAAGAAAAAAAGTCTTACTTGGTGGGAGATAATACCAATCTTATTAAAATAACTTCACAAATCGAAGAAAATATTAACAGGACTCTAACACTAAGTACCGAATCAATATTAATGGGTCAAACGATACTCATTCACGCAAAGCTAATTTTCAATCCGCTTGGACAACTTTTTAATGGTAAAATAGCCCTTACTGCAGACAATTCGCTTAGAATCGAATGTACTTTAACAGGAACCAAACTCATAACCGCAACATGTGATGACCCTTCTAAAACAAATGTGGAGACCTTACACTTTGATGGACCTGTCTTAATCAAAATAAAACCCGACCTTAAGTACTCAATTCTCAATATCCATGTAGAGACACATCCAGTAACAGCTGCGATCAAATCACTCCTAGAACATTTAAACAAACTACATGAAGAGGCTCCGACCTCCAAAACCCTAAATCTAGACCTATCCAATTATCCAATATTGAAAGAATCAATTAATAGACTACTCAATGATTTCACTACAAAAAATAAATAAATCTTTTGGCCCGCATCGGGCGGTAAACAATCTATCATTAGAAGTAAATGATGGTGAGATTTACAGTTTCCTTGGCATGAATGGCGCTGGGAAGACAACTACTATAAAAATGTTAACGGGAATTTTAAAGCCTACTTCTGGTACCGTACTTATCAATGGCATTAATATGTTTGTAGAACCTGAGAAGGCGAAGTCTCTTACAGGTTACATTCCGGATAGAGCATATCTGTATGAGAAGCTTAGTGGAAGAGAGTTTCTATACTTCACAAGCGAGCTCTACAACATGAAGTTACAGGATGCGAACATAAAGATAGATGAGCTTTTAAGCTCCTATGAATTACTTGAAGTAGAAGACGACTTAATCGAAAGCTATTCTCATGGTATGAGGCAACGCCTTGCCACATGCGCGGCCCTAGTACATAGCCCTAAAGTTCTCATTATAGACGAACCTATGGTGGGACTAGATCCACGCGGAGCGAAAACCCTCAAACAAAACCTAAGAGACTACGCCAGCCAAGGAACTACCATCTTCCTATCAACCCACTCTCTACATGTAGCGGAGGAAATTTCTGACAGAATAGGAATAATTAAAGGTGGGAGTCTTATTGCCGAAGGAACGCCGCAGGAACTAAAATCTATGGCAGGTAAAGGAGAAGAAAATCTTGAAGCGACTTTCTTAGAGCTAACTAATGATTAGTAAAAATAAAGCATCCCGATTACAAAACAAGGTTCAACTACCTCTAATCTTGATCCCCAGCTACTTCAGCATTAAAAACTTTCTTAGCAAGGAAGCGTTTAAGGCAGATAACTTGGTGCGCGTGCTTGGGAGTATCGTCTTTAGTATCGCTCTAATGTTTAGTATTTACAGTGGTGGGTTTAGATTTCTCACAGAGATCAGCAAACAAATGAACCTCATCTACCTTCACCCCAGCCTCATACTAAACCTTTTTGTTTTCTCTCTTTTTGTAATGCTATTCTTTACCAACTTCTTTTCCGCGATAAATCAACTTTTCACATCTAAAGACCTAGATCTAATTCACCAAAGCCCTATAAAACCAAGTTCCTTCTTCCTGGGGAATCTGTTAAAAACTTATCTCCTAACAAGTTGGATGTCGTTATTGTTTTTTGTCCCAATTCTTCTATTCTTAGGTAAGTCAGAAAATACTGATCTAACTTTTTACCTGCTTGCTATACCTGTATGTATAATATTTTTTAGTATCCCCACTTCTCTTGCCTACTGCTTCGCTGCTATTTACCCTATTATTTTCCCGAATAAACTAGCTAAAACATTTATAAAGTTTATTCTACTCGGACTACTTCTACTAGTTTCCAATAGCCTACTACTAATTAGTGCCCAAACTAAAGGCATTAAAGCCATTTCCATAGATGACTTAATTCGATTTTTACCGGTAATAAACTTTATAAGTAACCCTATGTTACCAACCTATTGGGTATCTAATATTCTAGGCGAAATTCTTTCCCCTACAGGAAAATCTATCCTTACGTATTTAGTAGCACTAATATCCTTTTGTATCCTGTCCTTATCAATGGCCTATCTTTCTCTTAAACTATTTTACCAATCTAGCTTAACCTCAGTGAACTCCTCCTCCGAACAGAAACTATCTTCAAGCAGAGCCAGACAAAATACCTTATACAAACTAACTTCCTTTTTAAGCTCAAAAAATCGTGGAATTATTGTCAAAGACTATAGGATTTTTGCAAGGAATGTCGGACAAGCAGGCCAAATGGTAATGCTTCTTTTTCTTACAGCTTCATATTTATATATCATCAATTTCCAAGTAGGGTTCGTAAGTGGTTTACCTGAGACGAGTAGAATGTGGTGGATAAATGCACTAACCATATCTAACTCCTGCCTCGAAGCTTTTATCGCCTTAGCGTTGGGAACAAGGATAATCTATCCCCAATGGTCACTTGAAGGGAAAAGTATATGGTTACTTCAAGCATCACCAGTTCCCATCAAAGACATATTTAAGGCTAAACTTACCACTTGGTATATTCCATCTTCTATTTTCCTAGCCACCTTATTCACTCTATCACTTCTAGCTCTCAATGCCTCACCAGGTATGTTAGTAATTAAATTTACTTCAACACTCATCACTACTTATGGATTAATAAGCCTCGGCTTGGGAATGGGAGCATACTTTTCTGACTTTAATAAAGAAAATCCAGGAGAAGTTACTGCTAGCTTTGGTAGCTTACTATTCATGCTTCTTGGTTTTGGGCTAATATTTATAGATCTTATAATCTTAAGTTTTATATTTTCGAATAGTATCGGTGCATTTTTGGCATTTGATTCCACTAAAAACCTAGAGCTAGGCCCTATTAGTTATGCGCTAGGGATAATATTTATATTTATAAATATCTCAGTAGCTGAAATAGCCATATACTTTGGCAGAAAAAAGCTAGAAAAATATTTCTAAGAATTATAGAGCTTCTATCTATCTATTTTAGACTATAGCTGGCCTTTCCATTAGATCGAACACTTGCAGAAGATGTGTCAGCTCCATACTGCTGGAGTAATTCATATACATCAGGCATCTCTTTTCTTGCTAGGGTTACTATTGGCTGCCCAGTACTAAGTTTTGCATCAGGTGACGCCCCTCTTTCCAATAGGACTCTAAACGTATTCCAAGCCTTTGCTCTATATGCAAATACAAGTAAAGACTCTCCTTTCTTACTAAGCCAGGAAAGACCACCTCTTGAAGCAGAGAAAAACTCCTCGAGTAAGCTAGGTTCATTAAACGACATTAACTTAGCGACTAAGGCGTCCTCTTTGTCTGCAGAATAGGCAAATGGCCCACTACTATTAAGTTTCTCTACACAAAACCTAATTACATCATAATTCTTTGAGGCCAATATCAAGTCTAAAAGAAACTCTTTGTTATTTTCTCTTTCTAATACCACTCTAATCTGAGCAATATCTTCTGTAGAAAATACTTGAATAATTTGATCTTTAAAAGTTGTAGTTAGACTTGGCTCCATTATCAAAAGTTCTTTGATCTGATACCAATCTCTAGCATTTAAATGGGCAGGGAAGTCCTCTACTCTATCAAAACTTAAAAAAGGATACGCCCTCTCGATACCTCCAAAATGTGATCGCAACTTACCATAAGTTAATGGGCCAATTGGCAACATATAGAATATTAGCATCGCCATCCATAAAGATGCGAACACCATCCCCAACCTTTTTATAGTTCGGTAAGATCCCCTACCCCTGATACTAGGCAATGTTCCCACTGACAGCACCGCTGGCACTCGATAGACCTTTTTCTTGTCTTTCTCATCAAGGTGACTTAATAAAAATCTGGCACCTTCCTCACTACTGTTAAATCTATCTTCTTTACGTTTCTCACAACAAGCTTCTACAAATTCTCTAAACCACTTTGGAGTACTGGCATTTACCTGACATATATCAGGCAATGCTTGCGTCATATGCATATGTGCTAATTCCATATAGTTATCACTAGAGAATGGCCTCCTACCTATCATCATTTCATAGGCCATAATTCCCAGTGAATATATATCCACTCTTTCATCTGGTTTTTCACCTGCAAGTTGCTCAGGGGACATATAATAAGGAGTGCCTACTGTTTCTCCTGTCATTGTAAATCTTTTATCAATATCAATAGCTCGAGCGAGACCAAAATCAGTCACTTTTGCGGAGTTACCGACAGTAATCATTATATTGTCAGGCTTCATATCTCGATGAACGACTCCTGATTTATGGGCACAAGATAGAGCATCTAAAATTTGCAAAAGATACCGAATGGCATCATCAAACATTAGCCTGTCTTGACCTCTGCCGTATATACGATCTGTTAAAGTACCGCCTTCTACGAACTCCATACTTAGGAAATAATATTTTTCCCACGATCCAAAATCATAAATTCTCACTATATGAGGGTGAGATAGCCTGCGAGCTAAAAGAACCTCATTTCTAAATCGCCCAAACTGAATCTGGTCACTTGCTAAATGAGGAAATAGAATTTTAAGTGCCCCAATCTCACCGTCTAAGGCTAAATCTCTGACTTTAATCACAGTACCCATCCCACCAAATCCTAAGGTACTTAGAACCTCATAGCGTCCATTAATGACACTACCATTGGGCAACAATTCTCGTGATCCACCTACTTCCATATAGCTTACATTTCAGATAAGTTTAACATTAACCACTCTAAGTTATGACCAGCTCTAAATGCCTTTTGCGACATAGTTTGCAGCCTACTCTTAGCTTCTTCCCCAATACCCAAATACTCTAACTCTGCAGTCGTCAAAGTTTCTATTTTTCCAACCCGCATTTTTTCAATAGCTTGAAAGTAGAGCATCCAATCATACTGAGGAGTTCCAAAGATAATATCTTCCTTACTAATCCCAAAAGCAGATATGCCGCTTGCAATTTGTTTATTACATCCTGCTGAGATTAATGCCAAAGCACCCACCTGAAGAGGGTCGCATCCATAAACATTGAGACCTGTGCTGCTAATGTCCTGCCCCATGGCTAAACCTTTTAAGGCATCACTAGCTTCTGTCTCCGAGCCTGAAGCCAATTGAATAGCCAAACCAGCTCGCCCTGAAAAACCAACTAATAAACCAGTACCAACGCTTACCCTTGGAGATGCCTTACTTAGAATAACTCCCAGTCTAGCTCGTAACAAGGCGTCATCTATAATCGCTCTATAAACTCTTTCTTGTAAACTTACAGCAACTCGTTTACATACCGCATGTATAAAACATAAGGATGAAGTAGTGGATGCTCCTAGCGCCGTATAACTATCGACATATTGACCCTTCCGTTCTACTGGTTCCATAACAAGTTCAGAGTCTTCCACCGCTCTAAGGACAAGCCTTTCAACAACAGAAAACTGAGAACTATCTAGAACAATAGATTCTGGATTTTCATGTCCCCAAACAGATCTAATCAGACTCCAGAATGCCCAAGGGATAGGACGTACTTTTTTAACAACTTCCCTTGCCCTGACCCAGGTTGGAGAGATAGTGCCGACTGCTTCTTCGGATGCCTCATCAAGTATTCGATCACTGTTAGTGACCTCCTCTTCAGTATCTAAGCCTTCCTCAAAAGTGCTTTCATCTTGAATCAAATTTGCCATTTTTACTGTGTCCAAGATAATACCCATGGCCTTTAGTGCAGGTTCAGGTATTTACATTCCTAATAAACAAAATATTTGTTATTCTTATCATCGTCACAATATAAACTTTCCTAAAGCACTAATAACTTCAGGAACTTAACACAGTTTTCAGATATAAATGAACTTGCAAGCGACACAACTTAGTTTCTTCTTTGAGGCAATTAGCTCTCTACTTAGGCCTAAAAAGAAAATTATCTCCCAAGCGAGTCCAACGAGTAGCAATGACCTCCGTATAATTTGGCATAAATTAGTTTATAAATACTTCCCTAATCAATCAAATCTACTTAACTATAAGATTGTATGGTCTAACAGACCGCAAAAAAGAGTTTTAGCATCCTGTAATATTGAGAAACGAATTGTTAGGGTCGCCCCAGCCATGCGCCTAGATGAATCCCGGCCCTATTTAGAAGCTTTGATTTATCACGAACTTTGTCATGCCGTGGTCGGTATAGGATATAAGAATGGAAGAAGAGATATTCATTCAAAAAATTTTAAACAACTTGAATCACTTCATCCGGAGATAAAAAATTTAGATCAATGGATAAAAGAAGGTGGATGGATAAAGGCTGTTAGAATATCAACTAGAGCGATAAACAGACAGAAACTACTTGGAAACTCCCGCTAACTGGTCAATCATAATCTTTAGTTGTTCCTTAAACTCCTTACTTCCTTCACTTACAAAAGCTCTTTTTAAAAGATTAGCTGCTTTAGCTTTATCGTCTAATAGGAATATACGCTGATAAGCATACATTCTAGCCACCTTATCATGATGTTTAACTAATATATCCAACTCATTGGCATCAGGAATCCAACCTCTCTCACTTAAATATGCGCTAAGTGAGCCATCAATTATACTTTCCACTTTCGAATCCCAGTTAGCTAAAAGCAAAGTCTTAACAATATCAATTGGCGGCTCACTAGAGATAAAGCTCTGCACTACTTTCATGTGAGTACTAACAGTTCTATCAGGATCTTCAAGAATTTGAGCTAACAATGTTAGTTGATCTGCACTTAATATGTCAGGTACATTTTGCACTAAAGTCAAAACTTCTAATGCGCCTTTATGTTTGAAGGGGATCTGATGTATAGACAATCCAACCGCATATTTTCTTACTCTAGGAGAAGGATTTAAAAACATTCTAGCAATTTGCCCTACCGAAAGAACCTTATCCGGTCGTAAAGCTACACCAGCAATTAAAAATAGTTTATCACTGGCTTCAATTCCATCCCAACTCAATAGATCTACTTTTTTAGCCCAAGCAGTAGCCGGATTCTCAATGGCAACATTCGGATGATTTAATATAATATCTAAAATTTTTAAAGACTCATCGCTATTTGCTGAAAACATGACCGCCAAAGAGGATAAACGTCTTTCAAAATCTTCCTCTAAAAATCTTGAAACGGTTACTGCATTATTCGCACCTCTGGTCCCAAGATGTGCCAAAGAGATGACTTCCGCAGAAGATGCTTTTAAATTATTATCCCTACTTAAAAGAATTTGAAAAGCTACGCCAAATGGCTCTGGCAGACCTTCTAAAATTTGAGCTGGTACCGAGTCCAGGATTGCAGGCACTTTCGATTCAGTTCCGCTTAAGACAGAAAGCAATATCGCAGGATGCAACTCTGATAATAATGGTACGTCTGTTGGAAATTCGTTTTTTAGAACTTCCCTCAAAGCCAATGCAAGAATAAACCGTCTATCATGTGTATTTAACTGTGGTTCCCATTCTTTTGCATAAGCTACTCGAATTAAAGATGCGTCAATATACCTACTTGAGCCCTGATCTGATAAAATTGGAGTTATGATTACTTCCTCTGCCAATTCTCTAAGTGATGATTGGTAGATAGCTTGCCTAGCAACTTCTTGCATTTTTGAAGGGACCCCACTATTCCAAGATAATTGAAGTTCCTCTAAGCCCATCAATTTACCATCATACAATCCTGTGGAATTGCCAAAAACAGGTAAAGACTTAACTTTATTAAATACTTTAAATGATAAGAAACAAACAAGGGCTATGAGCACTATATATACTAGATATTTAAACAGACCTGACTTCCCGACTTCTTTTGTGGTTTCATAACTAGAATTTTTTGTCTCATGATCTCCGGTTGCTTGGTAAGCCTCTTGAATTTCAGGCGGTGCAATCTTTCTATTGTTAAACTTAGAAATAACAACTTGATCTTCCGGAATCTCTCGACTAACTTCACTAATCAAGTTTAAATTCTCTATGGGGTCTGACTCTACCTCAGTTGCGCTAGTTACTATATCTGTAGGCAGAGCATCTTCAAGAACCAAACCGACCAAATCTTTAAATAAGCCTAGAGCTACATCAAGGGTTGGTCTTCTTGCATCATCCTCTTCGGATAAACTGTTCAACAATGGAGCAACTATTCCTTGTAACTTCCTCTTATCAGCTAACTCCTCTTTCTTCACCCGCACTTTAGATAAAGCGATATCCATAATACTTGCTAAAGCAGCTAAATCTTCTGCAAAAGATCTTCCATCTGCATATATTCCGACATCGATTAAATAGCCTGGGTTTTCCATCCCAGCGGAAAAGTTCCATTCTGTTAAATTTCCATGAACGATGCCATTCTCATGAAGTACTCTAAGTGAATCAATCGCAGAATATAATAGATTAACTAAACGCTCTAAGGAAAAGCCACCTGACATTCTAAACACATCTCCCAATGTATTAGAAACAAAAACTCTTTTCAAAAGTGCTAAGTTCCCATTCGTGCGATATATTTCACTTGGAATGCATTTAGGTATATTCATCTGAGAAAAATGAATAATTGTATCAGATAGAATAACTTCACGGAGAACGACTACTTCAGTTTGGCCACTGAGAATCACCAAGGGGCTAAATTCTATTGGTTCTATCGATCGACTAAGGACTCCGATCAGAGAATACTCTTCCGATTTAAGTCCCCATTTTTCGAGAAAAGTTCGAGCTTGGGCAAGTACGGCCTCCGGTATCTCCTTAATATCAACAAAACCTAATTTCATGGTGGTCTTCAAAGTGGAGTTCTCATGTTGCTTAGCTTGTTTAGGCGCATCTTTATCAGCGGCCCCCTTTGGGAACCCCTTAAAATTCTTATTAAAACCTTTTCCACCCTTAGTCGTCACTTTTGTGCCTTAAATAAAGATCATACGATATACACCTGTACACTAAGTCCAGAAAATAACAAAAGTACTTCACAAAATTGTAATTTAGGGTCTGACTAGAATTTCTATTCTAGCCTTTAGATTGAATTAGAGAATGTACTTCCTCTAAAAGCTTCGGTATTACCTCATCATAAGCAAACTTTCCTAATAATTCGGGCCCTTTCTTTAAGTTCACAAAAGTAGGAGCGCACCACAGGCCTAAATCAGCATCATCTGTCTCACCTGGCCCGTTTACCCTGCAACCCATAACAGCAATGGTAATATTATGTTCCTTGGCAAATGCCACCTGTTCTTTTACTGCATAAGCCAAGTTTACAAAGGCACTGTTCTCTACCCTAGAACAAGATGGGCAGGAAATCACATTAAGGCCCTTTGGTAAGGTTTTAGGGATATTCCTAAAACGGCCCGATTGGACATCTGCTATTATCTTTTTAGCTACAAGGATCTCTTTATCCTTTTCAGTATCGGGCAAAGTAAGAGAAACTCTTACCGTCTCACCTATACCAGCATGCAATAAAGGCTCAAATGCTACCCTAGTTTTAAACTCACCCTCTGGAAGCATCCCCGCCTCTGTTACACCAAGATGTAACGGAACATTAGGATACTCAAGAGCAAACTTTGTATTTAACTCTAGAACAGATTCAGGATTAGAACTCTTTAAGGACACGACAAATTGATTAAAGTTGTTAGCTTCCATCAACGCCATATGATCTAGCGCTGACTGATAAGCTACATCTTTAGGATCTTCACCTTTCGCTTTTTGTTCAGGGTCTAAAGAACCAAAGTTCACACCAATCCGAATTGCGAGGCTATGCTCCCCCGCTACATCAACTAAAAACTTCACCTTATCTTCAACCGAAGTCTCTTTTTGATGATGAAATAAATGTCCTGGGTTATATCTGAACTTAGCAATGTATGGCGCGACGTCCTTAGCTAGGCGATAATTTTCTTGTAAATCTATTACTAAGTTTGCATCGACCTCTTTTACTATCTCTTTTAGGGCCGCTACATCATTTCTACTATCAACGGCAATTCGAATAATATCCGCCCCAGCTAACTGCAATAATCTAATCTGAGCTACCGTAGCTTCAATATTAGTAGTTTTAGTGGCACACATACTTTGAACAGCAATTGGATTTTCCCCTCCAATAGCAATGGATCCAATTTTAACAATTGTAGTTACTCGTCTAGTCATTTGTTGATAAGGCACTATATTTTAAAGATTTATTAAGTTCAGGGAATCTAGCATAAAATTGAACACTCTGGAAATTACTGCCACTACTTGGGGAAAACTCAAATAAGCCTCTTAAACTACTGGCAAAAACTTGAAAATCTTGTACTATCCGGCGATAAATTATTCACTAGTTAGTATAAAATACCATATGAGTCATTTTCCAGAACTATTCGAAAGAATCACCGAACGATTCTCAGTACCAATTAAGCTTTCAAAGAACTGCGAAGCTAATACTTTTTACAGAGTAGAAGATCTTAACTCAGAAGAAATTGCAGTTTGTTCTGACTACCTAGCTCAAAGAACGCTTGATGTATGTAGTCCTGAAGAACCAGTCGTATTAGTGGAAATGCCTGGTAGCACTTCCGGTCTAGCGGATGCACTAGCACATAGCATTAGCCTAGAGAATTCATCTAAGTTACCCCCAAGGGTAGTTACACTTAATGAGTTCAACAAAGGCAATGGAGCGACTAATGCCGTAAAGAGCAAAAATATTGCAGTGGTAAACGACATTATTACAACTGGTAAATCATGTTTAGAAGCTCACACAAGACTATGTTTAAGTGGAGCGAATGTTCTCTGCTGGATTGCTCTTATAGATAGAACTTTTGGACCAGGGCCAGTTCCTGTAGTAGCTACAATGACAGGTGATCCAGTAAAAATTCTGGATTAGTCGATTCCATTTCTAGAGCACTTAGGACTATATCTGTTTGAGAGATAAGGTCAACGAGACTATCAAGATCAAACGACCTATTATGCTGGATATGCAACACCTGATTAAGCTTGGATTCTATATTCTGAAGACTTATAATTATCTCTGAAAACATAGAATTTACATCTTTCTCAAGTACCATACGCAACATATTTAAATTATCCTCGTTCACTTCAAATTACTTAAACTAAGATAGCATTATTCTTTAAAGAAAGGAAGTTGCACGAATTATGTTTTATTTAAAACAACATTGTTCGATAGAGATTCCAATGAAGCAATTCTCACTAATACTCACTAGTAGTTCTATCTCTATCGTGAGAGAAAACTTGAAATTATAATGTGGGTAGAAGATTACTAGATTTGTTCCTATAGAAAATAACTTTTATGTTCTATAGGACAAGTCTGGTTAGACTTGTTTAATAAGGTTTCCCCTAGGTTTTCAGGAAAAGAGAAGGAGTTCATCCAAATGGATTTTAAACTTCAAGTATTTTCACGTGTGCTTCAAACACTCACAGTTCAACCAAGTAGATTTGCCTTTGAAGGATTATCTGCCCACAATAAAAAACTGAAGAAAAATCTCTTACGATCAGAAGGAAGGAAAAACTTCAGGACTCGACTTTACGAAGAATTCGACCTCTTTATCGAAGGACTCAATTGGCTTGGATCATACGTACATCTCATCAAGGCTCTTGGCGGAAAAAGCTGTCCGGACTGCATGTTCTGTCAGGATCTAGCTCTAAGACTAAAAGGCAGTGAGTCTGACCTTTTCATCAGCCCCAATAAGATGGGAGCAAAAGCAAGGCGAAAGGAAGCTGAGCGTTTGCGAAATCTATTTGGGAAAGATGTAAAAGTCGTCACTCTTCCCGGCCGCATAGACTTTGGAGATGTGATTGCGGTAGAAACCAATGCTGGAAATTTTCTACTGATTGGCGTCCGAAACAATCCTGAATATGAACGCCTAACAGAAGAAAATCAAACCAAAAGAACAACGATAAAGGCTATTAAGAGCTTAGAAAAGCATGCTAAGAAGGCTGGCTACCAAACTATAAGAGTGGAACACTCGGCCCTCCACTTGACAACGGCCATGACCATGGCGGGTCAGGCAGAAGTCGGCGACCCCTTGGTATTTCTGCACAATGAGTGGCTAATTAATCCGACAAAAGTTACAGAGGATATAGCCCAAGCTCTGAATGTTTCTAACAGCTTGGTGACCCTCCTCTCAACCGCAATCGAATCTGGTTCTAATGAAGAGAAGGCGAAAGCAAGCTGGAGTTCATCCTGCGTCGGACACAATGGGAAAGTGCTAATCCAAGAAGGGGCAGCAATCAGGATTGAATTGGAAAATCTGGGGTTCGAAGTTCTTGAGATTCCATTTACTCACATCAGATCTTTGGACGGAGGCATGACCTGTCTGATCCTTGAACTTCTTGGTCTAAAGCCCAAAAAGTTCAAGGCAGTTAAGTAATCTCCTAACTAAAGAACATTCCCTCTCAACATCGGGTTCTGACAAGTCTTGCCAGAACCCCTTTTATTAATGTAAGAATTAGTTACATTGAATTCATATAAAGCTCATGAAAAAAATATTCCTAGTCGCACTACTCATTTTTACTTCCTGTGATGAATCCCAAAAGCAACTACAGAAAGAGTTAGAAAAAACTTTAAAGGATGGGATCGAAAGCATTTCTTCAAATCCGAGCTTGCCTATCGACGAGCTTAAAAAACTTTCTCAATTAGAATATAAGTCATTGTCCTTTCCCATCGACACAGCGACAACTGAGATAGAAGAGACCCTCAATACATTAGGCAAAGACCGTTGGAATTGCGACTCAATATTTCCAAGACCTAGAACAATTCCAGAAAAACCAGAAATAGTAGTAGTTTGCAAAAGACCACCTGAAACAGTTCTAAGATTCATTCCAAGGGGAATGGTTGGCAGATAGGTGTAGTGAAGTTGATTTGGCCCACTTTTCACTTGACCTAAGTCACTATCACATATTATGTGAATATAGACTAGTCGTTTAACTTTTCGAAGTTACAACATTCTCGAAAACCAATGCCTATCTTCATACCAACCAAAAAATAAAACAAACCAATTATCATGAAACTACCTTCAAAAACTGCACTTATAATGTTGCTTGTCGCACTTTGCATTCCACTTAGTTCTCAAGCCCAATCAGTAACTATTCCTGGGAACTACTCAGTTGTTCAAAAAGATAGCTCCCCAGCATCCGCTATCCTATTCCAATACTCTCACGAAGGGGGGAAAAGTTACTGTTGTGGAATCACCTACTCGGCTAACGTTAGGATAGATTCGATAACAGGACCTGAAGGAACAGTAAATAGAAGTAGGACTTCACCAATCCACACCAACAATGAGTTTGGAAGATTCTGCCATATATCCACCAGAGATGGCAGTTTAGGGTATACTGCTTCTGGAATCACCACTACTGGCACGCCGACAGAGATAGAAATGCAGTGTGTTGAAACATCTCTATATGGTAGTTTTAATACAAGCGTAAATAATTTTAATTTTTTAGAAGTCACTAATACTGCAAACAGCACGATCAATGGATTCATCACGGCAACTAGCTTTGATGGTCAAACCGTTATAGATGCCCGTGCATTTTCAGTAGAAGCTAATAAAAGATTGGATGTGGACATTCACACTCCTGCTGGCGCTAACAATTTCGGTACTATCAAGGTAACACATGACGGACCATTTGGTTCAATCATGGCCACAACTTCCTACTATAAAGGGACAGCAGAAGATTTTACATTAACAGGCACTGTGCCTGCTAGACCTAGAGACAGAGTAAGATAAGCTAATCAGTCAGTAGTAAGGGAAAGTCCTAGCTAAGAGAAAGGGACTTCCCTTACTACTCAACCTCTTGCTGAGTAAGGCAATGAAATGTCCCAAGACCCAAGACTAAATCCCTAGCATTCACACCAACAACATCCCTATCAGGGAAACAGGAAGCCAAGGTATTAAGCGCTATTCTATCCTTAGCATCATTGAAAGTTGGAACCAAAACAACTTTATTAGCAATATAAAAATTGGCATAGCTCGCTGGTAAAATTTGGCCTTCAAACACAACATCACTTGGCATGGGGAGTGTTATTACCTCCAATTTTACCCCTCTAGCATCTACAGAAGACTCTAAAATTTCTTTATTTCGTTTTAGGGTATGGTAATTCAGATGAGACTTATCCTCCTCAACAACAGTTACAACCTTACCCACTCCGATAAATCTTGTAATATCATCTATATGACCATGGGTGTCATCACCAAAGATTCCTGCCTCTAACCAGATTATCTTCTCAATACCAAGATACCTCTTAAAAACTTTCTCATAGTCAGACTTTTTAAACCCAATGTTCCTTTCTTGAATACTAGAAAGCAGACACTCTTCAGTTACTATTAAAGTACCTTGCCCATCAGTTTCTAATGCGCCACCTTCCATTACAACATGATGATCTTCATTGATAGCTTTTACTAAATCGCGTTTTGTAGTCCAAGCGATGAACTCAGGTAACTCAACATCTAATTTAAAATTATCGTACTTAGCCCAAGCATTAAAAGCAAAAGACATCCAAACACGTTCACCTGCGCTATCTATCACAGAAATAGGAGCACTATCCCTCAACCAACTTCTATCAGTTTCTTTTTCATAAAAAGATATGCTCTCTAAATTGGCATGAGAGAGCCTAAGAACGTCTTTAATCCTATCCTTATCACTTGAAGGCGCTAGGACAATCCTAACTTCCTCACTAGAACTCAGCACACGAACAATGTCCGCATAAATCCAATCTACTAATTCAAACTTTCCTGGCCAATCACTCTCTTCATGTGGCCATGCTATCCAGGTTGCTTTATGCTTTTCCCACTCAGCGGGGAATCTATAAGAAAGTGCCATATATTAGCACCAACGATTAAGAATGGGAGAGTAAGAATCAATCCTACGGTCTCTAAAGAATGGCCAATGCTGACGAGTTGTTTCTAAAAGTTTTCTAGAACAGTCTGCAACAAGAATTTCCTCTTCCTGTCCTGCCTCCTTCATCACTCGACCGAATGGATCGGAGATAAAAGATGATCCAAAAAATTCAATCCCATCAGTTTCAGGAGTAAGCTCATGTCCAATTCTATTTGGTGACGCTACAAAAATTCCGTTAGCGATAGCATGTGATCTCTGAATAGTTCGCCATGCTTCTCTTTGAGACACGCCATACTCATCCTTTTCCTTAGGATGCCAACCTATCGCAGTAGGGAAGAATAGTACTTCAGCCCCCTTCATAGCTGTGATTCTAGCACCTTCCGGATACCATTGATCCCAACAAATTAAAACGCCGACGTTCGCGTATTTAGCTTTAAAAACCTGATACCCAGGCTCAGCATCTCCAGGAGTAAAATAAAACTTCTCAAAATAAAGAGGATCGTCTGGTATATGCATTTTCCTGTAAACACCCAAGGTGCTACCATCTGCATCTAAGACAACGGCAGAATTATGGTACACTCCAGCTGCTCTTTTTTCAAAAATCGGTAATACTAATGCGATATCTAGTGACTTAGCGAGTTTTTTAAATCTACTCACTGTCGCACCTTCAATCCCTTCCGCACAGGCAAAAAAATCATGGTTTTCTACGGTGCAAAAATAAGGAGAATTAAACATCTCCTGCAAGCATATAACATTTGCTCCTTGTTTACTAGTTTTAACAACCAGGTCTTCAAATCTATCTAAATTCTCGTTATAGTCAAACTTAGACTTAGCATCTATAACTTTGGTTTGAACGATACCTACCGAAAAAATGTCCTTCATTTCAATCCCCTACTTTTTGCTCATTGTTCCCATTACACCGCGAAGAATCTCTCTGCCAACTTGAGATCCTATGGTTCTGACCATAGATTTAACAAACGCTTCTCCAGCACCCTGCCTTGTACGTTTAGTAGTCTTAGAACTCCCTGAAGATCCTCCAAACAAACTAGCCCAAAAACTAGGTTTGTTTTCTTCTAGCTCCTTTGCTGCGGTCTCCTCAGTCCTTTTTTTCAATACCTCATACGCTGATTCTCTATCAATTTCTTGATTATACTTAGAATTAAGCATACTTCTTGACATTACCTCAGCCCGCTCAGCAAGAGTAATAGGACCAATTTTAGATTCAGGTGGTCTTATGATTGTTCTTACGACTTCCAAAGGCTCACCTTTCTCAGATAAACCAGATATTAAAGCTTCCCCAGTTCCAAGGTTTGTTATGACATCCCTTACATCTAATCCTGGAGTGACTCTAAAGTTCTTAGAAATTTTACGAATTCGCTCATTATCACTCGCCGTAAAAGCTCTTAATGCATGTTGTACTCTATGCCCCAACTGAGACAAAACGCTTTCAGGGATATCATCTGGATTCTGCGTAACAAAATATACTCCAACACCTTTCGACCTAATTAAACGCACAACAGTTTCTATTCTTTCCAATAACTCTTTAGGTAAATCATTAAAAAGTAAATGAGCTTCATCAAAAAACAGAGCTAACTTTGGACTAGGTAAGTCACCCACTTCATCTAAGGATTCAAATAGTTCAGAAAGAAGCCAAAGTAAAAAGGATGCGTACACCTTAGGTCTTTCAAGAAGTTCTGTTGCGTCAAAAACATGAATTAGGCCTTGACCCGAAAAATCTTTAATTAAAAGATCATGGATATCAAACTCTGGTTCACCAAAAAACTGATCCCCACCCTGTTCCTCAAGGACTAGCAAGCGTCTTTGGATAGCTCCGACAGATTGACTAGAAACATTTCCATACTCCTTCCTGATCTCATTTGCATTTTCAGCAACCAAACTTAAAACCGACTTCAGATCTTTAAGATCTAACAACAGTAAGCCCTCTTCATCGGCATACTTAAAAGCGATATGCAAAACCCCTGCTTGAGTTTCATTAAGCTCTAATAACTTTGCAAATAACAAAGGGCCCATCGCACTTGGAGTGATTTTTAGTCCATGTCCATTCTTTGCGAACATATCTATAAAATTAACTGGATTTGCGCTCGGACTAAACGAAAGATCCCCCAAAGATTTTAATCGAGCTGATATCTTATCATTCAACTCACCTTGCTTTGACAATCCACTAAGGTCACCCTTAATGTCAGTAAGAAAAATCGAAGTTCCCATTTTAGAAAGGCGCTCAGCTAAGACTTGTAGAGTTACTGTTTTTCCAGTACCAGTGGCACCAGCTATTAAACCATGACGATTCATTAGAGCTGGGTTAAATGCTACCACTTGCCCCTCTTGTGATTTACCTAACTCTAATGGTTCCATATTACCTAATTTCCCTTAATTTTACTTTTTTATACAATAAACAAGTCTAGTTTTCAATATTTGGGCAGTTTCTAGCTGACCTCTCTTGTCTAGTGTTCGATCCAAGAGTACAGTGCAAGTCACAACAAAATGATACACAACTAGAGATAGTAAACATTTAAACCCTATGGTACACCCTGAAAAAGCGCTAGAAGTAGCCAAAATTGCAGCTTCCAGAGCTAAGGAAGTTGTAATGAAATTTGCTAGAGATGGTTTTCAAATTAGTCAAAAAGGACCTTCAGATTTAGTTACAGAAGCTGACTTAGCCTCTGAAAAAATCATAATAGAAACCATCAAGGAACATTTTCCAGATCATAGTTTTCTAGGAGAAGAAACTCTAAAGGCTGAGCATACGGCCAATAATCTCTGGGTAATTGATCCGATTGATGGAACAACCAACTATGCACATGGAGTACCTCACTGCGGAATTTCCATAGCATATTACGAAAAAAATGAGCCCTTGGCTGGCGTAGTTCTAAATCCATTTACAGACGAAATGTTTTCAGCCTTAAGTGGTGGTGGCGCATTCCTAAATGATCGCAGGCTTGAAGTTTCCAAGGCAAGCGAACTCGGTACTAGCTTAATCGTAACTGGCTTCCACTATGAGCTTAGTCCAATGATAATGCATGGAATTAAAGCATTGGAACTTCTAATAAAGGAAAATTGCCATGGGATTAGGAGAACTGGTGCCGCTAGCTTAGATATGTGTTTCGTCGCAGCCGGTAGATTTGACGGATACTATGAACTTAGACTCTCACCCTGGGATTTTGGAGCTGGCCTCTTAATTGTAAGGGAAGCTGGTGGTATTGTTACAAACCTAGAAGGCTCGGAACTGAGTCTCTCTGATTCCCAAGTAATTTGCACCAACAGCTTAATTTCTGACAAACTTCGTGCGCTAGTGACTCTCGCAGGTACACACACATACCCAAGAACAATTTAATACAAACTCGCTATCATCAGTCACTCAAAGACAAGGGACGATACCTTGCTCTAGTTTTCTTCAAGAAAACATCGCTTATACTAAATCTTGGCATGACATTTAATTTTCAATACGTTATATTCTTTCAAGTAATTTAGAGAAGTCCTCAAAGTATTCTATAAATATATTATTATCAAATCATCCCTATCAAAAATGCAATCTAGTTCTAAATCCAACCCCATCCTAAAATTCTACGGATCTTCCATTGGCAAAAAAGTGATTATGGCTCTAACCGGCCTAATGCTAATTGGATTCGTCGTAATGCACCTACTTGGGAATCTTCAAATCTTCCTTGGCAGTGAAGCTTTTAATGATTACGCCGCCTTCTTAAAATCTATACCAGGCCCACTATGGGTTGCTAGAATCATTCTACTCTCAGCATTTTTCCTACATTTTGGAACCGCCTTCATTCTTAGAGGCCAGAATATAAAAGCGAGAGGCAAAACATATAAGAACATGAAAACAGTTAAAGCAGATCCAGCTTCGCTCTACATGCTGGAATCAGGAATTATCGTATTGATTTTCATCTTAATACACCTACTACATTTCACTCTGGGAAAACTTCAACCCAACTATAGCTATTTCATCGATGCGAAAGGCAACCACGATGTTTACAGAATGGTAGTCGCGGGCTTTTCGAATGGACCATTCTCATATCTTTACATATTTGCAATGTTGGCTCTTGGACTGCACTTAAAGCACGCCTTTTGGAGTATGCTTCAAACTATAGGAATAAACTCACCCAATTTAACTCCAACTTTAAAAAAGGTAGCCACTGCCCTAGCATCGCTGGTAGTGCTTGGCTATATCTCAATCCCACTTTCAGTAATCTTTGGAATTCTTAACTAATCGTAACTTAGGTACAATCATGACTTTAGACTCTAAAATACCCTCTGGACCACTGGACCAAAAATGGACCAACCATAAATTTCAGAACAAACTTGTTAACCCTTCTAATAAAAGAAAGTTTCGAGTAATTGTAGTTGGGACTGGATTAGCTGGAGCATCCGCATCAGCAACCCTAGCAGAACTTGGGTACAAAGTAGATAGTTTTTGTTTCCATGACTCTCCTAGGAGAGCACATAGTATTGCTGCACAAGGAGGCATAAACGCTTCCAAAAACTACCAGAATGATGGCGACAGTGTCTTTAGATTATTCTATGACACGATTAAAGGGGGTGATTTCCGATCAAGAGAAGCTAACGTACATAGGCTCGCTGAAGTTAGTGGCAATATTATTGACCAATGCGTCGCCCAGGGAGTTCCATTCGCGAGAGAGTATGGTGGATACCTCGCGAATAGATCTTTTGGGGGAGCTCAAGTTTCTAGGACCTTCTACGCAAGAGGACAAACAGGGCAGCAGCTACTATTAGGCGCTTATAGCGCACTTAGTAAACAAGTAGGAGAAGGTACGATTAGATTACACACAAGACAAGAGATGCTTGATCTAATAGTTATCGATGGCAAAGCAAGAGGAATAGTAACTAGAAATCTAGTTACCGGGAAACTACAAACACACCTTGCTGACGCTGTAGTTCTAGCTAGCGGTGGATATTCCAATGTATTTTATCTGAGCACGAATGCTAAGGGCTGTAATGTTACTGCTACATACAGAGCATATAAAAAGGGCGCATTCTTTGCTAACCCTTGCTATACACAAATTCACCCAACTTGTATTCCCACACACGGAGATAGCCAAGCTAAACTAACTCTAATGAGTGAGTCATTAAGAAATGATGGCCGAATCTGGGTTCCTAAAGAAGCCGGAGACAAACGAAAAGCCGCGAACATCCCTGAGAATGAAAGAGACTATTATCTTGAGAGAAAATACCCTAGCTTTGGTAACCTAGCGCCAAGAGATATAGCTTCAAGAAGCGCTAAAGAAGTCTGCGATGAAGGGCGTGGAGTTGGCCCTACAGGACAGGGAGTTTATCTAGACTTTAAGGATGCGATCAAGAGACTCGGAAAAGATGTGATCGAACAAAGGTATGGCAATCTTTTTGATATGTACCGACAAATTACAAATGAAAATCCATATGAAGTGCCTATGAGGATTTTCCCTGCCCCCCACTATACGATGGGAGGACTTTGGGTCGATTACAACTTAATGAGTAACCTACCTGGGTTATTCGTAATTGGGGAAGCAAACTTTTCTGACCATGGGGCTAATCGCTTAGGAGCAAGCGCACTAATGCAAGGCCTTGGTGATGGATACTTCGTTCTTCCATACACAATTGGAAACTATTTTGGATCAGAAAAGCTAAAGCCTTTAGCTGATGATGCCCCCGAAGCAAAGGAAGCAATTAAGAATAGCACCGCCCAAATTCAAAAGTTACTTTCAATTAAAGGTAAAAAATCAGCGGACGTATTCCATAGAGAGCTCGGAAAGATAATGTGGGAAAAATGCGGTATGTCGAGAACTGAAGCTGGACTAAAAGAAGCCTTAAATCTGATTCCAGAGCTGAGGGAAGAATTTTGGAACAATGTAACGGTATCTGGCACTAACGAAGGTCTAAATCAAGCATTAGAAAGGGCTGGAAGAGTCGCAGACTTTCTTGAATTTGGAGAACTGCTCTGCAAAGACGCTCTCACTAGATCGGAATCCTGCGGAGGACATTTCAGAGTAGAAAGCCAGACCGAAGAAGGCGAAGCAAAAAGAGATGATGAGAACTTCTGCTTTGTTAGTGCTTGGGAGTATAATGGTTACAATACACCGCCTACCCTCCACAAGGAAGATTTAAAATTTGAAAACGTAACGCTATCTCAAAGAAGCTACAAATAATTTATAAGGATATACCAATGGACTTTACATTGCATGTTTGGAGACAAGACGGAGCAAACGACGAAGGATCATTTAAAGTTTATAGAGCAAGTGACATAAGCCCAGACATGTCATTCATTGAGATGCTTGACACACTAAATATTAAATTGGAAGAGAGTGGCGACACTCCAGTATCATTTGAATGTGACTGTCTCGAAGGAATTTGTGGAACATGTTCATTAATGATTAATGGAGAAGCTCATGGGCCTAACGACAAGACTACAACTTGCCAACTGCACATGCGATCCTTTGAAGATGGAGACACTATAATTATCGAACCATTTAGAGCAAGTGCCTTCCCTGTAATAAAGGATTTAGTAGTAGATAGAAGCTCATTCGATAGAATTATACAAGCTGGGGGATATATTTCAGCTAGAACAGGATCTGCTCCCGATGGGAATACTCTACCAATTCCAAAGGCTGAGGGAGATCTATCTATGGATGCTGCTCAGTGCATTGGATGTGGGGCATGCGTAGCTTCTTGTAAGAATGGATCAGCTATGTTGTTTACCGCAGCAAAAGTAACTCACTTAGGACTACTACCCCAAGGACAAGCAGAAAGATATAAAAGAGCCAAAGCAATGGTTGATCAGATGGATCAAGAAGGATTTGGATCTTGCACTAATCAAGCAGAATGTGAAGCAGTTTGCCCTAAAGGTATTAGTATAAGATTCATAGCGCGTTTAAATAGAGACTATCTCAAAGCGCAGATCATTGAGTAAAGTGTATTTTCTACCTCATTTAGCAAGACAAATGGGGTAGAAGCCTAACAACATCCCCCACTTCCACACGAAGCAGGTATCCCAAGCTTATAATTCGAACTAAAACAAGCATCGCAATGTAGATCTCTACTTGCTCCCACAGCCCGATACATTCCTTCTATACTTAAATAAGCAAGACTATCTGCCCCGATATATTCTCTCATCTCTTCTAGGCTATGAGTAGCGGCTATAAGTTCTTCTTGTGAAGGAGTATCAATTCCATAGAAACAAGAATTAATGGTAGGCGGGCTTGAAATTCTAAAATGAATTTCTTTTGCACCAGCAGCCCTTAACATAGCTACCAATTTTCGACTGGTAGTTCCTCTGACTACAGAATCATCGACAACAACCAATCTCTGACCAGCCAATACATCAGGGTTAGCATTCAACTTTACTTTAACTCCAAAATCTCGAATAGATTGTTTAGGTTCAATAAACGTTCTACCAACATAATGATTTCGAATTAATCCCATCTCTAAAGGCAAACCAGCTGCTTGAGCAAAACCTACTGCGGCAGGCACACCTGAGTCAGGTACAGGAATGACAATATCAGCTTCAACCGCATGTTCTTTCGCTAACTCTTTACCAAGATTCTTTCTAACATTATAAACATTCTTCCCTTGTAGAGAGGAATCAGGTCTCGCAAAATATACGTATTCAAACACACAAAATGCCTTTTCCTTACCTTTTAATGAAAAGTCAGAGGTTAAATTACCCTCTTGAGAAATATGAAGAATCTCTCCAGGTTCTATATCTCTAATAAACTCAGCTCCTACTAAATCAAAAGCACAGGTTTCAGATGCTACCATATAACCATCACCAAGTTTAGCTAAAGAAAGTGGCCTAATCCCATAGGGATCTCTAACCGCAATTAATGACTTATGACTTAAAACTGCTAATGAGAACGCACCCTTTACTGGCTTCAATGCTTCCGCGACTCTTTCCAAAAGAGTATTTTGTCTCGGTACTTTTGCGATTCTGTGTAAAACTACTTCCGTATCAGAACTCGAAGAGAATATAGACCCTGACTCTTCTAATTCATCTCTTAATTCTGCTGCATTAATGAGATTCCCATTATGAGCCACCGCAAATGAATTATCTGCAAAATTTGCAACGAATGGTTGTAAATTAGCCCAATCCTTTGATCCAAAAGTTGCATATCTAGTATGCCCCACCGCGGATGAGCCGGTTAAAGTTGCAAGGGTCTCAGCTGAGAAAACATCAGCAACTAGCCCCATACCTTTATGTGCAAACATTGTCTGACCATCACTAGTCACTATCCCCGCTCCTTCCTGACCTCTATGCTGAAGTGCATATAAACCCAAGTAACAGAAATTAGATGCCTCTGGCACATTAATCATTCCAACGACTGCACACTCCTCATGGAACTTGTCATCCGATTGAGTATCGTTAGAATTAAGAACTGGTAATTTGTTCATATAGCTTTATTATGAATTTACTAATGCGCTTCTTAGGTTATTACTAATTTGTTCCATTAATATATACTTAAATAGGGAAAAATCCATGCCTTGTAGCAATAAGTCGCTATTTTCATGTATTTTTTTTATATTTATGGGTCTCGTACTAG
This sequence comes from uncultured Bdellovibrionales bacterium, assembly GCA_964353175.1. Classification (GTDB taxonomy): domain Bacteria; phylum Bdellovibrionota_C; class UBA2361; order SZUA-149; family DAOLCO01; genus JAIYCX01. The sequence goes on along the minus strand of CAYGUX010000002.1, from coordinate 118,328 downwards.
AGTCACCACAAGGGGAGAAGCAGTTAAAGGGCTCCAAGTCCCCATCTACATATAAACTAGCGCCATGCCTAGTAATTCCCCTATCCACTCTAACACCTAATGAGACTATTTTAAAATTTCCCAATGGTTCTAAACTCACCCATAAACCAAGTCTTTCTCTGTCTATAAATGTAGGAATGCCAACGGACTTTAAAGAGTCTTGTATGGACTCCAAAAAGATATCAACAAACTTCTTAACACCCAATCCTCTCTTTCTAAGATTAATCACGGGATAAATCATTAGATGCCCTGGGCCATGATATGTGGCCTGTCCACCTCTATCACACTGAACAACTGAAAAACCTTTTTTTCTCCAATCATCTAGAGATAGCTCTTCTTTTTTAAAACCTCTAAAGTTTTTGCCTAAAGAAATAGTTGTTGGGTGTTCGCAGTAAATTAAATGGTCATCAGCTCCACTTAAAACTAGTGGATGATAAACTTCAAGTGTCCTTTTATTTAGTTCCTCTAACTCTATCTGAGAAAGATAGAAACTAAACATCTACTTATCTAGTTTAAGTGCTGCTAAAAAGGCATCCTGAGGAATGCGGACGGAACCAACTTGTTTCATCCGTTTTTTACCTTCTTTTTGCTTCTCAAGTAGTTTTTTCTTTCTTGTAATGTCGCCGCCATAACATTTAGCAGTTACATTTTTCCTAAGAGCCTTCACTGTAGATCGAGCGATTACCTTGCTTCCGATTGATGCCTGAATCGCTACTTCAAACATATGACGATCTATTAGATCTTTCATTTTTTCAGTAAGTTTCCTTCCGTAGTATGCCGAGTTTTCTCTATGAACGATCGCACTTAAAGCATCTACCGGATCACCATTGATCTTTAATTCTAACTTAACTAAATCAGCCTCTCGGTAATCCTCCATTTCATAATCAAACGATCCATACCCTTTCGTAATGGATTTTAATTTGTCGTAAAAATCTATAACTATTTCATTTAAAGGCAAATAGTATTCTACTCTCACGCGATTACCCGAATGAAAATCTAAAGTTTTCTGGATGCCACGCTTATCTTCACATAACGCAAGAACTGCTCCGAGATAATCCTTTACAATATGGATAGTGCCAAGCACCATTGGTTCAAACACCTTCTCAATGTCACCTGTTGCTGGGAAGTTAGCTGGATTATCGACTAAAATAGTCTCTCCTTTTTTGGATAGAATCTGATAAACTACGGTTGGTGCTGTCGTAATTAAATCTAATTCAAATTCTCTTTCCAACCTCTCTTGAACTATCTCCATATGTAGGAGTCCAAGATAACCAACCCTAAATCCAAACCCTAAGGCTGCGGATGTTTCAGGCTCAAAACTCACTGCAGCATCATTTAACTGCAATTTCTCTAAGGCATCCCTAAGAGGTTGATAGTCTTCAGGGCTTGTTGGATACAGGCCACTAAAAACAAATGGTTTCACTTCTTCAAATCCTGGCAAAGCTTCTTTGGTTGGATTGTGGAAATCAGTAATAGTGTCTCCAACCTTAGCATCAGCAATAGTTTTAATACTAGCTGAAATAAATCCAACTTCCCCCGTTGCTAATTCTTTAACGGACTTGGGAAATGGATCATAAATACCGATAGTATCCACTTCATGTACCGCACCAGTCTGCATAAACTTGATCTTCGTTCCCTTCTTTAAACTACCGTCTAAGATTCGCACCTGAACCACTACTCCCTGATATGGATCAAACCAACTATCAAAAAGCAATGCCTTTAAAGGTGCATTAGGATCGCCCTTAGGTGGAGGTACAAGCTCAATCAATGACTCCATCAGCTCTAAAACACCCTGACCCGTCTTCCCACTCACGATTAAAGACTTAGAGGCATCTAGTCCAATTATTTCTTCTATTTCTTGTCGAACTCTTTCAGGATCAGAGTGAGGTAAGTCTGCCTTGTTAAGTACTGGAACAATTTCTAAATCTCCAGCAATAGCCGTATAAACATGAGCAACAGTCTGAGCTTCCACTCCCTGAGAGGCATCAACTACAAGCAATGCGCCCTCACATGCGGCTAAACTTCTAGATACTTCATAGTGAAAGTCAACATGGCCAGGAGTATCAATTAAATTAATTTGATATAACTCGCCATTAACTTGGGAAGTATAGTATAGGCGCACCGAACGAGATTTTACAGTAATCCCTCTCTCTCTTTCGATATCCATACTATCGAGCATCTGAGCGACCTTCTCTCGTGCAGTTACAGCATTTGTAACATCCAAGATTCTATCGGCAAGCGTAGATTTCCCATGATCAATATGGGCTATTATAGAAAAATTTCTTATGTGAGACTGATCCATCCGATTTACCAAGACCCTTTCTTTTTAGCCGATTTAAATATGGCTAGTATATGTTGGGCTCTAATTTTGGGCTGAATCAAGACGTTCCTTGAAGTTCTTAATAGTCGCTCTAAGCCCTTCTTCTAATGTGACATTGGGTTCCCATGATAACTTATCATTAGCCAATGAGATATCAGGTTTCCTTCTAGTGGGATCATCCTTGGGAAGTGGTTTTGCTTCAATTGCAGAACTAGAGCCGGTCATTTCGATAATTCTTTCTGCCAACTCACGAACAGTTAACTCCATTGGGTTACCAAGATTCACTGGGCCGATAAAGTTCTCAGAATTCATCATAGAGATAATTCCATTTACCAAATCATCTACAAAACAAAATGATCTAGTCTGAGAGCCATCGCCGTATATAGTAAGAGGCTTTCCGGTCAATGCTTGAATTATAAAATTAGAAACGACCCTTCCGTCATCAAACAACATCCTTGGTCCATAAGTATTAAAAATTCTAATGATTTTAGTATCGACGTTATTTTGACGATGATAGTCCATCATTAAAGTTTCTGCGACTCGTTTACCTTCATCATAACAACTTCGAATTCCAATTGGATTTACATTCCCCCAATAACCTTCCTTTTGTGGATGCTCTTTTGGATCTCCGTAAACTTCTGATGTAGAAGCTAAAAGTATTCTTGCACCTACTCTTTTAGCCAGTCCAAGCATGTTAATTGTGCCCATTACGCTAGTCTTGATAGTCTTAACAGGATTATGCTGATAATGGACAGGTGAAGCAGGACAAGCCATATGATATACTTGATCAACTTCTAAAAGAATGGGTTCAATTACATCATGTCTTACAAGTTCAAACTTAGGAGAACTTAATAAATGAGATACGTTTACCCTTCGACCAGTAAAAAAGTTATCTAAACAAATAACTTCATTGCCTTCAGCTAAAAGAGTTTCACAAAGGTGAGACCCAATAAATCCAGCTCCCCCAGTAATCAAAATACGTTTCATTATGCTCCTGATACAGGTCTTCCAATAGAATAATAAGTAAATCCTAACCTAGACATTTTCGAAGGTTCAAAAAGATTTCTACCATCAAAGATTATAGGAGTTTTTAAACTCTGATTCATCTTTGTAAAGTTTGGTCGTCGGAATTCATTCCACTCAGTAACGATGATAAGCGCATCCGCCCCTTCCAAGGCATCATAACTAGTCTCTGAAAAACTTACGGAAGCTCCTTGAGCATTTAACATCTTTTTAGCAACGGACATCGCTTCAGGGTCAAAAGCTTTAACGCTAGCTCCCATCTTTACTAGGTCGTTAATCAAAGTTAAACTTGGTGCTTCTCGCATATCATCTGTTTTAGGTTTGAATGCCAAGCCCCATACCGCAAAAGTTTTTCCTTTAATATTTGCTTCCCCAAAATGCCCAACAACTTTCTTCGTTAATCTTTTTTTCTGTTCATCATTGGCTAAGTCAACTGACTTTATAACGCTCATTTCGACATCATTCTCTTGCCCAGTTCGGATTAGAGCTCTAACATCTTTAGGGAAACAAGATCCACCGTAACCCACTCCTGGAAAAAGAAAACTAGGGCCGATTCGTTCGTCAGTTCCAACTCCCTTTCTAACCTGAGACACATCTGCCCCTACTTGCTCACACAGATTAGCGATCTCATTCATAAAAGTAATCTTAGTTGCTAACAATGAGTTCGCTGCATACTTAGTAACTTCCGCACTCTTATTATCCATGACCAGGATAGGATTGTCAGTTCTAACGAACGGAGAATACAGCTCTCTCATAATTTCTGCGGCCTCAACACTAGAAGTTCCGATAACGACTCTATCAGGCTTCATGAAATCATCAATCGCCGATCCTTCCTTTAAGAACTCTGGATTTGAAACCACATCAAACTGCATATTAGTATGTTTAGCAATCTCTGCCTTAACTAAGTCCGCTGTACCAACAGGTACTGTTGACTTATTAACTACAATTTTCGGGCCGTTCATACATTTACCGATTTGCTCAGCAACTTGGAGAACATATTTTAAATCAGCAGAACCATCTGTATCCTGTGGTGTACCGACTGCTATAAAAATTACTTCTGAACCTTGAATACACTGAATAATATCAGTGGTGAAACTAAGCCTACCTGCCTGGGCATTTGCTTCGATCATTTGTTCTAAGCCAGGCTCATAAATAGGAATTTGCCCTTTGTTGAGCATAGCAATTTTTTCCTCGTTCACATCCGCACATACAACATCATTACCACTTTCTGCAAAACACGTCCCTGCAACTAAACCTACGTAGCCAGTACCAATTACACCAACATTCATTTTAGATCCTAAAGATATAATTTAAATTAACAAATTGCTTCAAACTTCTACCTGCTAAAAGTATTGAATTTATTTGGCCATGTTGTACTAAATTTACGTACAAATATAAAGACCTATAGGATAAATAGAGCAGAACTAATTATAGTCTTTATAAGAGACCGAAAGAACTTGCTCAAGCACCAATGCTACACGATGAATTTAGTAGGCATTCTTGTTCCAGAAGCCCTTCACAATCGTCATGCTTAAAATTTTAAGATCGAGAGAGATAGACCAATTTTCAATATAAAAAAGATCATGTTCAATACGTTTTTCTATTGAAGTATTTCCCCTCCAGCCATTAACCTGTGCCCAACCTGTCATTCCAGCCTGCACCTTATGTCTGAGCATATACTTTGGTACTCTTTGCCTAAACTCAGAAATGAATACTGGGCGTTCCGGTCTAGGACCAACTAGAGACATATTACCCAAAATCACATTAACTAGTTGAGGCAACTCATCCAAACTCCACCTTCTTAAAAAACCACCGATAGCAGTCACTCTAGAATCTTTAGGGCAAGCAAAACGTGCTCCATCTTTTTCTGCGTCTATTCGCATTGTACGAAATTTAATGATGTTAAAAGACTTACCATCAAGCCCAACCCTCTCCTGCATAAAAAACAAGGGACCCTTAGAAGTCACCTTCACTAACAATGCAATTAACAACATCAAAGGTGTAAACAGCACGAATATAAAAACTCCTAGTACCGCATCTAGAATCCGCTTAAAAACTCTGTTCATTCCATCCAATGGAGTAGATGCCAAACTTACTACTGGTAAACCATTGAACTCTTCTATTTCTGAACCTAACTGAATAAATCTATGGATATCAGGTACAAGCTTCACATCGACCACTGTATCATCTAGCATGTTAACTACGCTCTCAAGCATGTCGTGATCTTTAAGAGGCAAAGCAACAATTACTTGATCAATCCCTCCCCTCTCTAAGATCATTGGAAGATCTGAGTATACTCCAATAACAGGTGCTACTGTTGGGCCATGATAACTAAAAGGGTCAATCTTTCCAGCACCATCAACTATACTCTCCAATGAGTTTTGTTGAGGCACCGCTCTTCTATCTTCATGGGTTCTACTTAAAAAGCCCATCAAATCTATTCCGAATTCTTTATTCGCGTAGATACTCGCTCCGATAGATTGAGCCAAAGGACCTGCACCAACTATCAATGCGTACCGAAGATTAAATCCTTTCCTACGTAGTCTTCGAAGAATCGATCTAATACCAAGCCTAGAACAAATAGCCAAAGAACTTTGCAAGCCCCAAAAAATTAGAAACACTAATCTAGAGAATGGTATTGTTTTTTCTTTAAATAAGTATGTAGCTGCTAGTAGTAGGACAACGGATAAAGCATTCGCCTTAATTAAATTTAGCACTTCTCTAAATTGTCCTTGGCCACGAGTCGGTTTATATAGGCCTAACTTTCTGTATATAAAAACCCATATTAGCCATACAAAAAACAACATAGGGACATAGTCCCTAAATGGTGGAATACCTTTGTCTATAGGCAAAACACCTAAAGAGAATCGAATCCAATAAGATATAAACCAAGACAATGTAACAGTAAATAAATCTACCATTACAAAAAGATGTTCGAAAATTTGAGAGTGTCTTTTAAGCATTAACTATGTCCCGCATATGAATCTACGAGTTTGCGGATTTGAGAATGGAACAATGCCACAGAAAATTTTTCTGCGTTTCGTTTGCAAAATTCAGTATCTACTGAACCCTCTTTTTCAATAAACTTCTTCATAGATTCTTTTAAACTTTCCACCTTGAGACTCTTAAAACTTACTCCCGTCCATTTTTCACCCTCAATTTGAGTTTCTAGCAATCCACCACTACCATAAAAAATAACTGGTGTACCAAAGGAATTAGCCTCTAATGGCACAATTCCAAAATCCTCTTCCGCACAAAAGATCAATGCTCTTGCACCTTGGTACAAGGCTTTTAACTCTTGATCACTAACATTTTTCAAAAACTCAATAGATTCACTAGCAATCTCAGTAAGATAGCCTAGCTCAGGTCCCTCACCAACAACTTTCAAAGGTAAGCCAAGGTCTGAGCAAGCCTGAATAGCTAAATCAGTATTTTTATAAGGGACTAAAGCATTCACTACCAAAAAATAATTTCTTTGAACCTCCTCTAATTCGCCTATTGAGTCAGCCAACCTTACTGGTGGGTATAAAAGCAAAGAATTTCGACCATATAATCTGTTAACTCTGCCAATGACAAAATTAGAAATTGAAGCAAAAACATTTACGCCTTTGGCTCCTCTCACATCCCACAAACCATATAAATATCTTGGCAACTGCAATGCTATCTTTAAAAAGTCATTGCTTACATAATTATTAAATTGGTCCCAAACATAACGTATAGGAGTTAGACAATAACAAATATGTACTAAACCTTTGGGGACTTTAACATTCTTAACCCCACAATGACTGATACTAATTACTAAATCAAAGGGTTCTTCCTCATGTCTAGCTCTAAGCTGAATCCCCATAAACCAAATTAATAAGGGTACAAAAGGTATAAAAATTCTATGTCGAGAAGTTACTAGACCACTCCTTCCGAATATAGTTGAATAAATTTTATAAGAAGTTAGCTTCTTGTCCGTCATCTGTTTCTTATGAAACATGGTAAAAATCTCTACGTCACTAAAAAGTCCGCAGATTTCCTCAAGGCATACTTCCCCACCACGCCATGTAACAAGCCAATCATGCAATACAGCTACCCTCATGCAGCCTCTAAATATTGAATAAACTCAGTTGTTTTAGAAGCCACTGTATAATTACGCACTCTATCCAAACCAAGTTTTATTTTTTTATCCATTTCTTCAGGACGATTAAGTACCGTAAGGAATACTCGTAGTAGATCAGCAGAACTTCCGGGCTCAAAGTACCACCCAGCACCAGAGAGTAACTCTTCACTAAAAGGCTTTTTGGGTGCGATAACACTCAAACCGGAACTCATCCCCTCTAAAAGCGGCAAACAAAACCCCTCTTCGGCAGATGTACAAACTAAAAATTTGGATCTCTGATACACATCAAACAACTCTTGATTATTAATTCCAGAGAGAACATCTATCATTGAGCTTAAATTATTTTCCTTTATATATAAAGAACTATCTTCTTTTAAATCACTTAAGATAGTCGCATGGAACAACATGCCAGATAGCTTTAACTCCACCAAAAATTCTAAAAATAGAAAAAGCCGCTTATGGGGTCGATCAGAACCTACGAATAATATTTCCAAAGCATTCTCTAGGTCATCCTCAGTATTTGCGATCTGTCTTTTCTCTAATGAAGGCAATAAAGAGTTATTAATCACATGAATTCTATCTGGAGGGATAGCAAATTCTTTAGAAATCGCAATTTGGGAAGCATCCGATACTGTCAATACTTTATCTGCCCTATTAATAGCGGATCTTATTAACATCCGGCCAAATACCCCATGCATTAAGGTATCTGGGTAACTTAGATGAATGCAGTCATGCACAACCACTACTTTTTTACTTTTTATAAAGAATGGAAGCGTATAGTGAGGAGAAATATACCAATCAGAAGAATCGATATAAGACTTGAACCGTAATGGAAAAATAAAATATTCTCTTAAAGAATATTGCTTAGAACTATCCAATAAATATGTAACATCATTCCTTCTCGAGAGAGTTTGAAGAAATTGAATTTCATCCGTAGATGCACAAACAATAATTAATTCTAGTTCTTTAAATGACAATAAACCTAGGACAAGATTCTCTATATATCTTCCGATCCCACCATGCCTTAATTTTCTTGCATCTAAAAATAGCCGCATAGCGTAAGGAGGTCCTTAACCTCTTATAAAGCTCTTAACTTTTTCTCTGTCCTATCAATTCCATCGTTGGAGGTATGACCCAAAACGCTACGAATTGCGTATATCTTCTTACCTTGGGATTCATGATAGGTACGGACTAAAACTTCTGCAATTAAACCTGAGCAAATGAATTGTAATCCAATTAGAACAAGCATTACTGCTACTAATAAAATTGGTCTATTGGCTAAAGGCATGCCGAAAAATATTTTTTCGGCAAACAACATCCCCATTAAGATAGAGCCTAATAGTCCAGAAGCTAATCCAAGACCACCGAATAAGTGTAAAGGTCGGGTAGAAAAACCAAGTAAAAACTTTACTGTCAGTAAGTCTAAAATAACTCTAAACGTTCTTGAAATTCCATACTTTGAAACACCAAACTGCCTAGCTCTATGATTGACAGGCATTTCACAAATCTTAACACCCAACTGAGCAGCTACCGCTGGAATGAATCTATGCATCTCTCCATAAAGTTGAATGTTTTTTACCACATCCGCTTTAAATACCTTTAGACAACATCCATAATCGTGAAGCTCCACTTTTGTAGCTTTTGAAATAATAGAATTAGCAATTTTAGAAGGTATAATTCTGCTTAATACCTTATCCTGTCGATCCTTTCTCCATCCAGCTACAATATCATAGCCTTCATGAAGTTTTTCTATCATTCGAGGAACTTCATGGGGATCATTTTGCAAATCACCATCTAGAGTAACAACGATATCACCCTCTACTTGATCAAAGCCTGCTGACATAGCTGCAGTTTGCCCAAAATTTCTCCGAAGGACTACAATCTTTACTCTGGAGTCTCCTTCGCTAGCCTTATATAAGGCATCAACGGTAGAATCTGTTGAACCATCATCTATAAAAATAAACTCTGCGTTCAAATTTCCATTACTAACTACTTCTTTTAATTCGTTATATAAGGGAGCAGCATTGTCCTCTTCGTTATAAACAGGAACTACAAAGGACACTAATTCTTGAGATTTCATATTTTTATACCTTAAAGATACTCTTAATTCCGATGGTCTTTATCATGATTCTAGCATTAGGTCTAGCCACCTCTAAAAGACTCAGATAAAGTCTTATAAGTTCAATGGCTTAGCTTGGAAGAATTTTCAAAGCACTCTACACTAAGACTGAGCCGCCTTTTCTGGGTCACCTACACTTAAGAGGTCTCCATCAACTTCCTCTAGTCCCAGAAATATTTTCATCTGCCTGAGTAGTTTCTCGTAATCTGCGGCATCTGCCAAATTTAGCCGATACTCATTGATAACTTTAATCATCATGTCCTCAGACCAAAGTCGCCAAGCACGCTCAGAAACCTTAGCAAGCACCAAGTCACCCAACTCACCTTTAAACGGTGCGACATCAAGTGGTTTTAATTCTTCTTTAAATTTTGAACAAAGTACAGTTTTCTCAGCCATTTCTTCCTACTTAATCAGAGTTTTATTTTATTAGGATATTCTGATCTTAGCAAACTATGACAAAAAGACCAGACTCATCCTCACCTATTTGCCCCCTAGATACAATTTCTCCACCAATAAGAATTTCAATCTCTCCATTCCACTTCGAGTTAATCGGCAAATAAGGATATTTAAGTGGCAATTCTACCGTTGTAATTGATCCGGAACTAAGCCTTAAAGCTACTGAGGAGTAGCCTGACTTAGCAATAAACGGACTTTCTGGTAACAACTCTCTTAAATAAAAGGCATTGCCCCTCTGATAACTCATAAAATCACCTGAGAAATAGGTCTCTCTTCCCATTAACAACAAACAACTATGAGGAGAAAGACTAGTAGGTAAATTAATCCTACTACCAGATGACAACATATCAACTAATGATGCTGGAGGGATATGTAGTATCCCCAAATAGACATCAAAATTAATAGTTTTTTTCCCGTTGCGTTCAACTTCAATCTTACTTAGATCAAAAGGAAACTCGACTAGACCCTTTAGATCCTCGGAGGGAGCTAATTTATTAGGTATAAAAAAACCAAACTGGAATACGAATGACTCTCTCCCATTCCCCACTCTAAAAGAAGCCACCACAGACTCTTCCTGAGTAAAAATCTCTCCACTCCCTTGCCCTAAAAAAATAGTCTCAGAGAGATACTGAGGATAGAAACATGGCCTCAATATACCTACTAATTGCAAAGCAATATGTTCTTCTATGAATTCTTTTAAGGAAGGATTAGCGCTCTTCTGTCCTTGCAAAAATGAACTTACAGACAATTGATCAAATGGGATATTTACACTAAGGCCACATTGCTGATGCCCAAGATAAAAAATCTGTGGAACAGAGACATTTTGTTCTCCCTTAGAAAACCCTACTTCCATTGCTTCTACTTCCACAAGAAATACAGCTTTAAATATCTCCGAAGCCTTTTCGACGAATAGAGTATTGCATTCTTTGGAAGCTAATAGGTTCAATAGAGAGATATTAACTTCAGGTAAAACTGCTACATCAAACATAGGATTATATCTCTAATTGGAGTCCGTTGATTCTATTTTGATTCGTTCTTCATTAAGATCTCTTTCTTCTCCAATCTTCAAAATCCCCTCTTTTTCTCTATAAAATCGCTCCAATTCGATTCTGGCAACATCGATTCTTTTTTGAGCCTCTAAACATTCTTTTTGAGCCAATCGCAATTTTTGTTTTAAAACATCTTTTTCCTTTCTAAGCTGCTCAACTCTAGTTCCATCTGCACTAAGTTTTCCTGAAAGGAATAGAACCTCTTGTGTTTTCTTAACTTGCTTCTCTTCTTGAGTTAATTGTTCTAATTGATTTAAAAGGATCTCTTCTATCTTTATTCGTTCGGAGAAAATATTTTCCAACTTGGATAAATATAACTGGGACTCTTTAAACTCTACGTCTAATTTTCTATTTAACGTCTTTAAAGTCGAACTATCCTTCATGGCAATCCTATCTCACCAAAGATTCTTTTAGCTCACTCGCGATAATTGGTAGCCTCACTTGAACTGGTAAAGAGCTTATTTCACGCGCAATTTCGGATAACATATCCCCATGCACATCTAGAAGAGAGACTACATCACTAGCTGTTTCAGGCTTCACGAATACCGCAAAAAGCAGATGGAACCGCAACCTAACAGGCAGTGCCCTAATCTTTCTAATAATTTCTTCAACTAACATAATCTCTCCCCTTCCACCATTGCCCCAGTATAAACCCTGACAATAAAAAGAGCAAAAGTAAAAACAACAGCTGCATGACCACTAAATTTCGTTCCGAGTTAAGGACTTTGAATGAAAATGGTTCAAATACTGACCATGAATCATCTATACCTCCCACACCTATAGAGTCATCAAAACTAAGTGTTAATGGATTCAAACGGATAGGAATACTGGGATCTAACTTAGTCACATTAGACAGAAGTTCTCTAACCTTAGGTTCGATATTACCATGATCTACAAAAGTAACCTCAATCCCCCCATCCTCACTCCGACCTTCAATTGGAGCCAAGCGAGCATTAAGAACAAAAGAAGCACTTTGAAGTCTATTTAATATAGCTGCCTGCTTTAAATTTATTTGTAGTCCCTTACCTAAAACACTTGATTTAGGAATGAAATAATTGCGAAGTTCAATTCCCTCTACATTAGAAAACCTACTCTCAGACAAATAAGGGACTATGATCGATAAAAGTTTACTATAACTTTGTCTAATTCTCCGAGGACCTAATAAAGAGACTTTTGATCCTGGATTCTCCACATAAACTACAGGCAATCTAAACGCATCACAAATAATCAGAATTCTATTAGCATCGCTATTATTACCACGAAAAAACTCAACGTCATTTTCAGAATAACATCCACTAAAAAGTATAATACATAAACATATTACTGAGAATTTAAACACTTACAAAATTTGCTCCCTGCACTAAGCTGTTGGTATTAAGCAAACAATCAATTCATACGTACCTAACTTTAGGATATCTCCGTGTTTTAATGTAACGGTACTATCAATCTTCCTAAACTCATTCTCGCCAACAGCTTTAACGAATGTTCCTTGGTCACTCATCAAGTCCTGTAAGCCCAACTTCCCACCTTCAGCATTCAATAGGCAGTGAGGAGTCGATATAGCAGAATCAGGAATGATCAAATCATGCTCTCTTAATTCCTGGCGACCTATAAATTTTTTGCCAGTTCTAATTTCAAAATACTTTCCGTTAGAATCAGTACTATAGTTTACAAACCACCCTAATAGTTTATTGCTTTCGTTCATTTTTCTACCTATATTCTCGTTTTTGACTGGAGAAGCCTTAGCCTCCTCGATGACATCTGCTTTTAAATCCTGATCACGATTACTAGAACTAGCGCTAGTCTCTTTTTCGATAGCACTTTCACGATTTCGTACTTCTCGCTCGGGAACATCTATATGACTACTAGAAGCTTCCCTAACTCTATCCTCTTTTTGAGGAGGATTCTCAGATTTCTTTTCTGATTCTTTAAAGTCTTCTCGTTCCTCTCTACTACCCCAATTAGAACTTACCCGCTCTTCACTTGCACTATTTTTAACCTCATTTTTTTCAGGCTCTAAATTATCAGAATCAGCCTGAGGAACTCTTTTCTTTTTTCGTCTTCTTCGTTTTCTTTTAGGTGCGGCATCATCCCTAGACGCATTTAAACCATCATTCTGATTGTCTGAATTAAAATCCTCATCATCATCGCCAGCTACATCCTCATCATCATCATTTTCTTCGCTGGACTGCTCTGACTCATACCGCTGGTCTTCTGGAAACTCTACTTTAGGGAAAAAATCAGGCTTCTTATTTTTAGTCTCTTCTATTTTTGACTCTTCATTAGACTCTGGCTCAAATAGATCCTTGTATTGAGATGACAACTGACGCTCAGGCTCAGCCTTACTAACTTCTTCTTGCGCCTCGTCTGATTCAATCCCCCTACTTAAATCACTTGTTGTCCTCTGCCTGATACGAGGTTTCTTCTCAGTCGAAGAAAAATCTTCATCAGTCATATTTAAACCACACATCCCACATTTATTAGCGGTTGAAGGCATTAAACTCTTACAAGACGGACACCTAATGAAGGTCAATTCTATTTCATTGCTAGCCATGAACTATCTTCCAATTAAATTTACAATTATAATTTGGATGCTCTCATCTAGAAAAAGTGTTCTTTCTAGTAACTTAAAGTAACTTTTGAGCTTGGAGACACCAGGAATAAATGCCCAACCTGACTAATTGGACTATTAGAAGCTATAATTAAAGGATGATATTCCTAGCTAATAGCACGAAAACAATACTTAATACGAGTATTAATGCTCCGATAAAGACCTGAGGCAAGAATCGACTCAATCCAATCTGGATGGGAACTTCTGTAAAATTATCCATGCTGGTTTCCGATAAAAACGGAGAGGAAACAGCTCTATTCCCTGAACTTTCCTCCATCTGCCTGATGGTCTTCTTTTGATAGTCTGCGAATGAATCTGTATTGGAGTCTATACTTTCAATTATTTTATGTTCGATCTCTGGAACACCTGAAGAAACACCATCATATTCTAAATCCAACTCAGAAACATTATCTACCGCATTAGAAGCAGAAGAGCCCGAAACATATCGAAGCTTGATCCCGGGACCGAGTATAATTTTAATACTAGATTCTTTGAATATACTAACATTGTCCTTAACTAACTTACGTCCATTTACAGATGTACCATTACTACTAAAGTCGGTAATCTCTAAAGAATCTGCTCGTGGCACGATCGTACAATGCAATCTTGAAATAAAGTACTTATCAATCCACAAAGAATGTGAGGGATCTCGTCCTATCGTAAAAGCCTTATTTTCCACTAAAGGAATGCTTTTGGGCGCATCTGGACCTTCTTCAATATTTAAATACCCACTTCGCAAGCTGGACTTTTCTGATAGAGAATACCCGACCTCGTCACTAAATCGATTCAGGTCAATTTCCGAATCTAGAAATAGAATCTCGCTTCCACCAACAACTATTCTATCACCACTTTTTAAGATAGATTTTTCACTAATCGATCTACCATTTAATGAAAAAGAAGATTCAGAACTTGTTGGACCTACATACCAACAATGTCCAACATGGGTAAACTCTAAGTGTTCCGCCAATAGGTCTTTTTGCTCCAATCGAAAAAGACAACTTCTAGAACGACCGATATATAGCTTTTCCAATGAACAAATTGACAAGCCTACCTTAGGCTCTGAGACACAGTACAAAACTGGAAACAACTCACTACTTACGGTTAAAAAACTAGGGGGAATCGTATCAAGTTGTGATTCAGAATGATTTAAATATAACTTAGCTACCTGAGTATCAATACAATATATAAAGAACTCCATGTCGTCGAATACGACAGTACCAAAAGTTACATATTCACACTCCTCTTTAATGACGATCTTATCGCCATGGATTTCTACTTTTTGAAGAAAAAATCTAGTTCCTATGCCTCTGCGGATTCGAAGTTCCCATGGCAGATCATCCACCCCATCGATAATTAAATGACAACTTTCTCGACTACCAATAGTAGCGTATAGTCTCCTCAATATGACATTTTCAGGAGGTTCTTTAGAGTCTAAAAATCTAACTTGTACAGCAAACATTTTCTATCTACCCTAGTTCTTTAAATTCTGAGGCATTTCTCTCTCTAGAGTCACCCAATGATTTTTTCGATATACTTCCTTAACCGACTCATCCTTCTCCCAACGATAAGCCCTAAGAATACTTTGCAAAGTCTGTAGATCATTTCTACCGGAAAGGAGCTGGACTACCTCAATCCTGACCTCTTTCTGATCATGCTTAAGATAAGGAATTAATACTTTAGTCTCAACAATAGGACCAATACGAGTCAAAGCCTCTAGAAGAAAATAAGGATCATTTACCTTAATAAAAGTATCAAATAATCCATAATGCGAAATAGGCATCAATTGCAAAAAGGCATTCTCTATCTCTTCTTCCGAAGCAAGGTCTTTATACGCTAGAGTTAAAAGACTAGGAGCATACTTACCCCTATCCGCCCAAAAATTAGCTTTCAACCATTTTAAAAGAATATCTGCTCGTTCATTATGAACACCTCTTGAATACAACAAGTCTAAGAGGGTCTCATTCATTTTTTCTGACTGCCCTATACCAATACTATAAGATAAAATTTCCTCATACCTAGAGTCAGCCCAATCATAATATGCTCGGACATCAGCACCTTCTAACATCTGCAAGGCTCCAAGGATTATTAAACGAGAGATATAAGGATCAGAACTCTCAAGAGAGCTCGCAATCTCAAACAAGTGAGTACTACGCGCACCTAGATTAAGGCTGCTACGATATCTGTCTAGCAATAGAGGTAGAGAATCAACCTTAGCGCCACTAGATTTCAAAACCAAGAATAGGACTTCTTTTAATTCTCCCTCATTAAGTCCATCTAATACTTTTGAGGTTGACTCATTAGTTACATCAGCCAAACTCGTCTCAAGTATAGACATCAATCTCAGATCAAAAGACTTAGGAATATCGCTAAACCCCTTAGCTGATAAAAATCGCTTTAGCTCAGGAAGAAACAAGGATTCGGTAGATTCAATACTTAGGAAACCCGCCAATTGAATTCCCTCCTTAGAATTATTAGAAAAAATCATAGTTAATGCCTTCACCCTATTCACGTTATAGTTCACAGGATTTAATGCATCTAAATAGATGTCCCCAAGTTTACAAAACAAACTAGGATCATCCTTGAATAACTGCTCCAAGTGACTCTTAAGGCGCACATAACCATAGGAGCTTACTTGCTTAATAAACTTCGCTTGAATTAAGGCTTCGAAATCAACAGGTAACTGTATTCCTCGACAATAACTGATCAATTGTTTTTCGGTGTCTAGCTTAGCATTTAAAATACTATTTAATGCCTGCAACCGTATGTCATGATGTTCCTTAGGATCTGCTAATAGCCGTACTTCCCTATCTAAAGTATGATTTGAATCCATAGCCTCAATTTCCTTCAAGCCTATGGGCAACTCTTGACTTGAAAACATTGTAATAAATTTCAAGGCGCTAAAAACATACACTGCAAGACCAATCCCCAAACAAACTGTAAAAAACCATATCACATAAATCAATATCCGAGACTGACTTACACCTTCCTTACTCGTCCTACCGTTTGTTGCACGTGTATCATCTACTCTTGTCTGCTCCACTTTCGGGCCACTCTTCGGAATATTTGTACTACTCTTCTTGACAGAATTTTGATTGACTTTAATTAGTTCTCTGCTGGACCACTTAACTTTATCCAATTTAAGTTCGCCATTCCTAATCCCCTCTTCCAAATACCCCAAAAGATCTGAGACGGATTTAATTCTATCCTCTGGACTCACCTTTAAACAATGACCTAAAACTGCATCAATCCACTCGGGCACATCCTCACCATAGGTAGAAGGAGCTGAATTTTCTTTAAGAAAATTATTCACCCCCATCTGCTTTAAGTCTGAGAGATCCACTCGAGTGACTAAAGTATAACCTAAAACACCCAATGCAAAGATCTTTGACAGATGATTAATTTCACCGCCTATCAATTCTTCTGGGGAGGAGAACATTCGAAGTGCATCATTTGGTAAATTTGATGTCCCTGACTGGGAAATTAGACAACTAAACAATCCTAAGAAAACTACATTATGGGCAGAGCTAATTCGAAAAGACTCTAAAGAAATGTCATCAAAATTAAGACCATCGACACTAATCTCTTCTAAAGACTTTAAACACTGAATAAAAAGCCCTAAACCTTCAACATAGGATAAGCTTCTATACTCCAAGGCTTTTGTATCAAACCAAGAAAAAATTATAAATGAATATCCATCTGGGCCAACACCGGCAAATAGTGGCTCTAGGAAATGATGCTGTACCTGTAATTCAGAGGCTAGTTTTTTTAGTTTAATGTCCTCCGATTGCCGATCCTCCACTGGCACCATTCGAATGGACTTAAAAATAATAGACTTCCTTCTTGCGACACCATAAGAACCCTCTGAGACTTCCGCATAACGGCTAGTCCAAAGTCTTCTATGAATAGCAATATCATCTATTGGGCCTTGCAAAAAATCACCTATACCTTTTAATAAATAAAATCCTAAATTATCCCCAAGGGATAGATATTTTGAGATAATTTAATACTCGTATCAAGCACCCTAAAGTTAATGCCACTATTCTTAAGACTCTCCAACAAGGGCATTAAATTATAGTCGGCAATATCCTCAACTTTGATAACCAAAGGCTCAAGACCTCTTACCTTTAAATCATTCGCCATAGAACTTATAGGTTCTATCAAACTAATATGATTGTGTCCTGCTATTTCTTGATCAATTGATACGACTCGACATGCCTTATCACTACCCATTATGACATGAGGACATTGTTTAACTAGCTCAGAGACTAACAATCTTAAAACCTCGCTCTCCTCGCGCTCCTCAGCAACCATCTCCAAAATGTATCTTAAAATCCTTATCGGAACATAACTATAACCGCAAATATCGCTGACATATAGAATTTTTGCTAAATTCTCATTCTTCTCCACGTCAACTAACGACAGAAAGGATGCTCTTAACTGATCAGTATGAACTAAGTATTTAAGATATGCATTTACAGCTATTGGCGAAGGATAAAACACACTAAAACCAAGAGTAAAATCCTTGACTAAGCTACCTAAGGTAGGATTTTGAGCCAATCCTACTTCTGGAGAATTTTTTACCTTTTCAAAAAAAGCCATCGCGCCTAAGCTTTTTAAAATTCGAGACTCCATCCTAGGTTTATATAATGAGGCACTAGCATCCTTGTCAGTCAGTTCAATTGGACCAAATGTAATCTTTGGGTACTTTGATTTACCGATATTTACCTCTAGAGCCGTAACGACATTCGGTAGTAAGTTAATCCCAGACTCTTCCAAATACACTAGAGGTGATCCATTCAACTGACTACTCCACCAAATTGGCATTTCTACCGTACACTTCCCCTCGCTATCGTTTAAGCTAGGCACAACCTCAAACACATCTCCTTTTCTTAAGAATAAAAATTGCCTGACGTCGGTACCACTACGTTTTTTGAAAAAATAAAAGTAGGATGCTATTATTAATGCAGAGACTATTATAGGTCCTAGATATGAGGACATACTTGAATCTAACATAAATACTAGACTGAGAACTAATGCCGCAATAACTACAAACCCCTTATCTCTAGCAGAGACGTCTAGATCGGTGCTCTCTCCATTCATGTTACCAAGCGATAAAAAACGTATAATAGGAAAAGCGCTAAGAATTCCACAAAGTATTAAGAATAAAGAATTCGCAGAGAAATCCTTTACAATGTTCATAATGACATCCGCTCTTAAGAGCTCCGCGGCTTCACCTTTAAACTTACTAAATGCCAAAATCCCAGAACCTACAAGAACTATCCAAATATCAGCCACCAACCATCTCAATACACCTTCTAGCCCTCCCAATTGAAGAGAATTACTAAGTAGTTTAGCTTTTTGAGTCCGCATTGAATCTATGCTAATTGCTTGCTGGCGATACTCAAGATCAGTTCCTAGCTGCTGAGTCGGCAATGAATCAAGAAAAAACCGAGAGACAATTTCAGATTGCCGAATCAAAGCCTTAATCAAAACACTGGAATAGATATGAATCAACAGAAAAACTGCAACTGTAGTTACAATAGGAGATGGTAAAGTAATTAATTTAAAACTATTGTTTGAGGAAGTAAATATTAGATTGAGCACCACATATAGAAATCTAGTTCCGATACCTGCAAATACCAAATATACGATTTCCCTACTTCCAACCTTTCTCCCAAGCACGATCAACAATATCCCATAGATAGGAACAAGGAGGCATTGGAATAGCAGTATAAAGGGTATAGTTGATGTCATTTAACCACTATCCCCCTTAAAAAGCTAGAGCTGATCCGATCTTCACAAATAGCCCAGCTAATAACATAATAAAAAATCCGAAAAATATTAAGCCCAGTGCGCCGGAAGCTTTAGTAGGAAGAGCAACAATACGAGCTTCAATATCTAACTGCCTAGATAAAGTTACTGCTTCGGCTAGTTCTTGTAATTGTTTGGATATTTCACCACCATGCTTAGAACACTGAGCTAAAAACATAAATGCATTTTTAACTTCATTTATTCCTATAACTTCACCAACATCAGTTAAAGCTTCATCCAAAGACATACCAGCCTTCATAAGCTTCAATACTTGAGATAGAAGTTCGGTAATTACGTTATGAGAAGATCTCTCATTTGCCATCTCAACAACATAGGCCACACATGGACCAACGTCTAAGGAGCTGCTCACTCCGATGGAAATTTGCTCAATTACAAGAGGAAGAAAATAGAGGCTATCATCAGATCTTCGTTTAATTCGCTTAGTTAATAAGTGATCAGGTGCAACTCTTCCTATCATAAACCCACATGCCACGCCCAATAATGCGTATATTGGTTCACTTAAAAGATATAACAAAAATGCTAAGCCAATTGGAAAAGCAATCTGCATAAATTTTTTCAATCTAAAGAATTTGACTCTTTCAGCTGTGTCAAAATAACCTGCTCGAAAGAAAAGCACCTCAGGATCATTAGGATTAACCGACTTACCTTTAGTCTCAAGTAACTTAGATTGGACTTCTTCTAAGGTAAGTTTACTTTTTACTTCCTTTGAATTTGCCGCAGTGAAAGTATGCTCCTGCCCTCTGCTAGATACCCCCCTCAAATTATCTACTCGTGCAGTATTTACATTTGATCTCGCAAAAGTCATCCTTAATAGAATACCAATACCAACTAATAGAAGGCTAATAACTGCTAGTAAAATGATTCCAGTTGAAGACATATTAAACTTTTATTTCAGTAATTTTCTTAGACAAATAAAAACCCAATCCAACTAACAAAATTCCAGATTGAAAGGTCAATTGACCCGTTTCTGTTTCAAATGCTCCGGTAATCAAATCTGGAGACATAAAAGAAACTAAAAACAATGTAATAGTCATTATTCCAGCGACCATAAAACCGGAGGCTCTTTCCATCGAAACAGCGGCGATAGCCTTTTTTCTAAACTCTTGTCTTTTTCTCACCTGCTTAGCTAATCGTTCTATAGTTTGTGAAAGATTACCACCAACCCGTCTAGAAAGAATTAGTGCCTGAACAAAAAGCTCTATTTCAGGATGTGGGACAGTTTCTCCGAATTCACCAATCGCACTTTCTTCAGGAATCCCTATTTTCACCCTTTCCAACATCAACATAACTTCAGCGCGCAATAATGATCTCTCATCAAAACCTGAAGAAGCTGAGTCAATCGCAGTGAATGAATTCATCCCTGACTTAATTCTACTCACAAGACTCATTAAAAAATCTGGGTAATCCTTATCAAAACTATTAAATCTTTTTCTCACCGCACGTTCTAATAGAGAATGAATTAATAATGGGCTCATGATGAAAGTTAAAATAATAAGAGGGATTTGAACAAACGCATATATTCCTGCAATAACGATTGCAGTTGTTGCCCATTTGATAACAGCAAATTGCCCGGCTGTAATAGGCCATCTGGCATAGTAGATTAATTTATCCGTTCCAGGTCTAGTTATGTCCTTTGTCTTTTTTAATGAATCACCCTGCTTAGCCGCCATTAAAGCAGCAGCTCCAGCATCATATTTAGCCTTTTCAGACTGTGGACCAGAAGGTTTTCTTGATTTCCTTTGGGATTGAACCAAGCTTCTAAGGGCATCTTGACGATCATTGTTATCTGTTGTTCCCAAGTTTACGAATACTATTCCTAGTATTATAAATAGAACAACACTGACACTGACTAATACTACTATTTCAAAATTCATAATTTTTCGCCTTAGATTCTTGTAGTTACCTCGGTATTGCGACTACTTTCAGAATTGGTAAAACTTACATACTTGGGAGCATCCCCTAAAAATATTCCATTTTTCTCCAAGGTCTCCTCATAGAAGCTAGAGTAGGAAAGTACCTCCCACACAGGATTCTCTCCCTGTTGAACCAATTTAAACATTGGACGAATTTGAATATTACCCTCTGAAAAATTTCCGACCTCTATAATCTCGCCCATTCTAACTTTACCGCTCACTTTTTCCCGGCACTGCCAAATCACGACATCTACAGACAATGCAATCTGTTGCCTAATGATATCCGTACTAACACCTCGCTGCGCCCTACCTAAAAGAGACTCCAGTCTTGTTAATGTTTCTCTCGCATTTCTGGCGTGAACGGTTGACATACCAGCATGCCCAGTTTGAGCGGCCTCTAAAAAACTTTCCGCAGCTTCTGGAGTTCTCATTTCTCCCAAAATTACACGAGTAGGGCACATTCTAAGAGTAGTACGAATGTGTTCTTGAAGAGTGACCTCTCCAACACCCTCTGAGTTTGCAGTCCTTGAGACCAAACTTCGATAATATGGATGCTGAAAATTTAATTCGGGCGTATCTTCGATCGCAATAATACTCTCATCAGGCTTGAACTGAGTCCCCAATGATCTCATCAGAGTTGTCTTACCAGTACCTGTTTCACCAGAGACCATAAAGGTATGCTCAACCGAACGAGTCAATGCAGCTAAGTAATTTACAATTAAAGGTGGTGCCACTTGATATGAAACTAAACTCTCTAAACTCGCTTCTGCGACTCTTGGCACACGAATCGTAACCAATGGACCTTTCTGCCCACAAACACTTTTATGAACTGCACATATTCTTTTTCCATCAGGAAATGATGCATCTACAGTATGTTGCTGAGTACTTAAACTTTTCCCAAGTCTATACAGAACTCTATCGATAAATGTCGAATAAGCTTCATGACTAGGCCAACGAAGACCAGTGATTTCACTCATCTTCCCACGTTGTAACACCACAGTCTTAAAATCGTAACAATGAATATCTGTTACTTCCTGATCGTCGATTAACGGTTGAAGCACCCCCCAACCAAATAGATCCTGCTTTAAAGCGACAATAATTTCTGCTCTAGAAACATCATCGAGAACAAATCCTCTATTAGCGCAAACCTTATCAACCGCGCGTGCAATTGATTCTTCAGATATTTCGGTATTTAAACTATCTCCTCCACCAGAGCCTAGCTCTCGTCTAGCCTCTCGAAGTACAGCATTCCCAACGGGAGACAAGCCATCCTGCGTTTTCTTAGGCGCCCTAGGCGCATTAGACATTGAAGGGCCTTCAAGATTCAAAGTTGATTCGTGTGGCAACTCTCCTGTGGCACTAACCGTTCCACCATCTTTTAATCTGGTAGAAAATAACTCTAATAGACTATCTTTATCTTTACTCATATAAAACCTTTTTAAAACCGTTTCTTAAACCTACTTGTTTCCTAAACCTTATTGATTGTAACCTTTATCTAAAGCCCATCGACCGTTCATAAGCACAAATCTCTGAGGCTTTCCTGTCTTAGGATCAGTTGTAATCATCATTCCATCTGGTGGAATCTCTTCCTTAACCACAGGTTCAGGTAAATTTGATGGTTTAATTAAATCATTAATATCAAAAACCTCTGGCTTCTCAGCCCCACTACTAGGTATTTCCCTATCTCCAACTAAAACTAAACTTAAATCACCTGAGGTCCTTGCCAATTCTATATACTTTGCTTGATCCTCAGTAACGAGCAAAGATACAGTAACTGGACCTGCTACCTGAGCCTTAGGTGCTTCAGGAGCAGATTGTGAATTACCTGCGACAGAAACGACCTTTACGAATCTTGCGATAGTAGCAACTTTCTTTCTAAGCTCTTGAACAAAAGTCCACAATACATCCACACGAGTGCCAGGCTTAGCCCAACCCTCTACTCCTGAACGACTATCAACAATTATAGTAATTAACCTAAACCCAGGTGGGATCTGAATAGCGCTCGATGGGGGAACATCAGAAACATCTTCAACTAATAATGGAATATTCGGGTTGATAATCCTCTTAGAATATTTTTCAACTAAGCCTTCTTGGTTATCTGAGAGGTAAGCTCCCGGAGGTACTTGTTCCTTAGAAACTTCTTCTACTCTAAACATTTCCTTTGATAGTTTAGTTCCCTCTTCAATTCTAAAAACGGGTATCAGAATACCTTTAGTATTTGAAATATCCTTATTCACTTGTGCAAGCTCCTGATTGCTTGGAGTAGCGACAGTACCAGCTGCACTATCTGAATTCTGCACAACGTAAACCAAAGTGCCAAATAACACTAAGAGCAACATCAACATACAAGCTATTAAAATTTTTAGCTTTGTATTTCTGGAACGAGACGGACTCGATGCACCGAAACGACTACTCATAATAACCTACCCTAATGGTCAGTTTTTTCTATTAAATTCAGACACTTCTTACCACCTTTATATCATCGGCAAAACAAAATAAAAGTTTAAGAATTTTTCTTATACTACCACTAGGATGGAATATCTTAGATGATTTTACAAATTAAAGAACTGTTGTTCGATTATTATGAGGCGGATTGGCACTAATAATAAAGCTTGGAAGACTCACTACAGAGAACTCGCTACCTTTAATGTAGGTAGAATATAATAACAAAAAGAGGACGAGGAGACCGGGTTGATCAAAACTTCAAAAATCAACCCCGGTCCACGAACTAGACGAACTCTAGTTAGCAACTGCAGAATTCATTTGAACGCCAACAGTATTGAAAGCAGCATTTCCAGCTTGCCCAATGTTTCTTATCGCAACAACACAAACAGCGGCAATAAGAGCAACCATCATGGCATATTCAACCATAGTAGCGCCTTTTTCATTCTTAACTTCAGTATCAACTTTTTTATTTTCTAATTCCATAATTCATCCCATTTCTATTTTTAAAACGTTTTAAATGCTAATTTAACATAAAATTTAACAGACATGCCTAAAATCAACCAGACAAAAAATCACCTTCTTTATAAAACTAACTAAAAAGCGACTTTATATCAATACGAAAAACCATGGTTCCCACACCGAACTAGTGTTCATTCTTAGTGTCATCTTCATCTTTTGCTTTTGGTAGTAGTTTTTCCCACCAATTGCCCTTATTGGATGCTTCAAATTCATAATCCTGTTCACGATTAATTAAATCCAATCCTTCCGCTATCGCTTCCAGTTGAACTCTAGTAGATTTTTGCCCCTTACTATATAAGGTACCTCCACTCCCAGGCCATTGAGATGCTTTAATATCTGAAGATAAAGGCGGAAGTCTCCAAGGTCGATCACCAAGCATGTGACCATCTAAGGTTGCTTCAATCTCAGGCAAAACTAACAATTGTCCAGAATAACCATTTACTAGAAAACTAATTCTATCAGGTGATAATACCAAAGCCTTTACATATGACAAATATAAATCCAATGCGGTTAGACCGAGTAAAGTATCATCGATTACAATTAAAACTTCATCTGCAGCTCGCATCAATGCACCACAAGCTGGACCAACCCTACCTGCGGTATCAATAATAATAACGTCGTTCATTACTTTTGCTAGCTCAACCACTCTTTGACATAAATTTATCCCATCAGTGTGACAAACCATATCCATTGCTTCTGCCATACTATCTGGTGGCATTAGTACAGAAACATATTCACTAACAGGTGTTATAGCTTCAGCAATAGTATCTCTAGTGATGTCACGAGTTCCATTGACCCAACTACTAACGATTTTGGCGGCAGCTCCACCTACCGCTAACGATCGACTTAAATCTCTGGTTTCAACATCAAGGTCCCAAAGTAAGGCTTGCTTTCTATAAACGTCACATACCTGAGCAAGTGCGGCAGAAATAGTCGTAGCACCAACTCCACCTTTGGCGTGAGTAACAACAATTACTTTTGCTTCCCTAACCTTTCCTTGTTTTCGATACTCTGAATGAATGGAAACTAACTCTTGAAGTAAATCCAAAGGGGAACTGTCATCTGGCATTACTTTTCTAACGCCAGCTGAATGAGCTAGACGGAATGCACCACCAGAGTATGATGCTTCAGAAACATACATAATAGTTGATAGATTATTTGAATAGCTTGCGGCAGCTCTCGCTATCTGACCAGCTTGATCACCCAGCCCTGAACCTAAGATTAGAACGTCTGCGTCATCTAAGCTACCGAGAACTTCTTTGTCTGAAACTAGTTTAATTCGTAGATCCAGCATTTCCACGTCACTTTGACTAAACGACTGGATACGACGAGCACATCTCGCCTGACCTTCCGCTGAACTTTCTACTATAAGTGCCTTCATTCAATTTATTTATTAGGCTAATAACATTTAATAAGATGACATTGGGGCTAAAAGGATTTAGAAATAAGAAGATTACGCACCCAAGTAGTGTCTAATTACAGCTAGCACTGAAGAGAATAATGGGAATGAAGTATATTTTAATGTCACCAAACCTACAACGGTGCCAGTTGCAAATATCAAAAGCCCCATAAAAATAGACTCAAATGCACCAACCCCCGAAACTTTTTTTTTCCGTATTCCAATATCCTCTTGTAATGCCTTAAATCGTTCTGCTGATAATCGTCCCTGCGAAATCGTGACAGGCTGTTGATAAGTCACACTAGCATCTAAAAAGTTAGAATCATTAAGTGGATAGTCTGGATCAACAGCAGGATGACCATCTAGAGAGTCTTTCAAGCCTTGCAGCATATTCCCAATCTCACTATCAAATACCTTACGAGTACTCTTCGATGATAGCACTCGTGGTTCTTCCTTACTTTCTTTTGCACCTTGCACAACAACATCAGCTTTTTTTTCTTGCTCGGTTTCTTCAAGAACAATGCTATCAAGGGCTACTAACAATTCCTGAGCAGTTTGGAACCTCTCCTTGGGGTCTCTGGCTAAGGCTTTCATAATTACATTACTTAGAGACTTGGGGCAGCCATTTCTTAAATGTACTGGTTCCTTAGGGTCGGTACTTAGTTTAGCGTGCATTGATTCAATGACATTATTTCCATCATGAGGTGCTGATCCAACCACCATTTCGTAAGCCAATACTCCAATCGAATATATATCACTACGATTATCAAGAGTGCCGTGTTCTAAATATTCGGGAGAGACATAGGCAAAAGTTCCTACGATACCTCCATGATCTGTTAACCTAGGTCCCTTAGCACTTCGAGCAATCCCAAAATCTGTTATCTTAATCGAAGCATCATTACTTAAGAGTATGTTTTCAGGCTTTAAATCTCTATGAATGATTCCAACCTTATGAATAGCAAATAATCCGCTAGCCATTTGCTTCAACATAGATATGGAATCAGCGATTGAAATGAGTTCTTCTTCGTTTAAACGATCTGCTAAATCACCTCCCGCTACATACTCCATCGTATAGGCAATTAGATCACCCTCCTTAAAATAATCATACGCTCTAACTACATTTGGATGATTAACTTCATAGGATGCAACAATCTCATTTTTAAACCTTGCAGCCTGAACCTCATCTTTAGCTACATCTGAATATAAAACTTTCATCGCCAAAATACGATCCTGCAAATCTAAATGTTTTACAGCATAGACCATACCCATACTACCGGCACCTAAGCACCTAAGGACTTCATACTTACCTTGTATGACTTTTCCTGCTTTTAAGTTTATAGAATTCTCTACTTCCATGCTCTACTAAAAATTATAAATCCTTAATCCTGAATAGCGATCTTTGGAACTGCACAAAATACAAAATACCTTGATCCTAAACGAATAATATCCCCCTGCCTCAATTCTACTGGTGTTCCTACAGCATCTATTTCTTCACTATGTCCTGACCGAATGACTGAAGACCCTGCTTCAGATAATTGATCCAAGAGTAATATATTTCCTTTTTTATCTGCCTTTATGACAGCATGTGGATTACTAATCGAATCATCGTCAATAAATAGCATATCCGATTGATCCATATATTTAGAGGAAATAATACTTCGACCTTCTCTAATCTCTACTATTTCACCATGTTCATCTAAATCAAAACTAATAAAGAACCCCAATATTCGAGACTTTCTAAATCCCTCTCTCGATTTTGACAACACCTCCCTCTGAGCATCAAAGGAAGTTGGAGTATGATGATTTAAAGTTGAAGATTCCGTAGAAGCCACCTTTCCTCTGGAAAACTCTTTAGTATTTAAAATATCTTTTACAGATGCAGGAATAGGTCTATCATAGTTATCTGTACCTCTACTTAAGGCCCCAAATTTCCCATCTTCAATTCGAGTACCACTAACTGATTGCCTAAGATCATTACCAATCAACTCAGTCTTAACACGTACCTCTTCCTTACCAAGTGCTTTTTCAAAAGAAGAAGTATCCTTAAATGAATTTAGATATGATGGTGATAAAAATCCATTTTCATTCGTAGGATTCTCTGAGGGACTCTCAAGATCATCAGGTTCAACTGCGTCTCCTTGATCCTGAATCATAGAACGAACCTGACCTGTCATATCAGACGACAACATCACTGTTCTATTCCTAGCTCGAGATGCCATCATCGCGGCTTTATCTAAAGGTTTTTTTTGATCGTCATTAAAGCTCATAATTATCTCCAGTCCATTCTAAGAAAATGCTAATAGCAGGGCGCACACAGTAGTTACGATAGAAAAAAGTACCAAAGCTATCATCAGAACCATTTTCTGTTTAGCTGAGATACCCTTACGAGTACCAAAGGTTGAAAGATCTGATTCAACCCGTGATTTTTTAAATCCTTCTTTCTTTGCCCTTGGCTGATATTCTGCCAATTCATACTGCATCGGTAGCACCGCGACGGTAATATTATCATACCCTCCTCTTTCTCTAGCTAACTCGACTAAAGTAATGCACGCTTCTTGAGGAGAGGACCTAAAAATTATTTCGTGAAATTCGTTATCATCCACTAAACTATACAGCCCATCTGAACATAACATTAAAAAACTCAATTCACTTGATGGGATCAAGGAGTAAGATGCAATATCTAAGGATACCTTAAGTTCTCCTCCCAAACAACGCGTCAAAACATGTGACTGAGGATGAACAAGCGCTTCCTCCTCACTGATCATTCCCTTATTCACCAAGTCCTGCACATAAGTATGATCTACTGTAAGTTGTTGGATTCCATTACTCCCAACTGAATAGGCTCTTGAATCGCCAGCATGCATTACATGCATCTCTTCCCCTGTTACTAAGGCTGACACCACGGTCGTACCCATACCTGAAAAAGCTGGGTTCTGGCGTCTCAACACGATGACTCTATTAGCCTCCTGAATAGCATCCGCTAATTCTAAGGGGCCAACTTCTCCATTTGAAGATTCTATAGAACGTTTAATGGTTTCTATGGCTAATTGAGCAGCCAATTCACCCCCAACAGCTCCCCCCATGCCGTCACACACTACCCAGACACTTGCACCATCTAATTGGACCGAAGAATATCTATCCTCGTTAATATCACGCTCACAACCGATATCCGTAATAGCAGCCGGCAGCATTGTCGCTGTGCGACCTGAAGAAACTGATTCAAAACCACCACTCTCAAATTTCATGACTTAGGATCTCTGCTATCAATATATTTATAAAACCCACCCCTATCTAAGATCAACCTCTTAGACCAAATTTGCAAACCATGCTTTAATGTCTAAGATATACTATTCCTTATCGATCAAACTTAAAAATAACTTGTGGTGTATCTTGTTTTTATCAAGTCACCATAACTAGGTTAATATAAACTAATAACTTCAGCGACTTAAATGCCACTCATATACTCATCAAATCCCTGCTTCATTGACCCAGAAGAGTCCAATCACAGCACTACGATAGTCTCACATCCATATCAAGCGATAAATCTCAGCATTGATCTAAATGCTCGCCAGAGAACTATCCCATACTCATTGGTACAATGGGATAATCCTCTATCAATGTCCTTCTCTTCTATAGGAGAAGCTAAACGGATCTTAAATGATCATCAAAAGCTTTGGACCTATTACCCATTTCAAGAGAACGGTAGAGGTAAACTAATTGAGGAACAACTTATACCGATTAAAGCTAACCTACGTAATTATCTAGCCCCACTTCCACAAGCACCAATTGGAGCTTGGACACTCTTGAATAGAAATAAACTATTATTTTCTTCCGCAACAAACAGTGTAATTCCGTTTAACTTATTTCACTTTAATGAGAACAAAGAAGATCCGCCTTCAAGAGCATATCTAAAACTATGGGAATTCTTCACTCGCACTAGACTCTTGCCTGCAAAAGGCTTACAAGCAATTGACCTAGGTGCTTCTCCTGGAGGTTGGACTTGGGTCTTAAGTTCACATTTTGAGAAAGTTATTGCTATTGACAGATCCCCCCTAAGACCAGACTTAATGAGTTTAAAGAACGTAGAATTTAAGAAACAAGACGTAATGCAATTTAGAGAAAATCTAGATGTAGAAAAAAACGCTTGGATCTTTTCCGATGTAGCACTAGCCCCTGAAAAAATAGCCAATTTGCTTTTAGAATTCAAACAAACTAGGCCAGATATTAACTTTGTATGTACGCTTAAATTTACGAAAAAAAGTGACTTAAAACTTCTCTCTAGCTTAGCCAGTGAGCCTAACTCAAACCTAATTCACCTATCCCACAACAAACATGAAGTTACCTGGTACTCAATAAATAGAAAAAATATCGCACTTGTTTAAGACAATTATGCCGGTAGAAAGAAGTATCTATTATAGCTTAAAAAGAAGAAACTGTCAGACTATAAAGAATCGCCATAAATGTAAACAAACAGATTACTCCAAGTCCTGTAACTGTTCTACGAAGCGAACGATCTTCTCCTCTATCTTCAATCCGAGATTCTACCATCTCCAATCTTATTGATTCAATTTTATCTTCTTGTTTATCAACCAAAAGGTCAAAAGCTTCATAACCAGGTAAATCACTAACCCTTAGCGTCACTGCCTTTAAACCACTTAATATTTCTGAAATCGAATCAATAACCTTCTTTTGGCTGTTTACGATATAATCAAGGCTTTCTTGAACTTCTTCGATATACGACAATCCACTTACTGTTTGTATCTTTGAAATAGCATCTAACTGAGTGGCACCTAACCCTAAACATTTATCTTCAAAAACTTGCAAAGCCTCTATAATCGGGCCTTGAACATCTAGGTGAGCTATTGGAAAATTAGTGGTAAAATTCTCAATTCTCTCATCAACACGATCTAACTTCGAGCCGATGACCCAGGCCGAATCATCTAGTCTTTTACTAATTTGAGAAATTTGCTCTATGCTAACTTTATCCTTTTCATCGATATTTTTTAGAGCCTCATAGTTAAATTGGGAAATATTTGTAACTTGTCCTTTAAGAGAATTCAATTGCTCTTTAAAATAAGAGTTCGCTTCACTTAACAAGGTTCTTAAATCCACTTCATCAGTAGCATCAGATACCGAGATAGTATTAGTCGATTCTAACTCTTCTTTCTCATGAGCCTCTTCCCCACTAAGAGTTAAATCTAATGCACTATTATTTGCAGATAACCACCCTCCGCCGGATGGATTGAGGGTAAATCTCAAATTTGCCCATCCCGATTGAGTATCTTCAACTCTAGACTGCAAGTTACTTAGTTTCACCTTCTCCAACACAAGACCAGCCGTTGGATCATAATGTAGATCTACAGTACTGACGTTTTCCACATCAACAGCCCCTAATAACTCACTGTTAAGAGATGAAAGTGAGGTGATCGATTTATTCATGCTTTCCATGCAGATGTTTTACCTATTCATTTAGACAATATAATGATGCCCTTATTATGGAATTAGGTTCATTTTTTAGAAGAGTGCTCTAACCATAAATTAAAATAGCCTAACTCACTGTTTTTTGTATCGAAATTTCACTTAAGATACTCTAAAGTATAAGAAGTATTTTTTATTTAATTAGGAGTCTCTCTAATGGACGAGAAAAAAAGCATCGCGCAATCTATATTCATGGGACAGGTGAACTACAAACAATTGCTGCCCTTCCCATCATTCGATGAGTCCCAAGAAGAAACTATTAGAGCAGTGGCAGACACCTTAAATCAATTTCTAAGTACCAAAGAAGAAAGCTTCAAAGAATTCGATGAAAAGGGCGAACAACCAGAGTCCTATATTCAGGAGCTTAGAGATCTTGGTCTTTTTGGTTTAATAATACCAGAAGAGCATGGTGGGATAGGTTTATCTAATGCCGCCTACTCTAGAATACTTAGTGAAATTTCCGCTCACGATGCTTCCACTTCACTAACAATCGGTGCACACAGCTCCATAGGAATGAAAGGCCTACTCTTGTTTGGAACGGATGAACAAAAAAAGAAATACCTCCCTCAACTTGCAAGCGGTGAAAGAATCGCTTCATTTTGCCTAACTGAAGCTGGTGCAGGTAGTGATGCTAGTTCTATTAGAACTCAAGCTATTAAAAACAATGATGGAACGTGGACACTAAATGGTGAGAAAATCTGGATTACCAATGGCGCCTTTGCGTCATTTTTTACAGTGTTTGCAAGGACTGACTCTGACAATGGGAAAATATCTGCCTTCATAGTAGAGCGAGAATTTGGCGGTGTTACAAATGGGACAAAGGAAAATAAACTAGGAATTCGCTCATCGGCAACCACTACAGTTACCTTTGAAAACGTCATAGTCCCAGCAGATAATTTACTAGGAGAAGAAGGCAAAGGATTTAAAGTTGCCATGGGCATTCTCAATAATGGCAGAACTGGTTTAGGTGGAGGTAGTGTTGGGGGAATGAAAAAAATGATAGAACTTGCGGTTGAACAAGCTTCCAATAGGAAACAATTCTCTACTCCAATCATCGAATTCCCCCTAATCAAAGAAAAAATAGCACTTATGACGGCTAAATGTTTTGCCAGCGAAAGCCTAGTTAGACAAGTAGGTCACTTTATTGACTCAGGGCATACCGACTACTCAATTGAAGCGGCAATTTCTAAAGTCTATGCTACGGAAGCATTATGGTTTACCATAAATGAAGCTCTTCAAATCGCTGGCGGTAATGGATATATGAAAGAATATCCCTATGAACGTTACTTACGAGACTCAAGAATTAATATGATATTTGAAGGCACAAATGAAGTGCTCAGGCTCTATATCGGACTAACAGGAGTAAAACCAGTTGGTGAATACCTCAGTGGTCTTAAAAATATTAAGTCTGATATGTTTAGTGATCCAATAAAGAGCATGGGGCTACTAACCAATTATGTGGGCTCACAAATCAGCCAAAAAACAGGACTTGGAACATCTGAGTTAGAGATTGAGTTAAATGAGCTTAAAGAATTTGGGGCCATATATGAAAGAGGAATTAGCACTCTAAATAGATGTACTGAGTTTTTAGTTAAAAAGTATAAAAAGAAACTCGCAGATGAACAACTGCACATTAAAAGACTAGCAGACATCTCTATTGAAGTTATAGCTGGGATTGCAACACTTTCACGGGTTGAAACAATATATCCAACTGCGAGCGATACTGAAAAAGAGGCACTACTCTCTATATGTAAAATCCTCTCAGAAAATGCGAAAAGAACAATTGCTCAATTAGCTAGACGAATTGAAATTAGAAATGAAGACACAGAAATCAATAGAATTTCTGACTTTATAAAAAACCAAGAGAAGTTTCCTTGGGATATTTTATAGTATATGACCTTTGCTCAGTGTGGTAGTTATAGGCTATAGTGCTACAAAATAATCTAATCTAAAAGTCTATGTTTTCACTTATCAAAGACGGTGGCCCAATCATGTGGCCACTTCTCGCAGTATCATTAGTATCAATTACGATTCTATTTGAGCGTTCAATTTTCTTAATCGCTTACTTGACTGCTTCTAACCGTAGCCATAGGCAAAAATTTATCTCACTACTGAATGCTGACAATTTGAAGGAAGCAATCTCTCTTGCCTCCTTCTCTAAAGACCCCCTACTCCAAGTAGTTGCTCAATCAAACTTAAACAATCTTAAATCATTCAATATAAGCTTTAAGGAAAATGCGGACGTGCTTCTAAAAAAGACAACGAAAGGAATTGGTATTTTAGATACAGCAATAACTATTGCACCGCTACTAGGCCTGTTAGGTACAGTTTCTGGACTTATGCAGTCTTTTGCAACCTTAGGAACTTCAGATTTAGGTTCACCACTTGCAGTAACAGGGGGCATAGGAGAAGCACTTCTAGCAACAGCATTTGGACTTGGAATTGCTATAATCAATCTAATTCCTTTTAACTTTTTATCCAATCTAGAAGTTAAAAATCGCAGCGATCTAGAAAGACTTGGTTCACAGATAGAAGAGTTGTTATAATTAATGAAATTAACTCAAACCAACACAAGAAGAAAAGCTCGCATCGAGGTAATACCTTTGATCGATATTATGTTTTTTCTATTGGCCACATTTATTCTTGTCTCACTTTCAATGACTGAGAATAGAGGATTAAAAGTGAATCTACCAGGAACTAAAATCAATGAGGCATCAGGAGAGAACAGCAGTAAGGGCGAAGAGAATGAAATTACTCTAAGCATTACAAAAGAAAATACAATATACTTAGATAAGAAGCAGATGGACCTTGCTGAACTAGAAACTCTCTTATCTGAAGATAAAAGTCTCTCTGAAAAAAGCTTTATTATACTTGGAGATGAAAATTCTAAATTAGATCTAACTGTTCAAATCTTAGACTTGGCTAAGAAACACAAAGTTAAATCAATAATGTTACGAACAAAAGTTGTAAAATAAGCCCTAACTAATCGGCTGATCCAGGCTCAGGCGTTTCATAGTCCTCTGGCCTAGGTGGCTTAGTGAAACGTCTAATTATTCGACCCTTAGTTAGATCATACGGCGAAATCTGTAATCTCACATGATCTCCAGCTAAGACCTTGATATAATGTTTTCTTAATTTACCAGCAAGATAAGCTAAAAGTTCATGCCCATTTTCCAACTTCACAAGAAAAGTAGTATTAGGATAACAATCCTTTACCACACCGTTTAGCTCTAAATTATCGTCCTTTGCCATTCACACACCAGTAAAATTAATAAATCTTGGGTGGTTATAATAGAAAAACGATTTAATTACCAGTTTTATGGAAATGCCCACGCCACAAGGGCAGAATGTCGACCTAACCCCCTGTAATAACTAGCACCGGATCCACACCTAAATTAAGCGAAAGAACTAAGCTACAAAGAGCTTAAAAAAACTAATAACATTGTGGGTTGAGTAAAATTTCGAAATAAAATGGAATGAGGGGCCTTAATAATGCGAACATTACAAGCAAATAAAGCGATCGCTACAATTATCGTTGGTGCAATGGGAATCGATGGTTCCCTATCCACAGAAGAAAGAGATCACGTAGCAAAGGTACTCAATGACCTAGGTGAAGAATCACTTCTACCTGAGATTGGGATAGCTTTAGATAATGACTTCGGTGATTTCGATTTATTCAGAGAATCCAAGACCCTAATTCAATCTCTAGGCCTAAACGCTAAAGATGAAGTACTAAAGGTATTCAAATTAGTTGCTTCCATCATTTCCACTGATAGATTTGTATCACAAGACGAAGCCTCCTTTCTAAGCTCTCTCTCTAGATCCCTAAAAATCTCACCCGACAAAGGCAAAAAAATTCTACATGAAGTCCTAAGCTCTAAAAAAAGTAGGCTTGAAATCTCAGGTGATAGTGTAGATGCGATGCTACATCCTCATTTAAAAGAGCTACTAAGCTTCACGGGAGCAGAAGAAATTGTGGGCGAAGCACCCACAGATTCATTTGAAGAAGGTTTCATGAACTCCGGTGATCTCTCCTCTGATGACTTCAGTGAAGAGAAGATTAAACAAGCCCTAGCTACACTTGGATTGAATTCTTTTTCTACTCCGGATGAAGCGGAAGAAGCATGGTTAGAAATTATTAAAAGTACAGACATACAGACGGTCGCAAAGCAAGGGATTGACTACCTAATAGCAACACTAAATGCACTAAGAAAAACCTCTGAGGCTTATAAACTAATTAAAAGATATACCGAAATAAAAGCTAATACTAAAGTCACAAAAAATAAGCTTAGTATTCAGTCTAAAGATCAGGAAGCAAAATCAGAAGGTGCTGCGAAGAAAGAAGAGATAGAGAATTCTATTAAGGAAGCCTTTAATAGTTAAGTCAATTTGACTAAAGAATCTCAGAAAACATAACTCCAATTCCAATAGGAAGTTCAACAACAATGGACTCTCCCAGCCCATCTACAGGATAGGAATTTCTACATTTATTTTGCAGTCCATATATCGTCTCCCCTAAACTGCTTGAAGCAACAGAGTCTAAAATACATTGCTCATACCCTGTCATTGAAAAACAAAAGGAGGGATTCACTAAAAGCAATGATAAATAGACAAAACCATATTTCGTTCCCATATTACACCCACACTCCTCTATCTATCTACAAACTACATCAAGTACCATGGAGTTCATCACAAATTACGTTTAAAAAGCAAACTCAATTTGTCCCGCTTAAGTGCAGTTGAAAATGTTTGGTCAAAACGCGCTCTATATCTTTGTACAAAATAGACTACAGTTAACAGGGAAATTATTACTATCAAAAACAAATAGAAGAGTATGGTCAGCATATCCGAAGAGCTCTCATTTAAACTTTTTCCGGAACCTACCTCCAAATTATCTATGATAGGCATAGATGTGTCCTGGCTAAGTTTTTTCTTAAGTAGTTCCTTTTCGGTTTCGCCATCAACCTCTCCAGAAACGACTAAAGCATTATCGACTATTTCAGCATCTACACTCGCACCAGAAACTTTCTGATTAGCAAGTAGCTTTAATTTAATTGCTGCTTCTTGAGCAATTTCCGACATACGATTGTATGAATAGTCCTCAGCATTTGGATCTGTACCGTCCCTAACAGTGAGATTATTTTCTACTTTAGTAATGTCTTCATAATCGTTAGCAACTTGTTCAGCCAATTCATAGTCTTCCTTTGAATCAACTGCTCCTTGCAAAATAGCAACAGAATCCACTACCGTTAAAGTTATGCCTTTTGACAACAAATGCTTTTCAATTTTTGCATTTCGACCACTTCCATTAGCAAACTTCCGAACTAAATTACCTGCCCCCAAAGTTTCTTGGCAATTTACGATTCCAAGATCCGATACAAACACTACAAATATAACTATAAATGCATGCTTAATCATAAGTTAATTTCATTACTATAGACTCTTAAATCTAAAAGTCTCCCTTGATACCTTAGGATGATTAGGAAAAATAAAGATACAAAAAGTATCTTTCCCATTGTATGAGTCTATACACTTAGTGCAACAACCGCAACCAAAGGCGCACCTTTCTCCTCCATTTTATACTGATATGCCCTCTAAGGTATCTCCCTGAAAATACAGTTTAAAAAAATGTTATTTTAAAAAAAGAGAATTACTGGGCATGATATTCGTCTATTAAAGAAACGATTGGAGGATTTTTATGAGCAATAGAACGAATAACAAAAAACTTTCTTCTTATGGTTATGGAGGAAATCTGGCAATGCACTTAGCGAAGGGAAGTGGTAAGAAAGTTAATAGAGATTATTGCTTACGAATAAACGAAATTCTCAACATGCTGAGAAACAAAAAAAGCCCCGAGAAAGAAAGGCTCTTCATCGAACATTGCTTAGCATTGGATCTAAGTGAGCTTCAACTAGCCGCATAGATCAGCTTGTAGAGAGCAGCCCTTCAAGTAAGTAGTGGTCTGCTACTCTACTCTAGGCCCAGCACTAATAATCGCTTCGCTACATCCTGGCTTATATGTTTCAAAATTCTTTTCAAATAAATTTGCTAATTTCTTTCTAGTTTCAGCAAATTTATTCTTATCTTTCCATACTAACTCAGGATTTAAAATATCCGAAGGAACTTCTGGACAGCTCGTAGGTACGTGGAATTTAAACACAGGCTCTTCTGAGCAGTCTGCCTTTTCAAGTTCACCTGAGTGAATTGCATCAATTATTGCTCTTGTATATGAAAGCTTCATTCTACTTCCTTCCCCATATCCACCACCTGACCAGCCAGTATTTACTAACCATACATGCGAATCATTTGCTTTTATCTTTTCAGCTAAAAGCTCAGCGTACTTGCTTGGATGCCAAACCATAAATGCTGCTCCGAAACAGGCTGAGAATGTAGCGCTTGGTTCTGTTACTCCTTGCTCTGTTCCTGCAACCTTAGCAGTATACCCACTAATAAAATGGTACATGGCTTGTTCTGGAGTAAGCTTACTAACTGGTGGAAGTACTCCAAATGCATCACAAGTTAGGAATATAATATTTTTAGGATTGCCTCCTAAACAGGGGATCTTAGCATTAGGAATATACTCAATAGGATAGGCTACCCTAGTATTTTCCGTTAAAGATTTATTTTCGAATTCGACATCTCTTGTTTCCTTAGAATAAACAACATTTTCTAGAACTGATCCGAATCTAATTGCATTATAAATTTCAGGTTCTTTCTCTGGAGATAGATCTATACATTTTGCATAACACCCACCTTCGATATTAAAGACACCTTTATCAGTCCAACAATGCTCATCATCTCCAATAAGAGCTCTATTAATGTCCGCAGAAAGAGTGGTCTTACCTGTGCCAGAAAGGCCAAAGAATAAACTTACATCGCCCTTACTTCCCTCATTGGCAGAACAATGCATGGAAAGAATGCCCTTCTTAGGCATTAGGTAATTCATTATAGTAAATACGCCTTTCTTCATTTCTCCTGCGTATTCAGTTCCCAAGATGATCATCTCTTTCTTCTTAAAACTTAGCACTATGCTTGTTTTAGAAGTCATCTGTTCCGTAAATTTATTCGCAGGGAATCTACCTGCGTTATAAATTGTATAATCAGGTTCTCCAAAGTTTGCTAATTCTTCCTTAGTTGGACGAATCAACATATTATGCATAAACAATGCGTGATATGCTCTCTCACAAACAATTCTAATTTTTAATCTTTGCTCTAAGTCCCAACCAGCAAATCCATCTACGACAAATAGTTGCCCTCTTGTACTTAAATAATCTAAGGCTCGCTCACGATTAATTTCGAAAACTCTATCTTCCAATGGGATGTTAACAGATCCCCACCAGATATCATCTTTAGATTCAACTTCCTCTACAATTCTTTTATCTTTTGGACTTCTACCTGTTTTAGCTCCAGAACTTACAGTTAAAGCTCCTAAAGATGTAATTGCAGAACCTTTCTCATTCATAAGGGCGTGTTCATATAGAACTGCTGGAGGTAAATTTCGGTAAACTAGCTTATCTTTCAATTGCTCCTCAGCTAATGAAAACGACATAACGTTAGACCCTTTTGAATTTATTTATTATCAATTTTATTGGATAGCAGGAACTTTTATAAGAAAATGGAATTCATCACTCCCCTCTGAGCGGCATGGTCCTTCTAGAATCTCTATCGTTCGAATATTGTTGGAAAACCATTCAAGAAGAGCTACGACGTCTTCTGGTATAAAAACATGATAGTGTATGCTGTAATCTATCTCAAGTAGCCTATCTGCCTCTATCAGTGCTTCACTCGGCTGAGTCTTACCATGTACATGTACTGCATAATCTAAATAATGCTCGTAGTCTCTTTCAGCTGACGGTTGTTTATAATCCAATACGATATGGGCAGTATTAGTTCTTACTCGTTTCTTATCAAAAGTCACTCGTTTGTCTGGCACTATCATGTAGATTAGTCCGCCAGGCTTAAGAACTCTAGCCCACTGCTCAAGTGCAAACAATGGATTCTTCATATGCTCAATTACATGAGCGGAAATTAAAAAATCAAATGATTCATTAGCCACTGTTTTAAGTACTTCAGCATCATCTAAAATATGAGGTTCAACTAAAGGTAAGTCTTTAAGTTCAGGGTAATGCTCACGCAAGTCTGCAACCGTACATCTATCAACATACTTCATGTTCATACCAGAATGAGTAATCATGGGTCTATGTAATGGGCCAATCTCTAAACCTTCCCCATTAAGTTGATTAGAGAAATGTGCACGCCAATTTATAGAATCTGTTCGAACCGAAATCTTATCTCTATTGCAACCTTGCAGAGATGTCGGCTCTAGCTCAGACTCTACTACCTTATCAATATTGAAAGGACTTGGTTGATTTTGAATTTTCCTATAACAATTACTTAAAAAAGAGCTGTTTTTTACGACTGAGCGAATACTGTTTTTTAAGCTCACGAAAAACTCTCCCATTAATTAAGAAATATATAGGTTACCTTGCTACGTAAGGAAGGATACCAACGTTTCTAGCTCTCTTAATAGCCTTAGCTACAGATCTCTGGTTATGAGAATTTAGTCCAGTCATTCTTCTAGGAAGAATTCTACCTCTTTCACTCATATAACGACAAAGAAGTTTCCCGTCTTTGTAATCGATCTTTAATTCTTCATCTTCCATGAAAGGATCTGGCTTCTTTTTCTTACGAATACCAATCTCTAATGGCTGTGCTCTAAAAAAGCCCATTGGCTGAGGAGCTTGTCTGAAGTCATCTCCACTACCACCTTCGGATCTATCATTTCTTCTGTTAGAACGATCTTCGCTTACTTTAAGCGCTCGACCTTCCCATACCAATCCATCTATTTCTTTAATAGCTAAATCAGCGTCTTCTTTAATTCTGTATTCAACAAACCCGAATCCTCGAGATCTTTGTTGAATTGGATCCTTCATAATACTAACATTAACAACCTCGCCTTTTTCTGAAAAAAGAGTCTTTAGTTGATCTTCTGTAATGTTAAAACTAAAATTTCCTACGAATACTTTTGCCATGTGCCTGAACCGATAAACATATTTTTAAATTTAGGGGCCGAAGACTATCTTTTTTAGAAAAGAATGTAAACGGCCCGAAACAATATAATTCAATGATCTTTTCTATGCTCTTTTAATTATCGAATTTTAAACGTATAACTCCTCAGTTTAATTGATCTTATTTAGGCATAAAAATACTATGGATAACTTAATTTATTGGATCCCTCTTTTCGGATTAGTGGGTCTTATTTACATGACGATACTTTCATCTTGGGTAAAGAAGCAGGATGCTGGGGATGAAAAGATGAATGGAATAGCAAAAGCTATCGCTGATGGCGCTATGGCATTCCTTACTGCTGAGTATAAAGTTTTAACTTATTTCATCATATTGGCGAGTGTTCTACTTGGGCTACTAGCCAAGTATGGGCATACTCAACATTGGACCATAGTATTAGCATTTATCTTTGGTGCTATCTCCTCCATTATTGCTGGACTAATCGGAATGAAGATCGCCACAAAGGCGAACGTAAGAACTACTCAAGCGGCGAAAACAAGCTTATCACATGCTTTAAAGGTATCCTTTAATGGTGGGTCTGTTATGGGTCTCGGAGTTGCTGGGCTTGCAGTATTTGGATTAGGTCTAGTTTTCGCTCTACTATTTTGCAATCTAATGGGCGGTACTTGGACGAATACAGATCAAATGTCCATGATCCTAGAAACATTAGCCGGCTTTTCATTAGGCGCTGAATCTATTGCATTGTTTGCTAGAGTTGGTGGCGGAATATACACCAAGGCAGCGGATGTTGGAGCTGACTTAGTAGGAAAAGTTGAAGCAGGAATTCCAGAAGATGACCCAAGGAATCCAGCTACAATCGCTGATAACGTAGGTGATAACGTAGGTGACGTAGCAGGAATGGGCGCGGATCTATTTGGATCTTACGTAGCAACAGTCCTAGCCTCAATGGTTCTAGGTAACTATATAATAAGAGATATGGGTGGTTCACTTCAAGGCGATGGCTTTGGTGGCATGGGTCCAATTTTACTTCCAATGGTACTAGCTGGCCTTGGAATAATATTCTCAATTATTGGTATGGCTTTTGTAAAAGTTAAAGATTCACCAGAGACAGGACCTAAGGAAGTTCAATCTGCTTTAAATAG
This sequence comes from uncultured Bdellovibrionales bacterium, assembly GCA_964353175.1. GTDB lineage: Bacteria > Bdellovibrionota_C > UBA2361 > SZUA-149 > DAOLCO01 > JAIYCX01. Next base: position 76,851 of record CAYGUX010000002.1, on the reverse strand, counting down.
AGGAAACTGGATATCTATCATCCTTACCGGGATTGCTTCATACATCGTAATTCATAAAATGTTACCTGCCAACATAACTATGAGCGTATTTAACAACGGTGACTTTCAACTCGTAGGTCGAACTCCACAAGATGTATTTATTGCTGTAGTTATTGGGTTGGCAGTTGGTGCTATTATTTCCTTAATAACGGAATACTACACTGCCCTTGGAAGCAAACCAGTAATGGATATCGTAAAACAATCAGCAACTGGAGCTGCAACTAATATCATAGCAGGACTTTCAGTTGGTATGATGTCCACATGGCTTCCAACGGTCTTGTTCGCAATGGCTATTTGGGGAGCTTATACATTTGCTGGCTTCTATGGAGTTGGTATCGCTGCTAGTGCGATGATGGCAACTACAGCAATGCAGTTAGCGATTGATGCCTTTGGCCCGATTGCAGACAATGCTGGTGGTATCGCGGAAATGAGCGGATTACCTAAAGAAGTTAGAGAAAAAACTGACGTTCTAGATTCGGTTGGAAATACAACTGCGGCTATTGGAAAAGGCTTTGCGATTGCTTCAGCAGCGCTTACTGCTTTGGCTCTATTCGCAGCTTATGTAACTTTTACTGGTATTAAAGGGATTAATATCTTTGATGCAAAAGTGCTATCTGCTTTATTTATAGGTGGAATGATACCAGTGGTATTTTCCGCTCTAGCGATGAGCGCGGTAGGAAGAGCTGCCATGGACATGGTAAACGAAGTAAGAAGACAGTTCAGAGAGATTCCTGGCATTATGGAAGGCACAGGGAAACCTGATTATGCTAGATGTGTAGAAATTTCTACGAATGCTGCCCTAAGAGAGATGATGCTACCTGGTGCTATTACTATAATAGTTCCAATAGTAGTTGGATTCCTTATGGGTGCTGAAGCACTTGGAGGATATATGGCTGGAGTGACTGTTTCAGGTGTACTTTGGGCGATATTCCAATCCAATGCTGGTGGAGCTTGGGATAACGCTAAAAAATCCTTTGAAACTGGTGTAGAAATTGACGGTCAGACCTACTATAAAGGATCTGAGCCACACAAAGCTGCCGTAACAGGAGATACTGTAGGAGACCCATTTAAAGACACCTCTGGGCCATCTATGAATATTTTAATCAAACTAACTTGTTTAGTAGGGCTTACCATTGCTCCTTTGTTAGCAAGTGACCTACACACCATTCCAAATCATGCCCATCTCATTACTGACTTGGAAATAAGTGAAAATGCTAGAGCACAGTTAGGAGAGTTAGATGGAACTCCCCTACAGGACTTTAGTGATATTGAAATTGCATCTGAATAGCAATTTGAATAAAAACATCTCAACAAGAAGAGTTAAGATTACCTTCCTAATCTTAACTCTTCTACTTCTCTCCCCTCTCCTCTCCTATTCCGAGAGTTCCGCTGACACAGAAACAAAAATATTGGATGTTGGAGTTATTCTTCCCCTCACTGGCGATGCTTCATATTGGGGGAGCAATCCAAGAAAGGGTCTAGATCTTGCCATTCAAGACCTAGAAAAGGGAAATAAATTTAAAGTTAAGTTTCACATAGAAAATGACAGCTGTAATGCAAGGAAGGCTGTAAGTGCTTTTCAAAAACTTACTGATATAGACAAAGTCAAAATTGTTCTTGGCCCAGTTTGTTCTTCTTCCTCCCTTGCCGTAGCCCCCTTAGCTTTAATAAAAGACATTCCCCTAATTGTTTTCTCTGAAGCTGACTCTCTTAGCGGACTTCAGAATGTATTTAGGCTATGGGCTCCCAATGGGAAACAAGCAATTACACTAGCGAAGTATGCTAGTAGATTTAATTCAATTGGAATTCTCTCAGTTGAAAACGCATTTGGAATCGATCTTGCCAATCATGTTTCAAAAGAACTGGAGCGACTTGGTCATACTCCTGTTACTTATGAAACATACCTGCCAACTAATGCGGGCGACTTAAAGACGCAGCTAATTAAAATTAGAGCGAAAAGACCTGATGCATTATTGTTCATTAGTTATATTCAGGATGGTGCCCTACTTGTGAAACAGGCTAAGAATATGGGTATCGCCGTACCCCTCCTAGGCCCTAGCACAGTAAACAACAATGATTTTTATTCACAACTCGGCCCACTTGCAAACGGAATAGTACTAGCTGATCTTCCAGATTCAAGCAGTAAAGAATTCAGAGAGCGTTGGCAAAAAGAATTTAAAGAGCCATGGCCAGGCATGCAAAGTGGCGGCTCTTTATTCTATGACTTTGTAAAAATAATGGAACTAGCCACTAATTCTGGAGTAGAGACCACGAAAGATTGGATCGACTATCTATTTAAACTTAAAGATTTCCATGGGCAAAGTGGAAAAATTGAGTTTGATAAAATAGGAGATTTAAAATTGGAGCATGTTTTGTTTCAGGTTGAAGATGGGAAGGCAATAGTTTTGAACAAGTAGTAAAAGGTTTTATGCAAAAGAAAAATGGGTTTGTGGCGAGGGATTCACACAGCCGCCCCGCAAGATGCTCGTCTTTGTGCGGATTTGGGATATAAGTTCCTAACTATGATAAATGACTCAGCTGCGTTAAAATCTGTTACGACAAATACTTTGCGTGAATTTCAAGGGAACAAAGAACTGTAACTGCTTACCTGTATATCTTTCCCCTGTAGAGACGCCGAGTTATTGCTTCTCACTCCCCTTACTGCCTCAGTCATGCTTTACCCCATCGTGATAACTTGACATGAAACAGCACTCAATTGTGCTGTTATCGCTCATTTTACCTTGTTTTATCGCTCAACTTGAGCTATAAAAGGCCCTATTATGAGCGATAAACTTCTAAACTCAAGACAAACAAAGATCCTTGCATACATGCTTTGGAGTAAGGAGTACGCACTTAAAGACTTTAAACAACTTTTTGAACACGAGTTATCTCAGCCTTCACCAGCCACCTTAAGAAGAGATCTATCGAATCTATGTGATCTAAATTATTTAATTCTTAAAGGCAATAAAAAATCTTCTGTTTATAGCTTAACTATTACTGGACTTCTAAGTAACCCAATAAATCCCAAAGAATACTGTGCAACTGACCTTGATTTACGCTCAGGCAATAAAAGCTTTAGCTTTGAAATGTTTCCTAAAATTCAATCCGGATTTTTCAACTCGGCGGAATTAAAAAAGCTAAGCGACGCCACGCACAAATTTCATTCCTCCGCAGAAGGATCATCTGCATCAATCCGCAAAAAAGAACTAGAGAGATTCATAATTGAGCTCTCATGGAAATCCTCTAAAATCGAAGGAAATACTTATTCTTTACTTGATACGGAAAGGCTTTTAAGAGATGGCATAGAAGCTGAAGGTCATTCTAAGGAAGAGGCCACAATGATACTTAATCATAAGGTCGCTTTTAACTACATACTAGATTCTCTTAATAGCTATAAGAACCCGAGCACTAATGAAATTTCAAATATTCATTCTCTACTAACTGAAAATCTAGAAATCACCTCAGGCTTACGCAACCGACTCGTTGGAATCACGGGTAGCATCTATAGACCCCTAGAAATGTCTTCACAGATTCAGGAGGCCGTAACAGAGCTCCTTATGGCAGTCAATCGTTTAGAAGACCCATTTAGCAAAGCTCTGTTAATGCTGATTGGAATAGCCTATATACAACCCTTTGAAGATGGCAACAAAAGAACTTCAAGACTCTCCGCCAACGCAACACTACTCGCTCACCAATGCGCTCCTCTTTCATACCGTAGCGTAGACGAAATTAGTTACAAGGAATCAATGCTTGTATTTTATGAAAAAAACAGCTTAGTTTCAATCAAGGAAATTTTTATTGATCAATACATATTTGCTTGTGAGAACTACTTAGCATTGTAGGGGGCTTGTGAAATTATAACTGTCCCACGAGCCTAAAGAATTAGTTGATTTTTATTAATAGTTAAAGCATGCGGAAATTCAAAGTGCTTTGAATGGTGCTGCCTTCCCTTAACTAGACTAACCTCCTGTAACGACAACGATAAGCAAGCACTTTCAAAACAGAGAAGTAGTCATAATTTTTGACTAGACAAATATTCTGACTACTGATAACATGGAAGAATGAAAAAAATATCAGTTTCAAAATTCAAAGCTGAATGTCTTAGTATTTTAGATAAATTAGATCCTGAAGGTCTTGATATAACTAAGCATGGGAAAGTAGTGGCGCGCGTCACTCCAGTGGAGCAACAGTCCGCATCGCTCATCGGAAGCATGAAAGATACATTAAAGAAAATTGGCGACACTATGTCAACGGGGGTGAAATGGGATGCTGAATCTTGATACTCACATTCTAATAGATGCGCTCATTGGTGAAGTCTCCCGCAAAGAGAAAACACTGCTAGAAAAAGAAAAGTGGTGCATATCTGCTATCGTTCTGTGGGAAATTTCTAAATTGAAACAACTCAAACGCATTGAAGTAGAAGTAGTATCAGTAGAGTTCGCTAGAGTTTTATCACAGATTCAGGTACTTCCACTTACTCCTCAAATATGTCAGATAAGTACCGAGCTGGATTTCAACTCTGATCCGGCGGATGAGCTGATTGCTGCTACCAGCATTGTTCATCGGCTCCCCCTTTTAACGAGAAATAAAAAAATCTTAAGCTCTAAAATAGTGCCGTTGATTAGATGAGGGTAATAATTGGGGTTGATTCTTCATTTTCTTTGATTAGCGCTTCTTGCTTTTTCTCAAGTTCTCAATATCAACTAAGTATAGAAGTCTTCCAGATTTTTCTTCTAGCAAACTCGATAACAGTTCTATCAAATCTGAGTTCATTTCTTTTAACGCTATTGCCTAAATGATATTCAATAAACATATTAAAAGCTTGCTCAGCCTTCGTACTACCAGGAGTTGTCCTCCGATAGTAATCCTATAGCGACTCGCTATAGGGTTTAGCTTTATCTTTAAAGCTACCAAATTCGACATGGAATACACCTTTTTTAGTTTTTTCTTTTTTAATTGGCATAATATCTATTAACATTGATATTGTTTAAATCGCACTGTTTTATAATTACTTGGCGTCCCTCAAGCGTGAAACTTACTTTTTTATCCGCAACGTTAACCTTCATGATAGCTCTCCTTAGAGCGTGATCGTTGAATCTCGATACATATGACATAAAACCATTAGACCGAGTAAAGACATTATTTAATACTATATAAGTCAAGTTTGTGTGTCTGTAGGTTTTTTGCGTAGTAATTTCTTGCTGAAGGCTAAGATATTCCTCTATCTGAGTGTCATTTTCTGTTATAGCGTCATCATATAGTAGAACTTTCAGAAACTTTATTGGAGCCTTATTTGAATTTATCAGTCGAGTATCAGTATGTATTTGCAGTAACTTGCCTGTTGATAGTCCCCAAGTTATTACTCCGATATAGAATACCAAGTGGTATCAGTTGCCTCGTTCTAGGTTGTTTGTGTGCAAATTATTTAGGTTGGTTTAAGAATGATCAACTCATACTAATGCTAGCGCGTCTTGGTATAACTTCTTTGTTCTTATTCGCAGGGATGGAGATTGATATTGAAAATCTAAAATCCAATACAAAGCCACTCTCTAAGCATGTTTCAAAATTTCTTATCTTAATAGTCCTGACTACTGTTGTTTTTGTGTCTGTATTTGAAGTTAGTAACCTTACAGGTGTTTTGATTTCAGTTGCTATCCTAACTCCTTCTGCTGGTTTTATTTTGAGCTCTCTTCAGAGCTACGAATTAACCGAAAAAGAAGTATATTGGATTAAGTTAAAAGCGATATGCCAAGAGATGGCAGCGATAGTAATTTTACTTTTTGTATTGCAAGCAGATTCTGTTTCTAGCATACTTCAAGTCTTGTTAGGATATGCAGTGATGATTCTTGTGCTACCTAGTGTTTTTAGGTTCTTTCTCAAATATATCGCTCCTTTTGCCCCTAAAAGCGAGGTGTCATTTCTGATTATAATTGCTTTTATAACTGGTATTATAGCTAAGAAGCTTGGAACACATTATCTTGTAGGTGCGTTTATTACGGGAATAGTGGCTGGGCAGTTTAATCATTTTGTTTCAAGTAAAGAGGCGACAAGAATTCTAGATTCTTTAGCTGCTTTTTTTTATATCTTTGTACCTTTTTATTTTTTCAAGGCAGGCCTAGCGGTAACTGGTGATATGCTAACAACAAGTGGCTTGTTTATTGGGCTTTTGCTTGCTGCTATATTTATTCCCTTTCGTCTATGGTCGATATGCATGAGTGTGAAGTACTTTCTTGAAGCTTCTATTGGCCATAGGGTTAAGATCGCAGTCGCACTCACTCCTAATTTGATTTTTGGATTGGTTGTTGTAGGTATTTTACAGGATACCTTAGCCGTAGGTCCTTCACTTCTAAGTGGGCTAGTTGTCTACACAGTATTAGCCAGCTCTCTTCCTGCACTATACTTCGATAAAGTGCCACCCGAAAATTATGATTTGACACGCTTTTCAGATACAGCTGACTAGTCTTGGTTCACGTAATTTTTGGCCGTTAAGGCCCTTCATAATTATACTACCGCCTGCATGAAGAAAGGCATTTTCATCACCTTCTAGTCTTTACAAGATAAAACCTTCTCCACCAAACAAACCGGTCCCAATTGATCGCGAATCAGCCGAACCGCGCGATACTCGAACGACTCTCCAAACAACATTAAACCATGAGGAAACCTCACCGCTCTCGTTCCAGGCTTGTCATGCCGAGGAAAACCCTCTGCCCAATCCACTAGAACAAACTCATCTCCTTTCACTGTAATGCAGTGTGGCGAAATATGTGTCCCACCCACGACCTCTCTAGTTATCGTAGGTCCAAAGTTAGATTCACCCTCATGAGGCTGGAAGTCAGATGCAAGAGCAAGATTGTTAGTGTGATTACATTTCATTTCTTTTACCAATCCCTTAAATATCTCGAAATAACAGTAATTACCGCATACCTTTTTCCAGCAATTATCTACTAGCCTTATGGCCAAATCTATGCTCTAATGTGCAGTACGCCTTAGTGCTAGCAAAAAACTTCCTAAGTGCACATATTCACAGTAGTCTACTTTTCTTGGCTTCTGAAAATTGGCGGAATGTAATTATGATTGATAAATTTCTTCCTTCTAGGTTTATAATAATTTTATCTTGCCTTGTTCTTACGGCATGTTCTCTATTTCCATGTAAATGCATGTCTGAAGAGGTAGTCTCTAATACATCAAACTCTCACTCCTGCTGTAACAAAGGTAATTCTCAAAATGACACGGGAGAACACCAGAATAAAGATGCATGTACCTCTTGCCTTATTGGTGAGCCGAGTAGTGCCGAATCCTTTTTATCTGCGGCAGAGGTTAAAACGCTTGGATTTGCTCCAGTCTTTATACTCTCTAATGTTTCTAAGCATATAAATGTAGCACTTGTACGTATAGTAATTCTTCAAACAAAAATTCCGTACATATCCCCGAGATTCTCCTCTGATCTTCCTACCCTACTGCATCGCTGGTTAATCTGATCATCACTTGCCCTCCTGAGCTTTTTAGATGGCCCTAACTTACATTGGTTAGGAGGTATCTGGTAAAATACGTAATAATTTCATAATAAAAATGAAAACCAATAAAATTTTAATACTGGCTTTGCTTGTTCTCCCCTCCTGTTCTTTCTATAAAGATAAAAAAGGCTTCGGAGACGTCTCTCTTGAAACCAACAAAAGAATTCCACAAGATATTGTTTGGAGAGATAGTTCAGAAGAAGACAAAAACATTCAAGATAGAATAGCCGCCATATTAGCTGAACCTCTAACAGCTAGTGATGTTATTCAGCTTTCACTCCTGAATAACTACAACCTACAAGCCGAGTACCAAAACCTAGGCCTCTCGCAAGCTCAATTGGTTCAGGCTGGCTTATTAAGTAATCCTTCTCTTTCTCTTACAAGGAGATTCCCAGGAAAAGCGGCGGAGTTTGATGTGACTCATAATTTCTTAAGTATCCTCCTTCTCCCTATGAAAAAAAGCATGGCTGAACATGAATTTGAGGCCGCAAAACTGAATATCGTCAAAAAGGTCCTCGATCAGGCGTTCCTAAGCAAAGAACTTTTTTATAAATATCTGGCGATAGAACAAGAAATTAAATTGTTAGAAGAAAAGGTTTCTACCGCGGAGGCTTCACTTGACGTTTCTAAGGCACTTAGAACAGCGGGCAATATCACAGCCCTAGCCCTTCAATCAAACCAACAAATGGCGGCTGAGAAGAAATTAGAGTTAATAACTAAAAATTCAGAAAAAGTACAACTAAGAGAAAAGCTCAACATAGCAATGGGGTTATCAGGAGAGCAGTTAGGCTGGAGTATCTCCAGCCACAAAATCTTAATTCCAAAAAAAGAATTCACCGGAGTTGATCTTCAGGAAGTCGCAATAGGAAATAGGCCCGATCTCCTAGCGCTGAATCAACATGTCATAGCAAAAGGAAAACAAATTGGAATTACTAACATCGAATCCCTTCTTCCTGATTTTACAGTAACTAGTCATTTCGAAAAGGAGCCTGATGGCTCATCAAGTACAGGGCCAGAATTCTCCTTCCCTATTCCAATATTTAATATGGGAGATGCACAAAGAGGAGCGGCTAGAAACTTTCTAGCTCAGGCTCAATCTGAGTACCAAGCCCTTGGAATTACAATCAGAGCTGATGTGCGTTCAGCCCAGGCACAAATAGAACTTAGTCGATCAAGACTTGAGTACTTAATTAACTGCCTCCTCCCATTACAGGAAACAAAATTAAAACAAGGTCAACTCCAATATAACGGCATGTTTATAGGTGCCACCGATCTACTGAACTTAAAATCAGAACAGATCGATACCAAGTTGGAGATAATTCGCACTATAAAAGAATATTGGCTACTCAGAATTTCTTTAGAACAGGCGATTGGGAAAGAACTACCTCTCGGCCCTGAAAATATGGAAACTGTTTCTTTTAATATCCACAAAAATTCACACTCTCATCATTCGCATTAAGGATTATTATGAAAAAAAACTACTTCTCTCGCCGTAAGGCATTAATTTCAGGAGCTACAATATTAGCAGGCTCATCTACCCTTCTCAGTAACATCTCTAAAGCTGAGACAGAGACACAAGATATTTCAGCATCGGCCAATCCTGTAAAGTCATCCACCTATTCCGAAGAATATTGGGATAAGCCAGGTTTACCAGGAAAAGATTACACTCCCGTAATTACTCCTAATGGTTGGACTCTGCCTTTTAAAATTGTAGATGGGGTTAAGGTATTTCATCTTGTCTCAGAAGAAGTATTTAATCATGAATTTTCTCCAGGCTTAAAGGCAAATTGCTGGGGATTTAATGGCAGTGTTCATGGGCCTACCATTGAAGCTGTGGAAGGAGACAGAATAAGAATCTATGTCACGAATAAACTGCCAGAGGCGACATCTATCCATTGGCATGGCTTACTTTTACCTAATGGAATGGACGGGGTTGGAGGACTAAATCAAAAAGTAATCCATCCAGGCGATACATTTCTGTACGAATTCACACTTAGGCAACATGGGACACATATGTATCATTCTCACCACGATGAAATGACCCAAATGGCACTTGGGATGCTGGGAATGTTTATTATACATCCTAGGAACCCTAAGGAACCTAGGCCAGATAGGGACTTTGCTTACATGCTTAGTGAATGGAGAATTGATCCTGGAACAAACAGGCCTAATCCACTTGAAATGACAGACTTTAATATCCTCACCTTAAATGCAAGAGTCTTCCCGGGCACAGATGCCTTAGTTGCAAAACAGGGAGACAAGGTGCGTATTAGAATTGGTAATTTAAGTGCCATGGATCATCACCCAATTCATCTTCATGGTTACCAGTTTACAATTACCGAAACAGATGGAGGAACTATACCCGAATCTGCTAGGTGGCCGGAAGTAACAGTGCTAGTACCAACTGGGAGCACTCGAACTATAGAGTTTCTTGCAAGTGAGCCAGGAGATTGGGCAATGCACTGCCACATGACCCACCACGTAATGAATCAAATGGGACATAACATCCCAAACCCAATTGGTATGAAGTCAAAAGCTTTAAATAAGAGTCTTCAGAAAGTAGTCCCAGACTATATGACTATGGGTCATACTGGCATGGGTGATATGGGAGAAATGGGGATGGCAATTCCAGAGAATTCAATACCCATGGTCGGTGGGAAGGGGCAATTTGATTACATTACAATGGGCGGAATGTTTACAATTCTTAAAGTAAGACCTGACCTAATTAATTACGACGATCCTGGTTGGTACAAAAATCCAAAAGGAACTATCGCCTCAAAAGTCCACAGCGATGCACTTAGAAGAGATGGGATTAGTTTGGATGGAAGTTCTGCCCCCAAACCACCGAAGGGGAAAACTAATTAAATTTAATAAAACATATTACTGACTACCGCCAAAAGACAGGTATGACATGGAAAAAGAAAAAAAATGATTCTTGAACAGGTTAAAGACCCAGTATGCGGAATGACCGTAGAACCAAAAAAGTCTGAATTAAAAATCGAACATGCTGGAGAAACATACTATTTCTGCAGTGGCTCTTGTAAGAATAAATTTAAGGCTGACCCCGATAAATATCTATCTAAAACATTATCCGATAGCCATATTGAAAATTCTCACCAAAACGAGATCTTCACCTGCCCCATGCATCCTGAAGTTGAGCAGGCAGGACCCGGATCTTGCCCTAAATGTGGAATGGACTTGGAACCAAAATCACCAGGATCACAAGAAGAGCAAGATGACCCCATGTTAAGAAGATTTTGGGTAAGCTTAGTTCCCACTATTCTTGTTTTCACTATCGCCATGTCCGAGATGATCCCTAATGTAAAATTAGAAACTTATTTCTCTCACAACTTTCTCAATTGGGCCCAATTTTTTATGGCAACGCCTGTTGTCCTTTATGGTGGATCGATATTTTTCACTCGAGGCTGGCAATCTATTCGTAGTTTAAATTTTAACATGTTTAGCCTTATCGCAATTGGAACAGGCGTAGCGTACACATTTAGTGCATTCTCACTCTTCTTTCCCGAAGTGATTACTTCTGATTTAAACACCTCGCATGCTGGTGCCAATCTGTATTTTGAAGCTGCCTCAGTTGTTATTTTATTAGTACTACTTGGACAAGTACTAGAAGCAAGGGCTAGAAAAAGAACTGGCACTGCCATTCGGGAACTCCTAAATCTTAGCCCACAGTTTGCTCACGTCATTGGGACTGAGGGTTCAGAAGAAGATGTACCTCTAGCAACAGTAACCAAAGGCATGATTCTCAAAGTAAAACCGGGAGAAAGAATTCCCGTTGATGGAACAATTACTGAAGGGAAAAGCTTAATTGATGAATCCATGGTAACGGGAGAACCTATTCCTGTTGAAAAAAGTGAAAGTCAAGATGTCACAGGTGGAACCTTAAACCAAACTGGCTCCTTCTTAATGGAAGCAAAAAGAGTGGGAAGCGAGACTTTACTGGCTCAAATCGTACAAATGGTGAGCGATGCTCAACGGACTCGTGCGCCAATTCAAAAAACAGCTGACCAAATAGCTTCTTGGTTTGTGCCTTCGGTAATGTTTGTCAGCATACTGGCTTTTATTATTTGGTATTTTTTCGGACCTGCTCCTGCCATCTCAAACGCCTTGCTTGCAGCGATTTCAGTATTAATAATAGCCTGTCCATGTGCTCTGGGACTAGCGACTCCGATGTCAATTATGGTAGCTTCAGGTCGAGGTGCAAAGGCAGGAATATTACTTAAGGATGCAGAATCAATTGAAACCTTTGAAAAAATTGATATTCTCATAGTTGATAAAACCGGTACACTAACTGAAGGGAAACCTAGCGTTTCTACCCTAGAAACAAATAGCGATTTTAAGTCCTCAGAACTATTAGAGTACGCCGCAAGCATTGAAAATAATAGCGAACATCCCTTAGCACAAGCTATTATTAATAAGGCAAAAGAAGATAATTTGAAACTAAATAAAGTAGATGAATTTAAATCGATAACTGGCAAAGGTGTTCAGGGAATCGTCAATGGTAAAAGGATCTTGCTTGGTAATCCTAAATTTCTAACTGAATCTGGCTTAGAGCTAACAGAGCATACCCCTCGAATAACGAAGCTACAATCTAAAGGGCAAACAGTTTTACTTGTTTCAATAGATAATAAATTTGCAGGCCTAATTGGTGTATCAGACAGGATTAAAGATACAACCAAAGAAGCCTTAGCCTTACTTAAGCAGGAAGGTGTAGAAGTTAGAATGGCTACCGGCGATAGTAAAGCAACCGCTGAAGCAGTTGCAAAAGAGCTGGGGATTGAGCATGTAAGTGCTGGAGCTTCTCCAGAAGAAAAAAGAATGCTCATCACTCAGCTCCAAAAAGAAGGTTTTAAAGTTGCAATGGCTGGCGATGGGATTAACGATGCACCGGCACTTGCTCAAGCCAATGTTGGAATTGCAATGGGGACAGGCACCCAAGTGGCGATAGAAAGTGCTGGCATTACATTAATTCATGGGGATCTTAGGGATCTAGCTCGCACAAGAATTCTAAGCCGAGCAACTATGAAGAATATTCGCCAAAACTTATTCTTTGCCTTTGGGTACAATGCACTAGGCGTACCAATTGCTACAGGTATTCTTTATCCTTGGTTTGGACTACTACTAAATCCAATGATGGCAGGACTAGCCATGAGTTTAAGCTCCATATCAGTGATCACAAATTCCCTAAGATTAAAAAATCTAAAACTCTGAAAGGACCCTCCAAAGAGGTCCAACAAATCAATCCTCCCTCTTCCTTAAAAACAACATTAAACAAGGTAATACAAACAATGTTAAAACTGTAGAAGATATGATACCCCCAATAACAACTGTTGCCAAAGGTCTTTGAACTTCCGAACCTGTACCCTGCGACATTGCCATCGGAAGGAACCCTAAAGAAGCAACAAGCGCTGTCATCAAAACTGGTCTTAACCTTGAAACTGCTCCGTCGATAATTGGCAAGACTAAATCTTTGGAATCCTTAAATAACTTTCTAGTAAAACTCACCAGTACCAAGCCATTCAATACCGCTACTCCAGACAATGCAATAAAACCAACCGCAGCAGAAATTGAAAATGGGATCCCCCTAACCCATAAAGCAAAGATACCACCGGAAAGAGCAAATGGAATTCCCGTAAAAACTAAAATTGAGTATTTGAACGATTTAAATGTAAACCAAATCAATCCAAACACACTCAATAAAACTAATGGAACAACCAAGGTAAGTCTTTCTTTCGCTGAGATCAAATTCTCGTACTGTCCTCCCCAGCCTAACCAATAGTTAGATGGGATATCTAGTTTCATTGCCACTTCTCTTTGTGTTTCTGACACGAATGAACCTAAATCTCGGTCTCGCACATTGACTGTAACCACAACTCTACGTTTCCCATTCTCTCGACTAATTTGATTAGGTCCCTCTGTAGATACGACTTCCGCGACATCTCCCAGCAAAACATATCTTTCTTTATTACCCAAGGTGCGATTTGTTCTTGGGTTTTGGGCAGAAAATAAGGATGTTTGGTTACTGGGAAGTGGCAACAAGAGATTTGCAATTTTTTGTTTATCCGATCTATCGTTATCCGATAATCGAACCACAATTGGGAAACTTCGATCTCCCTCAAAGTAATTACTCGCCTCCTCCCCAGCATAGGCCATCCTAACTGCATCTTGAACATCCGAAGACGACAGTCCTAATCGTGACAATTTTAAACTATCTGGCCTTATTTCGACCAATGGGAGGCCAGTGACTTGCTCCACCTTTACATCTGAAGATCCTCTTATATTCTTAAGTATATTCTTTATGTCCTCTCCTAATTTAAGCAAAACTTGGCTATCGTCTCCAAAGACCTTAATTGCTACATCACTTCTTACTCCAGCTATCAATTCATTAAATCGCATTTGGATGGGTTGAGTAAATTCATAATTATTCCCAGGGATTGCCAAGACTTTTTCTTCAATTTTTGAAACTAAAGCACTCTTTGACAAAGCAGGATCGGGCCACTCACTGCGAGGTTTCATCATAATAAAACCATCCGCTACACTTGGCGGCATGGGATCGGTAGCAATTTCAGCAGTACCAATTTTTGCGAACGAATGGCTTACTTCAGGAATTTTCATAATCTCCTGTTCAAGCTGATGCTGCATTTTAATAGCTTGGTTCAAAGATGTTCCAGGGATTCTTAGCGCATGAAGCGCGATATCTCCTTCATCCAAAGAAGGTATAAATTCAGCACCTAATCTTGTAAAAAGCAATAAAGAGGTTAAAAAAGTAAGTGCGGAAACTCCAATCACAGCATGAGAATGCCGTAATAGCATTTCCAGAGAACGTCTATAAAATCCTTGAAGTCTATCCATCCAATGACTTTGGTGACTAACTGGGCCAGTAATAAAGACTGCTACCGCCGCTGGAACAAAAGTAAGAGAAAGAACAAAAGCTGAAGCCAAAGCTATCAAGACGGTCAATGCCATTGGATGGAACATTTTGCCTTCGATCCCTGATAGCGCAAGGATAGGCACATAAACGATCATGATGATGAGCTCACCAAACATCGTAGCCTGACGGACCTCGGAGGATGCTTTAAAGACTAAACTTAGTCTTTCCTCCTTGTTTAATAGTCTACCAAGCCTACTTTGCTCATCGCCAAAGCGTTTTATACAATTCTCTACAAGAATAACAGCTCCATCAACAAGTAGACCGAAATCTAATGCTCCCAAACTCATTAAATTCGCACTTAGATGCCCTTGCACCATGCCAAAAATCGTCATTAGCATTGCTATAGGAATAATACAGGCCGTAATTAATGCCGCTCTAATATTTCCTAGAGTCAGGAACAATATAAAAACGACCAATAATGCTCCTTCAGCCAAATTTTTCTTTACAGTGAGAATCGTTGCATCAATTAAATTCGTTCTATCGTACACAGGTTTAACGACAACCCCTTTCGGCAATGAAGGAGCTATCTCTTTGATTCTTTTACTGACTTGTTCTGATACCTCTCTTCCATTTTCTCCTATTTGCATAAATACCGTGCCAAGTACTACCTCTTTACCATTCTCAGTAGCAGCACCGGTACGAAGATCCGTGCCAATCTGAACAGATGAAACATCTTCTAAATATACTGGCGTTCCATTATAAACGCTTACAAATAATTGATTTAATTCTCGATAGTCCTTTATTTGAGCAGGGACCCGCAGTAAGAATTGCTCTCCATCTTGCTCAATAAACCCTGCTCCGACATTTGAGTTATTACGAGCAATTGCCATTGAAATATCATCTAAGGTTAGGCCGTAAGAGCGAAGTTTATTTAAATTCGGGGAAACGACTATCTGTTTCGAATTACCTCCGATGGAATTAACTTCCACTACACCCGGTACAGTTCTAAGCTGTGGTTTTATTATCCAATCTTGAATCTCTCTTAATTCAGATAGATTTTTCTTGTTTTGATTTTCTAATGCATTTTCTACCGTAAACATAAATATCTCTCCCAGTCCTGTAGCAATAGGGCCCATAGAAGGATTTATACCAACTGGAAGTCTATCCTTAGATTCTGCTATTTTCTGAGCAACTAACTGTCTTGCAAAATAGATATCCGTACCATCCTTAAAAACTACTGTAACTTGAGAAAGACCATAGCGTGATAAAGATCTAGTATAGTCAAGAGAAGGCATTCCAGATAAGAATCGCTCAATTGGCAAAGTAATTCTTTGCTCGGCCTCCAATGGAGAGTATCCTACCGCTTCGGAATTTATCTGAACCTGCACATTCGTAATATCTGGTACCGCATCAATAATTAGACTACTATAGGAAAATGCTCCTACGAGGGCCACCAAAAAAGACAGGGATAAAACCACATATCGATACTTGATCGAGGCTCTTATAATTGAATTAAACATAAATCTATCTTTTAATTTATTAGTTTCTAATGATCGTGAGTAGCCCCAGTCTTCAAAATATCAGCCTTAATTAAAAAAGCATTTTCAGATACATACTCTTCGCCAGCCCTTAAACCCTCGACAACTTCAATTCTTTCTCCATTTTCCACACCTAAAATAAGTGGCTGTACTTCATAGATATCTCCCACCTTCTTGAAAACAACTTGCCAATCTCTATACGATTGGACCGCTGACTTCTTGATGCTTACAGGTACCTGCCTAGTATCAGCCACCACACTTCCTTGCACAAATGCACCCGGCATAAATATTTCATCTTTATTATCTAAGACTGCCCGAATCAGTTGAGATTGAGTTTGTTCTTCAATATAAGGGGCTATATAGGAGATCAGGCTAGTAGTCGCATGAGAACCATCTAGGGTGCTCAATTGAATTTGTTGATCTAATTTCATTTGCCCCAACCTTGACAAAGGCACAAAGAAGTCTGCCCACACTTCTCCTAAGTCAGCTATCACAAAAACCCACTGGTTCTCAGCAATATATTCTCCTACTACCAAATGGCCTTCAATTACGGTTCCAGATATCTGAGATTTAACTTCGAAAGGTTGGAGGCTTGTATTACTTTCAATAATCGCTAAAACTTCACCCTTTAGAACTTTATCCCCTATATGCTTCCTCCCCTCTCTTACGATACCTGAGAACCTCGGAATAATGTGTGCAATGCGATGCTCACTGTATTCTATTTTCCCATTTAAATTTATTAATGTCCGGATCTCCGCTGGAATTGCTTTCTCAGTTCTTACTCCCGATGCCGTTGCCGTTCTACGATCAAGAGTTGTCCGACCCTCAAATGTATCAAATTTCCAGTGATGCAATTGACCCTGATAATTGGCCGTAATCTCGACCTGAAAGGAGTGAGGCTCCTCAACTACTTCATTGCTTTGAAGATAGTCGCCGATGGGACTAAAACTAAATTTAGATTCATGCCCACCTAATCTACTTAACTTTAGATCAAGCGAATAGCTATCATTCCCTAACTGATTATCATTCTCATAAGCATAAATCCTATAAACAGGAGGTACGCCAGTATCAAATATATTAAGTTCAACACTAAAGGCTCCATCTTTTAATAGCTTCCCTCCATGGGGACCTCGAGTTTCATGCTCTGAATTTTGCTGACCTTCCTTCTCCCTTCCTGCGCTACCACAAGCAGAAAGATTTAATAAAAATAACAGTAGTACTGTTAATGACAAGATTGTATTTTCGTTCTTCATATTAAATCTCCTCTCCAACTAGAATTGATAACTTAATTCGTGTTTTTAATGCATCTAACCAAAGTGTTAATTCCTGCATTTGGGCTTCATAGAGTGTCCTTTGCATCTGCCATACTTGCAAAATACTTCCTTTCCCTTGACTATAAATCTTTTCCTGAGCTTCGAGAGCCAAACTAAAATTGGGAACAACCTTAGTAGCAAAAATCTCACTCTGATCCCTAGTAGATTTAGCGGAGGATAAAAAATGCCTCAACTGCTCCTCCAGCCCGCCTGTATCCAAAAATGCTTGTTTCTTTTGTAATGAATTTACTTTAGCACTAGCTGTTAGTATCTCCCCCTGATTACGGTTCCAAAAAGGGAGAGGGATAGAAATTCCAGCTCCATAAAAATCTCCCGAATCATTGGTATGTTGATATATAAATTTTGGAATAATGCTTGGAAAAGCATCTAACTTTGAAACTTTTTCTTTTTCTGTGGCTTGTTTAGAAAGGGATTTAAGTCTAGAACTTTCACTCATCTTGCTGCTTAATGCTTTATTTATCAGCACTCCAAGCGATGGTAGAGCCTCTAATGTGATTCTATGACCTGGAGTTTTAATCCGACAATTAGATCCTAGAGTTTTTCCTATTTCAGCCTTATATTCTGAGATATGTGCATCTAGACCTCTTTTTTGCGCTTCGAGTAGCGCAGCTTCCGCTTCAAACAACCTCTCTTCCCCCTCTGAGAATAATCCTTTTTTTACACCTTCCTTAATTAAATGAATCTTCTTTATAGAGCGCTCTCTTGCGGAGATAAGAATTTGTTCTGTTTCATCCAGCATCTCCAAAGTATGATATTGTAATAATAAATTTTGGCTTAGTTCTAATAAGTCTATTTGTTTTTGAAGATCTCCTACTTCCCTAATTAAACTGGAGAGTCTCTCCCTACTCCCAAAATTAGATAACTTAATAGCCTGGCCCAAACTTACTGTACTTTGAGGGTCATTGTCTCCACTAAGCTTCATTCCTGTAAAAGTCTGCTCAACTTGAAGCTCTGGGTTTGTTAAAACCTCTTCCCCAAAAGCCTTAGCTAGTTCTATAGAATATGAAGCATCTATTTCACCCACTAAGGGGCTATGCTGTAAAGCATGGGCACGAAACTCATTTAAAGTGAGATTAAGCACACATTCTGAGATTGTTTCCTCTGCCATTATATTGCTAATACAATAGAACTGGCTAACAAAAAGGAAGGAAAACGTAGCTATATTCTTGCAAATAGTCATAAAAAAACGCCCTGTATATAAGTTAATTGACGGGGATAAAGAAAGGTGGCTTATGAGAAAGCAGGTGGGGCTCGAGGCGAGACTATACTATGGACTTGGAGAAAACTATGAAACTTATAAAAATCCCACTCAAAGATTTTACTGGGATTCAGTTCTAAGCAAATCTTTTTAAATATAAAAGAAAAACTAAGAGAGAAAAGCAAACTAGATATAAGAATCAATCCTATAGACTTCAATATAAAGAAGATCCCTTGGCTTAAGCCTAATAAAAACATGGGGTCAGATTGACCATGAGAATGAGATTCATTTGAACTAGATTCTGGGTGCTTGTGAGGATGATTAGCACCCACATGATTTGGGAGATGGGCTATATTTTCATTCGTTGTTATGGAAAGCAACAACGAATATGCCTCTTCAAATACACAGTGATTTGAGCCAATAAATATAAAACTGGAAACTAGAATCTTAAATAAAAAAATAAAACTCCTCTTGCCCTTTACACTTTGCAAGAAAGAAAGCTTCATATTACCTTAACATACTCAGTCTCTCTTCTAACATATCAGGGTTATGTTCATATCCCTTAAGAGTATGTTGAAGTGCGAGAGGATCCAAATCTAAGTGCTGAGCAACCCAAGCAAAACTAAATGCTCGCGTAGGAGTCATTTTACCAAAAAGCCATTGTCGAGCGCTTCTTACCACATGCCTATCACATTGAGCTGAACCAAAGGCATCACATATAGCTCTTGCTAGTACTGCTGCTAGGAGATTCCTTTCAGGTTTAACAACTCGGGCCGAAGAACTTGCTTCTGTTTCTTCATTCCCTCCAACACGAAATCTAGCAGTAGACATAGGCAGTATTCTATAATGTTAAAGATCAATTAATTCGCAATGACTACTAGATGATGATTACCGCTACCTAGTAGCGCCAATCATCATCTAGTGGCATAAACCTAAGACAATTCACCTTCTTAGGTGCCTCGTTTTAAGTATCTTAAAGTATTACCCCTCAATCTTACAAGTGTCAATAAGAACATAATTTTAAAAACTAAAAATGCTCTCAAATTGGACACTAATTATACTTTCCATCCCTTTGAATAAATAATATGCTACAAAAATGAGTCAAACCACCCAAGAATTAAATAAAAAAACACCTTATTTTACAGCTATACTATTCGGAATTGTATTATTGCTGGAAATAAAGCTACTTCTTGTTGGTTTCAAGGACCCCACAATGTGGATCTCGGTTCTAATTTCTTCCTTTCAAATTATTAGCGTTGCCCTCGCAACAGCATATTGCATAAAAAAATCAAATTAACCCCTTTTCTATTTTAGTTCCATATGCAATAGTCCTAATCAATTAGAGAGGAGACCTACCAAACTAAAGTAGGTCAGTATTTAATACTCCAAAACAACGCTCCTTAAGGGTTAAAAGAGATCTTTAAGGAAATTTATAGATTGGTATTTGATTATGAATTTTTCACTAGCTCCCGTACAAAGACAAGCACTCGAGTACTTACGCAATTTTATTAATGAGCATGGCTTTGCCCCAACCTTAAAGGACATCGCTGAGAACTTAGGAGTTAAATCTCCTTCCACGGCTCATTTTCATCTTTCCCGGCTTGAACAAAAGGGGTTCATCAAAAGAGGTATTCAAGGAGCAATAGAGCTCCTTGAAAAACCTACAGATGACCCCCTTTTCTCAAGTTCTCCTTACTCTGTTCCACTACTAGGCTTGATTGCTGCTGGCTCCCCCATAGAAGCAATAGAGGATTCTAGTGTACAAATAGAAGTCCCTTCTCAGTACTTCTCCAAGAACCGAGAGATATACTGCCTTCAAGTCACTGGAGACTCCATGATAGATGCACATATTTTGGATGGGGACATTATTATCGTAGAGAAGAAAGACACCGCCGACGACGGACAAATAGTGGTAGCCCTACTTCCAGACAATACTGTCACTTTAAAAACATTTAGACGATTAAAAGGAGGGAAAATAATGTTAATCCCCCACAATTCTCAGCATAAACCCTTAACCCTCGATTCCGTAGAAGTTCAAGGACGACTACTTGGGCTTATCAGAGAATTACATTAATATATATAAAATATTCGACAGTCTCAATTCGTAAAAGCGATAAATAACAATAGATATTTAAAGTAGTAGCATAGGAAAATAAAATGAAAAAAAATACAAAAGAAATAATGGCACATACTGAACCAGGAAGCTCAGAGAGAGAAAAAGCTCTTCTTTCAGCCTTATCGGTAATTGAAAAAAATTACGGTAAGGGAGCAGTAATGCGCTTGGATCAAAATAAAAGAGACGATGCAGTTGAAGTAATTTCTACAGGCTCTATCGGATTAGATTTAGCAATTGGTATCGGTGGCATTCCTAAAGGTAGAATCATTGAGATCTACGGGCCTGAGTCATCT
>CAYGUX010000002.1:0-55920 GCA_964353175.1 uncultured Bdellovibrionales bacterium | reverse complement strand
ACCCTAACCCTTCACCTAGCCGCAGAAGCTCAGAAAAAAGGCGGGACAGTCGTATTTATAGATGCTGAGCATGCGCTTGATCTTAAATATGCTGCTCGCTTAGGTGTTGACACTGAAAAACTTCTAATTAGTCAACCGGACTCTGGAGAACAAGCACTAGAGATCGCAGAGACACTAGTAAGATCCAATGGTGTTGACTTAGTAATTGTAGATTCTGTTGCCGCACTAACTCCTCAGGCAGAGCTTAATGGGGACATGGGAGACTCTCTTCCTGGCCTTCAAGCTAGACTAATGAGTCAGGCTCTTAGAAAACTAACAGCTTCAGTTTCTAAAACTAACACTTCAATAGTTTTCATCAACCAAATACGAATGAAAATTGGAGTAATGTTCGGTTCCCCAGAGACTACGACTGGAGGTAATGCTCTTAAATTCTACTCATCACTAAGACTAGATATTAGAAGGATTGGTGCAATTAAAGATAGAGACGAAGTTGTTGGAAGTAGGACTAAAGTAAAAGTAGTTAAAAACAAAGTAGCTCCTCCATTTAGAGAAGTTGAATTTGATATAATTTACAATGAAGGAATCAGCCTATCTGGGGAATTAGTAGATTTAGGCGCGAAACTAGGCATCATTGATAAAGCAGGCGCATGGTATGCTTTTAGAGGTGAACGAATTGGACAAGGTCGAGAAAGCGCTAAGGAATTCTTAAAAGATAATCCTGAAATTATGAAAGAAGTTAGATCCTTGATCTTAGATAGTGCCGGAATTTCTGGCTTCTCTCAATCTAGCGGTGAGGACTCCGATGATGACTCATCGCTTAGTGTCATTGATGGTGGAAAAGATGATGAATAGTATCGTCCATTTACATACTAAATAAACTAAAAAGCCCCCGATAGTACGGGGGCTTTTTATATTGGATCAAAAACTACTATAGTGAATCTTTAGAGTCAGGATTTACCGGATCAACAAGATCTGTGTCTTTTGAAACTGTCTCCCTGTATGGAATGAGCACCAAGGGTAACATTCCAACCTCAACGGGAATGAATTCTGGACGTTCATATAAAAAATTACTGATCAACCAGTCTAAATCTGGATCATCAGCCTCATGGGGATAAAATGGTCTTGCCATAAAGAAATTCTCTCCTCTTCCTTGAGTAAACTTCTACGAGTTATTATAAATACGCCTCACATACCCCACTACAACCGGTACTTAAAATACATATCGGCAAACTCTAAGAATTCCTAAATGGTTAATCTCACAAATAAACAACAATAATAATAATAACGAGTTAGCCATAACTCTTAACTAGAGAAAATGTGTAAATATTTGAAACTCTGCGGTTCAACTACTAAAAACAAACTGAACTAAGATGCTATGATCAACCACCAGAATCTCTCCCCCACCTTCTCGGAGCTGTTGGCTTAAATATTTTTTAATTGATGCCAAGTGACTAATCTCAAAATCAAAAAACAAGCCTTTTATTAATACTTTTCCACCCTTTCTTAGAATCGGCAGGCCTTCCCTCGCCAAATAAGCCAGGGCAAACTCCTCGACCCTGCGCCCTCGGAGTAAATCATTTAAGGCCAAATTACCAAGGCCCAAGCCCAGGTATGTTTTACTAATCTTATTTACATCTCTAACAAAATTGAACTTGGAATTAATGTCATTTAAACTTAAAGATAATAGTCTTCTAAAATTCACTCCCTGAATTTCAATCTCATCTAAATAACTCGATAGTCCTGTCTGATAACAAAACTTACATGTTTCCCATTTTCCATGACAATGCTCGCATGAAAATCTAGTACTAGAAGCGGCCAAATCAGAATTGGTAATTCCTAAACTTTTAGCTATTGGATGCATTAAATAAAGCTTTCTAAGAACTTGGATGATTCCAATATACGTTCCAAAGCTGGTATCCGGTCTTATCCGTCTTTGACGACCACCTAAATCTTCAAGCCCTAGGACTAAGTCGTAGGCATCCTCTTCCTCCTCCCTGGAAGCAGAATAAGAAAATCCAGAGACAAAACTAAGCCCTGAACAAGACATTTTTTTTATAGCCTTTAAATTATAGCTTTGGAGGCCAACATAATAAGTCCCACGGTATTTTCTGCTGACTAGCAAAGCACTATCCGCAACATTGATTGAGCCTTGCTCACACTTTAAATAGTCCAATAGAGACATCAACTTCTTCCGGTACATAGTACTTAAGCTTCTCAATAGTCCGCTCAATACCATATCCCCTGGAGCATCCAAGACCTCGATACAAATCCTAAGAAAGGCCAATCTTTCTGCATCATCGATCCTCTCCAATGAGGCTAAATTTATATCCTCTACACCAAGGATACTAAGTAATCTTTTCTCCTGCGGATCCATAGGCTCCGCAGGAGAATTTCCTACGTGTTCCATAGCATCTAAAAAATAAACATTCCCACACTTAGGACAAAAACCGACCCTATCTAAGGTAATTGGATGAGGGAAATTAGTCCGCTGTCTATCTATGATATATGAGTATTGTAAAGATCTACTGTCGCTTAAGCTACATGAGACAAGGTCCAACACAGGATACACCAACTCCCCCTTTGATAAGTCCTCTAATATCAACGACAGATGGGATTCATGAACTGAGAACAACCCTCTTTCAGGGAAATATAGTTGCCCCTGCTTTAGGGAAGTTAAACTCTCTAGACTTGGGTTAAGAATGCCTTCGGCTAGTAAATAGTATTCTCTTTGATTACTACTTACCTCAGAAAGAGCCTTAACTAACTTAGCTCCACAACAAGTAGAAGATCCAAAATCAATAGATTTTTCTTCAAATAAAAAAGAAAGCGCACGACAGCTCCGGAAACGATCAAGAAGAGCTTGCCCACTAAAATCATCTAAAAACTGTTTGTAAGATAAAATCTTAACAAAAGGGGGGGCAGAATAATACTTAGAAAAAGTGATTCCTGACTGCAATTTACCAAGCATTAAAAAATTAAATAACGCATGATTGCGATCTAGGCTTTCTTCAATTAAAGCTGAAAGTGCAAAAGTCCCCTCAGCCCTAACAATAGTAGTCCTAGAAATGGAAGTAGAAGTTAATGACAAAAGGTATTACCTGCCAAAGATGTCCTAACTACCCAATAGCCTTCATTGCATCCGCTATCTTTTCATCAAATATCTTACGATATGCAGCTAAATCTTTATCAGACCCTGCTTCAAATCTAGTGACGATGGAAGCTTGAGTATTGGATGCTCTAGCTAAGCCCCAACCATTTTCAAATTTGACTCTAACCCCATCCAAAGAATTAACTTCAAAATCCTTAAATGATTCTTGAAGTTTATCAACTAACTTAAACTTGATTTCGTCGGCACAATCTACTCTTATTTCTGGAGTACTAGACATTGAAGGAACGCCATCAAGCAATTCACTAATAGCCTTATCGGTGTTACTCATGATCTCTACTAATCGACAAGCAGCATGTAAGGCATCATCAAATCCAAGGTATCGATGAGAAAAGAAAATATGTCCACTCATCTCTCCAGCAAGCTCAGCGTTTAATTCCTTCAGCTTCGCTTTAATAAGGCTGTGGCCAGTTTTCGCCATTACAGCGTTTGCTCCCTCTGCATTCATTGTATCAAAAAATGTTTGCGAACATTTAACGTCACCAATGATAGTAGGATGTTTTACTTCCCTTAAGAGTTGTCGACCAAAAATAACCAATAACATGTCACCATAAATAGGTTCACCATTCTGATCTACCACTCCTATTCTATCCGCATCTCCATCCCAACCAATTCCAAAGTCAGCTTTTTCTTCTACAACAACTTTTCTTAGTTCTACAATATTTTCAAGTACCGTGGGATCAGGGTGGTGGTTAGGAAATCTTCCATCAGGTTCTGTATAAAGTTCAATAACCTCACACCCAAGCCTTTTCAATACTTCACATCCAACTGGGCCTCCGACTCCATTTCCCCCATCTACAACGATCTTTAATTTTCGCTCGCCTAATTGGGGTTTAGAAGCATTATACAAGTACTCTCCATAGGCAGTTGCTGCATCAAACGTCCTACACTGACCCACAGTATCTCCACTTGAGACGCTAGAAGACCCTTCTATTCTTTTTCTCAAATCCTGGATCTCGTCACCGCTCAATGTAGTCTTTCCAATCATCATCTTAAATCCATTCTGATCAGAAGGATTATGACTAGCCGTAACTTGAATACCTCCGTCTAGATGCTGATTAAGCACTGAAAAATACAACTGAGGAGTCGCTCCCATCCCACAATCCAAAACATCCACTCCTCCTCGAATCAATCCTTTAATTAAGGATTCCGTAACTGCAGGTCCACTTATTCTACAATCTCTCCCCACGCCAATCGTGAATGGAGCACTTTTTTCTAAGGTGTCCTTTACCTTCTTTGCAAAAGCAAGTCCTAATTTTTCACCTAGAGACACATCGAAATCTTCTCCCACTACGCCTCTGATATCATATTCTCTAAATATTTTATTTTTCACTTTTTAGTTCTCCATTTAAACTGATGACGTACTTTACCTTTGCCCACTCTAGTATATTTCCACTGCATAACTTTCAAAAATATCCTTGCTAACAAACTCATTAGCTTTTTCCATAAATTTCTTTTGGAAAATCTGATCTTTTATTTTAGAAAATGTTTCTCCTGACTCAGTACTAAAATTAGACTCAACTCTTATATAAAAGATGGCATTTTGATCACTCCCCAAAGGTTCCAATCTAGCGGCCTCGTATAGCTCAAGATCTTCTACCGCAGACTTAATTTCTTCCTTAAGATCTTCAACCTTTATTTCGCCCATATTAATGCATTCGGACTTAAACTCATCATACGGAAAACACTTTTTATGCACCTTGAGGTAAGACTCCATTTTCTCTACCGCTTCTAGCGGAATATCTATAGGATAATTTACTTGGACTAAAAAATATCCATCCCTACTCTGAGATTCAGATCCTCCTAAGTACCTCTCAACCTCCTCATCACTAACCTGAACCTGCGATCGTAGATTCATTGCAAGCACCCTAGACTTAAGCAATTCCGACCTAATCTTATCCTTATACTTATCTAGTGTCATCCCCTGAGCTCCAAGAGATTGCTCTATTGAACCACTTCCCCCTCCGTTAGATATTTCAACTCGTCTAATATAATCATTAATGTCCTCATCTGTAATATCAACTCCTAATCTAGAAGCTTCTCGATTAAACAATACAACTAAAATCGCCTCCCTAATATCCATCTCACTTGGAGCTTCCTTGATTTGACTATTAGAGTGATCCCTAAGAATCTTTTTAACTTCCAATTGTGTTACGGGTTCAGAACCAATGGTTGCAACAATCTTATCCAATATTTCTGCACTGCTACAGGGAATGTAGATGGAGATACAAGAAAAAATCAAAAATGATCTTAGGAAATTCATCGTTCTGGGCAATTATTATGTGTAAGTAAATAGAATTATTTGCTTTATGTAATACCACAAGGCAAAGACTTAGTCACATTTGACTAGAATAATTCAAAAATTATTCAAAATCCTAAAAAACCACTTAACCCCTTAAAATCTACACATTTTTCACGCTAAATCTTAGTATTATTCAACTAGGCGTTCAGTCTTCTCTATTTTCGCACGATATATAAGAAGTTAGCAGTACTCCTCCTAGCCCACTATCAGGAGAGAACAACGTTTATTTAAGATGGATATCACAACAATACTTCAATCATTTAGCTTTATATCTGACTATTCAATAGCTCTAATCTTGGTAGCAGTCGGCATGACGTTGCTTTTTCTAATATTCATTGTTGATACTCTAACAGGTTCTTTAAGATCCCTCAGTAAAGCCAAAAAGATTTTAAAAAGTCGTTCAAAAACATTTAAGTTATTAGAATCCCAAAGTACGGCAGTTTGCTCACATGCATCCTCATATTCTAACACTCTTGGCGCAGATGGTGCAAAACTATTGATAGAGCTAAGTGAAATTGTAACGGAACAAAAAAATATTCTAGATTCACTTCAACTAGCAACTACAAACTGGGATATAGACGAAATTAGTAGAATAGAAGAAGAACCTACGATTTCAGATAAACAACTATTTGTGGCTAAACTAAAAAGGGCCGAAACCATCATTGGATACCTTTCAGCTAGACTAGCAGAAGCGTCTATGTCGGCAACAAAACTTCATATTCCTAAAATAAAAAAACCTCAATCCACCATAGAGGGGCTAAGCATGGCTGGACTGGCTTCCATTCCTAATCCCAACTCTCCTAAGAAATAGGTAGCAGATAATAAGCCATTAAGAAATCTTTTTAACTGAAAATCAGGTTGATGCAACCTTACCCGCAACAACTCTCGCTTCGCTCTTACATCAGAAGGAAACTTATCAAAAACAGCCAGAAGTTCCTTTTCATCTTTAAAATACAAGGTAACATATTCTCCGCTCAAGACTGCCTTATAACTACCCATGTCTCTTAATGCACTTTTCACAATCATAAAATGTACTAAGTCGATCAATTCCGCTGGATAACGTCCATATCGATCTTGCAAATCATCAAGATAGTTCTCACCATCTTCTTTGGTATTTAGATAACAAGCTCTCTGATACAGTACCACTCTCTCTTCTGTCTCAAAAATATACTCCTTAGGAATAGTCGGATAGATTCCTAGTTTAAGCTCAGGATCAACTGTATCTAAATTTATATTCTCTGCGACCTTTCCATTTCGTCGTGACTTCTCGATTCGAACAGCCTCCTCCAATATTTTAAGATACATCTCATATCCCAAAATTTGAACATGCCCTGATTGGTCCTTACCTAACAATGTCCCTGCACCTCGAATCTCCATATCCTGTAGAGCGAGCTTAAATCCAATTCCCAACTCATCTATCGCACTCATCGCATCTAATCTCTTTAAGGCATCCGAAGTTAAATTCGCTTTATTCTTATACAGCAAATATGCATAGGCCTTAATACTACTTCTACCAACCCTACCTCTTAATTGATACAACTGCGCTAATCCAAAATTCTCAGGGTCCATAATGATCATGGTATTGGCATTGGCAACATCCAGGCCCGATTCTATAATATGAGTAGCTAATAGTAACTGAATTTTACCAGAGTAGAAATCATGCATTATAACTTCTAATTCGGATTTTTTTATTCTACCATGAACGACGCCCATTCTTAACTCTGGAACCAGAGAGATTATTAATTCTCTTATAGATTCCAACTCGGAGATATAGTGATGAACGATATATACCTGCCCTCCTCGTGCTACTTCCCGTAGAATAGCATCTCGAAATGCATGTTCATCAAAGTCCCTAACAATGGTTTGAATTACCTGCCTAGAGACTGGAGCAGTTTCAATAATGCTTAGATCTCTAGTACCGAATAAGGCCATTTGTAAGGTCCGAGGAATAGGAGTCGCGGAAAGAGACAATACATCTACTTCTGCTCTTAATTTTTTTAACTTTTCCTTCTGAGCTACCCCAAATCTATGTTCTTCATCAATGATAACTAATCCTAGGTCCTTAAAATTGACATCGGCCTGCAACAATCTATGGGTACCAATCACAATATCAACATCACCAGTGCTTAATTTTTGTACTACTTCGGTATTCCGTTTGGGAGTATAGAACCTGCTTAAAACTTCGATCCTAACAGGGACACCTGAAAATCGTGTTTGGAAAGTTCGGCCATGTTGATCTGCAAGAATAGTAGTGGGAACTAATATCGCTACTTGCTTAGACCCACTAACAGCCTTAAAAGCAGCTCTCATAGCTACTTCGGTCTTTCCAAAGCCGACATCTCCGCATACAAGCCTATCCATTGGCTTTTCGCTCGACATGTCATCCAATACAGCCTCAATCGCTTTTAACTGATCGGGGGTTTCATCATATTCAAATTGGTCAGCAAACAATCTATCATCATCTGTACGAGGGCCGAAAGAATAACCCTTACTGATGGATCGAATTGCTACAGTTTTTAACAACTGAGAAGTAAGCTCCAAAAGAGTATCTCGCACCTTCTTCTTTTGAACTTCCCATTGACCTGCACCTAACTTGGTTAGTACTGGAGGTCTTCCCTCTGGGCCCGAATACTTACCTACTCTTAAAAAGTCATGAACTGGCACATACAATTTATCGGTATTAGAATACACTAATTCAAGATACTCGCCTGCCTCTGATCCATGCACTAAACTCTTTAAGCCATTAAAAACTCCTACGCCATACATTTCATGGACGATAAAATCGCCCGGGGCGAGCTGCCTTAGATTAGAAAGCTTCTCTCTAAAATTTGCCTTGCGATAAGGATACTTTCTATGCCTTCGCCCCTCGGGCTTCACTCCTAATAAATCCTTTTCGCTAATCAGGATCAATCCGTCCTCCTCAAGAATAAACCCTCTAGCGATAGAGGATACGATCAAAAATACACCTTGAGAAATCTCGTCTTTGCGGTCTAATATAGAGACTAAAGAATCAGAAAACAGCCTGGCTTCAATATCAACATTAGACAATACACTCTGTATTGATTCAGCACGCTCTAAGGTTGAAAAAGTTAAAATGACTCGTTTGTAAGTATCTTTTTTTAACTTCGCACTTACCCCTGAGATCCCTAGGGAAAATCTATTTACTACATCTATCGCTCGAGCTTGGAAACTCTTACCGGTAAAATCCTTAGACACTAAGAGTTCAGGCATTACACGCGAAATTTGAAACTCTCCATCTCCAATACTATTCTCAGTTCTAGGAACTTTAGCTTCCGCTCCTAAGCTATCCAAAACCGTTGAGCTACTAAAAAAAACCTGATCAACTTGATTAATGTACGTTTCTTCCGATAACTGTATTCTTGCTCGCGACTCTATCTCAGAACTCCAACTATTCACCCAAGATTCATACTCATAATCCCCGAGAAAAAATATCGCTCTATCTCCATCTGCATAGTCTAGGATATTGCTATTGACTACATCTAAACGAGACCTTAACAAGTAAGCCCCAGGCCAGTCTAAGTCCTGATTTAATCTCTCTTCATGAAGTCGTATCTGCTGAGAAGAAACATCCAAAGTAGGCAGAAGACCTCTATACAACTCTAAATAATTAGACCCTAAACTCTTATATTCTCCAGCAAGCGCTAAGGTACATTCGTCCAACTCCGCAATTGAGCGCTGATCGGCTGGATCGAAAATTCTAATTGAGACTAACTTGCCCCCAAAGAACTCAAACCGATAAGGACAACTACTTAAGGGCGAAAATACATCTACAACTGAGCCATGGTCAGCAAAGTATCCTACTTCCTCCACTTCTAGCTTCCTTGAATACGACAGCGAAATTAGATCAGCTATTAAATCTGACTTGCTGATCGCTGATAATTTTGAATAGTTCTTAATAGAAGAATTAAATACTTTCCTACTTTCAATCTTTTCAAAAAGTGCAGGGATGGAGGTAACTAAAATTATTTTATTGGCATCGCTACGATTAAGTAGTTGGTATTTACTTAAAGTCCTATCAAAAAGAACACTGGAGCTAGAGTTAGCCAACTCAAATGGCAATACATCTCTGGAAGGATAATTTAAAAGAACGGTCTGATTATTATAGATGCTAGGATTTTTATGTTCTGCAGCCCCTACCCCAGATGGTTTCTCTCTATTCTCAAAAAAGCTCTGCAAACTAGAAAAATATTCTCCAGCCTTTGCGTCATTCGGAGCAATCACCACCTTCAGACCTACTCCTTTGGCCGACATCAAGACACTGGCAAGCTCAGGCTCAGGGGGTAGCTCTAAAGTATTTCTTATTTTATAAAATGGTTTTTCCAATGACTTCATTTTCCTGCGAGAACCATAGAATCATCTGTATTTATAGCGACTTATAGACTAGTTTAAGCAACACTATTAAATAGACGATCTCTATCTAACATACGATAAGTTTTATTAAAAATAAGGCATTAAAAACTCTAGGCTGAAAAGCGATTTAGAGATAGATTTAGACTAATAACGGAATCCAGACTCAGAAGACTACTCATGAACGGAATTCTAGATATCACCCAACTTTTACAATTTTGTGTCCAACAAAAGGGCTCCGATCTTCACCTCTCTGCCGGCGAGCCACCTGTAATAAGAGTGGACGGTTTAATGCAAAAAATCAAAGTTCCACCCCTAAGTTCAGAACAAACCCAGTCTATGCTCTACGACATAATGGGCGATGCACAAAGAAAAGTATTTGAAGAGAAATCTGATATAGATTTTTCAATAGACCTAGGAGAGCAAGCAAGATTTAGAGTCAACGTATTTAGACAAAGAAAAGGAATGGGAGCGGTATTTAGGCAGATACCTACGACAATTCTTACGATGGAACAACTTGCCCTTCCTTCCATACTAGCAAAACTAACTAGGAAAGAAAAAGGACTTATACTTGTTACAGGACCGACGGGATCAGGGAAATCAACAACTCTCGCTGCAATGATAAATCAAATAAATGAAGAAAGAAGGCTTCATTTATTAACTATCGAAGACCCTATTGAATTCGTACATCCATCTAAGAAGTGTTTAATTAACCAAAGAGAAGTGGGGCCCCATACGCTAAGCTTTCAGAACGCTCTCAAAGCGGCGCTCAGAGAGGATCCTGATGTCATTCTAGTGGGAGAGCTTCGAGATTTAGAAACTATCCAGTTAGCGCTTACAGCCGCCGAGACTGGCCACTTAGTAATGGGAACCTTACACACATCTAGCGCCCCTAAGACGGTTGATCGTATTATTGACGTTTTTCCACCAAGTCAACAATCACAAATTAGAGCAATGCTAGCGGAGTCACTTCAAGCTGTAATTACTCAAACTCTATGCAGGAAAGTTGGTGGCGGTCGAGTGGCCGCGTTAGAAATCATGATAGGCACAAACGCTGTTAAAAATCTCATTAGAGAGGGTAAGATTCATCAACTTCCAAGTGCTATTCAAACAAGCCAAAAAATTGGAATGAGAACAATGGAAATGTCTCTTTTAGAGTTTTTATCAAACAATTTAATAACCGCAGAAACAGCAATAGAGAAAGGATTAGATCCTAAATTAATTCCTGAAGGATCTGACTATTCAGAAGAAAACTAAGTAACAACAATGCTAGACATTAATAAGCTACTCTCAGTAATGAAAGAACATGACGCATCTGACCTCTACTTAACGGTCGATAGTGCACCTTGTTTCCGTATTAACGGCTCAACTAAACAAGCTGGTTCTAAGCTACTTGAGGCAGATGATACAGAATTGTTTGCTAGAAGCATTATGAACGATAAACAACAAAAAGAATTTGAAGAGACGAACGAAATGAACCTTGGACTCCTTTACCCAAGTCTAGGGCGTTTTAGAGTGAATGCTTTTAGGCAAAGGGGCAATATTGGAATTGTCATCCGTAGAATAAAAACGGAAATTCCAACCTTTGACCAACTAATGCTTCCCCCTATATTTAAACAAATAGCTATGTACCAAAGAGGATTAGTACTAGTGGTAGGAGCTACAGGTTCAGGTAAATCGACCACACTTTCCGCCTTGATTGGCCATAGGAATGAGAATCAAGCAGGACATATCATTACAGTGGAAGACCCGATTGAGTATGTACATCCCCATAAAAAATCTATCGTCACTCAACGAGAGATAGGACTAGATACGAAAGACTATCACTCCGCTCTCAAAAATGCCCTTCGGCAAGCTCCAGACGTGATACTCATTGGTGAGATTAGAGATCTTGAAACGATGGAAGCAGCCTTATCTTTTGCCGAAACTGGCCATCTTTGTCTAGCGACTCTTCATTCGAACAATGCTAATCAGGCTATGGAAAGAATAATGAATTTTTTTCCGGTTGAGAGGCACAAACAAATCTATCTTCAACTCAGCTTAAATCTTCAATCTGTAGTAAGTCAAAGGCTGGTTAATACCGTTGATAACAGTAGAATAGCGGCCATTGAAATTCTCCTGGGTAGCCCTAGAGTCAAAGACCTAATTCACAAAGGGCAGATTGATGAACTGAAAGAAGCAATGGAAAAGGGAGCAACTATTGGAATGCAAACCTTTGATATGCATTTGTTTGATTTATACTGCCAAGGTAGAATTTCTTTTGATGAAGCTCTAAAAAACGCAGACAGTGTAAATAACTTAAGACTAAAGATTAAATTAAGAGATGATGGTGAGTCGATAGACAATGCGAAAGCCAATCAGCACAAAAAGAAGGAAGAAAAAGCAGCGGCAGTTCCGCTGAAAAATCATGATATCTCATTGTTATTAGATAAATGATAACTATTTCATTCCATCTATTGCGGACTGAATAACCTTATCACCCTTTTCATCTGCCAGGTTGGAGTATGAGAATAGGACGATTCCACCCTTAGATAATTTTTTGATGCTCCTAAGTTGCTCTTTTATCAAATTAGTATTATTTCTAGCTAACCAAGCCCCCACTCCAATTCTAACCTTAGAACTATCTTTAGCTCCAGCCTTACTTTCAAGATAAAATGTTTTTACATCGGTTTTATAATTCATAATAACTACCGAATCCACAAAACCAATTTCAAGCCATGATTGCCAATCTTGATTAGCATGATTTTTTGCTTTATCAAGCTTAGAAAGCACTGCGGCAGATAGTTCAAGTTGAGGTGCATGCCAATCTAAATATTGTCTAATATTCCTCACAAGATTTGTCACTCCAGTGGTCTTGTCTGTGGTCTTTGGTGTTTGACCAAAGATTGATTCAGATAATCGACTACTAAGAGAACCTCGTCCGAGTTTTTTCTGATTGTATTCATCTTGGGTATAGAACTCCTTGCATAGACTAGGCTCATTACCCCAACTCCCACCACCATAGGGAAAAGTAGTTCTTATCATATCTAAATGAATTCCAGATAATGAAGGGTATTCAGATACGAGGTCATGAACTATGGATACGGTTGAAGTTACAACCTCAGGATGACTAGGGTCCAACCAAATACCAGGCGTATCTGGTCTAGCTCCATAAGTACCATTTCCATGATTCTCAGATAAAGATACTCCTCTACAGTCCACCAATGAAGCATCTGCCCCAGCTCTTTCTAATAGAGGAACATTAGGATTTTCACCCAATCTAAGTATATTCAACCAAGCATGAACCCTAATCCCTCTTTTTTTAGCAAAACTTAAAAGTTCCGATATCGGATAAAATCCATGCTTCTTATTCTGAATAAAGGGAGTACTATCCGCATTCAAGGTCGGGAACCAAGTCCGACCATTGCGATATAATTGAATATAAATATCAGTAAAAGGGTAGCGAGATAATTTTAATAGTAACCTATCAAATTCGTGTCTATCACTTAGCGGTCTATTTTCGCCTTCAGCCTCTATCCATAGTCCCAAGGATTCTATAGACTGATCCTTAGTAGGAGTTCCCTCCTGTTTCATTGCTGGAATAGCCGCACTAAGGCGCGTAGGAGCCATTAGGACGAAGGCATAAATACATACAACTACCTGCAAATACTTCATTTTAATGGCAACCGATCATAACAAAATTAGCATCTTAAAAATACCCAAAGAAAACTCTTGTTGGCTAACATAGAATGAATTCTCAAAACAGGGGAGAAATTAAAAAAATAGTGATAAAAATTGAACAAGTAAGTAAGAGGTATGGCTCCTTTTTGGCGGTCGATAATATTTCTATCGAAGTAAAAGAAGGCAGCATCTTTGCTTTTCTAGGCACCAACGGAGCTGGAAAAACAACTACCATTAGAATGATTACTGGAATTATTCAGCCTACTTCGGGAAGGATAAGCGTTGGAGGATACCATATAGGCACTGATGCCATTGCTGCTAAAATGCTAATGGGCGTAATCCCTGATAGACCTCACCTTTATGGTAGATTAACAGGAAGAGAATTTCTAAATTTCTTAGGCGAGCTTTACCAAGTTGAAAAGTCTTTACTCATAAAACGTACGGAAGAACTATTAGGCTGTTACGACATGTTGGAATGGCAACATGAGCTAATAGACACTTACTCCCATGGGATGAAGCAAAGACTAATGATGTGTGGTGCTCAGGTTCATAAGCCTAAAGTTCTAATTATAGATGAGCCCATGGTAGGACTAGACCCACCAGCCGCTCGTCTATTCAAGGATAATCTTAGAGAATGCGCTAAGGCTGGCCAAACTATTTTTATGTCCACACACTCGCTACCCGTAGCGGAAGAATTGGCGGACTCTCTTGCTATAATTCAAAGAGGTAAAATAA
This sequence comes from uncultured Bdellovibrionales bacterium, assembly GCA_964353175.1. Lineage (GTDB taxonomy): Bacteria > Bdellovibrionota_C > UBA2361 > SZUA-149 > DAOLCO01 > JAIYCX01. Next base: position 41,689 of record CAYGUX010000002.1, on the reverse strand, counting down.
TCGCAAGTGGCTCTTTAAATGAACTTTATTCTAAAGCCAAGCAAGGTTCAGATGATTTAGAGAAAGTATTCTTAGACATTATTAATTCAAGCGGCAAATAGGACTTACCGTGTTCCCAATCCTATTAAAACCATACGTACTTGCTATTAAGAACGATCTAAAACGAGAATATTCAGAACAGTTCTGGAATAGAACTACATTTGCTCTACTATTTGTAGGTTTAATTTTAATTGGAATGTCGGAACTCAGTTATTCATTCTTTTATAAACTAAAAAATGCTGATGTTTTCACAGAAACTCTACTAACAAATTTCTTATCTTTATCACTTTTAGCTTTATTCTCTGTTACCACATTTTCGGCTATTATCTCAGCCACTAGCTCATTGTACTCATCAAAAGACCTTTACTTGCACCTCGTATGTCCCATCTCCCTTAGAAGCATATTCATAGCAAAGTTATTGCATGTAACCCTCCTCTCTACTTGGATGTTTAGTCTAGTAATGCTTACATTCGGAATTGGGCTTTTAAGCGCATTCAACCTTTCAATGGTCAATCTAATACTATGGGCACCTGGTCTATTATTATTTGGCATTATACCCTCAACCATAGGCATTCTCGCAGTAATTATCGTAGCCAACATATTCCCTGCGGATAGACTAAGAGAAGTAGCGGTTTTAATTGTAGTAGTCGGGCTAATGAGCTTGATCTTATACGACCAAGAGATCGCCTTAAACAATAAAATGCCTGACTCCGTCGCAAGAGCTTTAACAATGGCGAAAAGATTCTCAAAAGGTAATATCTGGTGGTACCCCAATTCTCTTTACGCAAGCATTATCACCACTACTCTCTATACTGGTTCTGCCTTCTGTTGGGAGTACTTATTACTACTACTAGAAACTTTCTTTCTAGCACTATTAGTATTCTTTTTATTTAACAAACTCTTCCTAAGAGGATGGGCAAAATCGACTAACTCTAACGTACAAAGGACTTTATACAAATCTGCAATCTCACAAAGAATTGGAAATAAAATATTTAGGAAACCAAGCGCCCTAAGAGCTATTATGGGTAAGGAATTTCAGACCTTTATAAGAGATACTACTCAATCAGTACAACTTCTCCTCCTTTTAACTCTCACTTTTATATATCTCTACAACTTCAGAATGATACAAAGTTCATCTGTCGTTGAAGGTTCCTATCGAGAAGCGTGGCAAGCTATTCTAAGTAGCGCAAACATTCTATTTGCGGGATGTGTCCTTGTCGCAGTCTGCACACGCTTCGTATATCCCTCTATAAGCTTAGAGGGCAGTAGCTACGACATTATTATGGCTACACCTATTAGTATTAAAGATTTTTTAAGATGCAAGTTTCTATCTTGGTTTATACCTATTTCAATACTATCTTTATTGCTCCTTGTTTCCGGAGGTTTTGCGATTAATGCTGATACTTCCAGTCTAATTGGCATGTCCATAATTAGCATTTGCTTAGGAGCAAGCCTCGTCGCACTAGGAATAGGAGTGGGTGCATATTTTGCGAAGTTTGACTGGGAAACTCCCATTCAAGTTAGCTCAAACTTTGGAAGTCTCGTTTATATGATCTTTGCCATGGCCGCAGTCATACTCAACCTCATACCCGCAAGCATCTTTTTCCTATTCTCTAATTTGTCCTATTTTAAAGACAGACTAATGGTAGTCGATCTAAGCTTTGCACATGTATGCTGCCTATTTTTAGTTGTCATAATGAATGGTGCTATCATTCGCAGAGCGCTAATAGTAGGTGAAAATAAACTCTCAGAACGAGACAGCTAAAATAGCTCGACAACACATCAAAAACTACTTTTTAAAGTAAACATTGGCTTTCTGATTATCAGACATATCGTAAAATTCAAAAGTCCAATTCTCATCATCCATCTTAACACTAGGGTTTAAGATTAAAACCCCATACTCTTCTTTATACTGATTTGGGGATTTAACTGCCGACACATAACCAAGCTTCCCATCATGTTTTCTGAGGTAAAATGGCAATGGCCAGTATGCCGTAGTCCCGATTAAAATTCGAGCATCAGGCTTCCGTTCAACATAAGAGTCTATATCTTTTCCCAACTCCACCATTCGATCAAATGCATGCACATAGGAGTACGGGTTATTATCTCCATAGACTCCTTGCGGTTTAATTACCTCCGAAAATGCACCTAAAATATTTTCTCTAAAATTAAATTTTAAGGAGTAAAAAGCAGAGACGACTATCAAGATCAACATGGTCACTAAAGAACTTAAACGACATTTAAGGCCAAATAGATTTATGGTTAGTACGAATATTAAAGCCAACGTACTAACGGCAGGACCTAACCTATCAAAACTATCGTGAATAATATAAAAATAGAAAAAAATGCAATTAGAAAGTAAAACCGTAAAAAACAACTTAAAGTTAAACTCTTTTAGCGCGGAAGCCTCAGACCACAACACCGCTATCCCAAATAAACATGGCGCAGTAATGTTTATGATTAACCAAGGAGTCTTATAGGGAACATAGGAATATACCAAAAAATTCAATGCTGAAGTCAACAGCATAAAACATGCGAATCTAAGTTGCACAGATGCCAGCGGTATAAAGAAGCTCTCTCTAAATTGCCATATCTTCATACTGACTGGCTGAGGATCGAAGGCAGTATTCTTAAAAAACATTTCCTTAACCCGCACATAGGCTAAATACACTGATATATATATGAGAGGAACAATACCTAAGATAATTAATGGCTCTGCTTTAACAAAGACTTTATAGTAATAAAAAAATTCCTTATGATGTCCCTTATCAGAATGTCCACGCCCCACCCATTGTTGAATACCAAAAAGTAATTCGCGAAGACCAGCCGGATGCCTAAAAAAACCAGAGAACAACAAGGAGATTATAAATAAACAAATCAATAGGCCAATCAAAAAGTAGTCATAATGTCGAAATAATTGACCAAAAACTTTCATCGGCCCATAGATTAACACAGCAGCGGCTCCTGTGGCGGCGATATAAATAATGCAAGTCTCCTTTGTAGCAACTAACAAGCCCAGATATAATCCAATCCATAAAAGATCTATTCTATCCCTCGTTTCCAACCATTTAAATAAATATATTGAAAAGCTTAGGGAAACAAAAACTAAAAAACTTTCATGAATTGCATACCTACCGTAATATAAAATGCTAGAGGACAATGCCAAAAGTAGCATGGAGTATATCTTACTTCTAAAAGAGGCTAATGATCCTAAAAAGAGAGGTGTAATAACTATACCTACACTAGCAACAACCGCAGACATCCTATGACCATACTCGTTGTCACCTATAAGCCATTCAAACAAAGCCGTTAAATAGAAATAAATTGGACCATGATAATTCTCATGTGAATACTTATAAAAACCATCTTTAAACATCGAGCGTATAAAGAAAAAGTTAACGCCCTCATCATTATGAAATGGCCTATCATCTAAGACCAAAATCCTAATTCCACTCGCTAGAAGTAAAATAAGAATAACACTTAAGACCCTAAATATAGTCTTAGACTCCCACAAGGCCCAAGTAGTTCGTTTCGATAACATAATGGCTATTAAAAATTCCTAACGCTAAGTTGTACCCTTACTCTCCCCACCCCCAGTTTCTAACTTAGAAACTGCAACAAAAAAGCCATGGAAGAGACATAAACGACTAACCCCATAATATATGTAGGGGACATTAATATAAAAATACCTCTAAGGCTAAAACAAAAACCTATCTTGAGTTGTTTAGTGCCTCTTCATTCTCTTCCCTCTAAAACTACAAGCACAAATTAAATTGTTATCCAAAATGAAATTAATTTTGAAAAATTTCGATAAATAGAATCAAGCACTCAGTTTGCTCTTAAAATTAATTAACAACTAGAGGAAAGGAATATATTTATGAACAAAATCAATGCAAGGGGAAAGCTTGCATCTGCAATGCAATTCGAAACTCTTCAAAAGACCAATGCAAGCCCCAAAAAAGCCAAAATTAGCCAGATTAAGAGCCCTAACAACAAAGAATCACTTAAAATTGCCAATGAAAAAGCAACGGCTAAACCTCCTAAAGAGGCTAAAAATACAATTAAGAGTGTACTCTCCAACGGCCTAAACTACTTTAAGGAAGTGGCTAAGAAAGCTGAAGAGGATAGGGCCAATGGAGTAAAACCAATACAAGGTGCAAAAAATCTATGGAGTCAACTTAGCACGCAGGTAGATAAGATTGGACAAAAGGCGCAAAAAGGTATCCTAGATGACTTAGTTACTCAAGGAAGTATCCTAGTCTCTGATTCAATCAAAGGAACTGAGGTAGGTGGAGTATTAGATGATATTCTAGGAACTGGCAGTGAGCTTGGTTCTGCTGCTAGTGGTACAGAAGCCGCTATTTCAAACACAGCCGCTAGCCAAGTCAGTAGCGCAACTGCAACCACAGAAGCTGCTGAGGCAATTGCAAGTACCGGTACGGTCAACGTAGCAAATAAAGTAATGGGAGGAGTCGGAGCAGCCTACTCACTTTACCAAATTTACGACACATTTGGTAAAAGTTCTCCCGTCGAAGGAGCAATGAATGGAGCGACAGTTGGGGCCTACGCGGGGAGCTTCTTTGGCCCAATAGGCACAGTGGTTGGAGGCGCAATAGGAGCTGTTGTTGGAGCTGGACTTGGACTAATAAACAGTAGAAAACACCCAGACACTATTCTTCGAGATCAACTTAAAGCAGGCCTCAGTGAGGCTAGTTTCCTTGATAAAGACAAGAATATAGCGCTCGCTGATGGAACGCTATATTCATTAAATAATAGGAGCCAGGATAAATTAGTAAGTCAAGATGGAACGGATAGGTATGCATATCAGGTTGACTACTCTAATCCACTCACCGAAAAGGCTATCGCACTCACCCAACCATTAGCTGAAATTTTCACTGGCGGACATGATAAATTGAAAGTAGATTTAATTGGATACCTTGTAAACGCTGCGACATCAAATGCCTCTTCGGAAGCTGAAGTGGCAGCGAATATTCTATCTTTCTATGAGCAATCAAAACTCACTACAGATGATTTAGCAGGGAATTTGAAAAAGCTACATGACACTAACAAAATTAGTGATGAGGAACTTAGTGTCTATGCCAATGACCTTACAAATTTACTAACAAGTAGAACAAGTCAGGCGACTCAAACAACCGAATCAGGTCCAGCAAATGAAGAATTAATGGCGGCATAATTCTAGGTTAGGGCCTGCCCAAAAAGCAGGCCCTAATATTAGCAGGTAAAGACCTCCCATAACCGACTAATTATATCTTTTATTATTTAATTACTCTTACCGCCTAGACATTTCAGTTCACCCTTGCTACAAACCAGCGAGTTTTTTAATTACTCCATATACGCCCAGGTAGCTCAGTCGGTAGAGCAGCGGACTGAAAATCCGCGTGTCGCTGGTTCAAATCCGGCTCTGGGCACCTTTTTTCCCAATTCGTTTATTTTTCCAATTCTAAAAAACTACTCTCACCACAACAAAACGGGCTCAGAAAGTAGCCCCGCTACTAAAATTGCTAAATCTTAGGAAAAAACATAGATGCATAAATTATCTATACATTGGTTTAGACAGGATCTGAGACTCCAAGAGAATCCTTCGCTAAACTTTCTGCTTAATAATTCTGAGTCCATAATACTCCTCTACATAGTAGATACTTCTCAAAAAAATGAATGGGGCATGGGAGCCGCGAGTAAATGGTGGCTCCACCACTCTCTGAACAAACTAAACGATGATCTGATTTCCAAAGGTTCTAATCTTATAGTTAGAAGGGGGGACCCACTAAAAATCCTAGAGGAAATTTCCAAAGAAAATGATATTTCTCTAATTTCTTGGAACAGAACATACGAACCTTACAGTATTGATAGAGATACAAAAATTAAGTCTAACTTAAAAAAATTGAATATTACTTGCGAAAGCTTTAACAGCTCCTTACTAATGGAACCTTGGGAATATCAAAACAAAAGTGGAAAGCCATACAAAGTCTTTACGCCTTTTTGGAACAATCTACAGAAAATACTTCACCCAAAAGCCCCGCTAAAAAAAATCATACAAATTAAAACTCCAGGAACAATTTATTCGCTAAAAATAGAAGACTTAAATCTCTTACCTAAAATAAAATGGGATAAGGATTTCTATTCACAATGGGAGCCAGGAGAATTGGGAGCCCAAAATAATTTAACCCATTTTCTAAAAAACATTGACCACTATAAGGATGAGAGAGATTATCCATCTAATCTGGCAACATCTAAACTTTCTCCGCACTTACATTTTGGAGAAATCTCACCGCGTGAGATATGGAGGCTCACCGAACAATCCTTTAAGGCTGGAGATTCTAAAACAATCGAACCATTTCTGAGGCAACTTGCTTGGAGAGAATTTGCAACTCAACTACTCTTCCACTTTCCGAAGAGTACCAAAGAACCACTTAGGCTTGAATTTACGAAATTCCCCTGGACCAATAACAAAAAGCACCTAGAACTTTGGAAGAAAGGTGCTACTGGTTATCCGATCATCGATGCTGGCATGCGGGAACTTTGGGCGACCGGTACTATGCATAACAGAGTAAGAATGCTAGTTGGATCATTTCTAGTAAAAAATCTACTAATCCATTGGGTGAAAGGGGCTGAATGGTTTTGGGATACTTTAGTAGATGCAGATCTTGCAAATAATACCATGGGATGGCAATGGGTAGCTGGGTCAGGAGCAGATGCTGCACCTTACTTTAGAATCTTCAATCCAATCACACAAAGTGAAAAGTTTGACAAAGAAGGCCTATATATTAAAAAATGGGTGCCTGAACTTGGAGAGATGCCCGCGAAAATCATTCATGCACCTTGGTTACAAAGCGATGAAACACTTGCTTCATACAATGTATTCTTAGATAAAAACTATCCAAAACCGATCATTCAACTTAAAGAGACTAGAGAAAATGCTTTAGAGGCATACCAAGAATTGAAAAAAAAGTAGATACGGCAAACCCTACTTAAGCAACCAAGTACCCTTAGAAGGGTCCCCCGAAGTACTTATAAAAGTCCCCTTAAATCCAGAGTCTCGCTTTCCACCGACCAATTTCAATGACTGTTTTTCTCCGTACAAATTAAACTCTACTCCCCTCTCATAAAATATGCCCTTGACTTTAAAAGTACCAAAACCCGTAATCTTAGCTGACCCAACTATCTCAGTACCTTTCGTTTCAATGTTTAATGTAATTCCATGTGGTTCTTTGATCAGATTGCCTGGATCCAAAATATCAATAGTGCCGGATAAATAGATCGCCTCCATAGGAGTCTCTACCACAGGGCTTGCACTTTCTTGAGAAAAACTCGGCAACACAGCCTGGGGCAATTCTCTTGACTCTTGGCTCACGGGAATCCTAGGACTAACAGGCAACTCCACACTTACGGACTGACTAGGTACGTTTGGTAGTGCCTCAACCTTTGGAAGTATTTCTAGTTGTTTCGGATCACTAATTTTAATAAAAGTCCCTTGAGATGAACTACCATCAATTATAAAATCTATTTTTATAAAATTAGGGAAGGACTGTATCTGCCTAGCATCTACAGTATATATGAGGGTAACTTCCCCATTTTCCAGTGGATATACTTCCGAGGAGTAACTACCAAGCTCAACATTAGTTTTAGGATCTATTAGTAATAAAGAAGTTCTTTTATGAATATCAGAGGTGGAGAATGGTAAAGTTTTTTCTTTTACCTCAAGCTCTATTTCTACCTTAATATCTTCCTCCCTAAAGAACGACGAACTAAACTTACTTCCCTTCCTATCATTAGAGTAAACTTCTAAACTTTTACCTATGTAACCTTGTTTAAGAATAACAATCGGACTAGGTTTCGGTATGTAAGATGGTGATGGTGATGGTGATGGTGATGGTGATGGTGATGGTGATGGTGAAAAAGATGGCAAAGGTGGCGGTAGAATAGCAACAACGATTGATGGGGCTGGAGTTGAATTTAGAACTCGTTCTTTAGGACTAGCAATCGCGGCTAAGACTTTCACCTTTTGCTCCGGTATGATTTTTTCCTTTTTTACCTCCTCAACAACTTCACTATCATGAACACCGATACTAGAATCAACTAAAATTGGTACCTCTGGAATTCGTATAAGAGGACTATTCTGCTTCAAAAATAGGTAAGCAAGACCACACAATAAACAGATAAAAACGATAAATAGCAAAGTACCTACGCCCTTTTTATCTGCATCTCTTCGAACCGTCCTAGAGACTCTGAGATCATTATCTCCCCCCATACTCCAAGCTGAATTCTTGTCGGATGAGATTGAATCTGACGATGATGATCCAGGGGGAATCAATCCTACAAATTCTTGACTACTCGTACTGCCATTGGGAGATATCGCGATTTCAAATGCTTTAGTTAAATCAGCGACACTCAAATAACGCTCTTCTCTATTTTTCTTTGTACAAATTTCTATAATTGCTTCCAAACAATAGAAACCACTAAAACCCTTATCTGCAAGCTTTGGTAAGGGCTCATTAAGTTGTTTATACGCCACTCCTATAGGAGAGTCTGCCGAGAATGGCTTAGTGCCAGTTACTATCTCAAAAAGCAAAACGCCCATAGAATAAATATCACATGTATGATCTAAGTTTTCGCCTCTAATTTGCTCTGGGGACATATATTCGGGAGTACCAACGGAGAATCCAGTCTTGGTCAAACCCTCAGACAATTCAACTGACCTAGCTGTACCAAAGTCTGCAATCTTAGCTTCACCTGCACTTGAAATTAGAACATTCGCGGGTTTTAAGTCTCTATGGATTACGCCCTTGGAATGGGCATAAGTAACTGCAGCTAGGATATTTAAATAATACCCATAGAGCTTTTCTCTATCTTTAACTTTGTTGAAATCAAATGACTTTAATATAGCCTTTAAGGTCTGACCTTCAACATACTCCATTGTAATGAAATAAACACCGTCCTCTGTCCGACCTAAATCATGAGTACGTACTATCCCTGGATGACTTAAACTTCTAGCTATTAAAACTTCATTTCGAAATCTCTTAAAAACTTCAGGGTCAATATCCGTCTGTTGATGTAGAATCTTTAATGCTACTCCTTCCGAATTTAGCTCAAGATCTTCTACAAAATAAACCGCACCCATACCACCCACAGCAATTTGGCAGATAATCTTATACCGATCATTTACAATACTTCCAATCTGCATAGAACAAAACTTAGAGCTAGCCTTAAAAATAGGAGACTACTTTTATGCCAAAATAAGATTAATTGAAAGGACTATCTTCTCTTTTTATAGAATTCTAACCGTTTTATGGCTCTATCTATCGCGGCCATAACAATTTCACTTTCTTCATTTGCCCGATGCTGCTCGAGAATAGGCACGGACTTTTCTTCTAGATATGCTGTGATTGAACTAACTGCAAAACCTCTGACTAAATAATCCGAATCAGATAAACTTTTGAGTAAACTTTCCTTAACTTCATCATCTCCCTTAGGAGCCAACTCACCCAAAGCTCTAATACTGGCAATTCGCACTTCGAAATCATCAGATATAGATAATTTTACTAGGACACCAATTTGACTCTTCTTTAATGGGCCTTTCAAACTTTGGATAGCGTCTAGGTCTTCCGCTGTTTGTTTTGAGCGCATACCCTCTCTTGCTCCTTCAGCCCCCATAGGCTTATTCTCAACTTTTGGCGCAACAATGATATTTTCAGTCTCGGGAACCGTTTCTTCATAATCTTCCCCTTGATCATCAGTTCGAGGATCCTCTACTTCTTCTGACTGCCGTGGCTTAAGAACTTCATTCTCTCGCTCTTCCACATTTCCACTGTGGCCTGCCCCCCTACTCTCTTCCGGCACGACATCGCTTATCAAAGATTTCGCTTCAGTCCTACTCGATGATTTAACGTTTTCTCCACCTAGTCCAAACATATAAACCAATAAAAGAAGTCCTAATACAGAAAGACCTATTTTAACCTTTTTAGGCAAAATAGAGAGGATTGAAATAATTTTAGAACATATTTTTATTATAATTGGGATAACCACTGTCCAAATTCTTTTAGCTAAAGATAAAGCTTTTGTCCCCTTACTCTCACCTAACTCAGGATCTTTCCATTCCTCTTTAAACTGATTTTGGCCCAAACTACTTACGGGCTTAAACGAGTCTTCCTCCCTATGTACGAAATTATCGTCCTCTAAAGTATCTTTAAAATCGCCAACTTCATCAAAAGAATTTAGATCAAAAGTGTTCTCACTAGAAGCGGCCTGTTGGACTGAGACCAGGTTGTCTAAAAAAGAATCCATCTGAAAGACCGCCAATCTCATCAGATCATCTTCTAGATCAACTCCATGACCAATAATATCACTATTTAGAAAAAGTGAATTGGCCAATATTGTTTTAAAAACCCTAAAAGAAGTATCCTGATCAACAAGACCTAACAATTCCTCCACTAGATCCCCTCCCACCAAAGATCTTACGGAAGGAAATATAATAGGATGCGCAGACTCCACATATATATTTCTACTATCTAAATAGGAAAGATTGACTCCAACTTCTTCTATAGCTAAGTATGCCACCCAAAACTTCTTAAAGAATGCAATTAAACTCTCTTTACTTGAAAATAAGTATTGGTCTAAGGATCCTCCTACGGGACTTTCCGAGATTAAGAATGGTTTATTGTCGGGGGCCATTCCAAGCTCTATAATAGGAGCAACAATCTCTTGTAGTGCCGCTATAGAATTAACGATGCTTGCATAACTACCTACCGTCAAAGAGTTTGAACCATCAGGCGCATAACTATCCAACACGACTGCCAATGAGTCGGGGCTTGAATCACCTTCAATCTTAACATTGAAGAATAACAAGCCTTCCTGCTTTACAATGAGCTTACCAAAATGAAGTACTTCATTTTTGAACTCTCCTGTAATTGCTTTTCTTCTTTTAGTCATAATTAATTTGGAAATGTATTTTCAACAATACTAATCAAAGAGCTATACTCTATAACAAACTTGGCAAGCATCGCTAATACGATATATGGCAAGCAATTCTCTGGGAATACCCCCTTCTTATCTTCCACTGGAAGGGTGGAACTTTTTTCTCTCTCCATTTCGCTACTTTGCAAACCAACAGCTTGGCTAAGAACGTCCCCTTCAATACCTGGAACTTGATCGACTATCAAGATACCTGACTGAGTAAGTCTAAGCATAGTTTCAACAACTTCATCCCTTGCTTCGAAAACTCCATCTATCAGACCTTGAATATCCGCTCCAGACTGAGCCCTATCCACGATACTCTTTTCTATAGGAGAAAAAATCGTGCCAAGTTCCGTCTTGCTACTGAAATAGTACATACCCATATCTTCTAACTCAAGCACCTTTTCTCTCATTTCCCGATAGTCTAGAAAAATCTGTCCAGGTGTGGCGGAAATAGTTAGCTCATACGCAGTAGGTTCTATGTGGTCGATTAAATCAGTTCTAATGTTAAAATCCAAAGTGCCTTCCGCCTGTTCAAACAACGTAAACATAATCTCTCTGGAGAACTTCAAAAACATCGCCGACACTTGAGTATTCGTACTCATTTTTTCTTCTACCAAAAACAAAGAAAATTCTCTTAAATCCATCTGACTCTGTACTAATAGTTCTGCAATATTAACCTTAAGCAAATTAGCTTGAGTCAACTTAGCCACCAAATAGTCAACAAAAACTTCCTCAGGAACTAGAAAACGAGTAATGTTTCCAGCTTCCAATTCGAAATATGCAAAACCATTTAAAAAACTAGTTCTAAGTATTCCACTACGTCCTAGCTGGGATAGATTACGTAGCACGGAAGGGAGTGCTGATAAAGTTAACTGATCAGATTTAGATACTGAAACATTCTCATTAAGCATCCTGCACCTCACTATTAAAATGCTTTAATCCGAGTATGAGCAATCCGAATATAAGCAAATAGAGAATTGACAGGCCACCATCAGACTCAAAAAATAGTTTAATGGGCTTAGCACTAATGAGTATCGCGATTAAAACTAAAATATTTATATACGCGTACAACAAAAACAATCGTCCTTCTCTAATCGCCCAACCCATAGGTATATAGGACCAAAACTTATTACGCCTCACGTCAATAAATAAACGTTGACTTATAAACGTCCTGGAATAACGTAGAGACTTCCTAGTCGCCCCCTTAAATGCTCCCAATATAAAAACACTTAGATACAAACCTAATTTTATTAGGCCTGCATTACCATATCCTTCCTTACTCACCGTATAAATATGAGATACTTGATGCCGTAACATTTCCATAAAAAAGTCATTAGGTAAACTACTTAAAATTGGTGAGGGCACATCACCTTGAGTAGCCAAAATTTCCGCTAATCTAGTAGGATAAGATTGTTGCATTTCTTTGAATACCGCCTCATAAACTTCACTATTATGCAAAATTGAACTAGCCAAAGAAATATCATACAAAAGTTCAAATTGTTTCCAACCTTCTCTCCTTAAAGCCATCAATTCATCAAATGCCAGTTGAGTATCCCCTCTTCTAAATGAGTAAATCGCCTCATTGAAAGAGATTAAAGAAGAGATACTCTTTTCTCCATCCAAGTAGTGTTTAGCATTCTCATAAGATTCTAAGCCCTTTACGTCATCGCCTCTAGTTTGAAAAATATGACCCAGGATAAAATGCCACACAGGGCTATCAGACTCTTTTTGAATTTCGTCATCGACATAGTCCATAACCCTTGGTACAAATCCCTCATTGGCCATAGATTCTAAAGCTCTACTAGATGGACTCTCTGCAAAAGAAATCAACATCGAAGTAGGTATAAGAAGGAAATCAACATATATTGCATAGAATGATATCAGCATTCCAAGCCACCAAAACCTAGGCATAGCTAACACTAAGAATGCCGCCCATATAACCATTGCTACATTTAGTGGTAGGAATAATGGGCCTATTACTGCTAGAATGAATACTACCGGACCTCCAACTTTTTTATTCTTACGGTTAAAGAGCCTTCCACAAGTGGCGGCCAATTCAGATATCGAAGCAATTAGTATAAGTAGAAATACTGAGAATGTTGCTAAAACCCCGGCGACAGCTAGCACCACCATTAATCGACTTAGGATACTGAGACTAGTTAAGGGGTAATGGACTAAATTTAACACTCCGTTTTTTAAATACGCGAGTTGTTCCATCGTTCCGAATAGATCTGAATTACTTGATATAGTCAACATCACTCCGGGATGATTAGGAGAAAGAAACTCTGCCATTTGAACAATTTGTTTCCGCTCACTAAGAGAACCCTTATGAACCTTAGCCGCTCTTAAAATTCTATATGAAAATTCACTTAGTTCACTATATCCCAGCTTACTGGCCTCCTCTTTCAAACTAGAGATTTCCATCTGAGACTGGATTAAATCGCCCTTACTCAAAGAATCCAAAGCCGAACTAAATAAAGAAACTAAAATCTTATCGTGGCTATACCTGACATCATCAGCTCTAACTTCTGAGATAGTGACCACGCACATACAAAAACACATAAGACCCATTACGAATCTAAGGCACTTATAAGAATAACTATTATTTTTTAAACTCAAAACCATACCTTATTTAGATCGGCAGGTTAGACAAAATTCAAAAACTATTTCTGAACAAAAATACGCTTTTATTAAAGGGACTTAAATGTCCTATCTATCTCATGTCCTTTATAAACTCCGTTTTCATAATAAAACCTTCCCGATATTTCTTCTCCGCGAATCACGTAAGGCAGAAAAACCTGATCTCCAGGCCATAGATTTAAATTTAATACATCTGACTTCTTAATCCAACTTAAAGATCCTTCATGGTTCTCAGTTAATTCCCCACTAAAGTCCAAGGAACGATAAAGATGAACATTCCAATCTACGCTGGGGGTAAAATTTGGGAAATTTAAGATGCCCAAAGAGTCTGCAGTAGTGATAGTAAGACCACTCTCTTCAAAAACCTCTCTTCTCACACAGTCCTCAGGAGTTTCTCGAAGATTACACTTCCCTCCAAGCCCATTCCACTTACCAAAATGAAAATCTTCTGGATTTTTATTGCGATGAAGCATCAAGATACTATCCTGAGTTACAAGATAACAAAGTGTGGCTAATTGTATAGATTGGGACATGAATTTATAGCTTTCGAGAAGATACTAAAGCCTGTTATAGTGCTAACAATAACTAATCTATATTATTAAGAATGAAAAAATACAATCCTCTACTCATATTCTGCTCTATACTATTAATCTGCTCGTTTATAAGTTGTGCTACTGCGCCAAATATTGGATATGTACCAGAACCTTCCAAAGTTGATGAAAAAATCGGATCTAAGTCTCTATTATTTGAAATTCTACTTATCGGACCAAGTAGAACTCCATTATCTGGGTATAGAGTTACAGCGAGAACTCAACAAGGCGAAGCTTTTGGATTTACCAACGACAAAGGAGTAACGAGAGTTACAATAGATAGAAAAGAATCAGAGCCTATTCTATTTACATTTAAGAAAGGTGATTTTGAAAGTGCGGTAACGGTTAGATCTTTACCTACAAATTTCAATTCGGCAGGTTTAGTATTCGAATCAACAGGCCCTGGCCGAGTAAAACTTTCACACTATGCAGTAGAAGGCCTATATCGTTAAATGGTATAATGCTGCCTAGATAGAGCTAAGCAAAACCTCATAAAGCTCCATCTCACTTTGATAGAACTTACTTTTATCAATGACATTAATACCCCTACAGTCTTCTGGAACTAAACTTGGCGCACTCGTCAATCTACAATAAGATATTTTATTGGGTACTAAAACTTCTCTAATAAAATTATTACTAAGTTGATCACCTAAATCACCCTCTAAAAATAGATCACATACTGCAAACTCAATCTTTTGTTCTGTAACAAACTTCGTAGCTTCAGCTACAGTTAAGGCCGAAAAGAGCTGGAAAGATAAAGAAGTAACAACACTTCTAACCAATTGATGAATAAGTGGATCATCATCTAACAACAGAATATTTTTCATTTTAGAAGTTCCTCAATCCAGACCTTTAACTCCCTCATTCCCGAGCTACTAATCTTATGTGTAACCTGATCATGGTGAAAGTGAAAACTACTTGCCTTCTTTTCAATAAATTCTTTTGTTACCAATGCTTTTTCATAAGGTATTATCTGATCCAGCACTCCATGGGACATAAAGAATGAAGGTAAGCTCATATTATCGATATCCTTATATCTTTCCCTTACGATATTAGGTGTAAAGCTTGCCAACATCGCTACTCCTCTAAACAAAGTGGGATTGGCTAATGCGACGCTACTAATTAATGCACCACCTTGACTAAAGCCAATAGCTACTACTTTCTTAGGATCTACCCCGTATAGATCTGGGAGTTTACGAACTGCACTTTCAAGAGCCTCAATGGATGGATTTAACTTTAACCAACCTGCCTCCGGACTAATACTTTCTTTGGGCTCTGAAATACTTCCTCTAAAATCACTCTCAACTTCCCACCAACTATAACCTCCTATTTTATCAGGAGCTATAGCCCGAGGGGCAAAAACAATTGGATCAAAGCCTTCAATTATTTTTGAGAATACCCACATCACCGTTTCATTCCCAGCCCTTCCGTGGACCAAAACAATCCCGACTCTCTCCCCCCATGGGAGCTCAGAACTATCCTTAATCCTTCCGATCAAGCCCAGTCTTTCTTCCTCTATGATATCTAACGGCCTATTCTCTATCATAATGCTCGGTTATTAACTATTTTAATTCGAATTTTCTAAATATAAGTCCTATTTATAGATAAATGCTCACAGATAGCAAAAAAAGAAGGAATTTATTCCCGAATAACTTGACCTATTGCCCCACTTTACATATTAAGGCCCCGACAATTTTAAGTCGGCAATATGAATTAATAAAAACCTAATTATTGCTTTCCTAAATTATTAGTCCCCATCGTCTAGAGGCCTAGGACAACGCCCTTTCACGGCGTCAACAGGGGTTCGAATCCCCTTGGGGACGCCATTTATTTTTATAATTGGTTAGTCCAGATTCGCAAGAGCTGCATAAAAAATGGAGCGCCTGAATTACGCTGACCACATGCTACTGCGGTCAGGAAAACAAAAACCACTTTCCCCTCCACGATTTACCTAACGCACAGTCACACATTTTGCCAAGTTCCTTGGCTTATCAGGATCAAGATTTTTAACTAAAGCACATTGGTAAGCTAATAGTTGAACGGCTGTTAATGCGGCGAAGAAATAATCCATTGCCCCGAAATCAACCTTAATATAATCGTCTTCAGGAGACAATTTTTCTGAGGATATAGAAATAATCTTTCCTCCTCTAGCCCTGACTTCACTTGCATGAATTCTTATACGATCTCCCAGTTCACCTTTTGGCGCAAACACAAGACATGGAGTCCCCTCCTCTATCAGGGCAATAACACCATGTTTTAGCTCTCCAGATGCAAATGCTTCTGCATGAATGTAGCTGACCTCCTTAATCTTTAAAGCCGCTTCTAATGCCAATGGATAATATTCCCCAGTACCGATTATAAATAGAGACTGCTTCTCGCAAAGTTTCTCTGCAATAGTTTTTATTTGTGATAAAACTTCCCCTTTGAGCATACACTCTATCGCAAGTGCCGCTGACATTAAATTCTCTTGATAATGGTCTTCTGGAGAATAGATAGAATAAAGATTGGCTACCATTCCTGTAAAAGCTTTAGTTGATAGAACACAAAGCTCTGGACCGGCTTGTATCGGCAGTACACATTCCACCATTCTAGTGACGCTAGATGTTAGAACATTCACAAAAGCTGCTGTTCGTAAATCTAGAATTTTAGCTGCTACAATAGCGTCTATAACATCGATAGTCTCACCACTTTGTGAAAGCGCTACGATACGAGTGTCTTTAGATGTCTGACCAAGCAACAAAGGAAGTTCATGTGCATAGACTGACCTTACAGAAAGTCCGGCATTTGCAGCAAAATATGAAGCTAGCAGTCCAGCATTGAAAGCAGTTCCACATCCGGTGAACCAAATATCCGATCCCTCCCTAAGGAAATTCCTCATACTTTTAAGCTCACTCGATCCCGACAATACCACTTGACGTAAGATTTCCGGTTGCTCACTAACTTCTTTCAATAAATAATGTTCATAAGAACCAAGTTCAACTTGGCTTAATTTTACTTTTGGTTTCTGCCAAACAGGAAGCTTAAATCTCGAAGGCCCTTCATAGATAGAAACTTTTTTTGCATCAACTACCAGCACCTCATTGTTTTCTACATAATAGATCGAGTCGCATTGCTCTAACAACGGAGCTACGTCAGACGCTATAAAATTTCCCTCTTCATTCCGACCTATCACCATGGGTGAACCATTTTTGCTTGCAAGCAAAAATCCAGACTGAACATCCATAATTACTACAGCATTATTTCCTTGCAGACGATTAATCGTGTTTATAAAAGCTTGGAGAGCGGAATTTTCCGTCCGAGAGTATTCATAAAAGTTAATAATTACCTCGGTATCAGTCTCAGACTTAAAAAAATAGCCTCTCTCTTTCAGAAACTGCCTTATCTCGATGTAGTTCTCAACAATTCCGTTATGTACGACAACAGTTTGTCCACTGTTCCCCAAGTGAGGATGAGTATTTTCAATCGTAACACCTCCATGCGTAGCCCAGCGCGTATGGCCAAGCACCATACTACCAAATCTAAAACTCGGGCCATCCTTTGGAAGTTTTCCTAGCTCCTTTTGAATCTCCAGTTCTTGATCACAGACGACGATTCCCCAGGAATCATAACCTCGATACTCTACTTGTTTTAGCGCTCTAAAACATATCTGTCCTGCATCCGTATTACTACCTACATATCCGAATATTCCGCACATATTATTTCCCCTTTTCAGACAAGAGAAACCAAAAGCGCACAAACACGCAAAGCTACTCCAAGACAAGCAGTCACACAGCCAAGTGAATGACATACCTAACTAGGCTTTATGATAAATTAGTGCGATTTTTGCGGTTTTTTTTGATCTAGAATTCCACTCAATACAACTTTTGTTTAACAATTACTTGTTTGTTTTATTTGTATTTAACGATTGTGGTCACCGGAAAGTCATCCGCCGAATATTTCGATAAACTTTCTCCTCGTCAACTCGCACTTTTTAAATTACGAGCCCTGGCGCTACCTGCTTTATACGCAACTACTTATATATCATCAGTTTTACTGTTTGTTATGCCTGATCTCCTTGTTAAGTTTTTACTAATTCAATTCTTCTATCGGTTTTCTGAAAACATGGCAAGGCGATTTAGATGTGCCTGTCTCTTCTAAGGGCAATATTTTATAGTATGTAATAGGGTACGTCATCCTTAGGCCCCGAAGAGGAGCTTCTCAATAACAAGTTGTCATTCTATATAGAAGAAATTCATAAGAATTTTTAATCTGATTAGGAAGACAGGATGCGGATTAAATTGCCCTGCAAAGGACACTTATTGAATTACAAGATAAAGAAGAAAGCAAAGGTAGTGCTTTCTTCTCAGGCGCGGACTTATTGCCCCCAATTTGGCAAGTTTAAACTTCATGGCAAATTGGGGGCAATGCCTCGGAGCTCAAACGGCAAAGCCGTTTGGCGAGAATGAGCGCCTGAGGTGAAAGCACTGCCTTTGCCACCCTTCCCAATCTAATAATTCAAATAAGGCGACAACCATCTCTCAACACCAGGAACATCCAACTCCTTACGCTTTGCATAATCTTCGATCTGGTCCTTATCTAATCGCCCAATATTTAAATAATTACTTTCTGGATGTGAAAAAAAGTATCCACTAACAGAACTTGCTGGGAACATTGCGCAACTTTCCGTTAAAGTCACCCCTATCCTCTCTTCAATCTTTAAAAGATCCCATATCTTAAACTTTTCCGTATGATCAGGGCAAGCACCATAACCAGGAGCTGGCCGAATCCCTTGATAACGCTCTCTTATAATTTCCTTCTGACTTAGTTCCTCATTTTTAGCATAGCCCCAGATTTCCTTACGAACCCGTTCATGAACATACTCAGCACAGGCCTCTGCCAATCTATCGCACAAAGCCTTAATCATAATACTAGCGTACATATTATGCTCTTCTTCAAAAGCCTTAACTAAATGATCCACTCCAAAACCTGCACTCACGGCGAAGAAACCAATATGATCTTCAAACTTTTCTGCATTTGGTTTTATATAATCACTTAAAGAAATATTAGGAGCCTTATTATTTCTCTCTCCTTGTTGTCTTAAGAAGTTAAAACATCGCTCTCTGCCCTCATCATCCTTAATCCATACATCCTCTACTCTTGGGTCTCTTCTTGCTTGATATAAACCTACGACAGCTCTAATAATTGGTGCGTTCTTAGCTTCTAAATATTCTAGGTAATGTTCAGCATCAGCAAACAGTTTTTTAGCTTCTACACCATATACAGAACTTTCAAAAATTTCAGGGTACTTACCTTTAAGCTCCCAAGTATGAAAGAATGGAGTCCAATCAATATAAGGCAATAATTCTTTTAAAGAGATATCTTCCAATATAGTAATTCCCATCTTCTCAGGGACGGGCAACTGATAGTTATCCCAATCAATTTCTGGAGCATTTTGACGAGCCTCTAGTATGCTCATGTGATTTTTAGTACTTACTCTCGAATTAAAATCTTCCCTAATTATCTCGTACTCACTGTTTATTTTTTCTAAAAACGTAGCTTTGTCCGTTTTAGAAATCAAAGCACCTGCCACTGGAACAGACCTTGAAGCATCCAATACATGCACGACACCTTTCCCATACTTAGGAGCAATTTTAACTGCGGTGTGGCGTTTAGATGTAGTCGCACCACCAATCATTAGCGGTGTATCTATTCCTCTTCTTGTCATCTCCTCTGCGACATAAACCATTTCATCTAAAGAAGGAGTTATCAAACCACTAAGGCCAATTATATCTGCCTTCTCTTTTACCGCTTCATCTAAGATCTTATCCATAGGCACCATCACACCTAAATCAACCACCTTGTAATTATTACAAGAAAGTACAACTCCTACTATGTTTTTACCGATATCATGAACATCTCCCTTAACCGTTGCCATCAAAACTACCCCAGCATTAGAGACGACTCCTCCCTGTTTTTCCGCCTCAATGTAAGGCGTTAGATAGGCCACTGATCGCTTCATTACCCTAGCACTTTTTACTACCTGGGGTAGAAACATTTTACCACTGGCAAAAAGATCTCCAACCTGATTCATGCCAGCCATTAATGGGCCTTCAATTACTTCTAATGGAATATTGGCTAACTGTCTCGCTTCTTCGGTATCTACTTCTATGAACTCTACAATACCTTTCACTAAGGCGTGTGCTAACCTCTCATTTACAGGTAAACTTCTCCAAGCCTCCTCTTCCTTCTTACTACTACCACCTGCAACATCCTTGATAGTTTCAGCATGTACCAATAGTCTATCCGTAGCATCTTCCCTACGATTTAAAATAACATCTTCACAAAGCTCTTTTAATTCTTTGGGCACAGTTTCATAAATCTCTAGCTGTCCAGCGTTCACGATCCCCATATCCATCCCAGCACGGATAGCATGATATAGAAACACACTATGAATCGCTTCTCTAACTTTATTATTCCCTCGGAATGAGAAGGAAACATTACTCACCCCACCACTAACCTTTACATAAGGTAAATTATCTTTTATCCAACGCGTCGCTTGAATATAGGAAACACCATATCCATTGTGCTCCTCCATTCCTGTTGCAACTGTAAGTATATTTGGATCAAAGATAATATCTTCCGCCGGGAATCCGACTACATTTACAAGAAGATCATATGCTCTTTTACAAATTTCTATTCTTCTTTCATAGTCATCTGCCTGACCTTTCTCATCGAAGGCCATTACAACTACAGCAGCCCCATACATTCTAATTCTAGTCGCTATATTTATGAAAGCTTCCTCGCCTTCTTTTAAACTAATTGAGTTTACAATACTTTTACCTTGAGTAGTTTTAAGACCAGCTTCAATTACGGACCATTTCGATGAGTCGATCATCAAAGGAACTCTAACAATCTCAGGCTCAGACTGTAGAAGATTAAGAAACTCTGGCATAACCTTTACACCATCAATCATCCCCTCATCTAAATTTACATCTAGGATTATAGCACCATTCTCTACTTGATTTCTCCCGATAGATAGCGCCGTATCGAAATCTCCTGCTGCTACCAATTTTTCAAATTTCTTCGAACCTGTAATATTTAATCGTTCACCTACGTTCACAAAGTTAGTATGCTCATCAATAACTAGGGCTTCCAAGCCACTTAGTCTTAACTTAGGAGTATATTTAGGTATCTCTCTAGGAGAAAAACCTTCCGTAGCTTTAATAATTTCTCTAATATGAGCTGGAGTCGTTCCACAACAACCACCTAGGAAATTTACTATCCCTCTACTTAAAAAATCTTTAACCTGCGTAGCAAGCTCACTTGGTGTTTCATCATACAGTCCAAACTCATTAGGCAAGCCTGCATTGGGGTAAGCTCCAACAGGCACCCAAGCAACACGACTTAACTCCTCTAAAAAAGGCCTCATTTGGGAGGCGCCAAGAGCACAGTTCAAACTTACGCCTACGATCTCCTTAGCATGAGAAATGGATATCCAAAATGCTTCTGTCGTTTGCCCAGAGAGAGTTCTCCCACTTTGATCAGTAATTGTACCAGAAATTATTACTGGAATTGAAACCTTCCTCTCTGCTC
Source organism: uncultured Bdellovibrionales bacterium (assembly GCA_964353175.1). Classification (GTDB taxonomy): domain Bacteria; phylum Bdellovibrionota_C; class UBA2361; order SZUA-149; family DAOLCO01; genus JAIYCX01. The sequence continues at coordinate 19,874 of CAYGUX010000002.1, read as the reverse complement.
GAATTTCTTCAATCGCAAATATTGCAGCCTTTGCATTCAAAGTGTCGAACACAGTTTCAACTAGTATCAAATCAGCCCCACCATCAAGTAAAGCTTCTGCTTGTTCTTTATAACAAGCTACAAGTTCATCAAAAGTGATGGCTCTATATCCTGGATTATTTACATCAGGTGAAAGTGAAAGTGTTTTATTGGTTGGGCCAATCGCTCCAGCGACGAATCTTGGCTTATTGGGATTAAGTTTCGTATATTCATCTGCAACTTCTCTAGCAAGTCTAACAGATTCTATATTTAATTCTCTAACTAAATGTTCAGTGCCATAGTCGGCTTGAGAAATGACATTCGAGCTAAAAGTATTGGTCTCTAATATATCAGAACCCGCTTCAAGGTACTGACGGTGAATATCTTGAATAATCTCTGGACGACTTAAACTAAGCATGTCAAGATTCCCCTTCAGGGGGAACTTATGAGCAGATAAAGATTCAGTCCTATAATCTTCCTCTTCCAACTTATAGGATTGGATCATGGTACCCATTGCACCATCAAGAAAAAGAAACCGCTCTTTAATTAATTCGAATAAAGACACTAAATACCTCGCAATCTAGTGCGCAATTAGTAGAATTGTGTCCTATTTTAAGTCGGACTCCTTACTAATGAGCACAATTTTTTTTAACTATTTGACCGTAATCTATACACTTTTTATACTAAGCAGGCTAAACATATTGAATTAAATCATTCATTTTGACATGTAGTGCTCACTAATAGAACCTAAAATTACCTTAAAATGGCCCATAAAACACTCGTAATTGTTGAATCACCTACAAAAGCAAAAACTATCACAAAGTTTTTAGGCAAAGACTATATAGTAAAGGCATCCATGGGTCACATCAGAGACCTACCTAACAGCGCCTCTGAAATTCCTGAAAAACTAAAAAAAGAAAAATGGACCAAGCTTGGTGTTAATATAGAAAAAAACTTTGACCCACTCTATATAATACCCCCCAAGAAAAAGGACCAAGTAAAAAAATTAAAAGAGTCCCTTAAAGATGCAACTGAATTATTGCTAGCGACGGATGAAGATAGAGAAGGAGAATCCATTAGTTGGCATCTCCTTGAGACTCTCAATCCCAAAATTCCGATAAAAAGACTAGTTTTTCATGAGATTACAAAGGATGCGATATCTAAAGCCCTAGCGTCAACTAGAGAGGTAGATATGAATCTTGTTAGAGCCCAAGAAACAAGAAGAATTATTGATAGACTATATGGTTATGAAGTTAGCCCTGTTTTATGGAAAAAAATAGCTCCACGACTAAGCGCTGGTAGAGTACAAAGTGTTGCACTTAGATTACTAGTAGAAAGAGAAAGGGAAAGGATCAAGTTTGTATCGGCAGATTATTGGGACCTAAAAGCTAAAGCCAATACCAACAAAAAAGAAGTATTCGATACAGATGTAAGCCACGTAGATGGTGTTAGGCTCGCACAAGGAAAAGACTTTGATGCGGACACTGGTAAATTAAAATCAGCAGATAAGGTCAAACTACTAGGCGAAAAAGAAGCGAATGAAGTACGGGATAGAATCCTCGATAAAACTGCCACTGTAAAGTCTGTAGATAAAAAACCTTTTTCATCCCAGCCTCCAGCTCCTTTTGTTACAAGTTCCCTACAACAAGAATCAAATAGGAAGCTAAGATATTCTGCACAAAGAACCATGCGTATTGCTCAACAGCTATATGAAAATGGGTTCATCACTTACATGAGAACGGATTCTACCACTCTCTCTGATGAAGCTATTAAAGCAGCTAGATCTTTTGTCGCTAAAGAATATGGACAAGACTACCTACCAAGTGCTCCAAGAACGTATGCAACTAAAGTTAAAAACGCACAAGAAGCCCACGAAGCTATAAGACCAGCGGGTGCACAATTTACTTCCCCAGCTGTAGTTATGGAGAAGTTAGGCGATGAGGCTTTTAAACTATACGACTTAATTTGGAAAAGAACCGTTGCCAGTCAAATGGAAAATGCTAAGGGAACTTACATCAACGTAAACCTTCTATGTGAAGGTGTTGACTTAAGAGCTAGTGGTAAAACTATAGAATTCCCTGGATTCCTAAGAGCCTATGTTGAAGGTAGCGATGATCCTGATTCCGATATTGCAGATCAAGAAAGAATTCTACCTGACCTTAAGGTAGGTGATGCTCTAATGCTATCAGATGTTAAGTCAGTTTCCCACTCGACCCTACCCCCTGCAAGATACACTGAGGGATCTCTTATTCGCGAGTTAGAGAAAAAGGGCATTGGACGTCCTTCCACTTGGGCTGCAGTTGTAGAATTAATTTTATATAAAACTTATGCCTTCAAAAAAGGAACTGCGCTTGTTCCTAGCTATACCGCCATGGCCATTGTCAGCTTACTGGAAGAACATTTCCACCAATTAGTTGATTATGATTTTACTGCACGGCTGGAAGATGAATTAGATTCTATCTCAAGAGGAGAAGGAGAAAGCATTAAATACTTAAAGTCCTTCTACTTTGGAAATGGGCATAAAGGCTTAAAAGAACTTATCGTTGCTGGCGTTGACAATATTGACCCACGAGAAATCAATGGAATCTTCGTTGGTAAAGATAGCAATGATACGACTATAGAAGTTAGAGTAGGTAAATACGGGCCATTTCTTTCAGATGGAACTAGGAAAGCAAGTGTCCCAGAAGGCACTGCTCCAGATGAAATGACTATGGAGAAGGCGGAAGAGATTCTTGCCATTGCAGAAAAAGGCCCTGACTCACTTGGGGCACACCCAACAACTGGAGAACCGGTTTATCTTAAAGTTGGAAGATACGGTCCTTATGTCCAACTAGGTGACCCAGATCTCGACGATAAGAAAAAGCCAAAGCCAAAGATGAGTTCCTTGTTAGCCGGGATGACTTTAGAAGAGGTAAACCTTGAGTTGGCTGTAAAGCTATTAGAACTTCCTAAAGAGCTCGGCAAGTTCCCAGAGACTGAAGACGCAGTGCTTGCTAAAAACGGCCCTTACGGACCTTATATTGAAAGTGGAAAGGAACGAAGAAGTATCCCTGCTGGCAAGTCCCCTATCACGATTACTCTAGAAGAAGCAGTTGAACTTCTCAAACAACCAAAAACAAGGGGAAGAGCTTCTGCACCACAAGCGCTTAAAGAGCTTGGACTTGATCCAGTTTCTGGCAATCAAGTTAAGTTACTCAGCGGAAGATATGGGCCATATGTAAGCAATGAAGTGGTAAATGCCTCTCTTCCGAAAGGCGTTGACCCAATGACTTATTCTTTAGAGAACTCGCTTGAGCTACTTAGACAGAGAGAGCTTGTTGCTCCAACTAAAAAGCCAAGAAAAAGTAAAAAGAAATAAGAAACCACACCCTTACTACCTAGGGATAAAATCCATCCTAGAAGTAATGTTTAGAATCGTTTCAGAAAGCAATTTACTTGCAGCCTCTAGATCACTTAAACTTACTACCTCCACCGGTGTATGCATATACCTATTGGGTATGGATATTAATCCTGCCGCTACCCCTGATCTTGACACCTGAATGGCATTTGCATCAGTACCAGTTGCCCCAGGAGAAGCATATAATTGAAAGGGTATCCGTTTTTTCTTGGCAGTAGTTCTAACTAAATTCTCTAATACTGGATTGATGTTCGCTCCTCGAGCAACCCCAGCCCCAGATCCTATCTTCATTGTCCCAATTCTTTTAGCTTCTGCTCCAGGATTATCAGATGCATGGGTAACATCAACAGCGATTCCAACATGCGGATCAATGCCATAACAAGACGTCCTTGCTCCTCTTAATCCGATCTCTTCTTGCACTGTGCTGACAGAATATAATGCGACTGGAAACTTTTTCTTATTAGCGCCCTTAACTTTTTGTGCTAGCAACCTCATCGCTTCCATCACTACAAAAGTACCGACCTTGTTATCGCACCCTGGGGAAGCTATCATACCATTTCTAAGTTTAGTGACGCCTAACTTAAAGGTGATTGGATCACCCATAGACACTAACTTACGCGCCTCTTCACCTGACTTAGCACCGATATCAACCCATACCTTTGAAAAATCAATAGGCTTACCTCTTTCAGCCGCGGAAGTTAAATGGACTGGTTTAAAACCAATTATCCCGTCAATTGGGCCAGACTCAGCATGAACAGTCAAATAAGTTCCTGGTAGAACGGCTGAATCAATACCACCGATCTGATTTACATAAACAAAACCTTGCTCATCGATATGAGTAACCATCATACCAATCTGATCACAATGGCCTGCAAGCATAACTCTAATTTTACCGCTTGGATTAAAAGCTGCAATTAGATTGCCATGAACATCGATAGAAACTTCATCCGCATACTTGCTCACTCTTTTTTTAACGACTCTTTGAATCCCTTGCTCGAATCCACTTGGGGATGCGGTATTTAATAACTGTTCTAAAAAACTATATGAGTCCTTTTGCATAATCTAATCCTTTTCTATTCCTTTTTCGCACCCGATAAATCAACGTATAAAAATGAGTAGTTAAATTGTTTACCTTTTATCACATCATAAGATGCTCCATACAACCTATTATTCTCAACATTTTTCAAACTACGAATAGACGCTTCTGCTATAAAAAACTCTGAATCGATATTTTTAATCTCTCGACTAATTGCGATCTTCTGTGGTTTGGGCATAAATACAGTCAAATCGGAAAATAAGCCCAACAATGTCCTAGGCTCCTTTTTTAACTTACTCTGATCACAAATAAATAATTCTGCCTTAACATCCTCTCCACTACTATCAGTTAAAACACATGCCTTGTCTTTTAAAAAATCTACTGGGGCTAGAATACCTTGTACTATTTGATACACTGGGTGAGCCTGATTTTCTCCTAATCGACCCGCCAATACCACGGTTTCATCAATCCGCTTATTTGTTCTATTCACCGCAGCCTCCAATAAAGTTGCTGCCATTTGCATTTGATAATGAATATCTAATTTTTTAATGGGCGAAGTAGAGTCTCTCAGGTCGAATGAAATAAATGTATATTTTTGAGTCTTAGCTTGATTCTTGATTTCAAATGAGATCTCTAAAGGAACCATAGAAAATTCACTTTCCTTAAAAACACCACCTCTTCTTAGTGTTAAACCTGATAGACTTTCATATTTAAACAGGTCAATAACATTTGGATCATACAACATCATAAAAGCTGAATTAGTATCATTAGAATTCAATAGGTACTTCCAAGAAATCCCCGTTCCCAATTCAATAAAGTCTAATGTTTTATCGATAAATGCTTTTCGTTTTGTTAATGTTCTTCCGTATAAGCCTGTATATAAAACAACATTACAGCTAGATTGAACTATAAGTGCGATACCATTCTTCCAATCACTAGAAAGATCTGCCGATTGTACCTTTGAGTCCAACTGTCTCACCTCAGAAGGCAAACCAATTATAGGATAATTTAGGATACAATACCTAAGTGTTGGCACAATCTCTTTTTTACTTGTTAGTAGATGAGCAAATTCTTTCTTCTGTCTATATATCAAGCGTCTTTGAACCTTTTTTAACTTATCGATACGTAACATATCTCGCTTAGATAAGGCTGTTTTTTTAAAGACTGTTTGGGGGTTTTTAGTCTCTTTCACAACTTGTTTCTCTAGGGACTTAGCTTCCGTATCTTTTTGAAAGTTCTCTAAAAGAGCCTTATATATTCTTTTTTCCTCCGCTTCCCCCCCAATATCGGTAATATTGACGGAGGAAGAGGCAGTGGGATCAACTGCTGGTTCGTCCACCTCGACTTCGACTTCCTTCTTACGAATTATCCATGCATCAAGTGGCACTTCTTCATCTTCAATAACGGCTGCAGTCGCAGACTCTGTAGGAGTGGGGTTTGGGGAATCTTCCGCTTGAAGCGGCTCAACTAAAGCAAGAAATCCACAGAGATAAATAAATAAAATTTTACTTTTCATTCATCTTATCTAGAAAGTAGGACTTAACTACCTTGGGGACCATCTTAGTTATATCTCCACCATTTAAGGCCACATTCTTCACTATACTTGAACTAATAAAAGAATTGGGCTCAGAAGTAACGAAAAATACTGTTTCTATTTCTGCATCCAAAAGACGATTAGTATGCGCAAGCTGAGTTTCATATTCATAGTCTGATACAGCTCTCAAACCACGAATGATTACCTTTGCTCCAATTGCCCTAGTATACGCTACTAACATACCATCAAAGGACTCAACAATTACACGTTCTTTCTCTCGATTAAAGTCCCTTACGGCATCCTTAGCTAAAGCTAATCTTTCATCAATATTAAAATAGCTTGCCTTTGTACTAACTCTTGGGCCTCCCTTGGAAATTGCGACATATACAATATCAAAAACACGCAAAGCCCTATAGATGACATCCATATGCCCATTCGTCATGGGATCAAAAGTTCCCGCATAAACTGCCACACCTTGATTATCTACTTTAGGAGTCTCTATTTTAGTTTCTTTCATTTCTTAAACCTTAAATATAGCTACAGAAGTTGAACCATATTTTTTTACTGTTAGAGAAGAAAATATTGAATCAATTGTATCTTTTGCCATTTCATATTGAGATGTGAAAAATTTGCTATCCTCTTCATATATGAGCAAAGAAGATGATGACAGCATAGATTTAGTCGCAAGATCTGTAATGATACAGCCCAAGCTAATCTCTCTATAGGGAGGATCCGCAAAAATAAGATCAAAAGTGACCCCAAGCTCCGGGGGTAAGGCTAAACAACTCAAACAATACTGACTAATCTTATCTTCTATTTTCAGTTTTTTGGCTGACTCTAAACTACAACTTAAAGCCTTCTTACTTGTATCGACCATTATCGAACTCTTCGCCCCACGAGACAGCGCTTCAAAGGTCATTATCCCTGAGCCTGAGAATAGATCAAGAACACTAGCTCCTTCAATATTAACCCTAGATCCTAAGCTAGAGAATACTGCCTGCCTAACTCTATCCTGAGTGGGCCTAATAACTGTAGTTAGCTCCTCGGGCACATGCAACCTAAAGCCTCTAAATTCACCGGAAGTGATTCTTATACTCATAATATTATAGATATAGATAAAATAGTTATCTACACTTGCAAGCCTACGTAATTAATAATACCCTATGCCATCAATAACATATCTAATTTAGTAGTTTTAATGGCTGACCAGTAAAACTTAAGGCATTTGTATGAACGACTTATCTATCATAGTAGCAAGAAAACAAAAGAGAATTTTAGACTGGAAAAAAGCCTTTAGCGCCAACCAAGCCTTAGATCTAAAGGAAAAAGAACAAATAAATCAATCACTAAACACCCTGAGCCTTCTACTTGGAAAACTCATCACAGCAACCGGCAAAGAACTAGAAGAGACTAAAAGTAGAATTGAAGCCTTAGATAGAGAACTAGTAAATATGTACGAAACATCCAGACTACTAACGGCTCCACAAGGCACAGCAGCTCTCTCACAATAATTTAGCTCAACTCATAAGCAACCTCTACCGATAAGAGGACTTATGACTATACAAAATGAATTCGACCTAATCGTTATTGGCAGTGGCCCTGGTGGACAGAAAGCAGCGATCCAAGCTTTAAAGCTAGGCAAAAATGTAGCTGTGGTCGAACTGAACCCTGCACTTGGCGGAAACTGTTTACATGATGGAACTATTCCAAGTAAATCCTTTAGAGAAGCGATCATGCACCTCTCTGGATACAAAGAACGTAGTCACTACGGTCAGGCATATCGAGTAAAACACAACATACTGATGAGTGATCTTACCGATAGAACAAACGGCATCGAAAAAGATATAGAACAAACAATTCGATCTCAGTTACTAAGAAACAAATCAGAACTGATCGTAGGTTTTGCATCTTTTATTGACTCCCATACCATTAGAGTCAAATTTCAAAGCACCGAAAGAATTATAAGCGGCGAAAAAATTATAGTCGCAACAGGCACTAGACCATGGCGCCCAGACTCATTTGAATTCGATGGAAATGTAATACTTGACTCCAACGACATCCTTCGAATGAAAAAGATACCATCGTCGCTTACAGTAGTTGGAGGAGGAGTAATTGGATGTGAATATGGATCTATGTTTTCAGCTCTAGGAGTAAAGGTCTCTATCGTTGAGCAAAGAGAATCTATACTGAGTTTCCTTGATCAAGAACTGACGGAATCGCTAACCTTTCAACTCAGGCAACAAAAAGCCGCAATAATAGTAGGCGACAAAGTTATAAAATGCTGTAGATCAGAAGATGGTAGAGCAGTTACATATCTTGAAAGCGGCCGGAGAATTGTTAGTGAAGTGCTTCTAGTTTCAGCTGGTAGAGTTGGTAATGTTGAAGGGCTTGGGCTTGAACGAGTCGGAATTGAATCCAGCTCAAGAGGCCTAATAACCATCAATGAGTTTTATCAAACCTCTACTCCAAATATCTATGCCGTAGGTGATATTATTGGTGCTCCAGCACTAGCATCTACGAGTATGGAGCAAGGAAGACGCGCGGCATGTCACGCATTCGACCTAACAGATCATGCTTTTGATATTCCACTACCTTATGGAATTTACTCAATCCCAGAAATTGCAATGGTCGGGGCAACAGAAACCGAACTTAAAAAAGACAAAGTACCATACGAATATGGGATAGCGCGCTTTAGCGAACTAGAGAGAGGGAAAATTATTGGTGACAACCTAGGAGTCTTGAAAATCCTGTTTCATAGAAGTAGCCTAAGACTATTAGGTGTTCATATAATAGGTGAAGGTGCAACAGAACTAGTGCACATTGGTCAGACAGTAATGGGATTTCAAGGTGGGATAGACTACTTTGTAAACGCAGTGTTTAACTACCCAACACTCTCACAAGTCTATAAGACCGCAGCTTTAGATGCTTGGAATAAAATGATAGCTAGCGAAGGACTTCCAGAGGAAGCACCAAATATGAACTTAGAGATGGAAATTCATGAGGCAAAAATTCACTAAGAGACCTTGCGCAATTTACCATTTCCAATTTCCACACTAATCTTTCCAAACCAATAAACCTTAAAACTTACGAAAGTTTTTTCATCTAAACCACAGGCCGAATTGGCAAGCTTGAAGCTATCGACCGCTAACTCGTCAGAATATACAACATGCTTACACTTACCCATTTGTATCTCAAACACTGGAGTCCTTACCTGCTCCTCGCTAATCAATCTAGTATAAAATCCAAGATCATATACCCCCTCATCCAATTCAATCGCGGAAGAAAAAAAAGCATAAGACTTAGCCTCTCTTCCCGTAACCAGTTCATAAACCTTATCTGGAATGCTTTCTACTGCCATTGAATCAGCGAAATACTTATTGTCAGGACGAATCTGTCGCCCAGTTCTTCTATGTAGCTTAGTATTATCAATTTCAAAAGAATTCTCTAAGCTGGGCGTGTTAATTTTATATACGCTCATCAATACATTTGATCCCACCTTAACTTCATACACAGGATTAGAAACTTCTATCCCCGATGGTGTTTCTTCAAAAAATATTTCATCTAAATGATGAAACCTAACAAAATAAGACCCCCACATTAACTGAACAGGTGCCATAAATTTAGTCCCACTCTCTCCATGATGTAAAATTAAGTGAGCGAGTCGAAGAATGCCTAAATCACCACCGACATAAACTAACTGACTATCTCTTAAGGATTTCTTCGCCTCTTTTCTTAAAAATTTCACGACCTTATTAATGCCAATAAAATAATGGGCTTCACCCTTGTTCCCAATTCCACTGGTACCACCCAAAGCATTGGAATACGCTATCTGATTTGGATGAATCGACGACACCGCTACAGATTGTGGAACCAAGAAAAGCAAACAAAAAATAATACCCGCATGTTTGAACTTAGCGACCCTTGAAGGAAGGAGGTCAAACACCTTCCAAACGAAATCGCTAGCAAGCAAATACATACAAGGGAAAATTGGAAGAATATAACGTATCGTTTGCTTAGAAGACACCGACAATATTCCTACCCATACGATGGAAATAATAAATAAATATAACTTTTTTCTATCCTTAGACTGCAAGGGGCCTCTAACAAGAGAATAGGTGAGAAACAAAACATCTAAAAGAATCAGAGAAAGAATTACTAATGAGGTCTCATGCATTATTAAGGCAATATATCCACCTGAAGCACCTTCGTAAGTCTTTCCGTAAGCAATATGTGCTGTTTTACTCAATCCAAATGTCCAAGACCAAAACCTGATGATGCCCTCACATACTGCAGGAAAAAGAAAGTTAGCTAAGTTAATGCTAAAAAAGAATATTAGGAACAAATAAGCTCTTATTTCCGTTCGAACAAATCGATAAATACAATATAAAATTGAAGCAGAACAAAGCAATGCGCCCATTTTGGGATGAAACGTACCTAAAAAATACTCCATATCGGCAAATGCATTTTGTACATTAAGCCTCACTAGATACTCACTTTCATGAACCCAGATACGAGTATAAAGACAGGCAAAAACAAAATGTCCAATGAATACAGCCCAAAAATCATAGATGCTAATAACTTTTTTGAGGCCTTCCTTCTTGATAAATATAGAATTAATCGCTCCAATAATGAAGAAAGAAAAAATCAGACTAAGGGCTGTTGGTTTAGTAGCAATACTTAAACCCCAAAAAAATCCTGCTATAAGTTTATACTTCTGTTCATCTGTCTTTATCGCATAAAGATAAAATAGAAATGCCGTCACAACAACAGAAGTCATTGTTGCATCCAAATGAGCTAGTCTAGAAAAACCAATGTGATGAGGGCTAAGGGCTAAAAATGAGCATGCCAATGCCACAATACGAAAATCAAATATTGCGGATCCCAAAAGTATCAAAGGAAATACGACCAAAGACGATGCCAAAATACAAGCGATACGGCATTGAAAAAAAGGATGTAGGTATAAAAAATCACCTTGATGAATATCAAACAAACGATAGATACACTTAAAAACTCCCTGTCCCAATGCCATAATTAAGGTGGGTACAATGCCAGGCTGACCCAAGTGAGTAGTTAAAGTTGAAAAATAGCCTTTCTTAAATAAATCCAATACCCTAGAGCTTCTCTCTAACCAATGTACTTCATCTGGTTGAATATCGAATTCGATTACTCCAAAAAGTCGAATAACAACAAAAAAACAATAGAACAAAATTGAGTAAAGTATTAAAAGTCTATTGTCTTTAAACATAAAAATAATGCTTTCTTTGCCACAAAAGATTAAAGATGTCACAAATTGACATCTTCTATGTTCCCTATTAAAAATACCTAATAATACTCGTTTATTTTAACTTAATGTCAATACCTACTCTTCTTACAGAAATTAAAGACTTAAAAAAAGCTAAAAATGCTTCTATTCTCGCGCATTTTTATCAGGAAGGTGGAATTCAAGATATTGCAGATGTGGTAGCAGATAGCCTAGGCCTTGCTCAAATCGGAAAAGCTAGTAGCAGTGATGTACTTTTGGTTGCTGGGGTTTTTTTCATGGGCGAAACAGCAAAGATACTCTCTCCTGAGAAGATTGTGCTAGTTCCTGATCTCAATGCAGGTTGCTCATTAGCGGACAATTGCCCAGCGGATAAATTTAAAGCATTTTGTGAGGCTCGCCCTGACCATGTCGTAGTAACTTACGTAAACTGTTCAGCCGAAGTAAAAGCACTAAGCGACCTTCTTTGTACTTCCTCTAATGCGGTCAAAATAATTAACAGCATCCCTAAGGATAAAAAAATCATCTTTGCCCCTGATAAACACTTAGGAACCTACCTTCAAAAAATGACTGGGAGAGACTTAGTCCTTTGGGAAGGCTCATGTATAGTTCATGAAAATTTCGAAGCTCAAACATTAGTAAAGTTGAAATTAAAATACCCTGAAGCACTAATTCTAGCACACCCCGAATGTCCTATGGCACTTCTTGATATGGCGGACCATATTGGTTCCACAAGCGCATTACTAGCATTTGCAACTACATCAGACCATCAAAGTTTTATCGTAGCGACAGAAGCAGGTATAATCCATCAGATGGAAAAACAGTGCCCCCATAAGGTATTCATGCCTCTATCTAACAAAGAAGGCTGTAACTGTGCTGAATGCCCATACATGAGGCTCAATAGCTTAGAGAAAATAAGAAATGCCCTAAGAGACCTAGAACCAAGGGTTGAAGTGCCTGAATCTATACGAATAAAAGCCCTACTTCCCTTAGAAAAAATGCTACACCTAAGCGCATAGAGAATGAAAAAAAGTTGCATATTCTTAGATAACAATTCTTCAACTGAAGTTGACCCAAGGGTATTAGATAAATTCGTCTCAACTAGCAAATTATCTAAAGGCAACTCATCTTCAAAACATTTTTTTGGCTGGCAATCTCATGCCTTATATGAACTTGCGAAAGAAAATATTGCGCAAATATTTGGAACCTCTCCCGAATGCGTAGTCTTTACTAGTGGAGCCACTGAAGCCAACAATATCGTACTCCTTGGTCTAAAAGAGAAGTCTAGCTACCTCTCAAGCAACATTGAACATAGCTCCGTTTACGAATGTTTAAATCGACTCTCCCAAGATTCCCTTCAAGTTAGTATTTTGGAAATAGACTCAGAAGGCAGAACAGTCAAAGATCAATCCATCATAGATAAGAGCAATCTTATTTCTCTTCACCATGCCAATAATGAAATTGGAGTGATTGAAGACTTTACAGATTTCGATAAACCAAAAGACTCTATTCTACATACCGATGCTTCACAAAGTATAGGCAAGATACCGATCTCATTCGATAGTCAAGCTGTTGATATAATTACTCTTTCAGGTCATAAAATCCATGCACCCAAGGGCATCGGTGCGCTTATATTTAGGTCTTTAGAGATTAAAAAGAAATTCTCACCAATTCTTTTTGGTGGTCATCATCATGAAGATTTAAGACCAGGCACTATTCCCGTAGCACTTTGTTTCGCATTGTCTGAAGCCATTAGTATAGCTACTAAGGATATTGGAACTACGAGTAATCAACTCTCTCAAAAAGCTGAAATGTTCTATCAAAGTTTAAAAGAAAACATTCCCAATCTTAAACTCATTGGGCCACAACTTTTTGCTAATAGACTCCCAGGACTGCTCAGCCTAAGCTTCCCCCTAGTTCTCTCATCCAAACTAATTGCTAACCTGGCCAGTCGAGTAGCCTTTTCATCTGGGTCTGCTTGTAGAGTTAGTCAATCTCGAGTAGTGAGCGAATTATCTAAAGACCAAGCCATAATTGATGGCTTTGCAAGATTTGGTATTTCCAAATTCACTACTGAGAACGAATTAGAAACGGCTTCGAGATACATTATAGACGAATACAATAAATTGAAAGGGTAAATATGTCTGATCTAAGATCTGAACTGCTAAACAAATATGACGGATTTATTTTTGATCTCGATGGAGTAATTTGGCGAAGCAAACAGGCCATCCCTTTTGCTAAAGAAGCGATCGATGTTCTTAGAGAAGCGAATAAAAAAGTACTATTTGTCACCAATAATGCTAGCGAAACTAGAGACTATCAACTAGAAAAACTCAATAAAATTGGCATAGCATCTACCGCAAATGAGTTTATGACTGCGGGTTATGCCACAGGCTTATACCTTAGCCAAACTGTCCCAGCAAAATCTGTTCACGTAATGGGGACGGAACAATTAAAAGATGAATTTAGGAGTCTAGGTCTAGATGTCGTAGAAGAGAACGCAGAAGTAGTTGCAGTAGGATTCGATAGAGACTTTTCTTATAAAAAACTTAATGCTGCTTTTCAAAACCTATATAGAAAGGACTGCCTACTTATAGCATGCAATAAAAATCCGATTTACCCTTCTGAGAATGGGTATCAACCAGGCGTCGGGCCAAGTGTGCATGCGATAGAATACGCCATCGGTCGCCAAGCAGATATCACTATTGGAAAACCTGAATCAACTATTTTAAATATTGCTTTAGATTTGATTCAAACTAAAAGAGAATCTACTATAATGTTTGGAGATATATTAGACATGGATATTCTCTGGGCTCAAAGAGGTGGGCTAAAAACTGCTTATGTACTTTCTGGTGTTGGTGTTTTGGAAGACATAGAAAGACTTGGAATAGAGCCGGATTACATATCTGACTCTATTGGCCATGCCCTTGGAGTTTGTTAAATTTATAAAATCCCTTTAATTCTCTCAATCGCCTCATCCACCTTTTCCGCAGAATTGAAGGCGGAGAATCTCACATAACCCTCTCCACATTTACCGAAACCAACGCCAGGAGTACAAATAACTTGCGCTTGATTCATTAACTTATCAAAGAAATCCCATGAACTACCGCCCGTATTAACCCAAACATAAGGAGCATTTTCACCGCCAGCACAAACATATCCCTTACTTTCAAAAAGTCCTCTTAGCTTTTTGGCGTTATTCATATAACCAGAAATTAAACCTTCAATCTCCTTCTTCCCCTCATCAGTATAAGCCGCTTCAGCTGCTTTCTGAACTGGGTATGAAACACCATTAAACTTAGTTGATTGCCTTCTTAACCATAGACTATGAAGAGAAGTCCTTTCTCCTGACTTTGAACTAAGCATACATTCCTTAGGTACGACAGTGAATGCACATCTAGTACCAGTAAATCCAGCAGACTTGGAAAAACTTCTAAACTCAACTGCCACTTCCCTCGCTCCAGGAATCTCAAAAATACTTACTGGAACATCCTTATCTTGAACGAAAGCACTGTAAGCTGCGTCGAATAAAATAATCGCACCTTTATCTTTTGCGTATTTCACCCATTTAGTTAGATCCTCACGACTTAAAGTCGCCCCAGTTGGATTGTTCGGTGAACATAGGAATATCAAATCAACATCATTATTAGGAAGCTCAGGACTATATCCATTTTCTTGAGTAACATCTAAGTATGTGATCGCTCCATAACGACCATCTTTTTCCTTACCTGCTCTACCAATCATAATAGTGGTATCAAGATAGACTGGATATACTGGATCGGGGATAGCCACTCTTGTGTCTGAAGAAAAAATTTCTTGAAAATTACCAGTGTCGCACTTAGAACCGTCACTAACTATAATTTCATCTGGAGCAATATTTATTCCTCTATCTTGATACTCATTCTTACAAATAGCTTCTCTTAAGAATGGATACCCTTGCTCTGGTCCATAACCTTTAAAAGTAGATTTGTCGCCCATTTCATCAACTGCAGCATGAAAGGCTTTCAAACAGGCCTGCGGCAAGGGTTCAGTGACATCCCCTATTCCTAACTTAATAATATTTGCATCAGGGTTCTCTGATAAAAACTTTGCTATCCGCTTAGCGATGTCTGAGAATAAATAAGAAGGCTTAAGATCGAGATAACTTTCATTAAGAAATGCCATGATTTTCCCTATGGTTAAGATTAAAAACTTTTACGCAAGCTACTATAGGAATGTGCTATTTTCAAGCGAAGTGAGATGTATGAGCCACTAAATACAATTAATCTCAAAAAACTTCTATAAACATAAAACTAGGCCGCAGCCGAAATCAACTTAGCTGCGACATCTTCCCAACTATCTTTAATAGTTAAGTTTTTAGCTGCCGCTTGAGCAGCCCTATATACATGTTCATCTTTAAACAATCTATTAAATGCCTCTGCAATAAAATCAACCCGAGGCTCTGAGATAATGCCCGTTTTAAATCTATCCACCTGCAACTTCGGAAATCCGCTATCCGCTAAAGTAACTATAGGTTTCCTAGCCGCGGCAGCTTCATAAATAACATAACCATAATCTTCATCATAAGGTCCATAATAAACAGAGTGACAGTCAGCGTATAATTCTCTTAGCTCAACATCTCCAATAGCTCCTAGAAGTTCAACCCTAGACTCCAAAGAATGTTTACCAATAATGCTTTTTAAATAATCTAAATAACCTGGTTCATCCGCAACACCAACCAACTTCAACTTTATTTCAGTATCTAAAAAACTCATTGCTTCTATCAGCAAGTCAGGCCTTTTCGGGCTACACAAACGACCAACTGATAAAATAAATTTTTGAGGAGGCCGATTAACATAAGAAAGCATTGAAGGTAGTGGAGGGAGAATGACTTCTGACTCTTGATCTAAGAAATGCTTTAGTCTCAAACTCACATTATCTGAAATTGTAAAAATCTTCTTACATTCAGAAAACATCTTTTTGTCATTTATGACTATTTGCTCACGAACATACTCATCCTCAGGAGTAAAATCTCCGTATCTAGTCCCTACTAATTCATAAGCCTGGCGATGTTGGTGGAGTAGCCAAGGAACCTTACTATGGTGTTTAGCGAAATATGTGGGAAATTTCGTTGGTACAACAAGATCAATTGCCCTTCCAGATACACGACTCAAGTCTTGAGATCGCCACAAAAGCATCTGCTCAAGTAGCTTCTCCTTGGGCTCAGGGAAAAAGGGAATCGAAAATATATCTGCATTATGGCCTAGAGACTTAAATCCAGAAATCAAACGATCCACCAACATTTCAGCTCCCCCTCTGGAAAAGGGGACACTAGGCACAAGGACCAAAATATTTAAAGTCTCAGACATTAGTTCCTCGAATTCACTCTATCTATAACCTCAACAAACAATGTATCATACCTCTCCTCAACTAAAGCCACCTCCGAATCTAATTTTTTTACAGTTTCCCAAAAAATTTGTTTATCTCGTTCATCCACATAGCGACTAAGCTGATTACAGAATTTAACCAAATTCATATTAAATGACTTTTGTTGTTCAATGTAATCGCCGAAAATCACTGTAAAGAAATATCCTTGGATTTTATTCTTAATTCTTGCAATTAAGGCACCAACTAAAAATCGATGCGAAGTAAAAGGAGCATTTTGGTTCCAGTCACCCCAATGATTGTTTAAATATCTTAGCTCGTCTGAAAACTGTGGATTACTTATTTTCTCCGAGACTTGAGTAGGTGGGCGAAACTTACCTGCTAAAATCTTAACATCTTCTTGCTCTACTTCCGACCTTAAAGCTGTTAAAAGTTCTTGGATATGAGTCTGAATTGACTGCTTATTGGATTCAACCTGAAAGTCGCCCTCTAATTTTTGTGCCATTTTAGATAACTTTAATTCAATATTTAAGAAAATTGAATCAAAGTCTATCAAAAAAACCTGGGTTATGCATCTAGTACATAACCCAGGCCACGGTACACGGCTCTTGGGAGACCTTTTGAAATCTTTTTAAATAAGGCTTAGTTTCCTAAGCCTTATAAACTACTCTCTAGTTTACTGTAGTAAACTTAATGCTAGAGATGGCTGCTGATTAGCTTGAGATAGTACTGAAGCTCCGGCCTGTTGTAGTATGTTCAATCTTGTTAAGTTAGCTGCTTCTTCCGCTACGTCAACATCTCTGATTTGACTTTCCGCAGATTTGAAGTTTTCTCTAGCTACTGACAAGTTAGTTATAGCTACCGTCATTCTACTTTCAGCTGCACCCAAAGTTCCTCGACTTGTAGTTAAGGAGCTAATTGCCAACTTTACAGCATCTAGTGCCGATCTAGCTGATAACTGCGCTGAAACAGTTGATGCTGCATCATTTAGTGAGAAAATTAATTGTTTTCCACCTTGTGCAGCCAACCCAATTGACTCTAACGTTCCATCAACTCCATCAAACTGAATTTGCGAGTTAGAGCTAGAATCAAATCCCACCTGTAAACTCACTGAAGCTCCACCCGAAAGTAGTAACAATCCGTTAAAAGTTGTTGTTTCAGCAATTCTCTGTATTTCCGATCCCAAAGCTACAAACTCTTGATTTAGAGCTGATCTTTGAGAAGTACCCAATGTACCATTCGCAGATTGTTCGGAAAGTTCCGCCATTCTAGTCAAAACAGAACTCATCTGATCAAGTGCACCATCGGCAATTGATATTAGTGAAATTCCGTCGTTAGCGTTCCTTATTGCCACTGATGCGATTCTTGAATCAGCACGAAGAGCATCTGCGATCGCTAGACCGGCAGCATCATCTCTTGCTCGTACAATTCTTAATCCTGATGACAATCTTTCATATGATTGTCTAAGCTCATTAGTTGACGTTCCCAATCTTCTCTGCGCATTTAGTGATGCGATATTTGTATTTACCGTAATAGCCATGTTCTATCCTCCTTGAATATTTCTATCTACCTAAGTTTAAGCAGTGCGTCCTTGTCACCTCACTTAAACTCCAATCTATTTTGCTCACCATGAGCGACACTCCTTTTGAAAACCAAAAAGAACGCCTTGCACAACAATGATACAACTAGTGATAATAGAGAAAACTCTCTACCTCTTTATCTCTCGCGAGACAGTAGGAGTGAAGAACAGCAACCACAACAACCTCCCTACACAGAAACAATCGGTGGGACGTAAATAATACTTTAGAATTATCTTTAATAAAGTTCTAATTTTTCTTGCATTCAACGCAAAATACTCAAGAAAAACAACTTGAGTGGACGTAAAAAACTAAAGATTCTAGACAGTTAAGACCGGCCAGATCTTGGTAAATTATTTTTGAATTATAAATGGGCCCGCTCTCACAGGCCCATTTAATTTCAATCTAAACTTAACTTATCCTAGAAGAGATAAAGCTAGAGCTGGCTGTTGATTAGCCTGAGCTAATACTGACGCACCTGCTTGTTGCAATATATTTAATCTAGTTAACTTAGCAGCTTCTTCCGCAACATCCACATCTCTAATTTGAGATTCAGCTGATGCAAAATTTTCTCTAGCTACTTGTAAGTTGTTAATAGCTACGTTCAATCGACTTTCCGCTGCTCCCAGAGTTCCTCGATTAGTTGTAAGCGAGGAAATTCCCGATCTTACAGCATCAAGTGCGGCTAATGCAGCTGCTTGACCAGCTGTTCCAGCAGCATTTAAGGAGTAGGTAAGTACCTCGCCACCATCTCCTAACCCTAGGGATTCCAACGTTCCACTAACACCAGTAAATGATATTTGTGAATTGGAACCTGAATCAAATCCAACTTGAAGCGACACACTAGAACCACCTGAAAGCAACTGAATTCCGTTGAATGTCGTTGTTTTTGCAATTCTTGTTACTTCAGATCCTAAAGCTGAGAACTCATTCTGAAGAGCGGATCTTTGCGTAGAAGAAAGAGTACCGTTCGCTGATTGTTCAGCCAACTCGCCCATTCTCTGTAACACGTTTCCGATTTCGTTTAGAGCACCATCAGAGATACTGATAAGTGATACACCATCGTTTGCATTTCGAATCGCGACCGAAGCTATTCTCTGATCTGACTTCAAGGTATCAGCAATCGCTAATCCCGCGGCGTCATCTCTAGCTCGTACAATTCGTAATCCAGATGATAATTTTTCGAATGACTGTCTTAAGTCACTGGTTGATTGGCCCAATCTTCTTTGGGCATTTAAGGATGCAATATTCGTATTAATGGTTAATGCCATAGTTCCTCCTTGAAACTATAACCCTACAGCTCTACAATTTTACTTCCAGACATTCTTCAATGTCCTTTTAAAGCAAATACTTCTTCACTTTCGGGTACTACTTTATTATAATCACCTCACATTCCCCACTCTAAGAACAAAGGCCCTGCTTCATGCAGGGCCTTTTTCTTACCTTTTTAGCTTATCCTAGTAAGGATAGAGCTAAAGCTGGCTGCTGATTAGCCTGAGCTAATACTGATGCACCGGCCTGTTGCAATATGTTTAACCTAGTTAGCTTAGCAGCTTCTTCCGCAACATCCACATCTCTAATTTGAGACTCGGCTGATGCAAAGTTTTCTCTAGCTACTTGTAGGTTATTAATTGCTACGTTCAATCGACTTTCCGCTGCTCCCAGAGTTCCTCGATTAGTTGTAAGCG
>CAYGUX010000001.1:119666-363379 GCA_964353175.1 uncultured Bdellovibrionales bacterium | reverse complement strand
GAGATTTTGTGGATTCAGATGAAGAGATGTGGGCAAGTGGGAGGCGTGACTTGGAGTTAATTCTTGAGCACTTAGATCACCGTCACTTTAAAAATTGGAAGGTTTTGGAATATGGTTGTGGGGTTGGCCGAATCCTGAAATCGGCTTCAGGTGTGTTTAAAACGGTTGTGGGTTCAGATGTTTCCGAGGTAGCGATTCTAAAGTCAAAAGACCTTCTTTTAGACCATTCAAACATTTCACTCGCTCTCGCAAACGGTAAGGATTTAAGCGAATATAAAGACAATTCATTTGACCTCATTTATTCTTTTGCCTGTCTAAATCATATTCCATTATGCCTATTGCCTAATATTCTCATGGAAATACATAGGATAGTAAAACTTGATTACTATGTCGTCTTGCAACTTTACATAGGAGACAATCCGAAAGTTGTAAAAGAGGATACTATTACTATTCGGGGGTACCCCGAAATTGTTTTACTGAAAGTATTTAGAGAAATGGGATTTCATATTCAAAACTCTCAGAATCTTAATGTGCCTTTCGATGCTAAGGATTATGAAAGAAATTTGACTCCACACATTTTTACCTTAAAAAAAGTATCTGAGCCTAATATTAGCTTAGAAAGCATGGCCATTATACTAAATCCAAATGGTGAGATTGAGGCTGATTCTGAATGGGAAGGATCAATTTATGAATATCGCTTAAGTGCTACCTTGCTTCAAGCTCAAGCTAAAAAAGGCGAAATTGAGAACGCAATTAAAACTTTAAACTTTGCATTGGAGAAATATAAAGATCCAGAACCCGGAGCTATTGAGTTACTCGAAAAGCTAAAGGGGATGTTATGAAATATTCAATATCATCAGTGGCTACCAAGAACCTCGTATCTGCAACTATTATGTCTGTAGCTAACACTTCCTTCCATGCTATCAATACAAAATATATGTAACCACGCATTGTCTATTAGCTCTCTTACCGTGGGATGTTTAGCTATGATTTTTTCTATTTCTTTCTGTGGAGCTTCGATGAATACGCTTAGTCTAAGTGGTTCGTGAATTAATTTCGTCCCATCGTGTACAGACTGAAAAGGTAGCCCTATTCTCAAGTCTCCCCCATTACCTTCGCATACTCCAAAGGATCCAACTATGTTATGTATTACTTTGTTTCCTGATCCATATGTATCCATGCAAACGGATGATGCGTAATACTGCATGTTAATCCAATTGGTGACTAGCATGGGAGCTGTCATTATGAGCTCTAAGGTTTTCATCTCATCATCAATGTGCCAGTCATAATCATGTAAAAAAGATCTTCCTTCGAGGTTAAGCCTTAGTGTTCTTTCTCTCGGAGCTATTATGAAACAAGCGTTTCGCGCTAGGGCCCACTCTGGTCTAACTTCAGCCCAGTTTTCAATGCGTTTTATGCAATCATGGCCTATGTTAGCTTGCGAGAGTTTTTCACGTTCATTTTGAGAGTTTTGAGAGGCTAGGGTTAGTGTGTTTTCTAGGTTTTGTAGAATTTCCTTATGAGATGAAGGTATAGATTCCTTTTCAAGAATAATGATCTCTTGTGAAATGGTTTCGTGAATAGCTGGTATAAAGTATGTTTCCTTAGGTATCTGAAATTTACCTTGCCTTGATAATTCACTTCTAACATCTGCGTTGTTTAGGATTTCGCAAATTACTCTTGCGTTTAAATCTCCTGCATGCCCGCCACATGCTCCGCAGTCAAGAGAGGAAGCGTATGCGTTATTACTTGTCACACTGCCATGCCCACAGACAATTACAGTGTCAGAGAAATTTCGTATTCCCAAATGAGTCAACGTAAAAGTAGCAATACTTACTTTTCTATCTAAGTCCAAGCCGTTTTCTAATGTGCTAGAGTCGTTAAATTTCTTTTTAAATAGAGATGGTTTGCTTTCTCTTATTCCTAACGCTTGCTTAATTATCTTAAATCCGGACATGAAGCCAAAAAATTCAACGTATAAAAACGAAGAAGTCAGTCCCTGCTTGAGACCACTAAAGAATCTTTCTAAAGATAGCGCGCCTTTTCTAACTCTAGAGTCAGATTCACTAAATTTTTCTAATATATTAATTGTAGGCTGTAAGAGAACTGGGCATCTGTATGTAGCATCTTCATAATTTTGATGCTGGCAATTTAAGCCTACACCAAAAAAGCCTGCAAACCCATGGGTTGAGATTTGGCTACTTACTTTTTCTATATTACGTCTAAGTATTTCGCTTCTTACGTCGATACAAAAAATCATCTGAACCTTCTTTTCTGTATTCGTCGTATCTTCTATAAAACCATTCATTTGTATTGACTCTGAAATGTGATCTTGAAATGACCATTCATATGCACGCTGCCATGCACAGAGTCGTTTAAGTCTAGGATTGAGAGTCTTGATAGATCTGTGGAAGTTACCAAGTTGTGTGTCTAAGAGACCATACCATTCTATATCATGTTGAGAATATCTTTGTTTTACATAACATTCATAAAGCATGTACATCGCTAGTAAATCTTCTACCTTTGTGCCCTTCCCTCTGCTAGTTAAACCCAGACTTTCTTGCCAATTTTGATAACTTACGTGACCACACCAACCGATTAAATGATAGCATACCTTCATTAGGTAGACCTCTAGGCTGGAGTCATTAAGAAGTCCAAGTGTAATTGCACATTTATGAATGACCTCTAAGGGGTCTTTGTTAGCATAGGGGGTAAAGCTGAATTTCGAAAAATACCCCAAATATTTAAGAGATGCATCTAAGCCTATTATGTCGATCCATTGCGAAAAAAGTCTCTCCTTACTTTCTCGAAGGCTAAAAGCTGCTTGCCCTTGGTCGTAGTAGCTGGAGCAATATTTAGAGATTTGTTCTATGAAAATATTAGTTAAGTTGCATTTTTCTTTTTCGGAAATAAAATCTGAGTAGGTTTGAAAACTTTGTTCTAGCTTAGATTCCTTTCTGGATTCCTTAATAAATGTATCTATATCGTAATCAAGTGTGATTCCCACCTCTATTAAGGATTTTATGGCCTTACTTATGTGGCTATTCGTAATCTCGCCCGAGTTATGTTTTTCTAAAAATACTTCCATGGGCAGGAATAAGTTCTTGCCACTTATAAGGGAAAGCTTAGAAAATGCATGGTAGGATAGCTCGTCTCGCAAGTTGTAGAAGGGGTTGACAGCCACAAATGAATGTAGTGGCCAGGAAGGTGTGATAATCTGGGAAGCGCGCTTTATTATCTCGGTGATTTTTTGCTGTTCGTATTTGTTTTCTGCTAAGTCATTTATAGAGTCGTTGGATTGATTATTGCTATCGTGTGATTTGATTGAGTTTAACATAGTCTGGAAATCCTATTTTAAAATGATGTTTAGCATTCTAGATGATATGTGGGGTATGTACGCTCCATTGTAGAAGAAGCTCCATATTCTCTTGGCTCTTTTACTCGAAAGATCTTGCATCGCTTTAGCTAAGTAGATCCCTATCGAAAACAATACAAATAGAGATAAGATGGTGACCGATGATATGGGGTTAGTACTTGAATGAGAGGGCATAAGAGATTCTAAGTTCGGAGAAAAATACATTTCATAAGAGGTGTAAATTGCAAGACTTATGAATATGTACCTAATGGCTGGGTAGCCATTGAAAATGATTGCATTGCGTAGTTCTTTTCTGGATCCAATTATTTGAGTGATCGCCAAAGATAAAATCGCTAAATATATTAAGTGAGAAGGCGATGTGAAAATTTCATTTGAGCTGCTATTTAGGGCTATTAGAATTAGGGAACCTGCTATGGCGTAAGAAATTACTAATCCAAATATTGAAAGGTTTCTTTTTGGAGCTTTCTCGTCCTCCAAGGCTGATGCAGTAGATAAAAATAGGTGAGCTTTGTAGAATCCATGAGCAAATATATGAAATAGAGCAAGTTTGTATGCTCCTAATCCACATTGAATCATCATAAATCCCAGTTGGCTTATTGTAGAGTATGCTAGTTGTCTTTTTACATCAGTTTGAGTCATCATTATCAGAGCTCCTAGGACGGCAGTAATCCCTCCAATGAGGGTAAGTAGCGAATTGGCCATAGTGGCGTTTGCTAACAAGGGAGCTAAGCGAATAATTAGATAGCCTCCGGCATTAATTACTCCCGCATGCATTAAGGCAGAAACCGGAGTTGGAGCTTCCATCGTTTCGGGTAGCCAAAAATGAAAGGGAAATTGTGCCGACTTTGCCATCGCTCCAAGTACGAAGAAAAAGCATGTAAGGTTCAGGCTAGTTTGATGGAATGGATTACTCGTATTCTCACGATGAGCAGCGACTATGAAAATCTCTGTGTAGTTTAGAGTCCCTAGTGTATCTAGGGCCAGTATTATTCCCAATAGGAGAGCGCAGTCTCCAATGCGGCTAATAAACCATTTTTTCCTAGCAGCCATAACAGCGTTTGGCCTTTTGTCGAAATGTTTTAGCAACTTATCTAAACCGAAGCTAGTTCCCAACCAAGCTAAAAAGAATAGTAGTAAATTATTCGACAAAGTTAAGATAACAACAGAAAAGACAGTCCATTGAAAGTCTCTAAAATATCTATTTATATTTTTATCTCCATCAAGATAGGTGATGGAATATCTAAATATACAAAGAGAGAGTAGGGTGGTTGTGGCTAAGACGGAAGTGGACAGTAGATCCGCCCTAAGGCCTAGATCCAAGTTTAGATTTCCAAAGAGATTAACGCTAACGTAATTTATTTCAAGTGGATCAAAAAGTAGGGATAGAAGAAACGCTAAGGATGCTGTTATAAATTCTAGTATTTTTAACCTTAGCATCCAGTTAGAGTGTAGATTCTGAGTAGAGCAAGATATCAACCATGAAACGAATAAACTTACTGGGGGTATTGCTAGAAAAATGAGCGTTAGTTCTTGTAGGTTATTCATTTATCCAAGCCTTTTTCTAAGGTACAAATTAAAATTGTGGGAGATTTTACGAAATTATATTCCGGAAAGCAAGTACGTAAAAAGAAATTCGTGATTAATCTTGCAATCTCGCTTTAAATCCATATAATCATTCCTCCCAGATAAATTTCGAATAGAGTGCTAAGTGGTTAAAAATATTAAATTAAAATCGGAACCCCATTCGGGTTGGACATTCTTCTCTAATCATACTCACGTGATGATTGTGCTGAGTGAGTATCCAGAGATGGTATTGCGAGAGGTTGCCTTAAAGGTCGGAATTACGGAACGCTCAGTACAAAATATTGTAACTGACCTAGAAGAATCAGGTTTCATTGAAAAGATAAAAATCGGCCGCTCTAATAAATATAAAATAATGAGGGAAATGCATCTGAGGCACCCTATTGAATCTCATAAGACTGTAGGAGACGTAATATCCTTGATCCTCGAGGAATGATGAGCTAATTTATGAAGTTAGTTTTATTAGGGTTCGAAGTATAAAATAAAAATGCACTGATTAATCGCGACTAAATCCACTAAAAAAACTTGAATGAGAGAGAACTGATGTCACTCAAACTTTTGAGTGACATCAGTTCTTTGATCGCATGAAATTATTCAGACTGGAATCTGCTGAGAAAGCCGACGCCGATTCCAGTTGCGATGATGGCGAGTGAGACATTTTTCAGCCAGGTCCAGTCATCCAGAGGAACTAGGCTGATTGTCAATAGCCCTACAATCAATAGGAGGACAGCTCTTGCGCTGAACTTAATTCCCAGGTGGGCTATCCATTCTTCAATTGTCTGTGAATCCGTTGTTGGACACTTGTAGAAAAAAAATCCCCAACCAAGAATAGAACTTTTTGCAGCTAGGCAGAGTAGGGTGAACTGAACCAAGTCTATGTTCTTCACAAATTCTGCCCTATAGGCAAATAGATAAAGAAGGATACCTGATGCCACATGGCAAAATCCCCAATCACTATAGGAGATACGATTATTAACTGTTTCAACTACTTTCTGAACCTTCATTGGAACTCCTTTAGTCCAAAGAACCATGGGCAAGGGCACCCCTAAAACCTTGCACGATGCAGTGCACTTTTATTTTATTGTTTTTTAGATATAGGAGGTTCTGTGATTTCCTGTATCTAAAACTATCTTCTACCCTGATTTATCGAAAAACTAACTTATCTTAGTGCGTGAATTTTATCAATGATGGGTCTGAACGCTCGCCTAGAGATTGCTAAAAGCTTAATAGCAGTACCGTTAAAAAGGGATGGGTATCTAGGAAATGGAGCTATAGTAATCTACGTCTTTGAAAAAAGAAGCTTCAAAAGTGCCGCTTATCTCATCCCTATATGAATCATCTTCCATGTGATGCGTTGAGAATTCAAATATTTCAGAATCTGTTATGCCATAGAAGCGGTGCTTTGTTCCTGGGGTGATTAGTAGGGAGTCTCCAGGTTTAAGAATGAAATATTGATCGTTCAACTGAAATCCAACCTTACCTGAGGCAATGTAAAAAGTCTCATCCTTAATTTTGTGAAAGTGTAGGGAGCAACAATGCCCTTTATTGAGAACGAGTTTTTTACCGCAATAGTCAGAGTTAACAATCCACTCCTCATGTCCCCATGTCTTAGGAACTATCATTTTACCTGCTTGGTACTCTACTTCATCAAGTCTTACCGCAATTGCACCTCGATGGGAGACTGAGATGCTTGCTACGATAGTTGCCAAGTTTGCAGAGTCTTCAAGGGACATCTTACGGATTGATCCATGAGCAAGCGCGGCCGTTACGCTATCACCTGCACCTGAAATGTCATAGACTTCTTTTTCTCTAGTAAGAATGTGTTGGGCTTGTTTGCCATCGTAGGTTACCATGCCCAAACTGCCACAGGTGATAACGATCTGGCAGGAGAAGTGGTCATGAAGTTTTACGGCCATCTTTTTTATGTCTGCCGTGTCATTTTTGAATACTATTCCTGTAAATCTTGTAGCCTCTGAAAGGTTTAAAGTGAGTAGCGTAGGATTAGAAACTTTTTCCAGGCTTTCATATTTAACATCTGCGATTAAAGGAATGTTGTTTTCTTTAGCATATTGAGCAATCTCTGCAGCAACGTTCTTGCTGAAAACTCCTTTAGCAAAATCACTAATTACTATCGCCCCAACTCCATCACTAGCACTACGAAAGGCGTCAATGATTAAACCTTCTTCAAGTTTAGAAAGGGGACTAAGGTCTTCAGTGTCAATCCGTAGGATTTGTTGTTTGCCTGCGATAATTCTTTGTTTAAGAATAGTTTTTCTGTCTAGCTTGCAAAGAAACTCGCTAGAAATATTTACGGAATTAAGAAGAGAAATTAGAGTTTTTGCGGACTGATCATATTCTCCGCTAGAGTCAGACCCTATCCCACCAATAAGTCGAACGGTGTTTTTTAAAGTTACTAAGTTGTGAGCAACATTTCCCGCTCCACCAATAGCAAATTTCTCCTCAGATGGATTATTCAAGATCGGGACCGGAGCTTCAGGAGAGATTCGTGAAACAGAACCTTCAATATATGAGTCCAACATCAAGTCACCAATTACGAGAATAGGCTTATTCGCGGGAGCGCAGATTTTTTTCATGCTTGAAGAATCGAGAGAGGCAATTTTTTGGATCATGATTAACACTAAAAGGGGCGAGAATTAATACAAGTAAGGTAAAATTAAGAGTCAAGAATATATATCATTCTTAGCAATTGAGATCGAGTAAGGTCTTTGATGAACCTGAGAGGAGTGGATTTTAAGATATATATCAGTGGCTTAGATTAGTACGTAGGCTACTTTGTAGTAGGGACTTACCGGTGAAAGAATTAATGGATTCTTTAATAGATGAGATGAGAGCCGTTTAAGGCGAAAATATTTCTGTAATGCTTTTAGGTAGTTAGACCTACGGAGATAAAAGAGAAGGGCCCTGTTAAAACCTAATATTCCATATTCCTATTCAGGGCCCAGAATAGGAGAATTATCGTGCTTAGGTGGTAATTCCACAGCTGCGTAACTGAGGGAGGTCTCCGGTTAGACCCATCCTCCGATTAGCCTCTTCAAAAATTCTAGGCGAATATTCATTCATCAGTCTTTTTGAGAGTGCCACACGGTCCTTAGAATTAGAAAATGAAACCGAGATATTAAATACCTCGGCAAAAGTATTTTCCATTTCAAAGGTGCAGTGTAAGTTACATTGACCTTCGTGAAATCTGGCTGCCAAGATCAACTTAATGCAAATCTTCTCGTCTTTAGGTTTGTTCATATAGAAATATGTACTTGCAACATACCCATTTCCCTCATCCAAGAGATGGCTGAGCATAGAGGGATTGCTAAATGTGACTTCTTCAAAGTGCTCAGTATTCCTAAGTTGTCGAGAGAGTTGAAACAACCCTGAGAGCCAATCAAGGTGAAAATTGTTTATGAAATAACTCGCAACATCTTCGCAATACTTAAAAACAAATATCTGTGCGGAGGTTGCTGGGACAAAGGATTCTAATACAGTTGACATCAGCTTTAGCGCTAGTTTGTTCATCGTAACACTCCAAAAAAACCACTCAGAGAAGCAGCTAAATGCTCCTAAGTGAGAAAACCTTTCTCACCCTTCTCTTTTGTCTATTCTAAACACAAAAAAGAGAAAGAAAAATACTTCTACCCATTACTGCTTATATGTTTGAGCACTATATTTAGTTTAAGGTTCTAGTCAAATAGTAGGAGAGTTTCGTTAGTGATTTAGGGATCATAACCTCCATTTTCCTTTATGGTAATATCTTCAGTAGCACAAATGATAGTAGAGTTTAAGAATACCTTTATGTCGTTAGGTCTAAAATCAGTGGACTTGCAACTGAATATGATAAATGCTACCTAATTCCAGTCGAGTTTTCTGTGTCCTTTCTCATTCTAAATCTGGGTAGAAGAAAATTACATCATCCCACTTTTTGTATTTAGCCAATCAA
This sequence comes from uncultured Bdellovibrionales bacterium, assembly GCA_964353175.1. Taxonomy (GTDB): domain Bacteria; phylum Bdellovibrionota_C; class UBA2361; order SZUA-149; family DAOLCO01; genus JAIYCX01. Next base: position 354,473 of record CAYGUX010000001.1, on the reverse strand, counting down.
AGCTAAATAGAAGAAGAGAAGGGATGGGAAAAGGTTTTCCATCATCTTGAGGTTTTCTCACTTCTCTGAATGTATGTTCTCTGAGGAATATCTCATGTCACTCGCTGAAGTTCAAAGTTCGCAAAGCAGGCATAACTTTCGTTCCGTCGTCATGACTGTAGTTGTGATGAAAACGCCTACCCACCCTGTTGAGAATTTAGGCCAAATCTTTACACAAAGTGCAGGCACTATGGTTACCACGATGTTGCCAACAAACTCAGCACCTCTTTTCATTAAGGTGGGCTTGAGGGGTCACTTTGATAAATTGGTTTTAGATTGTCCAGAGGCTGGCTATCAAAACATTCATGAGTGGCCTACAGAGTTTACCGATGGGATCAGGAATCATCTTGTACACGAAAACTTTCACCGAAGTTACCATTGGAATAAAGATGGTTTTCTTGTCTTTGTCAGATTCTCACCAACCGAAGCCAATAAAAGCTGAAAGGATCCGACGACATATAAAGCCCTACCGACTTCTAACGGTAGGGCTTCTTTCCCTTCTCTCTCTTTTTTCAAATCTTAATTCTTTAATCGTTAGTTTTAACCTTGTTAGTTTTTTTTACTTTTTATATTGTAAACGCTCTAACTAATTGCACTATTATATTGAGTATGGCGCATTGTGAAATATATTCTTAGACCCATTTCATTCCTGACAATGCTAGTATTTCTATCGGCATGTTTTAGGTATTCTCCAAGTATTGAAGCCTCTGATAATTTGGAATTAACTAAGGGCGACAAGAAGAATCTGGATCAATATTGTCGAACTCTATCTTCGGCTTATAAAAAGAAACCTCCGATAAGTCAGTTGCCTGAATTCTTAATCGAATATGGTGATTGTCTAGCTAGGGAGGATATTCGTTTTTCTTCTACGACCAGGACTCCTGAAGAAGTTTATATCACTGCCGCTCAGTGCGGGAATGTTCATGCTAAGGAAAGACTACAATCTATGAATGTTCCTATTCCAGAGGAGGTTGGCCGGCGGCCTGGAGAGTCTATGTGGATGAGTTTAAGTGATGAGAGTTGTGGATTGCGTTCCGAAGTTACTGGTCTCGGATATTTAGTTCTAGCTCCAATATGGATACCGGGTGGACTAGTATTGCTTTCCTTGGCGCTCGTAGGTCTTCCGCTCTGCGTTATCATTGCCCCATTTTTTAATGAGGGATGTATGTAGTTCTTGTGTTTAAGATAGCTGGCTTTCGCATAAATCCCTTTTCGTATTCAATACGTATTTTCCCTGGGATCTAAAGCAGGATTGAGACTTTGGAGATCTTTAGCCTTACCTCCAGAGAAACGAAGCAGGGTAAATATCCTTTAAGCTCTTCTCCCTTCTTTTCGCTCTATTTAAGAATCGAGTTGGCTCTATCTCCCTAAGTAGGTCTGATTCAATGCTGAGAGGTTCTTTGAAAATCATCTGTGAGATTAGTTCCGCAGAAAGAGGAGTTGAGACTAGGCCTCTTGAGCCATGCCCTATCGAGACATAAACTTTGGACTCCGAATCTAGCGATCCAATTACGGGCAATCTATCAGGGCTAGTGGTTCTAAAACAAACTCTTCCTCCATGGTAGTTTTCTTCTTTTAGATCCTCCAATGTCTGATATTGTTGAAGTCGCTTATATAGATCTTTTGTTGTTGAGAAGGAGGGCGTTTCATCGTGGGAATTGTGTTCGTATGTAGCTCCTATAAGGGTTTTGTTATCGGCTAAGGGAATTACATATCCATCATAACACATTGATTGTGGATTAAGGTTTTTAGGAGTTTCTATAACTCCAAGTTCTCCTTTGATTTTTTCTATAGGAATCCAGCTTAAATCGTCTATAAAAGCACTGCCATAGGCGCAAGCAAAAATCAGATAATCAAACTTAAATTCATTATCCTTAGTCCTAAGTAATACTCGATTCTCCTCATAACTAAAGCTTGTAGCAGGGGAATTTAGTCTGACGTCTATATTTTTTGAATTCGCTATTAGGCTTTCCCCGAGTTCTTTAGGGCTAATAGTTAGACCTTCATGGAAGAATAGTGCTTCTGAGTCTTCTTGGGTTATTTTATTTGCTAATAAGTTAAAGCCAAGTTCTTCTAGTTTGTTGTAAACAGACTTCCACTTTGGAACATTGCAGTACCTTAGAACTCCATCTTGGTTTAGGCTAGTAAATGATTTGTTTGTATTGAGAGTTTTGATGAGCCTCACTGAGTGGAGGAATCCTGATAGGAAAAATCTACATTGAGCATCTGGCTTGGATGATAGCTGTGGCATTAGTACTCCTCTTTCATTGCCAGAAGCTCCAGAGAATAGGACATTGTTTTTTTCAAATAGGGTAACCTTAGATCCTCTTTTAGAGAGAGAGTAGGCAAGGCTTGCTCCAGCTAAGCCTCCACCAATGACGGCTATGTTTTTATTTATTGGGTTTCTATTTATTGGGTTTTTAGTTGTTGGGTTTGTAGGTTTTGGTTCATTCGGTTCTGATTCTATCTTTATCTTTGATACTTCCTTTGTCCCACAGAGCATTTCTCTTTTATTAGAAAAGCCAAGACTTTTACGGATTATAAATCCAGATTCGTTAGCGTTTTCTCTTGTTGTTGATGCAGTAGAATATGTTGAGAAGGTACCATTTAGTTTTGTTAGTTTAAAAACATAAGCTAAAGTTTCTTTAGACCACATGTCCTCATTTACCTTTGGACTAAAACCATCTAGGAACCAGATATCAAATTTTTGCGAGATGTTTTTTAATGCAAATTCAGCAGGATGAAAAATTAAATTGAGCGTAACCTGAGACTTATCTAGTTTGATATTATGAAATCCTCTTAGAAGTGTCGGATAGTTTCTTTGTAATTCATTTACAAATGAGATACTTTCTTTTCGTTCTTCTTCATTGAAGCCTTTATATGAATGGCAGATGGAAAGTAAGTGCTCACCTAGTTCTTCTTTCGCTATAGGGAAACCTTCGATACTGGTATAGAGAAGAGGATACTCGGAGTGAGACTTTTTCCATTCTAGGTAAGTAGCTAGGAAGTTAACACCAGAACCAAAACCTAGCTCAGCTATACAAATTCCCTCCTCTTTAAGCCGCTTCCCCAGACTATTCCCATTTACGAACACGTGCTGGGCTTGCTCTAAGGCACCTGCTGATGAGTTAAAAACATCTTTAAATCTAAGTGAGTATAAATGGTCTTTGCGAAATTCAAGTTTGTGTTGGGGTAGAGTGAATGTGTTCATTGAATACAGGTAATTAAATTAAGGCATCCTTACTATATTCATAGCTAATGGGAAGAACTCTTCCTAATGGTGGCGGTAAGGCTACGTGTTTATAGTAACTTAGCTCAAACATCCACTTGGCATGTATATCGCATTTACTACAACACACACAACTGCTTCGAACACCCTGGCAGCTAAACTGTTCTCGGACAGTTTAGCTGCCCTTTTTTATTTATTTTCGAAGGGTTTGCTCTATGGTTCTAAAAAGACAATCAATGGAACTTAGAAACTTTATCGGTACGAAACATCTTATTTGCATCTACATCTCTTTTTATTTTAGACTTACCTTTTATGGTTTTACTAGCATGCCAAGCTAGTCTATCAAGTAAGCCTCTACCCTGAAATAGCTTATGCCGTAATTCTGGATGTCGTTTAATGTCGTAACCATAAACTTGGAGGTTCTTGAAGGTGTTAAAGATGCATCCATCTTTACTTTTATATTTTAAAATAGCGCAAAAAGTGATTACTTATTTTATTCTCCATCGTAATGGGTATCTCTTTCAAGTTTTATGCCTTTTAAATATTCAATGTATCCTAGGGCTATACCGAAATTCTTGGCACTAAGATATAGTGCTAAAGATCCAGAGATTGGGGATTTTAGAAATAGTAAGGATCCTAGGTATGAATTTCTACCTATGATTTTAATGGCAGTTAGTATGTTCTTTGGATCTTTTTTACCCAATTTCCAATGGGAGTAGAGTGAATAATATCTTTTGGCCCGATTCATTTGGTATAGATAGCTCAGTCGTTTTTTAGCAAGTTGTTGTCTTACTAATGCTTTGGGGGCGAAGTATAATTTCCCGTTTTGTTCGCGGACGTCTTTTGAGAAGATTACATCAGAAGCCGCGGGGTAGTTGTTGTTAAATCTAATGTTTCGTTCTTGTATAAAGCTGAGGTCAATCAGTAGGTTATTTGTAAGTAGGGATGGTACGAGGGTGATTTGTTTTGGAACGCTATTTGATAAATTGCAGTACTCATTCATTCCCTCTAAAATCAGTCTATTCATCCAACTGAGATTTGAGGTGTTTTTTAAACTTACTAATTGAGGCCCTCCGACAAGTTGTGCCTTTGTTTCCTTAATGGCACTTGTTAGTTCAATCAGTAAGGATGGATCTGCTAGGCCATCATCATCCATGAATGCTAAGTGGGTTGCGCCCTGTTGAATTGCATATTCCAGAGCGGTATTTCTAGCTTGAGGAATTCCTAGATTTTTTTCGAGTATATAGTTTACAATAAGATTTGGATGCTGAAGTTTAAATGTCTCAACTATGGGCTGAGAACTTTCTCGTACATCATTCTCTATGATAAGAAATTCTACGGAGGTATGACTAGGTAGTTCTAGATTTTTCCAGGAATTTAACATCTCTAATAACATGTTAGGCCTTAGCCTCGTAAGAGCTGATAGTATCAGATAGTTATTTATTAAGTTTATGGATTCAATCAAGTTAGCGAATTAATGAGAGGATTAGTTAAAGCTATATCTTATGTTAAAGTCTTATGCGGCCTTTGAAAACGCAAACTTTATCGAGTTAGAGAAATAGTTAACAATAGTTAATTGAGCGACCCTTCCACTAATATATTGCTGATTATTCTTATGTGCCAAGGGGAGTAGGTTGAAGTCTGGGAGATTCCTGCAAGGTTTTAGTCGGCATTTAGGGCTCTTCTAGGCAGGCTTTAGGGCTAGCTTAGGCTAAACTGCTCCTTTTATTTACTTTAAGTAAAAAAAAGGAGTGCTAAATAACTCAAATCTGGTAAAAGTCGTGTTGACTTTAATTGGAAAAAGGTTAGAGTTTGCACCGGTTTTTATAAGCTTTTATAAAAACCTGATAAATAAGAAGTATTCCGAATAAAAGAAGGCATTTATTTCATTAAAGAGGGTGCGACAACTCTCCGACGAGATAGCTTGAATCTTATTCAGAATTTTACTTTTTCTTTAGCGGTTGAAAGAAGATGTTGTGATTCCTAGGGGACTGAGCCTCTAGTGCTCTGCCAAGATAAGGCTGGTTATAAACCTTTTGATCGGATTTTTGGCAGAACACTAGGCGGTACAAGGAAGATTGGTGTTTTGGTGGTGACGGTGAGGTGGGGAAATATGGATGATAGTGTTTATTTTAGAAAATTAATTAACCTGAAGATTAGGAGAAAATTATGAATGCACGTAAATTAGTTACAATACTTGCTGCGGGTCTTTCGGCTTTAGCACCAGTAAGTAATGTAGTTGCTGATGATACAGTTGATTACAAGGGATGGAATGCATCTCTTGGTGGTGGGATGATGTTCTTTGAGGGCGATGAAGAAGTTGAAGCTTCTCAAATTTATGGTTTCAGCGTTGGGTATGATTTCAACAACCGTTGGACATTAGAAGGTAGCTTTGGATACCTTCCTTACATGAACAATGAGAACAGAGAACTTATTCAACCTTCAACTGAGTTTGAACTTGATGATGAGACTTGGGGTCTTCGTTTCGGAACTGCAATGCTTTATCATATCGTATCTGATCCAACTAGCAGTCTTGACCCATTCGTAGGTCTTACTGGTGGAATGATGTATTACGGTGATGATCTTGAGAACAACAATCAGTGGGACCCTTATGGTGGTCTTACAGCTGGTGTAACTTACTGGTTAACTAGTGGTTTAGGTCTTAGAGGAGATTATAACTTTGTTGTTGCTGGACATGATACTGAGTTCAATCAACAAGCAATGTTGTCATTAACTTATAGCTGGGGAAGAAGAGCAAAAGCTGTAGCTGCTGCTGAAGCTGGAGATAATCTTTCTGCTGGTGAGAAGAACCCAAATTTAAAGAATATATACTTTGGATTTGATTCGTCTGAACTATCAGCCGCTTCTAAGCAAGTTCTTAAAGAGAACGCTGACTACCTAGCTACTGTAGCTGGAAGTAAAGTTGTTCTTGAAGGGAATTGTGATGAAAGAGGTACTGATGAGTACAACTTGGCATTAGGCGAAAGAAGAGCACGTTCTGCTTTCGAATACCTAAGAAGCTTAGGTGTTTCTCGTGACAGAATGAGCACTGTAAGTTACGGTGAATCAAGACCAGAAGACCCTGCTCATAACGAAGCTGCATGGTCAAAAAACAGAAGAGTTGAGTGTTTAGAAGCTAGTGAATAGTTCTGATTAAACTTTTCGAAAAAAAGGGAGGCTATCTAGCCTCCCTTTTTTTGTGTCAAAAATACGATAGGGCAACCGCAAGGGATTGCCCCTACTCATGAGGGAAGGGGATGCATTGAATTTAAACGGTGAGCCTGTAGCTTACCTACTGTCGCTACGATAGGCCGTCATTGTAATTTCTACCTTAGCGCCTAGAGCGAGCTCCTTTACTACGACAGTCTCCCTTGCTGGTCTAGAATCAGTGAATATCTTTGAGTAAATTTCATTCATTAGAGGGAAGTTTTCTATCTCCGTGAGATAGATACTGACCTTTGCTACGTCCTGAAAGCCTAGTCCTACTGCTTTTAAAACTACTTCTATGTTCTCAAGAGTTTTTTCTGTTTCTTTCACCACTCCACCCTCTACGAGTTTCATAGTTTCTGGATCTAGTCCTATTTGGCCTGAGAGGTAAGCTGTATTGCCTGCCCAGACGATCTGTGAAAAAAAAGGTAGAGGGGCAGGTGAATTTGAAATTCCGTTCACATAGTCCACTGAGCCACCTGAGTTTGTAATAGTTGTTCTATTTTCGACTGACATAAATCTCCTTTGTTTTTTATAAAATACTTCAAGCAAGGCTAAAGCGCTTCACTAACTTTTACAAATGAGTATCCTTTCTCCTTTAGATTCCTGATGATCTCAGTCAGTCCACTGTAAAGGGTTGAATTTAAATAATCAACCCCTGTATGAAATAAGATGATACTTGAATCAGGAGGCTCTTGGGTGAAGATTCTTAGCTTTTTAAGGACTACGTCTGCCGTCCATAGCTTTTGTTTGGTATCTGGTATTCTCCAGTCATTGGAATCGAAATTCCAGAAGATATGTTTGTAACCTATTTCGTAAGCCCAAGCAGACGTCCACGAGTTGTAAGCACCAAAGGGGGCTCTCCAGATAGGGGCTACTTTGTATTTGCATAAGCTATAGATGTCATCAGCCATTCTTTCCAATTCTAGCTTTAGGTAGGCATGGTCAACGCCACTAATAGTATTGGGGTCTAGGTATTCGCACAATTTAGGGTGGCTGTATGTGTGATTTCCTATTTCATGCCCCAGGTCTAGAATTTGTTTAGTATAGTCAGGGTGTCTTTTTATAAATGAACTTGTTAAGAAAAAGCTCGCTTGAGTACCTGTCTCAGATAAAATCTTTAGTACTCCTTCTGATGGAGGAGGGTTGCCACCTCCATCAAAGGTAAGGGCAATGGTTTTTGATTTTAAACAACTAAAGTTAATTTGTGTAGATCTGATTTCATTTGTGATTCGGTGCCTACGTCTTTGTTTGTCTGTTAGAGCAGGAATCTTGCCGTATGAGCTTTTAGAGATGCCTATATCAAGCTCTATCACTCCAACTTTTAGATCTATTTGTTCTACAAGGGTATGAAGGTTTAATTCCTCTTCTTGCTTAAGTACTCTAAAGGGGAATTCTAGTAAACATTCTCTAATCAGAAGATCTTCTTGGTAGATGTCTATATAGATTGAGTCGTAAGCATCTAAGCTTCCATGGCCAAATAGAGGGATTTTGCCACAGTTTGAAAATGTTACATCAATACTAATCGCTGAATTGTTAATGATTTTAAAATCAATCTTTGAGATGTTAATTGCTGGAAGTATTAAGCCTTCAAATTCATATCTTAGTATCCTCTGGATCTCTGCTTCGGAAACTAGCTCTGAAGACCCTTGTAGTGGAATGAAGTCAATTGTTTTAGAGCCTTGAGAATCTTTTGGGTAGGATTGAAATATTCTGGAATGCTTATCTACTGAGATAGTTCTGTTGGTAGTTACATCGGTCTTATCAGCGAGCTCGTAGAAGTTGCTATAATAAACTTCTACGAGCTTGTTTATGGGTACTCCAAGCATCGAATTTAATACTTAGGATTTAATATTTAATGGAACAACCGTAAGGTCTAGTCCTTTCGGTCTCCACCTTTTCTCCAGCAAGAGAAGAATCTATCGCTAACTTTAAATACTGTTTTTCTGCTTTACTTGGATCGGAGTCTGTATCGGGAGCGTCATCTATGGCACCTGAATAAACTTGTTCACCATCCTTAAAAACAAAAAGATTAGGAGTAGTTTTCGCTTTCATAAGCGTTCCTAGGGTGCCGTCTGCATCGTAAACCATCGTAGCGTTGGCTATTTTCATCTTAGCTTTAAAGGCTACTCTGTCTTCCTTGGGGATGAAGTCCGAATGATCTTTATTGGTGGAGTTGATGACGTACCATTTTACACCTTTTTGAATATACTCTTCCTGAAGCTTAGACATGTAGTCATCTTTGTAGATTTTTTTAACAAAAGGACAGCCTGGGTTAAACCATTCATACACAGTGATTCCAGATGATTCAGGACTAACGTTAATTAGGGAGCCATCAGTCGTTTCTAGTTGAATATCCTTAACGCTTTCTATTGCGTATGCGCTCAATGGAAGGATACTTATTAGTAAGGTGGTAATAAGTGATTTAATTTTTAGCATTTTAGTTATTCTTTGTATCTGTTTCTAAATTTAGTATAGCACGGCGCATTATATCTAATAGTCTATAGCTTGCAAAACGTTGATTCATATCTCTATCCCATGGTAATTCGATCTTAATCACTTGATTTATTGAGCTGGTATTTATTCCCAAGTATATTAGGCCTGTTGATTTAGTACTTCCTGTCGAGGTCGGGCCTGCAATTCCAGTAGCCGATAGCCCGATACTTGAGCCCGTTTGGATTCTTATGGATTTTGCCATTTCTTCTGCAACTTCGCGGCTTACCGCGCCCACTCTTTCTATTAAGCCAGAGGGTACGGAGAGGAACTTTGTTTTAGAAGCATTGCTGTAACTAACGACTGAGCCAAGAAAGACATCTGAGGCACCAGGGATAGCCGTAATCATAGAGCTTAGAAGTCCACCGGTGCAAGACTCAGCGATTGAGGCTGTCATTTGTTTTTCTCTGAGCAACCTAGATACAACTAGCGGAAGGCTTTCCTCTGGGTTGTTGGTGTAAGTAAATTCTACCCCAATTGTTTGAATAGCTCTTAGCGATTCCGATTCTAGGAGTTCTAAATTCTCTGATCTAAAAGATAGTAGTACTTCAGGAAACTGAGGCCTATATAATGTTTCTATCTCTGCATCAAGTTTAAGTTCTTGGATGCTGTTCCCAATGAAGGCCTCGGATAGGCCGATAACTCTAAAGTGTTTATAGTGGATTAAGGTTTGAGGATTAAACTGCTTTTTTAGCCAAGTATCAACTGGCCCATCTATGAAGAATTTAAATTCCTTAGGAACCCCTGGAAGGGAAATCACGTAGGTTGACTTTACTGGCCCAGCACAAAAAGAATCTGCCGTTCCTATATCATTAGGAAGTATCAAAGAATCTTTAGGGAAGTTTACTTGTTTTAAACTGCTTTCAAGTAGGGGCCTTCCTCTCTGAGTATATCTATCGATAAGCTTATTTAAAGCTGTCTTATCTTGAACTAGGGGTAGTTCTAACGCCAAAGAAACACATTCTGTAGTAATATCATCGGAAGTAGGGCCTAGGCCTCCACTGGTTAAGATTAGATCTACTTTGCCTAAGTGTTCTTGTATCGTTGAGATAATAGTCTCTTTATTATCTGCGATAGTTATGATTTTAGTGGGGGTTAAATCAGTTCCCTTAATTTTTTGTAGGAAATATTGAGCGTTCGTATCAACGATGTCTCCATTTACCAGTTCATTACCTATTAGAATTATTAATATTTTTGCCATATCCTTGGTGTGAATCTCATGTTTTTTTATATCTTAGTTTAAGCGACTTAAAATAAGATATTCATTTTATCTTTAATTGACTTTATACCTCACTTAGATTAGAAACCAGCCTCAAATTTTTTGAGGACTAAAAATGAATACCCTAGATTTTATTACAGATCACCAGTTAAAGACAGATATACCTAAATTTTCAGCAGGAGATACCATTAGAGTCTCTCAGTTGATTCAAGAGGGTGCTAAAGAGAACACGCAAGTATTTGAAGGTGTTGTTATTAAGCGAAATGGTGGTGGCATTAGAGAAACATTCACTGTAAGAAAAGTGTCTTATAAGGTTGGAGTAGAAAGAGTATTTCCACTTCATTCACCTAAGGTTACTAAGATTGAAGTTAAGCAAAGAGGTCGTGTAAGAAGATCTCGTATTTACTACCTAAGAGATCTTAGTGGTAAGGCTGCTAGAATTCAACAAGAGAATAGAAGAGTTGCTGAGCGTTTAGACGCACAGACAGACAATCCTAAGTCACTGCTTCTATAAAAGTATGTATAGTCTTTGATGGACTTTAAAAGTAGAGAGTTTGTTCTATGGCTAGTCTTTATTATCGTTTCTTTGAGTTGGTCGTTAGTTAGTTGAATCTCTCGTCGATGGGTTTTGATATCTATTTTATGGAGGCTAGGAAAATTTATTCTCTCATCTAGGTTAAGTGGTATTTTTGAGTTGAGTTCTGCTCCGAAAGCAAAGTACTTATACATAACTAGAGACTTTTATACTCTAAGTCGGAAGTGAAATCACTAACTACGCATAGAGGGAAAATTCCCCAACGCCTTTCTCCCATCTCGGTCTCTAGTTCAAAACTAATTTGTAAGTCTGAACTATCATTGTAGTAGTTTTCAATTGTTGTTACAAATCCACAATTTCTAGAATTCTGAAGGAAGTAGAAGTTTTTTTGAACGTCTAATCTAGAAAGTTTTGAAGCTAAGACTTTTTGATTGATGCTATTGTAGGTGATTTGAAGAGACTTTGGTTTGTCGTTTGTTTTTAAGTTAAGGGGAATTAACCAACCTCTTATTGCTAATGTATCTGGAGTTTTGTGAGCAAAGTCGAGGCCACCGAAACAATTAGCATCACTCGCGTAGGGCAGTGAATTACAGTGGTACTCAAGATTTGCGATTTCTATTGCAAAGTGTTTTTTTATAAAACCACTAAGAAGAATCTTCTCCATGAAATTTACATTAACTTTTTTATGATCACGCTTAAGAACTGCGAGAGAAGACCCGAGAACTAGTTTTTTAAGTAGATATTTTTTTAGTGAAAGTATGAAACTCATAGGGCAATAAATAGCACACGCCTAGCGCTCCTGTCTGCATGTTTAAGGTGTACCAAAGGTTAGATCTTCAAGGCCCAAATTATCAATAAACAAAACTGTAGGGGCGATCCCTTGCGGTCGCCCACGAACCTGAATTAATATAACTTTCAGGTAGTTAAGGCTAAGCCCCTCCCACTATTGACCTCTGAGCTATCCCGAGTTAAATAGTACTAAAATATGCGGTTTGTTTGAGAAAACAGACCTTTTGATTTTTATGGGTAGAAGAATATTGGACTGTTTGGTTCTAAGCGGTAGTCAGAATTTAATTTCAAAACACCTCTTAAAACCGAACAGCCCTTACTAAACAGGTAGTAAAGGTTTTTTAGGTTTGGTAAATGAGTCGGCGAGGGTGCTGATTTGTTTATAGTTTTATCCGTATGGAGAATTAAGTAATGACTTCAACTTCATGTTGTCAGGAATCTAAGCGTGGCAATCACATTGTGAGGTTTACGCTGATGGAAAACGTTGAAGAGAGTGAATTAAGAGAATACTGTGAGCCAATGGTGGGCATATCAACAGTCCTAGTCTTTGGATCGGTATGCACTATTCAAGTAGATCCGCTCTATCTCGCTGTCCTACTTCGAAAATTAAAAATTAGTGGTTTCCTTGAAAGTGTGGTTGACGATGATTGTAATTGCCTTGACTTCGAATATGTCCTCTCTGAATTCGAGAACAAGGTGGAGATGTCGTCGCTTCGACTCGCTCCCTCGGATGAAGATTTGCAAGTTGAAATCAAGAGACTCCGAGACGAAATTTCAAGACTCACGGCCGAAAACGAAACGTTGATGGTGGAGAACGAGGAGCTGAACAGATACAGGACTCTTGTAACGACCCCACACAATTCATCTTCGAACGAGTACTGATGATTACCTGAATGCCCGCTCGTATCTTTATACGAGTGGGCACTTATAAGGGCTGTTTGTTTTTATTTGCAGATTGTTTCAATATTCTTTTAAAAATGCATTGACATTTGTATCTCGATTAATTACATCGGTTTAGATCGTTATGGGTAGAAGAACTTGTAGTCGTTCTGACTTTAGAAAGTCGTGGGGTGTTGTTTATGCGTTCATCGATGAAGAACACGATACTTTAAGCTTTTTAAGGCCGGAGCGACCTCTCACTATGGTAGTGAAGTAGGTTTTAGCAAAGGTTTAGAAAATGTTCTAGGAGTGATGGAGATGAGTAAAGGGAATGTTCCAATTTATACATTGACATTGGAAGCTGACGATGGAGTGATTGAAAACGTAGCTCTGGTATGTCAAAATCATCGGGTAACCATTCGACATACCTTGGGTATAAAAGATTGGAAGAGGGGCGTATATGTATTTCATACGCCTAGCATGCTTGAAGCTATTTTGGAAGAACTTCCTGATGCCATAAATTGCCGTATGCATGGGATACATGCCACCTATACCAAGGGCGGTATGTTGAATCTGTTAAGATCAATGCAAACGAGGCGCCTCTGCTATCCACCCATCGTCGATGGATTTGTGGACGAATCGACTTTCCTCCCTGCGCCTTCTTAGTATTTTTGCGGCCACTACCATGCATCCTCAGGGACGTATTGTGGGAGGCCGCTCTTTTTTATCTCAGCCTTAGTTCGTTGGAACTTTAAGAAAGTTGAATAAAAACTCTGACAAGTTCTTAATGTTTTTCAAGCTCTCACCTCTAAAAATCTCCGCATCAAGCTTAACTTTAAATTCTTTTTCTATAAAAAAAATAATCTCCATGACTTCGATGGAGCCTAAGCCGAGATTCTCAAAATGTTCGTTTGAGTTCACACTACTCTCTCGATCGAGTAGCTCCGTTGATACAAACTCTACTAGCGTATTTTCTATTTTGTTTAAGTCCATTTAAAGTATTTAGCTTTGTACGATAAATTCTTCAAGCCCATCTGAGAAACTTTTAAAGGCATTGTGTTGGGGGACGTTTTTTAATTCTTTAGGGATAGCTAGGCCTGTTCTTTGTTTTCTGTATTCAGCCATTTCTATTGCCGTGGATTCAAGAATTCTAGCCCCTTCTTTAAATAAGCTATCAAAATCTCCCGGTGAATGTGGTTTGTGTAATGACCAATTAGTTTCTCTCAAAAATCCAAACTTGCTAAGATCTAGATAACCACCCATACTCTTTGGTCGATCAACCTCATCCCACTCTGTAAATAAATTTTGCATTAAGGTGTTAATCGTATCAAGCCTTGCAAATAGATCCTTTTCTTTAGCCATAAAAGAAAGGTCGCATAACTTATCTTCAATAAAAAGTCTGCAGAGAAAATTCCAATAAAAAAGCCAGTCCCAGTAGGCTTTAATTGGCATTATTAAGGGATTGCCGAAGATTTCATATTTATTTCGATAAAGTTCTAGTAAGGAATGAAAGATTTTTAGGTGAACATCGTTATAGTATATTGTCCGTTGAGCTATAGGTTCACTTTCTAAGTCTCTTGAGATAAGATCTGTAATATACGTGTTACTGATCGCAATAAAGTCAGTCCCTGGTGAATAGTAGGGATCTGAAAATACTCCCGCTTCTCCTGTAGAAGCCCAGCGGTCTTTGGAGTATAGTTCCCCCCTTTTGTAGGAGTAGTTTTTCATCACCAAGAAATCTTCTATTTCAGCAATGTTCTCAAGGCTGTGTTTGTGAAGCTCGGGTTCGTGGATAGCTAACCAAGCAATTGCCTTTTCTTTAGTGTGAAAATCACTAAACTTATGGAACCTCTCGTCTGCAACAATACCGATACTAGTATATCCACTGCTTAGCGGAATAATCCATACCCAATACCCTTTGCCTGTTAAATGGCAGGTGCTTAACCAGCGATTTTGGTTTTTATTGTGATTGTTTCGCCATTCCTCATCGCCCCACTCATCAACCTTTATCTGTTTATTAACTCGCCACCATGCTGAGCTACAGATATGATCCGTGGAGAATTTTTTAGAGACTTTATTTGATAAAATCCCTGTGCGTCCTGAAGCATCAATGAGCCATTTCGTTTCTAGTTCAATGAGCCCTTGTTTTTCGGATTCTTGTGGTTTGTTTACTTTTATTTGATGAGGCGCATTAGAGTTGATTTCTATAGATTTAACGCTTGTGTTTTCAAAGAATATTCCACCTAGTTTTTCAATCTCTAGCTTTAAGTAGTTTTCTAAAATGCCTCTATCTAGTTGGTAGCTTGGAGTAGGGCTAAATATGCGCGCTCCGAATTCAAGCCTTTGACTTATGTTTTCTTTATTATCTCCTTCAAAGAAAAATCGTAATCCTAGCTTTTTTATTTGAGATTTGTTTAAGTGCTCTTCTAGTCCCAGATCTTTAGCTAGGTAGTGTGCGCCAAGTTCTACAGTAGATTCTCCTACCTTGCACGTTGCAGGTTTTAGTGGATAACTTCTTTTATCAAATATGCAGAGCTTTAAGTGCGGATGTTTTTGAAGTAATTGAATGGCAAGGCTCGCTCCAGCGAGGCCAGCTCCGATTATGACTACTTCATATTGGTTATCAGTACTCTTGGTCGCGGAAGTACTCACAGAGCTGATGCCTTTTTAAGTATCAGTGAAGTGTTCACCCCACCAAAGGCAAAAGTATTGCTAATTACATAGTCACCCTTCGTCTTTCTTGGTGACTCCATGATGTAGTCTAGTTCAGCGCATCTTGGATCAACATGTTTAAGGTTTTTACTTGGCGGTAAAACTCCCGAATTGATTGCACGTAAGCTGAGAGCTGTCTCTACTGATCCTGAAGCTCCTAGTAAGTGAGATAAGTGTCCCTTTAGTGAGCTAATCGGGACCTGTTTACCGAAAATACTGTTCGATGCTTTACTTTCTACGTAATCTCCGATTGCGGTGCCTGTAGCATGCGCATTGATATAGCTAATATCATTCGGGCTAAGTTCAGCATCCTGTAGAGCCAAGGCGATGCAGTCTCTTATAGTATCTTCTCTTGGATTTGTGATGTGAAATCCATCTGAGTTAGTACCAAAACCTTTTATCTCACCAAGAATGTTTGCACCTCTTTTTATCGCATGCTCATATTCTTCAAGCACTAAAGTACAGGCACCCTCTCCAATTACAATTCCAGTTCTTGACTCATCAAAAGGCCGTGGTTGAGTGTCAACTTCATCTGATTTTAATGTGCAGGCACAAAGCACATCGAATATTACAGTGATTGCTGGAGACAGTTCTTCTGCTCCTCCGCATAACATGATATCTTGAGCACCAGATTTTATAGATTCATAACCAAGTCCTATTGCTAGTGAGCCAGATGTGCATGCGCTTGAAGTGGGTAGAATCCTGCCTGTAATTCCGTAGAATATTCCGATGTTGGTCGCGCAAGTATGGCTCATTAGCCGATGATAGGTAGTTCCGTTTATTCCTCTTACTGATTTTTGTCCTATGAAGTTTACCATGTTGGAAAGCCCGCTAGGACTTGATATGCCTGAGCCATAAGCGATCCCAACTCTACCCATTTTTAGGATAGGATCGTCTAATAACATAGCGTCTTTTAAAGCATGCTCTGTCGCTAAGGTACTAAGTAGGGCTACTCTACCCATACTTCTTGTGGATTTATGGTTGAAGTGAGGGGGCAGGTCGATCTTTGGTAGTTCGGCTCCTAGTCTTGTTTTAAAACCTTGATACTCCTCCCATTCAGGAAATGTTTTAATGGCCGTTTGATTCTGTAAGATTGCATCAAAGGTCTCGTCTAAACTCAAACCAAGAGGAGTAAGGCAACCAATTCCGCTTACAACAACTCTCCTCAAAACATTCCTCCATTGAGTACCAGTACCTGAGAACTCATATAACTAGCCTCATCTGAGAAAAGATATTTTACTGCTCCAGCAACCTCTTGCGGAGTTCCAAGCCTACCCATCGGATTGATTTTAACCATTTCCGCTTTTAGGTTTGCATCAATCATGTCTGTTTCTATCCCTGCTGGGGCAACGCAGTTTACAGTGATCTTTCTTTTAGCTAATTCTTTTGCTAAGGCCTTACTTGCGCCGATTAAGCCCGCTTTCGCTGCGCTATAGTTTACCTGTCCGCGATTGCCTACGATTCCAGAAATAGATGAGATAGTAACGATTCGTCCTCCATCTCTTCTTTGAATCATTGGCATTACTAGTGGTCTAAGCACATTGTAGAAGCCGTTTAGATCTACAGATATAACATCATCCCAATCTTCATCGCTGAGGCCAGGAAATGGAGCGTCTTTAGTTATGCCAACAGCTAGAACCACTCCATAAAAGGCACCATAAGTTCCTATGTGGTTTAAGAGAGATTCTTTTGTATGTTTTCTGTCTCTTACGTCGAAGGTAAGTGTGCTTGGCGCCTTGCCGTATATCTCTGCTAGTAGATTTTCTGTTGTTTGAAGTGCTTCAGATGGTTTACTGCCGTGGATGCAGACATCGTATCCTTCCTGTGCAAGCTTTAGGGCTATTTCTCTGCCTATTCCTCTTGATGATCCAGCTACAAATACGTTTTTCATTTATCAAATTCTACAACATTAAAGGAGGTTGTTACTAAGTCCTGATTTGTATTAGCGTTCCGCAATGACCCTCTGACTTCACAGATACTAGTAAGCACATTTTTGTATTCAGCATATACCAAAAGAGGGATGTCTAATCCAATATTGGGGGCTATTCTTTGTAGTTTATTCACTTTAATAATGGCACCAAAGGCCTTGTGACCTTGATCTAGCAGTTTTAGCTGTGCAATTCTGCCGATCGCACCAGCCTGGGCTATGTACTCAATTGCGGAAGTGAAAGAAAGGCCGTCTGAGGAAGTAGTTAGCATAGACCTAGGTGGATTAGCTTTGGCCTTACAGAGAATCTTACCTTCTCTCGAATATAGAAGAACTTTTTCTATGACATGAATTTCTTGGCCGTGAGGAAGGGTAGATATACAATCTTGAAAAAAATTACACATTAGGCCGTATCTCCCAAACCGAAACACAGACAAGCATTGCTTCCACCAAATGCAAATGAGGTACTTAAGATGGCTTCTCCTTTATTGATAGATACTCTGGATTCTTTTTTCGTTAATGTCAACTCAGGTAATTCGGCATCTTTTCCCCCGTCCCATAGGTGACTTGGAAGTAGCTTTTCATCTCCTTTTTGGCTTAATATTAAAAAGCAAAAAGCTGCTTCGATAGCTCCCGCTGCTCCTAGTAGATGTCCGGTGAAAGGTTTAGTTGAGCTAGAAAAGGAGTTGGAAAGATTCAAGCTAGATATTGCCTTTGATTCCATGGAATCATTTAATACTGTTCCGGTTCCATGTAGGTTAATGTATTTAATTTTATCGATAGATAGATTTGTGCTTTTTAAGGTCTCTTGAATAGCTCTTTTTGCTCCTTCCCCATCTGGGTGTGGACTTGAGATGTGATACGCATCGCTACTTTCACCCGAACCTACGAATTGAACTCCAGCTGTTCCGCGCGTCATGATAAATAGCGCTCCTCCTTCACCGATATTCAATCCTCTTCTGTTTATGCTAAATGGATTAGTGAGATTAGGGCTAAGTACTTCAAGAGACTGAAAGCCTCTGAGAGTCATACTGCATAGTGCATCAACTCCACCAACAAGCACTGCGTCACAGAGGTTAAGTTTTAACAAAGCGCTAGCAGATGCAAATGCCTTAGCGCTAGAAGAACATGCAGTGGAAATAGTATAAGAAGGCCCACTGACTCCTGCTAAATGAGAAATAATCTCAGACCCAGAACCTATCTCTTGTTGATGAAAGTAGTAGTCACCTGGGAACTTGCCGGTATGCTTTTTAATTTTAAACGCTTCCTCAGTTTCTAGAATGCCAGAGGTGCTAGATCCTAAAACTACGCCAATGCGATCTTTAGAGTAAATTTTTTTAAGTGCTTCAATATCTACTTCAAGATCTTCATAGAGGAGAGTTAGGAGACCTGCAAACCTTGAATTTAACTTTCTAATTGCATGGGGAAGTTTAGGCAGATCACCATTGTATTTGCCTATAAAAGTTTGATCTCTTAGGAGGTATTCGCTCGATCTAATAAGTCCGCTCTCGGCCTTTAGAAATACTTTCTCATAATGAACATCAAGACCAAAGCCTAGACAGGAAATGGCGCTACCAGTAGTGAGTTCGTGGGAAGACTGCATCAAACAAATAATTCATGTAAAACTTGTAATTAAAATGAGATTATCTTACCATATTGCATTATGCAAATTGATCAAAATAGGGATAAAATCTCGACACCTTTTACCTCCCAGGATATTGCTTTTTCGATGGTTGGAAAAGAAGAGATGAATCCAGTCCTTAAGCTTCTAGAACAAGAAAAAACAATTTTGTCGGGCAAAGAATCCATAAAGTGGCAAGAGGAGTATGCGCGGGGACGAATGGCTGGGAGAGAAGCTTTGATCAAGCTCGGCGCTCCCAGAGATTCTTTTATCATGCGAGGTGAGAGTGGGGAGCCTCTTTGGCCAAAGGGTTTTCTTGGGTCAATATCACATTCCGGCGGTATGGGAGTGGCCTGCGTTTCAAGAGCAGAGAACTATCTGGGGCTAGGAATTGATCTTGAGAACTACAAGAAAAAAAGGCAGCTAGGAATATTTAAAAAAATAGCCACAGAACATGAGCTAGCTTGGATCAGCGAAGACGAAAGTGAAGTTCAAAAAAGGGGCGTATTAATATTTTCAATCAAAGAATCAATATATAAAGCAGTCTATCAAGCATTTAAGATTAGACTCACTTACATGGATGCGGAGGTATCTCCTAATCTAGAGCATGGTGAGGCCAGGGTGAAAATTATAGAAAACAAACTCTCCGAAGCAAATATTTTCGCAGGATTTATGTATTCGGGTGATTATGTTGTGAGTGGTGTCGCTTTGTTAGCTTAGGGGGTGTCAAGTAGTCTCTCACTAGTTTTAAAATACCAAGAATCTTCTGCCTTAACGATAACGTAGGCTTATAATCGATTGTATAAAAATCAGTGCTGAAATGAAGAAAGAAGGCCTCGTGCACAGTCTTAAACCCTGCCGAGGCCAGTTGAGGTTATTCTCCTTTAATTATCAAATTCGTCGAATCTTCCTTCTGGCCCACCGCCGTGCATCCCGACCTTAATACAATGAACCATCAGCCCTTGTGACTCCTTCCAGCTACGGGTAACACTTTCCCATTCTCCGCTGACGGGGCCTCGGTATCCGATCTTACGCAAAGTGTGTAAGAATTCCAAAACTGCGCCATTTCCAAGCCCCATCGCTTCGAAACGCCATCCGCGTAATGGATGGTCGAAGTTTAGGTATCCGTTCATTAGCGAGGACATGCCGTCAGCAAGATCAACTGTCGTTCCCTTGCCGTGGACAAAGAATATTCGATCATCCAGAATAAACGCCATCACTGCTGCATTTGCCCCCATCCACTGTGGATGAGATGGATCCAAATTGAATCCAAAGTGGGGATGATAGTCGACGGCTTCCAAGCACGCGATCGCACTCACCAGATCGAATGCCATCTCACCAGGGTGAATTTCCAAAGCGAAACAGACATCCTCTTCCACGAAAGTGGGAAGAATTTGTTCCTTCCAAATTCCACCCCAAGCCTTCAGGTGACGATTGACTGTCTTTGCAGAGCCTGGGAAGTTGTGAAACAGGTGGAAGATCTTGGAGCCGGTAAAGCCGACGACTACCACAGGATGATTTTGGATCCTTTGCAATCGTCCAGCAGCTCGTGCCGCAATCTTCACCCGTTCAATAGCCCGCTGGCTAACAAGTCCTTCCTCCTCATCAGTCAATTCGAATTTACTTTCGACACCCTCAAAGAGGTCGGATGCAATCCCTTCGAAGGTATCGCGATTGATTGGAGACTGATAAATAAGCTCCGTCTCCAGATGTGTCGAGATCACGTATACTGGTCCGAACTTCTGAACCAATTCACGACAATAGTCATCGCTCGTAGCAGCCTTATCGATATCAACAAAGCCACCCCAAGCGCAAAGCTCAAATCCATCTGGTTTTACTGGCCATTCACTCACGGTTTCCAGGAACTGGTCAGGTGTTACGCCCATTCCTGCCTGCTGGCCAGTAAATACCAAGGTAGGATTTCGCTTATCATCAGCTAATTTCGTCCAAGGATTATTGGCAGGTTTCCAGTAAGGGTTATGAACAAAGTTCATTTCCCCCTGGCCGCCGTTAAAAAAGATGTTACGCAAAGACAAGTTGGCATTGCGATATATATCCAAAAGTGCGCGCGTACCCATAATAAAAACTCCCATTTTCTAAACCTAACCATTCGCTAAAACTGCGGGCGGTTAACATCCCACTGTCTTATGAACTTTCAATAGGCGGTTCTTGGTAACATCCAAGAAAAATTGGTATCCACCCAGTTCTTTCAACAGCGTAAAAGAAAACTCCTTTACGCTGTTGAGCATTCCAGATGAAACAAAAAACCTTTTGTGCACTTAGCCTTCTTTATAAAAAAGTGGAGAGGGGGTATTCACTTCATAACAAAGAAGCTAAGCTTTCTTCTACTCAAACAACAATGAAAAAGATCAACAGCCCTATAAATTAGGCTCAAAAGTAATGCGCTTATATCAGCCATAAGTCAATCAGTAAAGGCGGGGGAATATGTGCTTTTGAAAATACCAAAAACCTTAAGCCTACCTATCATCTTAAGTGCCCCCAATTATTTGAGAAAGTAGAGGACTACCTTTTATTAAAGAAAAGGAAAAAAATCAGAGTAAGTAAAAAGGTGGGAGCCGGAGGGGCTCCCTTAAAAACCTAGCGTTATGCTCCTTACAAATCGTAGTCTGGCCCAACGTATTCCTTCTTGGATGAGAGGAGTAATTCGCCCTTATGCCATAATTCAAACTCTCTGAAATGGCAGCTGTCAGTGTACTTTTTTCTTAATTCTATTGGAAAAGTACCATTTTGGGGCAATGCTTTTCGGAGGCTTTTTTCCATCATCGACAAAAATATCTTCGCTTCCGTGGGGTAGTCGTAAGAAAAGTATGGTCGGCCGCACTCCGTAAAAATATATTGAATAATCAATTCCCATTGATTAAGATTCAGCCTTGCCTTTTTCAAATCCTTTCTTAACCTAGGAAAATGATCTTTAAGTTCTTCTACGGCCGTAATCCATAGGCTCGTTTTGGTATAGCCTCTTCCCTTTTCTGCAATTTGACGGAATTCTAAAAGAGTCCAAAGAATAGAACTGTCCACGTGCTTACTATTACTACCTGCTGGCATTTCTATAAACCTTTCGAAGAACCTTCAATATTTTCTTTATCTACGCAGATAAAGAAAGAGGATTGATACGCTAAATTAGAGAAGTTCTCAACTGGCCATACCGTTTTTAGCAGTAAATTGACCTAACATCTATATCTTAGCAATTTGAACTATGCTAATTGGTTTATCTGAGATTTTTGCTTTAGGAAAAATCTCAGATAGATACGTTCTCACTTAAGTAAATAAAGCTAACACTCCGTATTCACATGCCTACTATAGGAATTCTTACAAACGTATTACCAACAACGCCAAGTCAGGCAGGTTCTCCACGACTTTTTCATCTTACGAAAGAGTGGTCTAGAGACCACAAGATTATCTATATTTGTATCTCTAAGGAAGAGGTTTTACAGGAAGACGTATTAGACTTAATCGATGGTGTCACTTTTCTTCCTCCACCGCCACTTCCTACTCTAAAAGGGCGAATTATCCATCGAATACTGAACCTCCCTTATTTTTTTGAAGCTAAAAGGAATCCTGAGTATGTAAAAAATACTCATAGAGAGATACGTAACTTAGTTAAAGAGCAGGGGATTACTCATCTCCATGTCAATCAATTGCTTAATGCTCAGTATGTGCCCGAGGATTTGGATATTGCAGATATTAGTATCGATATAAGAGATGCACTTCCTGCTCTGTATATGAGAGAGGCTTCCGTTCAGAAAAACTTTTTATCAAAAGTAGATCACTGGCTTGAAGCTTATGCCATTGGTTCGTACCTTAAAAAGATTGATAAAAAGGGCTATTTCCTTTCTATGGTTTCGCAAGCAGATACGGACTATTTGAAAGATAAGTGGGGGGTTCGAACTGAGGTGATTCCAAATGGAGTTGATCTTAGTTTGTTTGAGAGGACACTTAGTGCAGGCCCTAGAAAGCCAATTGCGATCTTCACGGGGATTATGAATTATCGCCCTAATATTGATACTGCCATAAACTTTGCTGAGAATATCTTCCCTCTAGTTAGGAAATATAACCCTCAGATAGAATTTCATGTGGTAGGGATGGGTCCAACGGAAGAGGTCTTGGCCTTAGAGCGTATCGAAGGTGTTAAAGTTTTAGGTATGGTTCCAAGTATGCAGCCTTATTTAGAAAATGCCAGTGTATTCGTTTGCCCCATGAGATTAGGAGCGGGAATAAAGAACAAGATTCTTTCAGCGATGGCCGCAGAGTTACCAATTGTTGCTACTACTATGGGGGTCGCAGGGGTGGAGATCAAGGATGGAGAACATTTTCTTCTTAGAAATGATAATGTATCTTTTGCTAAGGCGGTGCTTGATGTTGTTGAAGGTACTATCGACACTACAAAGCTTATTGAAAACGCAAAGAATAAATCTATACAAAGTTATTCTTGGGAGCCTTTAGCTAAACTTTACCTAGACAGGGTTTCTCAGTTTAGATAGACCTTTAATCCTTTGTAAATTATAAAAATCTTGTTTATAAAGAGATCTCATTAACTCATTTAAGGATATAAAATGAAAATTTTTCCGATCTTATTAGTTTTTTTTTCTAGTCTAGTGTCAGCCCAAGAGATGCCACCAATTAAAGCTGGTCTTTGGGAATCATCAATGGTTGAAGATGGTAAACCTACTAGTAGTAAGCATTGTATAGGTGATCAGACTTCATTAAAGGACATTATGGATATGACTCGCTCACTGATGCAGGGCATGTGTGAGGGGACTGAAGTTAAAAAGTCTGGAAATTCATATATATCTAAGCTTAGCTGTAATATGGGTGTAACTAAATTAGATGTTGAGTCTGTAATTGCCGGAGATTTTGATTCTGAATATACAGTAAATACTAAATCAACCATGAACCCTCCTTTGATGGGAAATGCAGGAAGTACTTCTAGTGGGGTATCTAAGTATCAGGGTGATTGTCCTGCGGATATGAAGCCTGGAGATGTTGTTTTGGCTGATGGTAAGAAGATGAACGTCAATGAAGCATCTAAGAAGTTGAAAGAACAGTTAGGCAATGTTGACATGAAGCAGTTGCAACAAATGCAACAACAGATGCAAAAGATGATGGGAAATAAGTAGGCTTATGCGGAGGGGAGGGATTTGCCACCTGAGCTTGTCGAAGGGCCTCAGCGGTTATATACTCCCCACTATTCTTTAAAAACCCACCGCAGAGACGCAGAGAGCGCAGAGGGGGAGGGTGTTAAGTTTTGCTGCTTGATTTGTTTAGTTGCACGAGTTCATCTTTTCTAAGATGAATGATTATCTTTTCAAGCAGCGTTCCTAAGTTCTTATTCTCTTCTTCGCCAAGGCCATTTTCTAAGGTTTTTAATATCGCTTCGGAGTATAGGGACCATGTAGTTTTAATTGCTTTAATACCTTCAGCCGTCAGTACCGCGAACGACCCTCTTTTATCTTCTTCGCATTTTTCTAGTTTAATATACTTCTTCTCAAGCATCCTCTTTGAGACTCGACTAATTCCACTTCTGGTATAAAAAGTTTTATCAGCAAGGTGGGAGAGCCTGGCTTGATACTGATGCTCTCTACTAAGGATTAGTAGGAAGTCGTATTCATCTAAAGCAAGAGGAGAGACGTCTTTAATTAAGTCCTCAATTTGTTTTCTTGCCATTCGATAACTCTCGAAGAGCCTCGACCAATTATCAAGCAGTATATCTGTTTTCTGAGCCATTTTTTTCAAGTATCGAAATTTAGTTGACAAGTCAATTAAGAGTGACTATAGTTGATGAGTCAACTAAATGCTCCGCCCTCCTATAGCTTAAAACTAAGGGAGTTTGGTGCGGGGCTACGGCCATTAAGTTAAGAAGAATAAGCCGGCGAGGACGCCGGCGTTCCCAGGAATTCTTGTCCAAAATATTAAGAAAACCCCTGGGAACGCCAGGCTCCTGCCTGGCAAGACTATAAAATTTCCCCTTAACTTAATGGCCGTGGGTGCGGGGCTACTTTTAATATGTTGATATTATTATGTAATATAGGGAGGAGACATGCTTAATATAAGAAAGAGTGAAAATCGGGGGCGAGGGAAGATTGATTGGTTAGACAGCTACCACTCTTTCTCTTTCGGCGACTATTTCGATCGAGGAAATATGAACTACCGTGCCCTACGAGTAATTAACGAGGATGTGATCGCCCCAGCTATGGGTTTTGGAAAACATCCACATAAGAACATGGAAATAATTACTCTAGTGCTTAGTGGTTCTCTAAAGCATGAGGATAGTTTGGGTAGTAGTGCTGTGATTGATAATACCGTTATTCAAAAAATGTCTGCAGGAAGTGGCATATTACACAGTGAGGTTAATAACTCCAATACGGAAGCAGTTCATTTATATCAGATTTGGTTAATGCCAAATGAAATGGACATTGAACCTTCCTACGAAGAAGCAGTGATCGATCCGATTAGTAAGGAATTATACCTAGCTGGAGAAAAGTCCGATGGCGCATTAGTGAGTTTGCGTCAGGATGCGAAGTTGAATTTGTATAAATTAGATTCTGGAGAACGTAGGAAATATTCTCATCAAGCAGATAGGCACTATTGGTATCAAGTTGTTTCAGGAGAAGTTATAGTAAATGATCAAGAAGTAAAAGCGGGCGATGCATTTACAATTGAAGAAGGAACTGAAGTAAGCTTGAATGCTAAGAGTGCACTGCATGTTTTGAGATTTGATTTAGCTTAGGTCCTAAATTCAAATTGGAATATTAAAAGACCTGGAACGAGGGTATCTAAAACCCTCATTCCTACAACTCTCCTGAAATTTCAATTAATTATACACTTACGAACGATGCGAAGCTTCTAAACTCGCGTACTTCTTTGCTGTTTCAAAATGTTTATTCCAGAGCCTTGTTCTGTTAATGATCTTATCTGCATACTTTTCTACTTCCTCAGGGATATCACCTTCATTAGTTTGTATTCTGCGTAGCTTAGTTGGCCCCATGTTATATGCAGCTAGGACATTCTTTTTGTTTCCTTTAAATCTTTTATTCAGAACTTTAAGATAAATAACACCTAGGTGAATGTTGGTTTTAGTATCCGTCAGTTTTGGAGGTGTGGAAGTTTTATTTAACTTTTTTGATAAATATTGAGCGGTCACTGGCATTAGTTGCATTAAGCCAGTTGCGCCTACATTAGACTTTGCCTTGGGTGAGAACCCACTTTCTACTGAAATTACGGCTGCGATATAAAGAGGGTCAACATTTTCTTCGTTACTTATTCGTATGATTTCTTTAGCTACCTTTCCTGAATCCGTTGCTTCTGGAATATATACAGCGATCACTCCTGAGATGAACTGAACTAGGCCACCTTGCTGAGCTACGCTTCCCTCAGTACTTGAAAGCACCTGATTATCAGTTTGCTTAGAAGTGTTAGCTGGGCTAGCAATCTCTACCGCGCTCAAATCACTAAT
This sequence comes from uncultured Bdellovibrionales bacterium, assembly GCA_964353175.1. Taxonomy (GTDB): domain Bacteria; phylum Bdellovibrionota_C; class UBA2361; order SZUA-149; family DAOLCO01; genus JAIYCX01. The sequence goes on along the minus strand of CAYGUX010000001.1, from coordinate 328,349 downwards.
GTTAAATAAAGAAAAGTTCAAATATTTTGAATAGAGAATAAATGCACTAAAACAAATTATACTAAGTTTAATAATACTAAGATCAGTTGGAGAGAGGGTTCTACTTTGATTGCTATTTGAATAATAAGTTTTAGCAGAGATTTCTAAGAGGCAGTCTTTAAAAGAAGATAAAATTTTGCCGTCTAGTAGTCTGCCTAATTGCTCAGGGCAACTTCTAGTACTTATAGAATCCTGCATTTGTTCTTTGGCGTTATATCGTATCACTGTCCAAGATTCCTAAGTTCTATTAGCTATTATACTCTAGTCACTAAAACTCCTTAAAATGCTTCACTCTAAAGAGTAGAAAGCTCTTTGAGTATTCTTAATTCTTAAGTATTTATTATGAGCATGGATAGCTTATAGGGCTCAGGTATAGCTTTATTGATACATTTGGTGGGCTATGGTTCTCTTTAATGCAATTTAAGTTTTCAACTATCCTCTAAGAATTTTTACTACCTCCTCTATATTATTAGATTGGTTCAGTTGGTATCTTGACAACATTGTTTGACTCAGCAAGAGCAGACTGTATGGAAGTACTTACTACTCAAAGTGACACGATAGAATCGAGATTCGAATTAATCGATATGACTCATGGAAGATTGCAGGCTACGGTCGGAGTTTGCCGTGCAAATTAAATAGCTTGGAATTAGCTTGGATTATTGCTATAATACTAATATGGTGCGTAAACGCATGCCATAATTAGTGAATGTACGATAAAATGAACATCTCAGATAGCGATAAAGTTAAGATCTGCAAAATAGCGGCGACCTACGATCTCATATTGGTAGTGCTTTATGGTTCTCGGGCTAGAGGCTTAGCGCGTCCCAACTCCGATACCGATATTGCAGTTAAGTCTAACAGAGTGCTAGAGACTAATGATATTCTAAAATTGGAATCTGAGTTTAGTGAGATTTTTAGGTTACCTGAGATTGTGGATCTTAGAGTAGTCCCAGTATTACTTCTTGCCAATGTAGCTAAAGACGGTTTCCTTCTATACGAATCTAAACCATCTCTTTTCACTGAGTTTAAGATTCAAGCGATTAATCAGTATATTGAATATAAGCCGTATTTCGAACTGAGACGGAATAGAATAAAAGAAACCATTGCGGGATACAAATGAGTCCTATAGATACGAACACCTTGGAGAGAAAATTAGCAAATATCATTAAAGAGCTATCGCTACTTTCTGATTTTACTACTAGCGGTGAACTGAGTGCCGATAGTAATATTAGAGATCAATACGCTCTTTTGCATTCATTGCAAAATGCTTTATCTGCCGTTATTGATATATCTCAACATATTGTTTGTGAGGAAGGCGGAATGATTCCCGATTCTTATGCAGATGCGATATTGAAGCTAGCTAATCTTGGATACTTGAATAGCGAATTCGCAAAAAGATTTTCAGAAGCCGCGCGCTTTAGAAATAAGCTCGTTCATTCTTACGAAGAAATTGATATATCTAAGGTCGTGACAGACTTGCCACGAATGATTAGTGATTTGAAGGAGTTTGTTAAGAGTGTCGGGGAAAAGATTTAGGTGTATCTACGTGCGGTCGAAAATTTAAAAAATAAACAGTTGACTCACAGTCCCTCGCTTATTTTGTACGCACCAAGGTCGCATTTTTCCTTAATATAGTATATAACTCATCATCTATTCATAGAATATGATAGTTCTGCTTTATACTTAGTAGCGGAGTTAAGTTAAGATCTTGAAATTGTTAGTTTCCTAATGAAAATTTTTGATATCATAGTAATTGGTGGTGGTCACGCAGGGGTGGAGTCAGCCCTAGTGAGTGCTCGTATGGGCCTTTCGACCTTACTTTTGACTCATGACATGGACAAAATTGGTCAGATGTCTTGTAACCCTGCTATTGGTGGCTTAGGAAAGGGGCAGTTAGTTAAAGAAATCGATGCCTTGTTTGGTGAAATGGCTTTGGCGATTGATGAAACTGGCATTCAGTTTAGAACTTTAAATTCCTCCAAGGGCCCTGCGGTAAGGTCATCTCGGGCGCAAGCAGATCGAACTTTATATAAAAATAGAATAACTAAGGCGGTTCTAGCTACTCAGAATCTTACTACTCTTGGTTTGCCTGTAAAAAGAATTCTTTCTAGCTCTCAAGTTGTTGAAGGTGTGGAGACTGAGTCGGGAGAGATATTTAAATCTAAGGCCGTAGTGGTTACTACTGGAACTTTTCTTCGTGGTTTAATGCATACTGGGAAAGATATCTCCAAGGGCGGAAGGGTCGGGGAGCCAGCAAGTTATGCCCTTAGTGATTCAATCCAAGATTTAGGTTTGAGAATGGGGAGACTTAAAACAGGTACTCCTCCTAGAATTAGACTGTCTTCAATAGATTTTTCAAAATGCGAAGAACAAAAAGGTGACGATCCTATCCTACCTTTTTCTTTTAGAACAAGAACCATAGATAGACCTCAAGTATCTTGTTGGATAACCAATACGAATGAACGCACCCATGAGATAATTCAAAAGAATAAACATCTCTCCCCAATGTTTAATGGCCAGATCGAGTCTGGTGGACCTAGGTATTGTCCATCTATTGAAGATAAGGTGTTTAGGTTTAGCGGTAAGAATTCTCATAGTGTATTTTTAGAACCAGAAGGCTTTGATTCGGACATCGTGTATCCGAATGGTATTTCTACATCCTTACCGCTTGATGTGCAGAATGAGATTGTAAGAAGTATTTTAGGTCTTGAGAACGCAGAAATTTTAGTTCCTGCTTATGCTGTTGAGTATGATCATGTTGATCCGACGGAGTTAGACCCAGGCTTTAAGGTTAAGTCTTATGAAGGTTTATACTTGGCTGGGCAAATAAACGGAACATCTGGCTATGAAGAGGCTGGAGCGCAAGGCATCTTAGCTGGTATAAATGCCGCTCTTTTTGTTCGAGAGCAAGATCCTTTATATATAAGGAGAGATCAAGCTTATATAGGCGTTATGGCTGATGATTTAACTTCTTTAGGTGTGATTGAACCGTATCGAATGTTTACTTCTAGGGCTGAGTATCGCCTACACTTAAGAGAGGATAATGCAGACTTACGTCTTACTCCTATTGCTAGAGAGTTAGGGATTGTATCTGATCTTGAATGGGGTGTATTTGAAGCTAGAAGAGAGAGAATTGAGAAAGAAAAAGCTAGATTGGATTCAACATACTTAAAGCCTATCCCTGAGGATAATCAGAGGTTAGATATATTTGGTACTGCTCATATCTATGATAAAACTTCCTTATCAACGATTCTTAGAAGACCAGAAATTTCTTATGAGGCGGTGCTTAAACAATTCCCCACTGAGGCTACCTTAGATCTTCAAGAGAAGACCTCCGTAGAGGTCGAAACTAAATTTTCTGGATATTTAAAACGCCAAGAGTTAGACATCGCTAGATTAAGAAAGATGGAAGAAGATAAGGTTCCATCTGGTTTTGATTATATGATGATAGAAGGCTTGAGCACTGAGGTTAAGGAGCGTTTGACAAAAGTAAGACCTGCTACTCTTGGTCAAGCTTCAAGGATATCTGGCGTCACACCTGCGGCCGTTGCAATTTTAGGCGTACATTTAAAACGAAAGACTTTTAAAAAGCCACCTAGTTCCAGAGAAAGGCGAGCTGGATGTTCTTAGTCCTTGGGGTCTTATACTAGAGTGGGTATTGCAAGTATTCATATAGAAAGGGCTATTGCTGAGTTACTTAAGTTGCCTCAATTCTCAGAAATGCGAGAGCCCAGCTCTAAGTTTGTAGAGCTTTCAGAGAAATATTTAAATTTACTCATACTCTGGAATAAAACGCATGATTTAGTCGGGCCTTTTAAGAGTATAGAAGACTTTCTTCTAACTCACTTCACTGATTCCCTGGCTTCTTTTTATATCTGTAATAAAGATCGTTCTGTTGGAAAACTTAGGTATATGGATATCGGTACTGGTGCTGGTATCCCTGGTTTTTTTTGGCATTTTCTATATCAAGATCAGGGCTATGAGGTCGAAACTATTTTGCTCGAACCAAGAGAAAAAAGAGTTCATTTTATGGAAGAGGTTATTCAGGAATTGGGTTTAAATAATATTTCTGCGATCAAAGAAAGGGTCGATGGTTTGTCTAAGTTAAATATAGAGTTTGTTGATTCATTTACAGCAAGAGCCTTAAAGTTAAGTAAGAAAGATATAAAAGCTCTTAAAAAGATAGACCCAAGTAAGGCTCCAGAAATAGTATGGCTTGCGGGGCCAGAGACGGAGGTGGAGAAGGGCTGGGAGTTGTTAGCTGAATATAGTTTGAGGCCAGAGGGTGAGCATGGTAGAAGAGTTTATCGGGTCATTTGATTGCACTCATTCCCCCACATTCTTTTGCATAGAGATAGATTCTTGCAAGTAATTACGCCATGGGCCTGAGCTTAAATTGTCCTCTGGGCCTCATTCTCGCACTAAGGCTTTGCCTTCGTAGCTCCGAGGCGTCAGGCCTGATTTGATTCGGCAATTTAAACTTGCCAAATCAGGCCTTCCAATCCGCCCCAAAGAACAATCCAAGCTCAGGCGCATTCTATTGAGATCCTAACATACCTCGATCTTTTTTGTTTTGATTTTTTAAATGTAACCTTACTGTTCCTCTTCCCTCCTTCCGCACGGCTTCCTGTTTATTTTCCGGAACAAAAACACATTAGATCGAGTTTTTCAGCAGACCCTAAACAAGATTCGAATAATCAACAAGATTACTAAGCTCCTTGTTAATAAAAAACTTAGTTCGTTTAATGTTGATCTCTCCTGACATATTGGTGTGAAAGAGTTCTTTGAACTTTTCATATGGAGTGTTTTGAGCAAGCATCCACATGAGTTTTGTGGACATGGATTCCATGCTCATATCAAAAGCTTGGATAACTCCAGCTTCAAGGGCCTTTAGGCCAGGGTCATTTAAACCCATCACAGTAGATCCTCGACATTGAGTAGTAACAACTACGGGTACCTTTTTGCTTCTTGCGTGCTCAAGAAATGGAATAAAATCGTAAGATATGTCACCTGCACCAAAGCCCCTAAGAATAACTCCCTTTATTCCACTCTCAATCAAGTTGTTTAGATAATCTACTTTAAAGCCAGGTATGCATGTAAGACTAATTATATTTTCATCAAAACTATTTTTAAAGCTAGGTGTCTTATCGTGTTGAGTCTGTTCTTCTTTATTAATCTTTATCCCAATAGAGATTTCGCCAAAATCACCATCGTTAAAACTACCGAATGCATCGAGGTCTGCCTCACTAAGCTTCTTAGCTCGCGAGCCTAATATGATTTTACTGCCGAATACAACAAACACACCGGCAATATCCATCGTAGCCACTCTCAGCGCATTTACTAGATTGTTCCTGGCATCCGTACTAATAGCCTCGGCAGGAATTTGCGCTCCGGTGAATACAACTGGTTTTCCTAGCTTCTGAATCGAAAAGGAAAGTGCACTTGAGGCATAAGCTAGTGTATTCGTCCCCATTGTGACAACGAAACCATCATACTGATTATAGTTCTCCTCAATGGTTTTGCCTATTTGAATCCAATCGCTGGCCGACATGTTAGTGCTGTCTATATTTGTAAGATTATGGACAGTAATAGAAGCAATTTCGATCAATCGAGGCTCTAATTTAAATAACTGATCAGCTCCATGAGCGATATCAAGCGCTCCCGTAGTCGTGTTTTTGTGCATGGATATTGTTCCACCACAGAATATAAGGAGAATTTTTTTATTAGAGTTCATTATTTGTTATCATTACTACTTTGAATACCTTGGTAACTTGGAGAAAGATGCACCATCTTTTTATTAATGTAAAGCTATGGAATGGCTACCTACCTATAATTACGTTAACTATTTCAGAGAGACCCTGAGCCACATGGGGGAAAAGGGGGATTTGTAGTAACTCTAAGTCAGGATTAAAAAAACAATTAAAATCATTTTCACTCAGAATTTGTTCTGCTACTTTTAGGGATGTTCCCCAAGAAAGAGTAAGGCCTGAACCACCATGGCCATAGTTGTGAAAAACACTCCTTCCATCAAAAAGTTTCTCTTCCTCAACCCTTAAGCCAGTTCTTCTTAAAAACCTATATCCCTCTATCGCATTTATTTTGTAGTCCTTAATGTCTATACCGGTACTATTAATTAAAATTTCACGATTGAGATCTAAGGCTGCAAGTGGGACTTCTATGCCATCTATGAGTGTTGTTTTGCCGATGTGAGAATCACCAATCCACTCCTTTTTATCGTTAAATACACCCTCGAGCCTTGAGCCACCAAGTATTACGTTGTTGGTTCTTGGATAGAAATACACATCTCCCTGACCAGTCTTGGTAGGATATCCTTCCTTGGGTGTGTAATTATAAGAGAATAAGTTTGAATTCTGTTTAGATAAGGGAGGTAATTTTGTGTGAACCAAAAGCAACTGCCCTTTTACGAAGTATAGTTCTGATGGGTCTTCAAATACATTTCTAGTCCCGTAACCTAAACAATTTACGATAAGAGGTGAATCCGGTAGTGTTTCATAGCTTAATTTCTCAATTTTTTTAATTGAGCCACCAAGAGCCTTATAAAGCTGAAAAAGAAAGGGGATATAAGTATCTGCCTCAGCAAAAAAACAATCGAATGACCAACCTTCTAGGTGAGTTGTCGTTCTTTGTCGAATTAGTAGCTTCTCGTTATTGTTTTTTAAATCTATGAATTCTAACTTAGACAGGCTATTTAAATAGTCTGGCTTGTTTTTTGGTATTTCAAACAACTCGTAATGCCTTTGTTGTCTAACCCCGGCCATTGCGGTTAGAGCAATAAAACGAAAGCAAGCAATACTGCTATCAAGTAAGTCAGTTAATCCCATCGCATTCACAGAATGAGGTATTACTGATCCTGAAGCATAAAGGCTGGCAAATAAAGCGTTGTCATATCTATTTTTCATGCGTTCTTGATCAGCAAAAGCGTCAGAGAGTAGTTCTGTTTTTGCACCAAGTAGCTGAAGAACGATGCCCGTAGTTATGGCATTTAAACCTCCTCCTAGGATTGAGATTGTATTTCTATTTTGCATATGTAGCCTAACAATTTATGAATAGTGCTTATACTAATCTCATATTTATAAAAAGAGGGGAGTATTTCTACTCCGCCTCATCGAGTTACCGACAACCTTTCACTTAGTCCAATTAAACGAAAATTCCATGCTCGAATCGTACATCTCCGTAGTCGAACCGCTTCGCATATGCAGACAGAAATACATCCCCAGCTTTTGCCAACCTAAGTGACGCACTGCTTGCACCAAGGGCAAAAAAAAGCTCGTCTCCCTCAATTCCTCCTACGAAAGGAACAGCGGCTAAGCAAACTCTCTTTCCCTGATCCCTTAGGGTCGTCATGCATTCTGAGTTTGTGTGAATCCAAGAAAGAAGCGGAATAGCATCCTCGCTGTTACACAAGGCAATGAGATCTCTTCCTGTCTCCGGTCTAATCAATGCCTCTTTGAAAGGTACTGGTGAAAGAGGGTCTTTGCCTAATGGATGTACCATACGGTCTTCCTCTCTTATGCCTGTGCACTTTTGGAAAACACAAAGCAACCTTTCCATATCGTAGTCCTGTCTGAACCCAGAGAGGAAAAACAAAGAAAGCGTATTTTCGGCAACTAAATTACTCCTACTCATTGCACTCATTGCAAAACCTTCTAAAGAATTAATCTTCAAAGAACAAAGAGTCGAAAGACTCTACGGTCACCATGATATCATGTCTTGCCGTTATATTCAAACACCTTGACTTTTTAGTTAGATTGCCTTAATAATCTCAGTATGTTATTTTGTCGTCCTTAACCGACAACAAACAAAGAAGCCAAATGGACAACCACCTAACCTCAATCTTCAACTCCCTAGGCCTATCGGGGTCTGAAGCTAGTTCTTACGTCAGCATGGTAGAACTAGGCGTAGGCTCTGCTTCGGAAATTGCTAAGCTTGCAGGTGTACCTCGCTCTACAGCTTACGGCCTGATTGAATCACTCGTAGCTAAAGGTCTTGTTTCAAAGGAAACTTCTGATAGCAAAATATTCTTTAGAGCGATTGATCCGAAAGAGGCTATCAAACGATTAGTGGATCTTGAAAAGGAGAGTTTGAAACAAAAAGAGAACTCGGCCAAGGAAATAATTGAATATCTCACTCCCTTCTTTGGAAGGGCTCATCACTTGCCACCAAAGATAAATACATTTGAAGGTAAGCGAGCAATAGAGAATATGCTTTATACCTATCAACCCAAATGGACAGAAAGCTATATCAACATCGGCGAAGATACTATGTGGGGTTTTCAAGATCATACCTTCGTGGATGAATACAAAGACTGGCATAATCAATCATGGAAACGCCCCGTCCGTATTGAAAAAATCTGTCTCTTCTCAACAAAAGAAGGCCTAAAACAGCAAAAGAAAGAAAAAATCGCTAATAGAGAAATTCGCCGCATGCCGGGGAATCAAGATTTTAATAGTAGTATCTGGGTCCACGGGGAATACACCATTATCGCCACCACCAGAAGAGAACCGCACTTCGCGCTTTTGATAAATGATTCGGTGATTTCTAATAACTTTAGAATGGTTTTTAAGACGCTTTGGGAGTTGACGGAAAAGTGAGGTGCCTCGGCAAGATCTCCGCCCGCTATATTTATCTCTATTTTTTTGTTTAAAAATAGAGTTTCATTTTGGAACAAAAAAGTAGCCCCGCTACTCAAGTAAAAGAAAAAAGATAGACCCCACTAAGAGCTCAGAGATAGTTTGGCTGGCAGGGCCAGAGACAGAGGTGGAGAAGCTCTTTTTGATCTACATGGCCTCAGCGTATTATTGCCCTCTAAAAAGTAGCCCCGCTACTCTGGGAGATTTCAAGGATAAGAATTATCCCAAAGTGATTTCTCGCGAAAAAATTAATTAAGGCATTAAAAATAAAATATTAGTTTGAATGGAGCTTGTTATCGTAGCAAGTATGAAACTTAAACTTATTCCAAGCGTAAAATTTAGAATTATGCCAACGTTGGATTCAAGCTATCTGCCTTTAATGATTAGTTTTTTAGTGCAGTCTTAAGGAGATTCAGGTCGATTTTATATTTTATATGCACATAGTTTGGTATTAATTACTATAACATAAGCGGACTAAAGGTTTTTCCAAAGAGCGCCTTGGTGTGTTGCCTTGCGATTTTTGGATTGAGGAGAACAGTAAAATGATCAATATCATTTTATACATGGGGGCAGTTGGCTTTTTTTCTTTCTTTCTTTTGTTTTTGGCTCGAAAGACCCTATTCTTTGGGCCGATGCCTTCCTATACGGAGACGGTAAGAAAAAGGGGATGGAGACGGCCGATTATAAGACTCGTCAAAGACCCAGACCCAATCGCCGAGATCGCTATCGTGAGTATGGGGCTGTTTGCTTTAGCAGCAGCTATTGCTTCGATAGCAAGGTATTTCAGCTGACGTTATAAGGTTTATTCCAAAAGAAGTTGCTGTTCTTCACCAAAAAAACAGCTTTCTTTTCAATCTGACTTCAGTATTTAGAAAAGTAGCCCCGCTACTCTTGGAATTCTGTAAAAGTAAGAGAAAAAGCCAGCAGGGTTACCTCGATATAACCTTGCTGGCAATAGAGTGCTTGGCATTCACTCCAGTCTTAAGCATCTAAGCTTGAGCGTTCAGGAGCCATAGTTGAGCTAGTCCATCGTTTGCCGAGAAGAATTTTTGTGCCTGCCGGTCATAGAACGAGCCTAGTTCCTCATTCGGAACTATTGCTGGCCCTAGTGTGACGTGCTCCTCTACGAATGAGCAAGCATCAATTTCTTCTCCTTCCAGCGCGCTCACCATCGCAAGAGCGTTCAGTGCCGCCCCGAAAGCTACGGCTTCCGTTTGCAATTCTCCGTTTTCCGTGATGGGAATTTGCACTTCGCACCCTAGCATATCAGCTACGATTTGAGGCCAGAGATTATCCTTCGCTCCACCTCCTGAAAGTATTACTCTGTCAACGTTTTCTCCTTGTGTAATCTGGCTGAGAGCACGACGCAGTATGTAGAGCGGTGCTTCCATGGCTGCTCTGGTCTGATGTCCTGGAGAGAAGTTGTTTCTCGTTACACCGAGCCACGAAGCCCTTACGCCGTTTTTGGGGTGAAGTAAGGCACCTTCAGGGCGATAGAATGGTTGGAAGATTAATCCCTCAGCTCCAGGGGTAACCTTCGAAGCTTCTTCTGAAAGTAATTTTAGCATAGTATCAAAGGGTGTTGGTCTATGGCGCCAGGTTCTTGATATTTCCATCTGTTGCCGCACAAAATCATCGTAGCTTTGACAGCCATTGGTAACACAGCACATGGAGTGAGTGTCACCGAGAGACGATCTGAGAGCTTCGATTAGTCCCCTTTGGTTAAGGATGGGTTCGTAGCCAAAAGCATTAACTACGATTGAGGAGCCGAGCTCCACAGAAATACTTTTAGGGCGTACGCATCCTTTACCGAGAGAACCGAGTGGCTGATCGCCACAAGACGCTGCCCAGGGAGTCCCTACCTTAAGGCCGAAAAGCCTATGTCCAACTTCTGTAGTGCAACCAATCAATTCGCCAAATTGAGCAACCCTTGGAAGTAAGGGACTCAGTTTGGGAATTCCTGTACCAGCCGCACTCCATGCTGCATCAAGTGCATCACTGTCGAAGCAAGTCGGATCATCCATGAATCCAACCATGCCAGAACCATCACCAGGCAAGGTTACGGCTTCTCCTGTCGCAGCCCAGGTTGCAAGAGATGCTGGAGTAAGTAAATGAGCGGATTTGAAGGAAGATTCTCCTCTTCTTGTTACGCGCCCCAAAAATCTTGCCATGCTGAAACGTTCTGCGATTGGTCGTTGGAGCTCCTTGGTGAAGAATCGTCCTTCGGCCTCATCTCCTGTACTATCCCAACAAGCAATGTTTCCCCCGAATTTGCCTTCAGCGTCAATTTCGCAAAGTCCGTGCATGGCACCGCCTGCGGCGACGCCTATACAGTTTCCTGGATCAAAGCCCTCCGCAAATAGGTGGCTAAATGCATTCTGGATTTGTTGAATTACATGGTCCGGATCCATTTCGCTTATTCCCTCAGGCAGTCCTTCGACATGTGAGAGGGGTACACTGATGAGTTTAAGTACTTTCCCTCGCTTTGATACGGCCATTACTTTGACAGCTGATGTGCTGATGTCGAGTCCGATTACGTACCAGCTGTTTCTTGAACCAAACTTAGTTGTTCTAGTGCTCATGGTTGAGTCCTTGTTTTACTTTAGTAACGGAATAAACAAGACTGAAATTCCTAGATTAAAACATTCCAGGCAGTCATTTAGATCGTAAACCTAAATGACTGCCCTAAAACAAAGGTAACTCTGCTGTATCGGAATGCCTCGAAAGACACTCTAGTACAGCAAGTTATCTACCATCTACCCACTAAAATAATATCAATGATCAGTTAAAATTAACTCGACTTCCTTAAATCACGTTAGCTTAAAAACTTCAATCTATTAGGGAAAGATCTCATCCCCTCTTTGGGCTAGTTGTTTTAGTAGGTTAGCGTGAAACTTTTAGATTCTATGCGAATAGCAAAGTAGCTCCACTACTTACTTTAAGAGAAATAGGGTCCTTTTCTCAGTGGGAGAGATTGGCTCTATATTTATGATTGAGCGTCTAAGGGAAACAACTCAATACGGCATCCCAAGCCAACTCAGATGCGATAACACCTAATTCAACCTCAGAAAGTGTGTCGTTTATCTCCTTACCAATTAGCCCCGCACCCACGGCCATTAAGTTAAGAAGAATAAGCCGGCGAGGACGCCGGCGTTCCCAGGAATTCTTGTCCAAAATATTAAGAAAACCCCTGGGAACGCCAGGCTCCTGCCTGGCAAGACTATAAAATTTCCCCTTAACTTAATGGCCGTGGCCCCGCACCTCGGATAAGGTTTATAACTAAACAAGCTTTTAAAATAACTATTGCAATAGAGCGGTGATCCTAGTAAAGTAGGATTAATTCCTAATATTATGAGATACCAGCTAGACATAGATAAAATATCACGACTAAGTGCTGACTTGGGGATAAACTCCTTGGCGGAGCTTTCTAAGAAAGCTAAGATCAATAAGAACTCTATTACCTCCTATATTAAAGGGCTACGTTCACCATTTACTCAAGTAGTGCTCGATATTGCTGACGCGCTAAATACTCCCGCGTTAAATTTAGTTAGAACGGCGGAGGATGAAGTAGAAAGAGAGCTTAAGGCTAGGTTGGCCCCGCTTCTTGATGGGCTTCTTGATGGATCAGTCGCGATTCTTCTATTTGGGTCGAGGGCCCGTAAGGATAATAAAAAGTTCTCAGATATCGATATCGGTGTTACTGGAGGTAGTACTAAGTTAGACTTTGGTACTTATTCTATTTTTAAATCTAAGGTAGATGATGCTTTTGATAGCTACCACCTAAGTATAAATCTCGTAAATTTAGATATGGCCCCTTTGGATTTTTTATTAAACATTCAGCAAGATTTAGTTTATGTTTGCGGGGATAATAATAGCGCTTCTTATTTTCGAGGATATTTAAGTGGTAGAAAAGAGAATTAGTGACATCAAGAAAGCCATAGCACAAAGCGATGCTGCTATTAAGTTGTACTATCTAGAAAAAGATCAGCAAGATCTGAATTTCTTAATGGTCGTAAAGTCATACGAGATTTTAGTTGAGTTGGCATGGAAGCATTTTAAAAATAGAGTCGAAGACGAGGGCTTAAGCGCGCCCTCTCCTAAGGAGTCAGTGCGAAAAGCCGCTACTATCGGGCTTATTGATGATCCAGAAAAGTGGATTAAGTTTATAGAAGCAAGAAACCTAAGTGTTCATGATTACTTTGGCTTAGATAATGAAAACTTTTTAAAGTTGGCCACGGAGTTGATCCGTAGTGCCAAGAAGGATTTAAAGAGTTAGTTTGGACGTGTTTTACTCTAGGCCATTATGAAGTAGCCCCGCACCTCAAGGGCGAGCTTAAGTGGAGAAAAAAGTAGTCTTCTCTCAAGAGACTTTCTAGGCACTGATATTGACTAAATTTCCTGTTGAGCTAGCTCCATTTCTTGGAGGAGGAGGGTGTCCAGGGCCAGCGCCTCTTGGACCTTTGCCAGGGCCGCCTGGTTTTATGCCATTTGACTCTAAAATATTCTTTAAATCTTCCCCTGGCTTTATGCCAGCAGATTTAAACGCTTCTTTAATGGAATTATGGTCGGCCTCTGTCAATTTAGAAGTATCATATTTATCTAGTATTTCTTGAGCCTTGGTCTTCTGCTCATTGGATAACTTGTTGTCAACTCGTCGACCCTGTAGTGATTCGCCGAGTGAATTGGAGGAGTTAATTGTTGACATGTTTTATTCCTTAGATATTGTTTAAAATCATTGGTTTGTATGTCGTCTCCCATTGAAGAAAGCTTAATATTAAATTTAGCAGGGATGTTTATGCTAGAAGTTATAGCGGCTTACGTTTGCCTTTGGGTTAAAAGGAAAGAGTCGAAGTGGCCCCTCTACGAATATAGAAGTAACCTTGCTGTTTACCTTTTCTTTGGACTAGACAGTGAAAAATTCGCAGATTTGGCAGGGGATTCCATCTTTGGTGCAAAGAAGGATGTGACTACTTGCATCTATATTTGCTTGAAGTGGCGAGTTGGATGTTGAGCTTTGTGCCATGAGTTAATAGCTATGAATTTATAGACTGGAAATTGTTTTAAAGTAGCGAAGATTTGATTGTGATGCCAGTGTTTTATGGAGGCATGCATATGTCAGCTAATGTTAGTTGCATTGGTTTAGTTAGGTTTTACTAGTAGTTTAGTTTTCTCAGAAAGTAAGTTTTTACCACTTATTTGGTGTAAGAAGCTAATAGAATGCCAGAATTATGGGTGACTATTTATTTAACTATAGACTTACTTTAAAGTTATATTCTACTGAGGTCGATTTGTATTCTCAGGATCTAAGCATATCACTTCTAAACAATCGTAAATAGAGCCATGGAACAAAACACAATGAAATGCCCTGCATGTGATGATACTCTTATCGAAATTAAAGCTGGGGACATTTTAATTGATGTTTGCAGTAGTGGATGCGGAGGGATTTGGTTCGATCAATTTGAAATGCTTAAATTTGATGAGCCACACGAGTTTGTTAATGACAATATTCTCTTAGGTAAAGGGGAGGGGAAAACTATTATACATGAAGATGGGCAAGGTGCGCGAAGTTGTCCCAAATGTGATGAGACCGCGTTTCTAATCAGGCGAGCCTACAGCATTAAGGAACAAATTGAAGTTGATCAATGTAGTAAGTGTTCTGGGATATGGTTAGATGTTGGTGAGTTGAATCAGATTCGAAGCGAGTACGACACCGAAGAACAGAGACAGAAATCTGCAGATGAGTTTTTAGCGCCACTTCAAGCAGATGTTCATGCAAGTTTTGAGGAAAGTATGCAATCATCGAGGGCCAGCAAACAAAAATATAGTGAAGCGGATAATTTTTTTAAGAGATTTTCCTTAATGATTAAAGAGTTGATTTAGGTATTCTAAGTAGAAGGTCTGAAAACTAGTTAGTAACTACTCTTTGTATGTAGTGCAAGAGCAGTTTTTAGTATTGATTGCGTACTTCTTTTAGCTTTTTAATACTCCCCAAGGTATTTAATTGCCTGCTTAATTTTTTTTTACATTAATTCACTAGCCCTGACTTTATCTCTAGGGCTCATATATATATATCAAAATTTAGTTTGCTATGTCCATGTAAGTTCTATGCACGATGCTACTATCTTGTTTATAGTAAATAGTTTTAACTGTCTAATGATTGGCTTCCTCGCCAGGTTTAATAACTAGGGGAAGTCCCTGGGTTTAGATATACTTCAGATGAATTTATATCTTGGTTAGGCCTAAATTTGATTACGATTGGTAAACCTTTTTCATGGGTATGGGCAACTTATGCTAAAACTATTCACTGGATAAGTCTTCTTGGAGATGGAGTGTCTATAGGCGGCCATCAGTTTCATCCCAACCACTATATCCTTTGTTAGGCCATTATGAAGTAGCCCCGCACCTCAAGGGCGAGCTTAAATTTATGGTGTATGTGGTTGACTTTGGTGATATTAGGCCTAGTGTTTTGAAGTAATTGGACTATTTGCATAGTAGCATGGCTCATAATTGCTTCACTATTCTATATCTTTTGTCTTATCTTAATGTTCGATAGCTATGATTGGCAACTATGAGGAGTATCGTGAATATTAAACGAATAGTATGTATGTTTGTTAGACATTGGGAATCAAGTAGGACGGTAGGATGAGTATTATGTCTGAAAAACGTAACGCCTTTTGGCGTGTTTTGAGTGTCTTTACTACTTTAGTGTTGATTGCCTTTATATGGGAAGCTTTATCGCCGATTGGATTTGATGTTAGCTATTTTGTTTATGGTAAGGAGAGCAAAAAGTTATTGATTAAAGTTGATACGAGCATACCTGATTTGGATTTTAAGGATCAGTTTCATCTTAGAGCCTATTTAATGAATGCTTGGGATTCGATTAAACATCCTCTACCTAAGGAAGGTATTCAAGTGGTTTCTGCGTTGAGTTCTAGATTCAATGGGGGAGAGGTTTTCCAAAATACTTCTAAAACCTTGCTGCCAGGACTTAGATTTCACTCTTATGTAGGTTCGGAATTAATGGGAGAGCCAAGGGAGTTAGGGCCTAGGCTGGTAGAGAAAAATTTCAATTTATCAAAGCCTATATTCATAGATGAGCCTAACACTTCTTATGAATGGAGTGGCTTTATAAAAATTGAAAAGAATGGGGAATATGTCTTTTCCTTGAATTCGGATGATGGCGCGTTTCTGTTTATTGAGAATAGGTTGATTGTCGATAATGGAGGTGCTCATGGTTCGTTGGAAAAAAGTGGCAAACTCTATTTAGAAAAAGGATTGCATGCGTTCTCGCTGAAATATTTTAATCTTATAGATATCGGGAATGTAAATCTAAGGTGGGCGGAGCTGAACAATACGCAAGTAGCCCCACTAGTCCAGATCCCTGAGACCGTATTTTATTCTGGGGACGATAGTGTAGGTTTTGAGTTTAGATCGAAGGGTAACAACCTAGGATTTGATAATGAGATGGGAGTACAATCTAAAGAACTTAATCCTAATGATTCTCAGTTGCTCCAGGCTCATTTTTCTGACCTTAAGAAATTGCAGAATGTAAAAATCGTAAAACGAGATCTGAATGGGGCATATAGCATCGCATCGAAATTTGATCTTATAAGACCTTCTTATGGATCAAGTTTAGCTTTTTCAATTGCCTCAAGCATTCTGATCGGCGTTGGTATATTTTGTATTCTATATTTTATTGGAATGCGTTTGCCTTTAGCACTCCGATTGTTTTACATTAATTGTTCTAATTGTGTTTCTATAGGGTTGCTTTCAAGGTTAAATAATCTAGGTAGCGTTCCGGGATTTCAATATACTTCCGATGAGTTTAATGCTTGGTTGGGCTTGAACTTAATTACTATGGGTAAGCCAACTTCTTGGGTGTGGGCCAATCAATCAAAATCTATTCACTGGATATCTTTTCTGGGTCAAATAATCTCAATAGGCGATTACCAATTTCATCCTCCACCTCTGCATCCTTTGATAGTTGGCGCTTGGCTTAAATTATTTGGAGCTACATCGATCTACCAGCTACCTGTATTTTTAATCAGGGTACCTTCTTTGTTGATCGCTGTAGCGTCAATAGTATCATTGCTAATACTATTGAATCGGCTTTATGGTAGGGAGATAAGTATCCTTGGTGGATTATTTTTTTCATTATTGCCTGTTAATGTTGCAATAGGTTCTCTAGCGAAGCCGGATAGTTTGGTGAGTTTGCTGGCAATATTAACATTGTTAGCTATTACAAATGAAAAATCTAGCAGAAGAAAAAGAGTTTGTTTCATTTTTATCTTCAGTTTCTTGGCTTTGATATCAAAGGAGGTGGGGATTTTTATACCTATGGCAGTTTTTCTATATTCTGTGCAACATAAACAATATTTGGAACTTTTATCAGCGGGTCTGGGCGCATTATTGGGAGTCTGTGGTTTCTTGCTCTATGCTTACTTGCTAAATTGGGATGAGTTTCTATTTACAATGGGGCAAATAGAAGGTGAGGGCTTTAAGCTGGATACTTTTAAGCGATTAATGTTTGAACAAGATATGTATCAAACGAGCGGTGTGCTCTTGTTGGCGTGGATTGGATTAGTTCTATTTCGAAAGAAGACAGATAACATATTTTTAGTTTTTGCAGCATCTTATGTTTTTGTCTTTTGCCTGCTATCGGCAGGTGGTTTCTTCTACCCTTGGTATCAGTTGGCACTCTTCCCTTTTTTAGCTTTAGGCTTTGCTAATTGTGTGAATGAATGTGTCTTTAAAGCTGGAAGCGGGAATTCTAAATTATTTGCTTTGATATATTTTGCTTTCATCTCCATACCCTTTATGACTTTTGAATTAGGTCACTGGGTAGCTCAGCTTCCAAGTAGTTATTCTCGGGTAATAGCTATCTGCTTAGGAGCAGTATTACTCTTATCGACTCTCTATTTGAACTACCTTCCTAAAAAACTTTATCCTATATATTGTTTTCTGGTACTTTCTATATCCTATGCCCCATTTGTTTATCTACTTCTATTTCATAATTATGTGTAAGAGTATGAAGTTTTTAATTGTGGTTTAGCTTACTTGAAAGGATCGAAAGTTTCTACATCATATTGATGTTAATGTTGGAATTACCGTAAAGGTTGTTTCGAGTTATTTTACTTCAAACTTTCCACGTAACCACTTAAGAAGCATCCCGATGAAGGGTAATCGTTCATAAAGCTGAGATGCTGGATCCCAGTAGTCTCTATGTTCTACTACTAATCCTAGGTCGTTAAATACCACTTCAGAAAGGCCGACGATGGTCCAGTGTTTTTCAGAACTTTTTTGGGGAATAAATTTAAATGTCCATTTTATATAGGCGGTCTTATCCTTAATGGCCCAGTGGCTGACACTAAAGTGGGGTTGCTGACATCTTACGAACATATCCTCTAGGATGTTGCTGTAGGCTTTAACTCCAACTATGGAGTTAAATGGATCCACGAAAGTAACATTATCACTTACTAATTCTTGGAGTTTGAATAAGGTATCAGGTTTGAGAGTCTCGTAGAACTCTATATATTGGAGAAGTGAGGATTGAATATCTTTCATGTGAGAAACTATGACTACTCTTTATTTAAGCCCAGAAGGCTACTGGTGAATGTTTTACTAACGCTGTGCTCAGATAACCAAATTCCAAAAAAAGCTTTTTGAAATTCTACTCCGGGAATAGTTCCTACCGCGACATTATTAAGAAAGAGTGTTGTGCCTTTATTGGGCTGGTAATATATTGAGTATTGGTCTCCTTCTTTAACATCGACGTACATGGAGTAGAGAGTGTTGAGTTTTGTTCGAATTTTATCTAAATTGAGGCTTGGATTGCTTTTCAATATTTTTTCTGAGCTCTCAATCAAATCTTCTTTTGATATCGGACGATAGTAGTGGATGACTAGATGCTTTTCTACGGGACTAAGCGCATCTGCTATTGAGGTTATCTTGCCCTCTGAATAGAATGCTCCTGAGTAAACATCAAACAACAAATATTCAAATAAACCTGTGCCTCGTAGGCTTAGAACGGATGAAGATATGGACGAAGTTTTAGTAAAGCAGGCAGATTCAATACAAACTTCTTTAGTGTTGTTTAATGTCTCGCTGCGCGCAATACTATTGTAGCTGAGTATGTAGGAAAGTATAGATAAAGACACCACTATTCTTATTGCTAGCACTATTGGCCTCCGGTATTGTTTTCGATTTCACTAAGTGAGATCTTTGGTGTAGCTTGGCTATTCGCCTTGGTTAAAACCATTTGAAGTGTTTTTAATGTCCCTGAAGTAAAGCCAGCTTCACAATATGAAAAGTAGTAGCGCCAGATTCTGAAAAAACGTTCATCAAATCCCAGATTTTTTATTTGATCATAATTTGTATCTAATCTAGTTTGCCATCGTGAAAGAGTCTCGGCGTAATGTAGCCCGATGTTTTCAACGTTGTCGACTACTAATTCGGAATTTGTACTCATAGCTTTAGAAAGAGCGGTTAGTGAAGGACATAGGCCGCCTGGAAAAATATATTTCTGAATCCAGTCACAGCCACGTCGATATGCTTCATATCTATTATCTGGAAAAGTTATTACTTGTAGGACAATAGTTCCATTTCTTTTTAGTAATTGGCCACACTTAGCGAAAAACTGTCCGAAATATTTATGCCCTACGGCTTCAAGCATTTCAATTGAAATGATCTTATCAAATTGCCCCTCAAGTTTGCGATAGTCGCATAGTTTGATCGTAATCAGATTCTCTAGATTTTCCTTTTTAATGAGCTTTTCTGCATATTGCTTTTGTTGTTCTGATAGAGTTATCCCTGTGACTCTACAGCCAGTTTGTTTGGCTGCTCGTATCGCGAAGCTACCCCATCCGCAGCCAATTTCTAAGACGTGGTCCGTTGAGGTGATTTGCGCTTTTTTAATAATCGTATCAAGCTTATTAAGTTGAGCTTGCTCTAGATCTTGACCTAAATGAGAAAATTTCGCCGCCGAGTAAGTCATTGTTGGATCTAAAATAAGAGAGAACAAGTTATTGCTTAGGTCGTAGTGTGCTCCGATGTTTGATTTGCTTCCCTTCAGTGTGTTTGATCGAAATATGTGTCGGAGGTAGTTAATCGCTCTTCCAAGATATGAGAATACTATAGAACGATCATCTAGTTCCTTTTGGTTTTCTAGGAAAAGCTCAAAAAGCCCCCTTAGGTCGTTCGTCTCCCATTGTTGATCAACGTATGATTCTCCAAAACCTATATCTCCAAAAAATACAGAACGTACAAAGAAATCGTAATTTTTCACATTGATTTGTCCGCAAGGTTCTTGAAGAGGGTCGCCAAAGGTCATCTTTGGTCGATCTGGAAATTGAATAACTAAGTGACCATATTTAATACGCGAAAGAAATTTAGAGGTTATCCTCAGGCATAGTCTTTGTAATATTCCAGGAGGTGCCTTCTTAATTGTCATATTACTACTGGCAATTGGTTTAGTGTAAATTGGCAAGCGTTTTAGGAAAGTAAGTTTAGCTGCTTGGTATGTTATGCGAGGGAAGTTAAGTACTGCGGAAATGGGGTATTTAATTAGCGTTCTAACTAAATTACGAATATTTAATGGTGCTGCCAAGCCAGCTAGTTTTGTTGTAAACACTACTTTATCCTCCTTACTAATGTTAATTATGATATCTAATTCATTATTTGAACGCAAGATGTAGAAAAGATAGTCACCTTTTAAGTCGTTAAAGGGTGAGACGTGAAAATCTTTTTTGCAGCGATACTTTAAGTATTTACCACTACTTTCTTCGGGATCAGTTAAAACATATAAATGGGTTTCCCCAAACGTATTGTTCACCTCTGCAACTAAGCAAGCAAGGTTGTTGTTTTGGTCGTAGCAACGGTAGAAGCTCACTGGATTGAAGGTGTAGTTTAGTAGTCTTGCTCCCGTAACTAGTTCGATTCTGACTATTGTTTCTTTGACAGCATTTTCTTCTAGTATTTGTAAGATTTTTTGCTTGATAGAGCCTTTGTATCCCGGCAAGTAGTCAGCATCGTGAATGGAGAATAAGTTAAATTTGTTATAGCTAAATAGGGGCAGGTTTTTGTTAAGCTCATCAAGCTCATCTAGATTTATCCCATAACAATACATGGGGTATCGAAACTGATGGAGAATTGGAGTCAAGCGAGAGTGATCAAGCCATCCCGTGTAGATGCACGATTTCATAAGGTTATGCCAAATTCTTCCGCGACCTTTAAAGCAGAACTTACAGCGTCTTCGTGAAAGCCATATCCAAAATAACTGCCGCAAAAATAGCTATTGCTCTTATTGTTTAGGGTAAACAGTTTATCCTGAGTGTTAATAGCCTGGGCATTGAATACTGGGTGGAGGTAGGAAATTTCTTTTATGATTGTCTTAGGGTCTATTATAGAACTGCAATTAAGAGATACGCAGTAGCGATTTTTGCTACTTAATCCTTGTAGTCGGTTCATGTCGTATGTAACTGAGACATTACTTTTTCCATTAATTCCAGTGAATTTAGTGTAGTTCCATGATGCCCAGGCTCGCTTGTTCGGTGGTAGTAGATTTATATCTGTATGTAGAACTGTATGATTTTTTTGGTAGCTCCACGCACCGAGTAGGTCTTGTTCTAGCTCAGATGGATTGTCTAGTAACATTAATGTTTGATCTGCATGAGTTGCAAAAACTACTTTATCAAAAGTTTTGGTGTTCCCTTGAAAATCAATGATATCTACGGAACTATCGGATCTTTGAACTCGGTTAATTTTTGTATTAAGGTTAATCTTACCATTAAAGATTGTCTGAAATTTTTTAACGTAGGAATAACTTCCTCCAACAACAGTTTGCCATTTTGGCCTATCGAGGAGGGACAGTAAGCCATGATTTTTAAAGAAATGTAGAAAGGTTTTTGCTGGAAAATCTAAAATTCCATCTAGTGGAGCGGACCAAATGGCTGCACCCATTGGGAGAAGGAAGTTGTTAATGACGTAGGCGCTAGTGTTTCTATCGCTAAGGTATTTACGTAAGGTGACGTCTGAAATTCCTTCTTTAAGATCTCTTTGTGCTCTTAAGCAAAACTGCACTAGGTTAAGCAGGAATTTATGAAATTGTGGATTGAAGATGTTTTTACGTTGCGCAAACAATCCATTAAGGGTTGTCCCAGCATACTGAAGGCCATTTTGTTCACTGAAGAAACTAAAGGACATATCGCTATATCTAACTGGAACTTCTATTTGCTGTAAGAACTTTTGAAAATTAGGGTAATTCTTATCGTTTAGAACTATGAATCCTGTATCCACACTAAGACCTTTGTCGGGCCCAGATTCTATCTCTATGGTGTTGGTATGGCCTCCGAGATATTCATTACTCTCAAATATCTCAACATCGTGCTCTCTACTTAGTAAGTAGGATGTAACTATTCCTGCCACTCCCCCACCTATAACTGCAATTTTCATTATCCTACTTTAATTTGAGCAATAAATTATAAACATTAGAGAGTAAGACGCTTAGTTTTTAACAACCTTACTGAGAATTAAACGATGGTAGAGTGAAGACGGCAATAATCTTAGAAACTTCAAGATTAGCACAAATATTGTCGGAAAAGCAATTTCGAACTTCCCCTGTTCGATACCGTTAACGATATTTTCCGCGGCCTTTTCCGCTGTGATAAGAAAGGGCATTTTAAAGTCGTTCTTATCAGTAAGGGGAGTCTTTACAAAACCTGGGTTGACTACAGTAACCTCTATATTGAATTTATTTAAATCAAATCGAAGGCTTTCCATGAAATGGCTTAGTGCTGCTTTACTTGCCCCATAAGCAGCAGCTTTTGGCAGACCTTGATATCCGGCAACACTAGATACGGCGACTAAATGCCCCTTATTGCGTGATATCATTTTGGGAAGCACTGCTTCTATGCAGTTAAGGGCTCCAAAAAAATTGACATTAAACAAGCCCTCATATTCCTTCACATTAAAATTAGTAACGTCTGTTGGTATGTGAGTTCCGGCATTTGCAATAAGTACATCTACTGGTCCAAAATGTTTTTCTATGATCTCGATAGTACTTTTTACTTCCTCGGGATCAGTAACATCACATGCTAGGGGAAGGACAGAAGTCTTACTTGTTGAAAGGGATGTAGCAAGATCCTCCAATACTTCTAAGCGCCTGGCACTCAATATAAGTTTGCATTCAATCTCTGCTAAACGATGTGCTAGAGCTTCACCTATGCCACTACTTGCGCCACTTAGCCAGATAACTTTTCCTTTTAGGGAGTACTTAGGATCTTTCGACATAATAAACTTTATTGAATTTTGCGTGCATCTAGTGATACTCTTATTTGATTGTGCATCTTTTCGTCAATGGGATAATTCCAAGCAATGAGGATCGCAATAAAGTTACAGATGCAGGGCACCCCAGCATATAACAATCTTAACATGGAAAGTGTTGATTCTGATTGTTCCCTGTTTGCAACATACCCAGACCAGTCTAGCAAAGTTAAAGCAAGGCCTCCGCCTATAGCCGCAGCAAGTTTTTTTGCAATAGACCAGAAACCAATGAATTGGCCTTCTTTTCTTGTATTATGTTGCAATTCGTCTAGATCAATCACATCAGCCTGCATTGCTGAGGGTAATGCAAGGCTTGCTCCATAGCCTACACCAGAAATGCATGCTAAGAGCATATAGAGATTCGTGTCGCCTTTCCCAATAAAATATACTCCCGCAAAAGCACCTGTGTTAATACACATGGCAGCCAGCCAAGCCTTCTTTTTCCCAATGCGTGATGCCAAGTATAACCAAAAGGGTAGAAGTATAAAGCCAACTAAGAAGTATAAAACTAGATACAAGGAGGGGTCTTTAATTCCCAGCCAGTAATCTAAGTAGAACGGCATTAGTACAGGGGGGAGTCCCGCTCCTAAGGCAGAAACGGTATATGCGGTTAGTAGGATGAGGAATGGCCTATTGGAAAATGTATGCAAAATGCTCTCTTTAAGCGATACTTTTATACTTTTTTTACTATTAGTTGGCCTCTCTTTCACAAAGTATAAGCAAGCAGCAGCTGTAAGAATTAAACAAAAAGAGTAAATTTTAGCAATTTCTGAATAGGATTCTTCAGAGTTAATGCCTTCGGGGCCAACAAATACTAAAGCAGGTATTATTCCCGCAAGTAATGTACCTAGTACGAGAGCTCCATCCCTAAAACCTAGTAACTTTATTCGTTCCTTATAGTTTGGGCTAATCTCCGCTCCAAGTGCTTCATAGGGTATAGAGAGAGTTGTCCAAAATAGAAAAAAGAAAAAAGAATTTACGCCGAACCAAGTAGATGCGCTAATGTACTCAGGTCGAGCTGAGGGAATTAGTAGTAATGTAAAGAAGAATACAAGAGGAAGGGACGAAATTAATATCCACGGCTTTCTTCTGCCCCATCTTGAGTCAGTATTGTCTGATAGTTTGCCAATCAAAGGATCTGTTAAGGCGTCCCAAATTCTAGTACAAAGTAAGAGAAGTCCTATGCTGCTAAGACTTACTCCAGCTACGTCTGCATAAAATTTGGGTAAGTAAACGAAGTAAGTGATAGATAAGAGGGATAGAGGGAGCCCCAATACTCCATAAGAAATGATGGTTGAAGTGCTTGTTGTCTTAGGAGTTTTACTTTGAGTATTCAATCACTAAATCACTGTTTGTTAGCTAGTCGCAATTATTACTTTGATAAGGACGTTTGTCTTTATCAGAGATTACAAGGTAGCGATATGTATGATGTCAGCATTCGCTTCCATTCGTTTTTAGTTAATTCTAGTAAAGATTTTAAAAAGTGTAAGTTCATAGATATTGGTAGCGTCTAAGTTGTGGCGTGATATTCGATATGTCGAATTAAATTCAGACTCCAAGCAAGTAGTCTAACTAAAATGGTCTTTTATGCAGAATTCTAAATATTCTAATAGTTTTTTTGTGAAACTTTTCGTTTCTCTATCAGCATTTTTCTTATTACTATTTTTTAATGGGTGCTCATCAATGAAGCCAATAGATTTTGCAGATAAGTCACCAAAGTTTACGCTTGAAGAATATTTTCAGGGCGATACCCGTGCCTGGGGAGTTGTGCATGACAGATTCGGAGATCTACGCCGACAGTTTACTGTTGATATTCATGGGGAGTTTAGTGGGGACACGCTCGTGCTTACTGAAGATTTTCTATATTCTGATGGTGAAACCGAGCAAAGGATTTGGACTATTAAAAAGATCGATGAGCATAACTATGAGGGTACTGCAAAGGATGTTGATGGTATTGCTAAAGGAGTCTCTTATGGAAATGCGCTCAATTGGTCATACCTATTTAATTTAAAGCTTGACGATAGCAGAATGTTAGTACGCTTTGATGATTGGATGTTTCTCCAGCCAGATGGTGTATTAGTCAATCGAGCAGTTATAACCAAGTGGGGCTTTGAAATTGCAGAGGTTAGCATTTTCTTTAAAAAGGAATAGCGTTAGCTGACTAATTTCTGTTCTCCGACCTGTTGCCTCCACATAGCGTAATAGAGTCCTTTTTCTTCCAGCAGTTTTTCATGTTTACCTGATTCCACTATATTTCCTCTTTCCAATACAAAGATCGTATCAGCATCCATTACGGTAGAGAGTCTGTGGGCGATTAGGATGCTGATATGTCTTTCGTGTTTAGATATTTCTTGAACGGTTTTACTTATTTCTTGTTCGGTTAGTGAGTCAAGAGAAGAAGTTGCTTCATCAAATACAAGTAGTGCAGGGCGTCTTAGTAGGGCTCTTGCAATTGACAGTCTTTGTTTTTCACCTCCAGAAATCTTTACCCCACCTTCACCTATAAAAGTATTCAGTCCTTGGTCTGCCCTTTCTAATAGAGTATGGCATGCCGCTTTATGTAAAACATCGAGACACTCTTCGTCGCTAGCCTTGGGGTTTACAAAAAGTAAATTGTCCCTGATGGTTCCGGCGAATAATTGAGAGTCTTGCGTTACGAATCCTACTTGTTCCCTTAATCCGTCAAGGTCAATTTGATTAGCAGGGTGTCCGTTGAATAAGATCCTACCTTCTACCGGCCGATATAGACCAACAAGAAGTTTAACCAAGGTCGTTTTCCCTGAGCCTGATGGTCCAACAAATGCAATTGTCTCTCCGATCTTAGCGGAGAAAGAAATGTTTTGTGTGGCAGGCCTTTCTGCTCCTTTGTAGGAGAAAAGGACGTTATCAAATTCTAGAGATTGAATAGCGCCTATATCAATAGGATTTGCTGGTTTAGGATCAATGGGGGTGTTTAGAATCTCTTGGAAATTATTTAGGGATACCTCAGTTTCCCTATATAATCCGATGATATTACCTAGCTCCTGAAGTGGCCCAAATATATAGAAGGAGTAAATGTATAAGGAGAAGAATTGTCCGAAAGTAATTTCTTGAGCGAAAATTAAGTAAAGCATTAAAAATAAAATACTCGTCCGAATGAAGTTTATTATGGTTCCTTGAATAAAACTTAAACTTCTAACGTACTTTACTTTCTTTAGTTCTAACTTTAAGATTTTTTCAGTAACGGAGTTTAATCTGTTTATTTCTTGATCAGCTAGGCCCAGACTTTTTACTAGTTCGATATTTCTAAGAGACTCTGTAGTGGAACCAGCTAGAACAATAGTTTCCTTAACGATAGTCTCTTGAACGCGTTTTATTTTTTTACTTAAATAAAAGCTAATATATCCAATAATAGGGACTGCTAGCATGTAGATAGGTGCGATTAGCCAATGTACTGTGCAGGCGTAAATAGCTACAAAAACAAATCCGACAAAAGTGGTAAACAGTATGTTGACAAAAGCTGAGATAAGTTTCTCAACATCAGATCTAACTTTAGTAAGTCGGCTGAGGGTTTGTCCACTTTGCTGATCTTCAAAAATGGAATAGGGGAGTTCTAGTGAGTGCGCTAAGCCGTCGCTATAGATCTGAGCGCCAATTTTTTGAGTTATGACGTTGATATAGTAGTCTTGTAGGTTTTTGGCTACTCGAGAAACAAAAGCTACCCCAATCACCGCTGCTAACAGAAATAAAACCCCACTAAAAAATTCATTAAAGTTATATTCCTTAAATCGAGTAGCGTAGTCATCAATCACATGCCTAAAAATAAGAGGATCTAGCAGAGAGAATGTTTGATTTATCGCGGCTAAAAGTAGTGCTAGGAAAATAAGTTTAAGATGTTGCCTAAGGTAGGGAACTAGAGTTTTCATTTATTAGATCGTATGAGTCGAGTGATAGTAATTCTATCTGTCTTATAGCGTTTTGGTGATAGTTAGCAAGGTTGTAAGAAGGTTGCTCGTATTAATATGGGCAAGACTAATAGGAGACAGGCATTTAACTAATTTTACCTTTGTTCATCTAAACCCTCATGTTAAGGTGGTGCTTCAGTTTATTTAAATTTAGCGGATATTTTAAAGCGATTATATGACCCCCAATAGCGACCTTCGATTTTCAATAGTAGTGACCTGTTATAACTATGCATCTTATCTTAGAAAATCGGTTGGTAGTGTCATCGCACAAACTTATAAAAATTTTGAGATTATTATCGTTAACGACGGTAGCACGGACTCTAGTTTAGAAGTAGCCGGGCAAATTAAAGCTGAAAATTCAGAAGTTGATATTAAAATTATTGATCAAGCAAATTCGGGTCAACCAGCGATATCTCGAAATAATGGAATTGCAGTTGCATCTGGAGAGTTTATTTTATGTTTAGATGCGGATGACTTTTTAGCCCCAACAATTTTAGAGAAAGCCTCATTGGCAATTGATGCTAACCCTGAGATTTCTTTGGTTTACTTCGACGCAATATTTTTCGATGAAGTTAAAACTTGGTTTCAGCCATCAGGTGAGTTCGACTTAGTAAAAATTGCTGTAGATAATCAGTTGTTTTGTTGTACTATTTATAGAAAAAGTGCTTGGAGTAAGGCTGGAGGCTATAAAACAAATGTTAGGGGATATGAAGATTGGGATCTCTGGATTAGCTTTGCAGAGCAATATCTGGTTGCATACAAAATACCTGAGCCACTTTTTTACTATCGTACTAGTAAGGACGGAGTTTTTGGATCTACTGAAGATAAGGATCTTTACCTTCAGGCAAATATGGTGACCAATCACCCAGGCCTTTATGATGAGGCTACCGAGAAATGGGCAAGAGATTTTCTATTGAATAAGCCAAAAAGCTAAGGAGTATTGTGATCTGTTGAAACTCCCTTCCTAATTTATTGGACTGGGCATATCAATTATCTGACTAATAGCATGCGCTATACGTTCGCTAGCCTTACCGTCATATTTATAAATTGTTCGATCTGAGTATTGTTTTATCAGGCGTCTGTTCTCAGGATCTGGGTGTAGGCTTGATTTTAGTACTTCCAGTTCCTTTTTATCGTATTGTTCTAGGTTAATTGTATCTAGAGCAACTTCCTTAAATTCAACCAAGTCGTCTTGAACTTTGTCACTTAAATATAGCATGGGCTTTTCTAAAACTAAGGCTTCTAGGCCAGCTGTTGTATTTCCTGATATAACTAAGTCAGAACCTAATATTAATTCATATATTTCTTCGCTATAGAATAGGTGAAGGTTATTCCTTTGGTACTTGCTTTTTAGGCTGTTGAATTCGTCTAAGTTGCCCGCAGGTCTAAATTTAATAATTCCAGCGACTCCTAACTCCTCTGTGTATCTAGAGAATGTTTTGATTCTGTTTTCTAGATCGCTAATGACTGAGGGTAGAATAAATAAAATTGTTTTCCTATCATCGTTTAATTTTAACATTTGTCTGAACTTGGTAGGGTCAAAAGAGATCATTCTTTGATATAGCTCATCTGTGTGGGGAGCACCTACTACAAGCAACTTACTTGGATCCTGAGCTGTAACGGAAAGCATTTCCTTGCTAAAGTGGCCCCAAAGGAAAACATTAGTGCTATATTTTGTTATTGTATAGCTAACGGAGGGTCTTAGCATTTCAGCTTTGGTGTACATTCCTTCTTGAAAGGAAAATATAGGTATTTCAAATTTATAGCATAGATAAGTGAAAACTTTAGTCCAAAAATTACCTTCATAGAGTACTAAGCAGAAGTCTGGCTGTATTTCCTTGATGGCTTTTTCAAATAATTTAAAGTTCTCTGCCGACTCATATATTGCGTTAGATATGCCATGATCAGCAAAATGATCCTCTAGTATTATTTTGTGAGTCGCTTGTGCCTCATTAATTGAGTTGATACATTCCTCCGCGGAGTCTTTTATCTCTTCACAAAGCTTCTCGTCTAAAAAATCGTAAAGGAATAGGTAGGGAATCCCACGATCGAGAAGAGGTAGTTCTAGATCACCGCTATATTCATTGTTGCCATTCTGGCTAGTTAGATAAGTCGTGTTAACGCCATGTTTATTTAGCTCCTGTACTACCGCCGTTGTTTTAGCTACGTGGTGCGATTGGGCTGTAACAATTAAACATTTCTTTCCTTCTAGGTTGTTTAGCATGTCTCCTCGTTGGAAAGTTGTTTGACATTGCTAAGTATTTTACAGTTTGGAAATACTAGCCCATCAATCTTTGTATATCTGTTTTGTAGATCCACAATGGTTGTAGGGATATTCAGAGAAAAATTTTCCAGTAAATATTTACAGGCAAATGGAAAGAGGCAAAAAAGATGTTTAGCTTTGAAAACGGTAGCTAGATTGTTGCCCACTGCGATTTCTGGAATGTTGTGAATCTTAAGGTAGGTCCCTATGAAATCTATAAATGAGGGGGCCTGATTGGTCTGGATGAAAATGTCTCGAGGGTCGTGGTTTGTTAAAAGGGATTTGACTAATTTTACTAGCTCATGTCTTGAAGAGTGTATTCCGACATCAATAACAATTCCTACTTTTTCAGAGCTCGTATTCTGAATATTCAATGTCATAGGTTCGTATCGGAAGAGAGTGTCCTTTTGGTTCCCTTTTAATACTAGTGAGTCATAAGCAGAGTCTGAGCTAATAAAAATCTTGTCACAATATTTGAGCCAGTAAGGGGCATATCGACCTGTGACGTTACCAAAGGGGAAACCGATGATGGGTATCTGTTTTTCTAAGGCTTGCCTAATAATTGGGTAGCTATTTATCGGAGTATCTGTACCGCTACCGAAGATTAGTAAGCTATCTAAGTTGTTTTCTTGGATGATAGCTTCAGCGATAGTTTTAGTTCCAGAGTTGTGTATATAGCCCACACATCTATCTGGAGTAATAGTGGTCATTATTGAAAGCTGTTCTTCGGGGAAATTAGGAAAGTGAGGTTCTAGGTTCCAATAGACTTCATCTGGCCTTAGTGCTTCAACTGGATCTAGTGGGGCTAGTGGAATCGGTTTTAGTATATGATTTAGAGGTGCTCCTATTTGAGCAACGAGCGATTCTACCGCGAGATTTCCTGTAGTGATAATAGAAGCATGTTGGTTGTTGCTACATAGCCAATGGAAATTTCTGAGAAAATTAAAGTGATGATAGTAGTGAGGACTATCTATGCAATAGGCGAAACGATTAATCATTATGCTCTAATTAAATCTATAAACATGTTATTCTGATGAACATACGTTAAGGATAGATCCTGTTATTTCGTCACTAAGCATTTAGAAATACAGGCTTATTATGGATGGCCGATAAGATCGCGGTCTTATGTAGTGCGATTAAAAGTGTTTTTAAGGCATAAGGTTCTATTAAGAATCACTTTTTCCTATTTTACATCTAAATTCTTAAGATTGTTGGTGTATATTGTATTCCTTCGGAATAATATAGGTAAAATATTGCTCACTAAAATTTAGATATTATGGATCTTAAGGGAAAAACTGTTCTGGTGACCGGTGCCGATGGCTTTATAGGTAGCCACTTGACGGAACAACTAGTTGCTGAGGGGTGCTCGGTAAAAGCATTTGTTTTCTACAATTCGTTTGGGTCTTGGGGGTGGTTGGATACCTTGGATGCTGAGACCCTAAGCAAGATCGAAATTATAGCTGGAGATATTAGAGATCCATTTGCTGTGAAAGCTGCACTAGGTGATGTGGATGTGGTATTCCACTTAGCGGCATTAATAGCTATTCCGTTTAGTTATGTAGCACCATCTAGTTACGTTGATACGAATATCAAAGGTACCTTAAATATCTTGCAGGCGGCTAAAGATCTTAATCTACAAAAAGTTATTGTGACTTCTACTTCGGAAGTTTATGGGACAGCACAATTCGTTCCTATTATTGAATCGCATCCGAAGCAAGGACAGTCGCCTTATTCAGCAACCAAGATTGGAGCAGATAGTTTAGCTGAATCCTATTTTAAAGCTTTTGGTTTACCTGTGACGATTGTCAGACCATTTAATACTTATGGACCACGTCAATCTAATAGAGCAATTATTCCCACGATAGTTACTCAGCTTTTAGCAGGGGCTGAGGAGATTAAGTTAGGTGATATTAGTCCAACAAGAGATCTTCTATATGTTTTAGATACGGTGCAAGGATTCATTGAAGCAGCTAAGAGTGACTCTTTATTAGGCGAAGAGGTGAATATTGCTACAGGATCGGAAATTGCAATAGGGGATTTAGCCAAAACATTAATTTCTTTGATAAATCCTAATGCATCTATAGTTTGTGATGAGCAGAGATTGAGACCAGCGGGTAGCGAAGTTTTTCGATTGCTTGGATCAAATGAAAAATTAATTTCTCATTCAAATTGGAAACAAAGATTTGATCTGAAGCAAGGTTTACTTGAGACTATAAATTGGTTTAAGAAGCCTTCAAATCTAGCTCAGTATAAATCAAATATATATGGCGTATAGAGTGATGGAGACCTCACATAATGAAATCATTGCTTTTGTAAGGAGTCTTTACTCCAAGGAGGGTAGAGTTCCTCTACATGAACCAAGGTTTCAGGGAAATGAAAAGAAGTATATATTAGATGCAATCGATTCTACCTATGTATCTTCAGTGGGTCCTTATGTTGATAGATTTGAGGAGATGATAAGAGATTATACGGAATCGAAGTTTGCGGTATCTGTCGTCAATGGTACTTCTGCTTTACATGTAGCGCTAATGTTAGCAGGAGTCGCAAGAGGGGATCTCGTTTTAACTCAAGCCTTTACGTTTGTAGCAACGGTAAATCCGATTGCGTATATCGGTGCAGAGCCAGTTTTTATTGACATAGATCGTGAAACTTTGGGAATGTCTCCAGATTGCTTGGAGGATTTTTTTAAAGCCCATATTAAAGTTATTGGCAACGAAGCAAGGCATATCACAAGCGGAAGGCGTATCTCTGCATGTGTTCCTATGCATAGTTTTGGTATTCCTTGTCAGATAGATAGAATAGTAGAAATTTGTAATTCGTTTCATGTTAAGGTCGTGGAAGATTCCGCAGAGTCTTTAGGTAGTATTTATAAGTCTAAGCATACTGGAACCTATGGTACTCTCGGTGTTTATAGTCTTAATGGAAATAAAACCATAACTTCTGGCGGAGGTGGTGTTATTGTCACTGATGATGAGAAGCTCGGAAAGTTGGCGAAACATATAACTACTCAGGCTAAGATACCGCATCAATGGGAGTTTAAACACGATATGTTGGGCTATAATCTTAGATGCCCGAATCTGAATGCGGCTCTCGCTTGCGCTCAATTAGAGCAATTGGAAGAATTTATTTCAGTAAAAAGAGATATTGCAAAGTCATATCAAAAGTTTTTTCAGGCACATGGAATTGATTATATCAGTGAATCTTCAAGTTCTCGATCTAACTATTGGTTGAATTCTATGATACTCAAATCGAAAGCTGATAGGGATTCATTTCTAGAACTTTCTAATAGTGAAGAGGTCATGACTAGACCAGCTTGGACACTTATTAATGAACTTCCAATGTACGACGATTGTATTCATGACGGACTTATTAACAGTATTGATATTCAAAATAAACTTGTGAGTATTCCTAGTGGCGTTAAGTAATAATAAATTTTGTTTACTGGGATATTCTGGCCACGCTTATGTCGTAGCTGATTCTATTCTGAGTAGAGGAGATGAGATTATAGGATATTTCGAAATTATTCCTCGCAAGTTAGATCCATATCAGTTGAAGTATTTAGGTTCAGAAGATAGTTTACGCACTTTTAGCGGTTTAGTAGATGAAATTCTTTTTCCCAGTGTTGGAAACCCTGAAGTCAGATTTAAGATGGTTGAGTTGATTGAAGGCTGTGGTTTGAAGCAGGGAGTTGTAATACATAAGACGGCAACTATTTCTAGTAAAAGTAGTCTTGGCCTGTCTACTTTGGTGGCTCCTGGGGTCGTCGTTAACTCTTGTGCAAAAATTGGTAATGGGAGTATTCTTAACACTGCATCAATTATAGAACACGAGTGTGTGGTCGGAGATTTTTCTCATATTGCGCCGAGCGCTGTGTTGGCAGGCAATGTTACGGTTGGTGATTTTACTTTTATTGGAGCGAATTCTACAGTGAAGCAAGGCGTTAAGATTGGAAACAATGTAACTATTGGTGCAGGGTCAGTTATTTTGACAGATGTTTCAGACAATGAAACATGGGTAGGTAATCCGGGAAGAAGAGTTAAATGAGTAAGCCAGTTTTAATTATTGCAGAAGCAGGTGTTAACCATAATGGAGATTACCAGTTAGCCTTAAAGTTAATAGATTCAGCTAAAGAAGCCGGAGCTGACTATGTTAAATTCCAAACATTTAAAGCGGATAGGTTAGTTAGTAAATCTGCCAAGAAAGCTCAGTATCAGCAAGAAAATCTTAATACCACTGACGATTCACAGTATGAAATGTTAAGGCAGCTTGAGATGTCTGATGAATGGCATGAAAAGTTGATGAAGTACGCACATTCTGTGGGGATTGGGTTTATGTCATCGGGGTTTGATGAGTATAGTAATGACTTCTTAGACAAGCTCGGAGTCGAAATATTTAAAGTGCCCTCTGGTGAGATTGTTAATAAAAGATATTTAGAAAATATTGGCAGAAAAGGAAAGCCTGTTATCGTATCTACCGGGATGGCTGACTTAAGTGAGGTTAAAGATGCGTTAAATATTCTTGAGGGAGTTGGTCTCAGCCTTACTATGATTACAGTACTTCATTGTAACACTGAATATCCTACTCCTATGGAGGATGTGAACTTATTAGCTATGGAGGAGTTACGTAAGGAGTTGTCATGTGACATCGGGTATTCAGATCATACTCGTGGAATAGAAGTTGCCATCGCAGCTGTGGCCTTGGGCGCTAAGGTGATTGAAAAGCATTTTACTTTGGATCGAACTATGCCTGGCCCTGATCACGTAGCATCTTTGGAACCTCAAGAACTTAGAGATATGGTTTTAGCAGTTAGAAATATAGAAAAAGCAATATCAGGTTCAGGTAAAAAAATCCCAAGTGAATCAGAGCTTAAGAATAAGGTTGCTGTTAGAAAAAGCCTTCATTATGCAAAAAACTTTAAAAAGGGCTTTAGGTTAGAGCACGACTCTTTTATTTCTCTACGTCCTGGTTCTGGAATAAGTCCTTTGTTGATAGACGAGCTAATAGGACGTATTCTAAGAGATGATGTAGTTGTCGGTCAGCTAATAAAGTGGGAAGATCTAGAATGAAAAAAATATGTGTTGTTACTGGTAGTCGCGCAGACTACGGCCTACTTTATTGGACCCTGAAGGGTATTAAGGAGTCAAAGATTTTAGACCTGCAATTGTGTGTCACGGGCATGCATCTATCTAGTGAGTTTGGAAATACTTATCAAGAAATTGAGAAAGATGGTTTTTCTATTGATCGGAAGATTGAGATGTTGATGGCTTCAGACACGGACGTGGGGTTAAGTAAAAGTATTGGACTTGGTGTGCTAGGTTTTACTGACGCAATATCTGAGTTGAGGCCTGACTTGTTGTTAGTGTTAGGAGATAGGTATGAAGTCTATTCGGCGGTAGTCGCAGCTATGGCATTGGGTGTTCCAATAGCGCATTGCCACGGTGGGGAGGCTACTTTTGGTTTGATAGATGAAGCAATTAGGCATTCAATAACGAAAATGAGTCATTTGCATTTTGTCTCTACGGCAGATTATGCGCATAGGGTTATGCAATTAGGGGAGGATCCTTCTAGGATTTGGACTGTAGGTGCATTGGGCATAGAAAATATACATAAACTTCCATTGTATGGGAGAGATGTACTTGAAAAAGAGATGGGATTTGAATTAGGGCAAAAATCAATGCTTGTTACTTATCATCCCGAAACTTTAGAGGACATTAGTCAAGAGGATAATTTAAAAGAGTTGTTTAAGGCGCTAGATTCATTTCCTGAGTATCGAATTGTTTTTACGGGGACTAACTCTGACAAGAAGGGTCGCCAGATATGGCTTAGAATATTAGACTATGTGGCCCAGAATAGTGAACGAATGAAGTGCGTAACATCTCTTGGACAGCTAAGATATCTCTCGTTATTAAAGCACGTAGATGTGGTAGTTGGTAATTCTTCTAGTGGAATCTTAGAGGCTCCTTCTCTGAGGACTCCATCTGTGGATATCGGACAGAGGCAGGCAGGTAGAATTAGAGCGGAGTCTGTCTTGTCCGCGGAAACCTCTGCGGTGTCAATAATCAATTGTCTAAAGCAAGCAAGTGACAGAGAGTTTTTGGATCGTGTGAAGACAGTTGTCAATCCATGTGAAGGTAATGAACCTTCGCTTAGAATAGTGGAAGTTTTAGAAGAGATCAATTTTAAGCGGCTTAGAATAAAAGTTTTTTATGATATGAGTTCCTCATGAGAATTGTTTTTATAGGTTCCGTGAAGTTTTCAGAGAGTGCGTTGGGGAAGTTGATTGGACTAGGTGCTGAAGTGGTAGGTGTAGTTACTAAAAGAACGGCCCCATCTAATTCCGACTTTTGTGATTTAGAGCCTTTAGCTCAAAAAAATAAAATTCCAGTATTTCATACTAAAGATATTAATAGTGAGGATTCTGAAGCCTGGATAAAAAAGCATTCACCAGAGCTTATAATATGTTTGGGATGGTCTAATATATTGAAATCAAATATTTTAGATATTCCACCCATGGGGGTGTTGGGGTTCCACCCGAGCTTACTGCCTTATAATCGAGGAAGACATCCTTTGATTTGGGCTCTTGCATTAGGCTTAAGTGAGACCGGGAGCACTTTTTTTTTCATGGATGAAGGAGTTGATACTGGTGACATAGTTTCACAAGAAAGAGTTGAGATTTTGAATGAAGATGATGCAGGTACTCTTTATTCTAAAATAACGGACACAGCCTTGGCTCAGATAGAAAATTTCTATCCACAGATTACAAATAGGGAATTCAAGAGAATACCTCAGCTAAAAAATGTCGGGAATGTTTGGAGGAAAAGAGGTCAGCGCGACGGTGAAATTGATTTCAGAATGAGTCCTGAGGCTATTTGTGGTTTAGTTAGAGCGCTAACTAAACCATACGTCGGAGCTCACCTTCGTTTTCAAGGTCATGAAATCAAAATTTGGAAAGCTAAAGCGTTGCCTATTAAAGGGAGTTGTAACTTGGAGCCGGGCTTAGTTTTGGATGTGTCAAATGCTGGAGTGATAGCTGTGAAAACTGGAGGAGGGGTAGTTGAATTGCTAGAGCATGAATTTAAGAACCTACCAAAAAAAGGGGATTACCTCTAGCTAACACCCTAGAAAGATTGACTTTCTGGAAGGGGCAGATTTCCCGATCCCTTCTTGTCATTCTTGAATCTTAATATCAGGGGAATTTTGTGTTAAAAGTATAAGGGCGAACTTCGGATATTTTGATTTAAGACTGATTTTGAGGATTCTTTAATGAACGTATTAGTTATTTCAGCTCATCCAGATGATGAGACACTAGGTGTAGGAGGTACCATCCTTAGGCACATAGCGTTAGGGGATAAGGTATTCTGGTTGATAGCTACAAATATCACAAAAGAATGTGGGTATGATCAGCAGGTGGTATTTTCAAGACAGAAAGAGATAGAACAAGTTTCAAAATTATATGGATTTGCGGAAGTTTTAAAGTTAGACTACTTAACTGCGACCCTATCCTCTAATGATTTGCCGAGTCTTGTAAATAGGATCTCTAAGATCATTTCTGACATCCAGCCAAATGTTTTATATGTACCGAATAGATCAGATGTACATTCTGATCATAGAGTGATGTTTGATGCGGTTAGCGCTAGTTCAAAATCTTTTCGCCATAGCTATATTCAGAAGGTATTAATGTATGAATGTTTATCAGAGACGGAGTTTTCTCCCCCCTTTCAGGAGAATGCCTTTGTCCCTAATTATTTTATAGATATTTCAGACTATTTTGAGCAAAAGATTGAAATCATGAGGGTTTATGAATCTGAGTTGGGCCCTCACCCCTTTCCTAGATCTGAGGAAAATATAAGAGCTCTAGCCATACTTCGCGGTGCTACTTGTGGATCGCAGTATGCTGAATCATTTCAGTTATTAAAATTTATAGAGAGGTAAGGAAGTGATAATAAATGCTCCTGATGATCATATTTGGAAGAAGTCTCTATTACTTGAAACTGCAAGTATTCAAGATGCAATTTCAAATCTTAATATTTCAGGCTTGCAGATTGTTATAGTTATTGCCACGGACCACACCTTTATCGGAACAATTACGGATGGTGATATTAGGCGAGGATTGCTTAAGGGACTTCAGATGAAGGATTCGATACAAACTATAATCAATCGGGAAGCGCTTATTGCTCCAAAGGATATGCCTAATGAGCTTGCTATCTATTTAATGGGTTCTAATTTCGTTCATTCTCTACCAATTGTGGACGAAAATAAGAAGGCGATAGGTTTACATGTAGTTGACAAGCTTGTCTCAGCCAGGCCTCGGGACAACTGTATGGTAGTAATGGCGGGGGGTAGAGGTGTAAGACTTTTACCTCATACGAAAAGTTGCCCAAAGCCAATGTTACCAGTCTTTGGAAAGCCGATGCTAGAGCATATTATTCTTAAAGCTAAAAGTGAAAATATTAACGATTTTATTATTTCCACTCATTACTTAGGAAATGTAATCGAAGACTATTTTGGTGATGGTAAGAAGTGGAAGGTGAATATAGAGTATGTGAGGGAAGAAGATCCACTTGGTACAGCTGGGGCATTAAGTTTGATTCAGAGGAATCTTAAATCTACAATAGTCGTAACCAATGGTGATGTTATGACGGATATTCGATATACGGACCTCATTGATTATCACGAGAAGCATGGAGCGTACGCTACGATGTCTGTACGGTCTCACGAGTGGGAGAATCCATTTGGGGTGGTGAATTTAAGCGGTATCGAAATTGAGTCATTTGAAGAGAAACCGGTTGTAAGAAGTCATATAAACGCAGGTATCTATGCTTTAGATCCTCAAATACTTGCAACATTGGAAACAAACTCATATTTGGATATGCCGGATCTATTTTTGCGTTTGAAAGGGTATGGGCAGCGGGTAGTCGTGTATCCAATCCATGAACCGTGGCTAGATGTTGGTAGGCCTGAAGACTATAGAGAAGGCAACATTAATAAACCTGCTTACCATGAACGGTAGGCATGACTATTGAGCATATAGCTATTGTAGGTTTTGGGAGTATCGGCGCAAGGCATTTAAGATTGTTGAGAGCATTGAGACCCAATTTAGAGATTACGCTCATTCGTTCGGGCATGGGCTCCAGAACTACAGATAAAGATCTTGCAAATAATATTGTCTCAAGCATTGAGCAAGCCATAGGTTTGGGTGTTCAGGCTGCGATTATTGCTAGCCCATCAAGTTATCACCTTTCGCAATCTACGGAGTTTTTAAATGCAAGAATTCCACTCTTGATAGAGAAACCTATATCAAATAATATGATAGGGCTGAGCGAGTTTTTGTCACTTGCGGAGGTGTCTAAGGTACCTGTACTTATCGGATATGTACTTAGACATAGATTGGACGCATTAAAGTTTAAATCCTTAGTCTCAAGTATAGAGATAGGCCAAATTTCCTCTGTTTTTATTGAATGTGCATCCTATTTGCCTGAATGGAGGCCAGGTACTGACTACCTGCAGTCCGTTTCAGCAAGGCGAGATTTGGGAGGAGGGGTTCTTCTAGAACTTAGCCATGAGCTAGATTACATGAATTGGTTTTTTGGTGAGTGTCGTTGTGTCGATTCTATTGTTAGAAATACAGGGTTGATTGGAGTGGATGTTGAGGATCAAGCCATAATGTCTTTTGTGAATAAGGAGAATATTCTTATTTCTACGGTGCTTGATTTTGCTAGACGAGTACCATCTAGGCGTTGTACGGTCATAAGTGAGAAAGGCCAATTACGTTGGGACCTTTTGAGTAAAAGCATAACATCCAATTTTGATGGTGTTGAATCTAATATAGAGTTCTCACTGGAATATGATGAGCCTTATCTTGCTCAACTACAACATTTTTTTCGATGTGTAGAGGAAGGGGAGCGTGCGCGTGTTGATATTTTTGACGGAGCGCAGGTGATGAATTTATTGGATGAAATTAGAGAGTTGAGTAAGTCATTTGTAGAGGCAAAAACATGACGACATTTGCATTTATCTTTGCGAGAGGTGGTTCTGTAGGTGTTCCGAGAAAGAACGTAAGAGAACTTGCAGGGAAACCATTGATTGCATATTCAATTGAACTTGCTTGTGAAATTCCGTCAGTGGATAAAGTTTTTGTTTCAACTGATGATCCGGAAATTTCTGAGGTAGCTAAAAGATATGGTGCGGAAGTAATTCATCGGCCATCAGAGTTAGCGCAATCGGATTCGTCAGAATGGTTAGCATGGAGGCATGCTATTGAATCTTTGGAAACGAAAGGTTTTAATTTTGATGTATTTCTGAGTCTCCCGACAACTGCTCCCTTACGGTCCATCTCAGATGTTAAAGCCTGTTTGAATTCCTTGGATGAGTCAGTGGATATCGTATTGACTATGACTGAATCTAATCGAAGTCCTTGGTTTAATATGGTGAAGGAAGTCAACGGGTATATCAGTTTATTGGTTGAAGGTACGGATATTAGTAGGAGGCAAGATGCTCCAAGTTCTAATGATTTAACTACAGTGGCATATGTCACTAGGCCAGAATACATTAAGAGTGCGGAAGGCATTTTTTATGGTAGGGTAAAGGGAGTATCTGTTCCTCCAGAGAGGTCAATTGATATTGATACTGAATTTGATTTTTTATTAGCCGAACTATTAGTGGAACATTCTGAAAAAAAGCTATGAACAATTTAGTTTTAGCCATAACTGGAGCATCGGGAAGATTGGGGACTGCATTTGCAAGAGAGGCAGTGTCTCGTGGGTGTAAGGTAATTCTTGGCGATATAGATGAAGTTAGAGGCAAAAGCTTAGTAGAGGAGTTCGGTTCAGAAAATTCTAAGTTTCAATTTGTTGACGTAACTTCAATTGAAAGTATTCAGAACTTTATCAGAGCCGGTGTTGAAAGTTTTGGATCTGTGGGCGCAGCTGTTCATGCAGCATACCCTCGATCTGCACAATGGGGAACTCCGTTTGGACAACTCAAGGAAGAAGGTTTGAAGGAAGATCTATATTCTCAGTTAGGTGGAAGTATTCTGTTTAGTCAAGAGCTGATTGCTTATTTTAAAAAGCAAGGATTTGGTAATCTTGTTCTAGTTTCATCTGTACAAGGTTTAGGCGCTCCAAAGTTCCATCACTACGAAGGGACTCAGATGACAAGTCCAATTGAATATACTGCTATTAAATCTGGGGTTATTTCTATAACTAAATATTTAGCTAAAAATTCTCCTAATCAAAAAATTCGGGTAAATTGCATCAGTCCAGGAGGGATAGAAGATGGTCAGCCGAATACATTCGTGGAAAAGTATAGAGAGGATTGTCTGAATAAAGGTTTACTTGATTCTGCCGATATTGCAGGTGCTCTTATGTTCTTGTTGTCAGATGATTCTAAGTTTATTAATGGTCAGAATATCGTGGTAGATGACGGTTGGTCTTTATAGGCTAGATTTTTATTGGATGAAATTTATGAAAGATATTTTTTGGTGCTCAAACTGCTTGAATATGTCAACTCGACCAAGGATAGAGTTTGACTCTCGGGGGTGGTGTAATGCTTGTCAGTGGATGGAGGAAAAGAAATCTTTAGATTGGTCAAAAAGAAAGATTGAGCTTGAGAATTTGTTGGAGAAGAATAGATCAAAGACTGGGGGGTTTGACTGTGTTGTTCCTGTGAGTGGAGGAAAGGATGGATCTTACGTAG
Source organism: uncultured Bdellovibrionales bacterium (assembly GCA_964353175.1). Lineage (GTDB taxonomy): Bacteria > Bdellovibrionota_C > UBA2361 > SZUA-149 > DAOLCO01 > JAIYCX01. The sequence continues at coordinate 287,439 of CAYGUX010000001.1, read as the reverse complement.
CCTATAATTTAAAGCATGTCTGGGGAATGAATCCTTTAGCCGTAACCGTGACGCCAGCTCTTTCTCTTGACCTTGGAAATACTAATTTAAACAACTTTATTGAAAGTGGTTATAATCATATTCAGATTAATCCAGATGTAAGCACGATGAGAGCTTTGAATAAAATGGGCTTTATTGAAAAGGGTTTTCCATATTATGGTTGGCTAGTTTCAATTCAGGCTGCTGTAGTTAGATTGGCTGTTAACTTAAATATTCCACTCCTTTTCTACGGCGAAGATGGGGAGGTGGAGTATGGTGGTTCAACGGAGTCTAAAAATAGAGCTTGTTATTCCATTGAGTATATGCGAAGAATTTATCTTGAGGGTGGCCATGATCGGGTTTTGAATATGTCCGGAGTAGAAAAAGAGAAGTTATACTTTTTCAATTTTCCAAATGAAAGTGAGCTGGCTGGTAAGAGTCTAGAGATTGCACATTGGTCATATTTTGAGAATTGGGATCCCTACCGTAATTATCTTACGGCCAAGGAGCATTGTGGTTTGCAGGAAGCGGATACTTCAAATGCGGGAACCTTTACAAACTTTTCGCAAAATGACCAAGCTCTTTATGCTCTTCATACTTATTTAATGTATCTAAAGTTCGGTTTCGGCCGAGCAACTCAAGACGCTGGAATAGAGATTAGGCGTGGAGCTATGACTAGGGAGCAGGGAATTAATTTGCTTAGGTTGTATGATGGACACTACCCTGAGGATTATATCGATACTTATCTTGATTATTATGGAATGAGTAAAATTGAATTCGACGAGGTTCTGGACAGATGGACCAATAAGGAGCTATTTGAAAAAGAATCTGGTCGGTGGAAACCTAAATATAAAATAATTTAATGAGTCAAAAAGAAGTATTAATCATAGACTATGGGATGGGCAATATATGGTCGGTGGCTAGCGCATTTTCTTATGTCGGCGCTAAGGTTACGGTGAGTTCAGATCCTGATGAAGTGATTGGAGCTAAGAAATTAGTGTTGCCTGGGGTAGGTTCTTTTAGAAGGGCGATGGAAGTATTGCGAGAGAAAAGCTTAGATCAAGCCATAGTGGAGGCCGTTTCTAATAGGGGAGCAAATATTTTGGGCATTTGTTTAGGGATGCAGTTAATGGGCGATTTGGGATCAGAGGATGGCAAAACAAAGGGTTTGTCATTTATATCTGCAAGCGTAGATAGGTTCTCGGAAATCGAGAGCCAGAATAGGAAAGTCCCCCATATAGGGTTTAATGAAGTTAAATCAAGTGATCAATCAAAGCTTTTTAGTGGCATACAGAGCGGAAGTGATTTCTATTTTGTCCATTCCTATCGGATGTTGGCTGAAAAATTACAGGGTATCGTGTCTTCCTGTTCCTATGGAGTGAACTTTGTAGCTGGATATGAGAATGGAAATATTTTTGCTACTCAGTTTCACCCAGAGAAAAGTCAGGGGAATGGTTTAAGATTGTTGAACAATTATTTAAATATAGATGCTTAAGAAAAGGATTATATTTACACTGCTATATGGCGATGGCTCTTTTATGTTGAGTCGTAATTTTCGCTTGCAAAAAGTTGGAGATATGAAGTGGTTGAAGGATAACTATAATTTTTCAAATGTATCTTTTTCTATTGATGAGCTTGTAGTTTTGGATGTCTCTAGGGAAAATCGCGACCCAGCACATTTTGGTGAGTGCCTTAAAGAGATTGTTTCTAGTTGTTTTATACCAGTTTCTGCAGGAGGTGGAGTTATAAGTGTGGAGGAAGCTAGATTACTTCTTCGCTCAGGTGCGGATAAGATTGTTATAAATTCCGAGGTGTCTAAAAGGCCTGAGTTCATTTCCGAAATGGTGAGTGAATTTGGTCAGCAGTGTGTAGTTGTTTCAGTGGATGTAAAGAGAAATTCTGACGACTTATATAGTGTGCTAGTTGAAAATGGCTCTAGACTTCTGGATATGTCCTTGTCAGAATATTTAAGGTCGCTCTCTAAACTACAAATTGGCGAATTGTATTTAAATTCAATAGATAGAGATGGGACAGGGCAGGGATATGATTTATCCTTGTTGGAGCAGGTTCCTGTTGATTTTAAGGTTCCAGTGATTATTGCCGGTGGGGCTGGGAACTATAATCATTTCATTGAGGTTCTACAGGATTCAAGGGTGAATGCAGTGGCGACAGCTCATCTTTTTAATTTCGTAGGAGATGGTTTATCTGTTAGTCGAGATCGAGTTTCGGATGCGGGTTTCAATTTAGCTAACTTCAACAGTTGGCCTTAATAGGATTTTTTTGAATGGATAAGCCAGTAATTGAAGAAACGTTTCCTAAGTTAGAAAGACCTCAAGCAATGCTATTTGAGAGAGGTGTTCATTTTGCAGGTGGGGAGACCGTAGAACGTTTTAGGAAGCTTATATACTACTTTATTAAGATAAGTGGCTTTTTGTATGGTGCTATTAGATATAGAAGAAAAAGAACAAACGTAAAAGACGGTACTGTCGTATTGGTAACAAGGGATTGGGGAACCAGTACTTCTCTAAATAAAGAAAGTCTTAGGTCTCTAAGGGAGTATTGCGGAGAGGATAGAGTGCACCTATTGGAGCTTAAGCGTTATGATGATTTACTAAAATCTATAGAGAACTATTTAGAGGAAAACAACGTGTCTCATGTTGTTCTAGATACTCGTATTATGTTAACGAGGTATTCTCGAGGGGCTATCCTTAATTCTTTGTACAATTGTTACTACCTTTCTAGGTTGGTATGGTCGTATGGCGCAGTCCTTATTTGTGGAATGACTGATATTATTGAGTCTGGTCAAAGGATACAGGGGGAGTTGGCCGTATCGAAGAGTGGATTGCTTGTTAGTTGGGGTTCTGTTGGAACTCACGAAGTACCTAGGTTTATAGAGCCAAGAATTGTTGGCCCACTTTTTGTGCCAATGTCATGGCGAACTTGGAAGGAATATGATGATAACTTTCCAGAGGATGCACCTACTTATGATTTATCTATTATTGGCCTAAACTATGAACCTCGAAAGTCTTTTGTTGAAGAGCTATTACCCAAGTTGAAAAGCGAAGGTGTTAGCTACTATTTAAATATGCGTAAAGATTTGGATTATCTTTCTTATCTTCATATGTTCGGATCGTCTAAAATTGGCTTTAACACGAATTGGGTTGTTAATCAGCCTGATAGGTATCATTTTACCCACAGAAATTTCGAAGTAATGTTCACAGGTAGTTTGTTAATTACCCAAAAATGTTATGGCCTCGATATGTACATGCAGGAGGGATTAGATTATGTTTCCTTTTCTGGAGTTGATGAGCTAATGGAGAAGATTAAGTACTACTTGTCTCATGAGGAAGAACGACTTATGATAGCTCGCTCTGGTCAGAATAAGGTTCGCCAACTTATCGCTGATCATTTTGTATGGGTGGAAGTTGATAAGGCTTTAAATATATTTAGCTACAATAAATTGCCAAAAGGAGCGTAGGTATGATTTTTGAAAATGCTGTAGATTCATTAGAAGGATTGTTTGATGAATCTAAGTTTGAAGAGGTCAGAGGACTTTGTGCTAAGATTTTAGAAATTCAAAGTTCTAATCCGTCTGCCCTTTACTTCAGTGCCAAGCTTCGTGAGCATGATGGCGATAAGGAGGGTGCCCAAGAGCTGTATCAGCAGTTAGCTTTAATGTTTCCATTCAAGCAAGAATACTCTTCTCTTGTTGTAATGGATAGAGAAGAGGCCTTAAATGAATTTAATTCTTCCTTATTGCAAGCGAGACAAACTATAGAAGGTTTTCCACAAAGGCCAGCACTAAAAAACTGTCAAAATGACCTTGGTAAGTTTGCTTTGCCTATACATCCTTCCAATGATCAAATAGCAAGAAGAATGATACAGGGCGTAGTTTTTGAGCCAGAGGTTGTGGCTGTGGCTGAACGATATGTCAAACCTGGTACTGTGGCCATAGATCTTGGCGCAAATTTTGGTCAGATGAGTATTCTTTTCTCAAGATTAGTCGGCCCAGAAGGTTTGGTGTATTCCGTCGAAGCGGATGACTACTTAGACCATGTCAGAAAGAAAAATATTGAATTGAACTCAATTTCAAATATTATTCCTATTTGTGCTGCTGTTCATGAGCGAAGCGGAGAAAAAGTATTTTTTCCAGAGCAAGACTTTGTAGTCTGGCACTGCTATGGGGCATATGGCTTGAATCCGGATCTGAAGGAAGGGCGAACGGTTGAAACTATGACCGTGGATTCTCTGGACATTAACAGGCCTATTAGTTTTATGAAGGTAGATGTTCAGGGAGCGGACTTAAGTGCCATGAGAGGAGCGATAGCAACTATTGAAAAGTTTAGGTTCCCTATTATATTTGAGTATGAGGAGCAGTTTCAGGAAAGGTTCGGAACTTGTTTTCAGGATTACGTAGATTTCGTAGCATCTATTGATTATAAGTTTGCATATACAGTAAATGAGATCAACTATGTGATAGTGCCTAAATGATAGGCTTTGTTAGCTATGTTTGTAGCTAACGAGAGCTATTCTATCTCTCCAAGTATGTCTTCGTCACAGACTATATCGCTTTTTAATTGTATTGATCTTTGAGGAGTTGAAACTTCATCTCCTTCGGCTTTGATGGAAGGTGCATTGTCGGTGAAATGTTCTGAAAAAACTCTCATTGCATGCTGAACACCAATGTCTAAAACTTCTCTAAAATCATTTCCGAAGTAGGCGCCACCAGTAGAACTTGATGTGAAAATTTCATAAGAAGGGAAGTATGTTACGTTATTGAACTTTCTCTCACTCTCTTCTATTGCCACTCTTAAAACAGATTTACTGTAGGTGGTAGAGCATAGAACGTGTTTGTTCTCGTATGTTGCATTTAGTGGAACAGGTGAGAGTGTAAGCAAAAACTTAACTTTGGGATTTGTTTCTGTCGCTAAGAGAATCAATTCAAAGAGATCTTTACGGACTGCATCTATGTCGAAATTTACAAATTCATATTTATTAGTGTCGTAAGTTCCACCATTTATCCCTGGTGCGAGAGGAAGTATGGATCCGTCACTTTTGTTTTTCCACGCTTCAGTGAGGCCAAGGGTGAATACTATCCAATCTGAATTTAAAAACATGTCCTTTACGCATCTTAGATGGCTGACCCTATCAGATATTAACTCCTCCTCACTTTGAAATCCCTGAGCTTGAATTTGAGGTCTAAATGGATCGATAAATTTACTTCCTTTTTTCCATGCTGTTTCCAGGGGTACGAATGTATCAAATGCCCTTTGGAATAGCTGTAAGGCTTGTTTTACTGTATATACATTTCCAAATCTTGCGGAAAAGATACCGTAGTTTTGTGACTTAGCATCTTCCTCGCTCATATACTCTGGAGCATTCTCTGTTACGTAGTAGTTTAACCCTACTTTTGTTATGTGTTTAGCTATGTGTTGAGCGAAACAGCTTCCCATTGTGGAAACTTTTTGATGTTTCGAGATTGTCTCGCTTTTTGTGACAGGGTTTAACATCCATGAAGTGCTATTAGCCATTATTCTTGGCCAGAAGCAGTGATTAGGTAGTCCTATGTATGGATTTTTCATGGTTAACTAGTGATCCTTCTTAGTGTTTTGTCAAAGGATTCATAACCGTCTGAAAAGAAAGTAATTTCATCCTTTTTAAATCCAATAGAATTGTAAGAGTCGAAAGCCTTTCTGGTATATTCTTCCAGTGAACAGTAGATTTTTTTTCTAATTTTCCACTTATACATTCCGACTAAGCCAAATCTTTCACCAAAATCGGGATAGATCGGCCATCTCACGGCAGTTAGTCTATCACTGAGTACTCTGTGAGTTGGTTCATTTAAAAGATTTTGATCTGCCCCTAATAGTATCGCGATCTGCTTAGTTAGTTCTGACAAAGTAAATATACTGGGATGGTCTATGGAGTGCATGAATAGGCCACTGCGTTTTACAGCTCTCCAGAAGTGGTTAAAATCTAGTTTAGTTGAAGCGAACTTGTTTTTCAAATCTTTAACAGATTGCTCCCAGGAATTAAGATACCCGAGCTCGTAAAAAGTGTTTTTATTAAATAGCTTAATGGTATCTTCCCAAGGAAGGTTGTTTTTCCATGCCCATAGGCATAGTGCTGAATGGTAAGTAGAGTCTAGGCATTTAATAAAACTGCCATCTGGTGCGCAAGCGTATACTAAGTCAGGATGAAAAGCGGAAAAAGTGATTTGAGGAACTTTAATTACCTGTATATTCGAGTACAAGGTAGGAAAAGTATCTGTAAAACAGAGAGGGTTTGAGGTGACGAGTGTTTCGACATTCTCAGTTAAGACATCTTCTAAATACTTAAGGCCATCATGTCCAGGTAGCATTTGAGCTTGGATGATGAGTTTCTCTGGTAGCATGACGGAAAGTGCTTCAGCGATTCCTTCCGTTTGGCAGTTTGAAGAAACTAATATTGTTTTTTTCATACTAGCCGAATAGTTATTTAGTCTATGATCTCTACTGATGGTAAGGGGAAGATTAGTTTAGTGCCGTTTCGGATGGTCTCCGCTTCCCTTTCCACAAACTCCTTCTTAAAATGCCATGGTAAAACAAGATAGTAGTCTGGATTCATAGCTCTTGACTCAGCTTCACTTATTATGGGAATGTCTGTTCCTAAAGTCCTTGCGCCATACTTATCGGGATTTCTTTCTGCAGCAAAATCAATTATTCGATGGTCGATTCCGCACCATTGTAGAATTGTATTGCCTTTTGTTGAGGCACCGTAAATATGGATAGACTTACCTTCTCTTTTTAGGCTTTTTAGAAGGGAGTTGAGGTCGTCCCTATGTACGTTTATTCTGTCTTGAAAGTTTTTGTAGGGTTTGTCTGTGTCTAATTCTAGATCAAATTCTTCTTGTCGCAAGGTGAGAATGTTGTTGAAGTATTCGTCGCTTTTAAACATGAAGTTGTCGCTATGCGTTGCGAAACATCTGATGCTTCCCCCGTTAATATCATTTAAAGTAGCATTAACAATTTTTAAATCAGCCTTATGAAGAATGTACTCTATCACAGCTAAACTGTAATATTCTAAATGTTCATGACAAATGGTGTCGTAAGAGTTCATCTTTAACATGCTTGGCATGTATGACATTTCGAATACCCAGAGACCTTCTGGTGCTAGGACATTTTTTATCTCTTTACAGAATCTTATAGGATCTTCAAGATCGTAAAACATAGCAATGGAAGTTACGATATCTAATTTTCGACCCTTTAGTGTTTTTGATAACTCTTCTGACGGAAAAAGGTCTCTAACTATTTTAATGTCATCTGAAGAAACAGGAATGATGTCAGAGGGGTCAACCCCAAATTTTTTAAATGAGGGTGGGTAATAACTTAAAAGAGTTCCATCGTTGCATCCAATATCTAAAGCGATTCCATTCTGAAGTTTTGAAGTTTCAATGGCTTCATCTACGATACCTTTAAGATGGTTACGCATTGTGTCATTGGTGCCGGATCTGTACCAATAAGCAGAGTATAGAATCTCAGGAGGAACCGAGTGTTCCATTTGAAGTAGTCCGCATGCATTTTCGTCTCTAGTTGGATCGCAACGCATGAGGGTAGTTGAAATTTTTCGAATAGGTGGAAGCTCTTTGCCAGGTTTAATAAAAGAGCCCTGCAAGTGTTGCTCGCCAATATTTATGATCGGAGTTAGCGCAGAGGAGCCACAAACTCTACACGTTTTTCTATGAATGAGGTGCATATCACTTTACCTAATTGCCGTTCTTATAATACTGCGAATACTAATAATACTAGTATGATAGGGCTAGCCTAGCCATATCTTTTTTTACTTAATTAAGATGCTATAACTTTCGTTTGTTATTCAAGATGATGAGAGTGGGCATCATATGAATCTATCTTGTGATGTGTTTAGACTTCCTCAGCTTTATTTAGACCCTATTCGTATGCTTGAAGGTTATTGCGTCATATGGAGAGCTAGTATCTCTTTGGTGAGGTTTTCAACTGCGGGGCAGTTTGTATAGATGTTGAATGTTTCAATGGCGATTTCTTTGTATTTTTCTCTTGAATCCGAAATGCCGTGGAGTCTTTCTGCGATGCTTTTATGGTCATTTTCTATAACTTCCGAGGTTAATATTGGTTCTATGCCTAAATTGTTAAGGCTCTGTAGGTTGAGAACATTGCAGGAAGTTACGATAGGACATTTAGCTAATATTGCGGGTACGAAAGTTACTGGATGAGACAATTCTCTCATATACAAAACTGCATCCATAGCTCGATATGTATTGAATAGAGTAGTGTCCGGAAATGATCCCTCCATGGGAGTTATGTTGGGTAGCGTATCTAGATCAATATTAATATGCTTAGCCGTATCCTTAATTCGCTCCCCTAGAGAGGGTTGATACTCCCAGAAGTGAGGTTCTGGGGAGACTGCAATAAACGCTGTCTCTGCCTGATTAGTAAAATAGTTTTTCACAATATGAAGAAAACTGGCTATGCCAGTATCATCCCAGGGGGAGAATTCAACAGCATATAATTTTTTTGGCCTTTGAGTTATTTCAAGAGGGCTTATCTTGCTACACTGTTCAATAAGATTATAGGGAGTAAGGTATGGGGAATACTTTATGCTTTCGAGATTCATTAGGTTTAGTACTTCATCAAAAGCAGCCTTTAGGTCACTGTCTTCGTTTCGTGAATCTGAAGACAATCCAATATTTTTGTCACCCCAGATTTCTTTTTGCCTTTGATGATAATTCGCGAATGGGACTCGGTTTTTATCTAAGACCTCTAAGCGGGTACCGCTCTGAACGTTATTTGTTAGATATTTAAGCCATTCTCCACTATTTATTCGAAGTTCAGATATTTGTTCGTGTGAACAAATCCTAGGTTCCAAGGCGATCTCCACGCCATTCGTATCTAAATTGGGTAGAAGTGCTTGAACTATTCTACTTTCGTTGTTACCGCAAGTGATGGAGCCAACAACCCTTATGCCAGACTTTTTAATTAGTTTGTATTGCTTCTTCTCAGTTTCTGTAACTCTTTCAGGTAGGTCTGATTTACAGATAGGTTTGCCATTACTATCTTTTAGTTTTAATCCTTGAACTAGAAATGATTCTATGTTTCTGCATCTAGGAGCAAAGTTCCATGCCCCAATGGTTAAGGCATTGGAAACAACAGTAAGCGTCGTTGGCTTGTCTGCTTTTTCGAAGTTAATTTTAAGATCAACACTCGTATTCTGTTCGTTTAGCTTGATCTCACCAATTTTATCATCGTTTGCAAATATTTCTCCGATAGGATTCGATGGATAGTAAGAATCGCTAGAACCTATTAGGGAAAATGTAGCTTCCAGTAGTATCGGATTTTCGAAAAAATCGTTGGGGATTTCTATGTCAAAGGTTTGAGAGATCGAAAATGAATTGGGGTCACCAAGGTTCGCACCTCTTAGTTTTAATCCACTAAAATGTGTTACCCATCTGTCGGATGGAAGCCTTATGTTGAAATCCTCCATCTGCGTAATACTGGAATCGTGATGTATCACTATTGCCTGTGGATTACATTTTGGCATGAAACCAGCTTCTTTTAAGGAGTAGCTAAATGCAGTATCTTCATTCTGATAGAACCCTAGATCTGAGTTCCAACGGACCTTTTGAGTTACGTGTTTTTTCAGAATGCATGCTCCGCCAGTGGCATAAACGTATTCTGAAGTTTTGTTATAGGGAATGATATGGTGGCCAGTAGGTGATTCAAATACGGCCCAGTCCCAGTATCGACTGCCATCTTGGTTGAGTATCTTAGGGCACATAACATCGTAATTATCGCCATACTCTCTTAGTGCCTGATAGAAGTTTGAATCAAAAGATATGTCATCATCGCACATAACTATGATGTCATATTGGGCCTGATCGATGATGCGATTTCTCATTGCCCCAATTCTGCCTTCTTTGGCGGGTTCTGGATATGGTATTGATGTGGTGCCAGCTATAGGATTCGTGATGTTGCCACATATAAGTATTTCATATTCAGGTACTTTGAGCTGCTTAATGCTCTGTACCGTAGCTTCGAGTAGCGCTTTTCTTTTGCCGCCAGTGACTATTCCAAATGATATATTTGGTCGATATGTATTCGAATTCATTCTGTCCCTAGTGCTATCTGATCTCTGTCTAATTCTAGTACGGAAAGATAGGCGTCTAATATTTTCTTAGCCGTATTTTCCCAAGTGTAGGTTTCTGCTATTGTTTGTAGTTGTCTGGTATGAGGTGAGTGCTTGGGAGTGTTAATTGCTTGGTTTATAGCAATTATTATTGAATTAATATCTCCTGGCTCGCAATAGTAGGCAAGGTCTCCCAAATAGTCAGGCAGAGTTCCCATCTTAGTTGCAACGACTGGCGTTCCGCATCTTGCGGCCTCTAGAGTGACTAGACCAGGAAGCTCGTACCAACTAGGAAGTACGTGAGCAAGTGCTCCTTTGTATGCGCTAGCGAGTTCTTCTAGGCTAAGTTTACTTACTGTAAGGTTTCTTCCCTTTCTTTTAAAGTAAGGCACTCTGTCTTGATAGTCTGGTTGGTAAGTGATATTTCCTTTTACTAGTACTACAGGAATTTCTGAATCTTCCATTGCTTTCATTAGCATGGCTTGATTTTTTCTCCATTCAAGTCTTGCTACGCATAAAACATAGTTACTAATGCCGTATTTCTCTTCGAAAAGTTTTGATGATACTTCGGGAAGACCTTGGGATCCAAAATGAGCAATTTCTATTCTTTTAGCTTCGGGGTAGTCTCTTAAAAGAAGTTGCCGTTCACCTTCACCTGATGCGAGAAGACAGGCTGCATGTTTGGCTAAAAAATGATTATCTAAAACTCCTTTATCTGGGTAAGTGTCAATATTTCTGCCTATAATTTCCATGATCTGCTGGAATGGGAGATGACTGAATATGCCATCAATGTATTCTTCCATGGCTCTACCGTATATGCTCATCTTGTCGTAGAATGCGGGCCTGTCTTCGTATAGAGTAGTGACTATATAGGGCGTTCCTTTTTTTATCGCTTGTTCCGCTAATGGCAGAAGAGCTTGAGGAGTTGCAAAATTATATAAGTGAACTAGATCATAATCCTTGGGATTGCATTGAGCGAATGGGTCGATTTTCATTTCAACACCGAGCTTTCCTAATGCTTCACAACTTCTTTCCAATGCAACAGAATCACCGCCTCTAGCGGAAAGAATATTGCTTCTGGATTGTACTAAGACTTTAAGCTGTTTTTTTTGTTTGCTATGATTCTTTTTCTTAGATGTTTGGTTTAATCCCTCACTGATACTATTTAGTTCTAATAGATGTTCAGGATAGAGATTCTTAGTTGCATCATTTACTATTATTAGATCGAGGCCTTCTTGGATGAATTCGGATACTGTGCTTGTGATTTTTAAATTCAAGTCATTAAAGCTACACAGTGACAGGGTTATTCCCAGTGCTTCAAGATCTGGATCAAATACTACTATTCTTTTGTTTGAATTTTTGAGAGCCTCAAGAACGTATCCCGCACCTATACCAAAAAATCCGATACTTGAAACATGCGTTAAGTTAAGTATGTTAGTGGCAAGTTTTTTTGATTCTGAAATGGCATCGTGTGTATCGTTATAGGAAATCCCATTTCGAATTAAGATGTTCTTTCCTACCTCGTCCTTTGCAATTGAAACTTCACCTGCCTTTAAACTTGTAGCGATATTATTGCGAAGATCAATATCTAAGGGGATCAGTTTTTCTAGGTTACTTCGGAATAGATTTTCGGATGGTTCTGACATTTGGAAAATTAAGATTAATTATGGGCCCTTACAAAAAACTTCCTCTTAAGTATGATGCGGTAATTGGGCTGTAAGTTTCGTTAACTTTGGGGAGGGTTGGCGTTGTGTTTATAGGTTCTACCCTTTTTGCCCAGATCGTATTAAGCGAGAATAGCCGATCGCATTTAGCTCACTTAATTGCTGCCTGAATTATTTGGCAAAAAGGGTAGAAGCTTCAGTTGTGAATGTAAAAGAGCTGCTTAGTGCGTTAAAACTTTTTGGTGCACCAATTGCAAACTTATACAATTTCTTAGGTATTCATTTAATAATGTTTAATAAGGAGTACTAAATTTTTAAAATTAAAGTTTGATTAAACATCTATCGAACTATAGAATTTAGGAAAGCTTAGAGCATAAGGTTTATCGTCTAGTCGGAACTAGTGAGGGCAATCTTTCGGCCTCATTTTTTTCTTTTTCCCCATTAGGAGGACTAGATCATGATCGGACGCTTGCTTGTAGCAGTAGTGTTGATGCAGTTGTTTTTGGTTCAATCTTCATACGCTGAGGAGCCTGTGGTATGTTGGGAATCGGATTTTCCTACAAATCAAGATGGCGTACTTAAAGCTTTTGAAGGTCCTACTCGGAAAGAATCGGAAGTGGTTGCTAAGAGAGTGTTTAGCGTACTATCAATTGCGTTGTTTGGATTTTTCATTATTTTCATTTTATTCGCATTCTTTTATGAGCCGAAAAAAGGCATCGCTAAACCAACTCCATTGAGGGGGATAAGAAAAGAAGACTCTCCTTCAAGTCAACACAAGGGTAAGCCCGAATCTACTCGATGGGAAATCAGCGAGTAAAAATTGGGTTCGAGAAGGGGTTAGCAAGTATGGATGCTTGTTGATCCCTGTTTTTATCTCTAAGCTTTTCAATAAATCATAGAAGTTCTAGGTAATCTGGCATAAATTGATAGAGCAATTGCTAGCCTAATTACTTTTAAATTACCTAATACCTTTTCTATCCTAGGGGTTTCACTCTACAGTTTCTTGCCTTAGTAATCTATGCCGCAAATACTAGCCTGCTAACTTTTTAACAAGTTAGTTAGTATTTCTATAGGTTAAGTCAGTGGGTAGACTCTAATTTGACTGGCTTAGTGGTGATTTGTATGCGCATCGTTCAAATTCCGTTACGGATCTTACGGATATATTCGTCTCGAAATCTCTTCATAGTTACTCTATCGTTTAGAAAAACTATCAGATGCACTAATAGACAAAACTGGATTAGCTTTTTATGGAAAATTTAAGGGCGGGATAGAGCGGGATAAGGAGTAAAACTCCTATGGGCGGGATATGCGGGATAATTTTATTAGCAACATATTAGGAAAAACAATACATAACTAAGAAAACTCTCCGGGTGGTGCACTTCTATCTTGGACTCTTCTGTTTTGTATGCCTATGTAGACAAAACTCGGAACCCTAAAAATCTCTTCTACCCAGATTTGAATGTAAATGAACAACAGCCTGAAATCCTATAATAGGAAACCCGACTTCACCAATGAGTTATGACGCACTCTAAGAAAAAATGATAATTGCCATAGTTATTGCTTTTAGCCTCGCTCTGGTAAAGCCTAATTGTTTCATGAGGGAATATGATAGTAGCTCTTATTTAGTGTGTTAATCTAGTGGTTTGAGCGATTATCAGACAAAAAACGATCTAATAATATAACTAATAGCCATAACTTACTGTAATACCTCAATACTTTATGCCCGCTAACCCCTCTTATCGGGCATTTTAGCAAGTTAAAACATTAATTCATAGAGGCAATAAAAACCGCAACGTATTTCAACGAGGCAAAAACTTAACTTCTATCAAATCACAATGATTGACATTTGATAACGAAGACTGTTATCATTAGGGTATGAATGTTTCTCTCACAACACAACTTGAAGAATTAGTGCAACAGAAGGTTTCTTCTGGTCGTTACAACTCTGCTAGTGAAGTAATTCGCGAAGCCTTACGGCTTTTAGAAGAAAGGGACGAGCTGAAAGAACTAAAACTCCAAGCTCTGAAGAAAGATATCGCCCTTGGCTTAGAGCAAGCCGATCGCGGTGAGCTCGTTGATAGTGATCAGGTTTTTGCTGAGCTACGTAAAAAGAATGCTTCCATGGCCTCTAAAAAATGAGCTCTTTTTTACTTGCCTTTGAGGCTAAAAAAGATTTAGAAGAAATCCATGATTTTATTGCCCAAGATAATCCAACGATTGCTCTTAGTTTTATAAATTCTATTCAAGACAAGTGCCAAACCGTTGCATCATCTCCTGAAATTGGCAGAAAGAGAGAAGAGCTCGGCTCTGAACTTAGAAGCTTTCCGATAAAAAATTATATAATCTTTTACAGAATTAAAAGTTCAAATATTCAAATTATTCGCATCCTTCATACTGCCAGAGATATTGAATCTATTTTCCACGAATAACTTCCATAGCTTCGTGATGAAGCCAAATAAATTTGAATACGCCTAAAAATGCCATGGGAGGAATATACTATATTTGAAAAGGAAAATCTTCTTATTTTTCAACTAAAATGTAGGTGAAAAAGCCATATCTCCGATTAAAATGCCAAGCCATACTTGGATTATTGAGGCCGTTTTAGAGAAGCTGAAGAAGGAAGTGTTTTGATGTCAAATTGACATGCTTTTATATCGTAGCTACATGAACACGTATCCTTGTAGCTACTAGCATTAGTTAGCGGAGTTTTTGTTTGATGCGATCAAGGTAAGCGGTAGGCCGAGAGGTTAGGGGTTTAAGCGTTTTTAGATTTTTTAAATTTTGGATGGATATCTCTTAGAAGGGTTTGGCGGAAAAAGCGAGACGAGGAAGGGGGGCGAACCTCCACGATACTCGTGCTCGCGGTTCCCAAACCTTAATAATGGACTCCAGGCGTACCAGGTCCGCCAATTAGACAGTTAGGAGCAGCAGAGAATATTCTTTGCCCCCAGTTAGTCTCAAGGTTGATGTCTATGCTCTGTCCTGGACTTAGGAGTTTCCTAGCAAACTCTAGGTCCTTTCTAAAATTAACCGTGGAATCAACATCCAAAGTGGTTAGGCATCATAGGTGGTTAGGCATCATAGGTACCAACCTCTTTTTCATCTAAGTTCCTAGAATAGTATTGCCCAAATAGATATCTAAGTTAAAAACACTCTTTTCGATAGAGGGAGGAGTTGTCGATAAGATTTTTGTTTCATAGTTTACCTCTCTCAGCCGCTATTTATCTTTAATGCCAATAGGATTAAGAAATCTACTTCGGTAAAGCCAATTTTGGCAAATAATTGCTTCCGTTTTTAGGTGAAAGGAAATAGAAATACGGGGTGGAACACCAATTCCACTTTCTCTATTTACTCCATTGAAAAACTAATCTTCTATATCGAAAGGCAGGATCCAAATACTACTCGAGATGGCGGGAAGGCTCCTGGAGGCCAGATGACATGACCTCTTGTTTCCTTAAATAAAACCCAAGCCTCCTTGCACTGCCTAACAAATTCTCGATACTCATCTACGAATTGTTTCTTAAGTAAGGGGCAAGTGGAAATGCATATAGACCTTTTATGATATTTCTTACTAATATATCTTTTATGAAAACACTGCTTAGATAACTCGTGTGCACCAAATATACGTTTATCACCCCTTTGTTTTTTTATTTTCTTTTCTCCTTTTTCGATCTCTTCTATGATTAGAGATCGAAGTTCTTCATGAGTTTTGTTTTGCCCCTCAGGAAAGCAATTTGCCCAGGCAAATGGGTCTATTGTTAGGATATTCTTTTCTTTAAAATTTGTATTAAGCTGCTTCTCCC
The DNA here is from genome assembly GCA_964353175.1 of uncultured Bdellovibrionales bacterium. GTDB lineage: Bacteria > Bdellovibrionota_C > UBA2361 > SZUA-149 > DAOLCO01 > JAIYCX01. The sequence goes on along the minus strand of CAYGUX010000001.1, from coordinate 271,814 downwards.
TCAATATTTCCCAACTTAATTTTTTGCTTATCCCCCCAAACGGAAGTCTCGTAAGCCCAGCTGAGCCTAAAAATCTATACCCTTTAGAAACTCCTTTTTTAAACAGTCTCCAAGAACTAACTCCTGGATAGTCCTTAATACTTCTCACAAGACCTGCTATTACTGGATTTAAATAGAGATAAGAAATTTTTTCAAGGGCCGCACTGAAAGTAAGAATAACTTCCGCATCATATGGCTTTGCCCATACATTTGTTCCTGTCCTTCCTCTGAATCTATTGATTAGCTTTGCTGTTTCTCCGTCAAAGTACTCCATAAAACTCTTTAGTTCATCCGGATCTCCCTTCAGAACTAAAATAAGATGGTAGTGATTCCCCATGAAAACAAAATGGCAGAGCCTAACATTGGGATGGAGGGATATGGCTCTGGCAATAATACCGTAGATAAACAGGTTAATCAGTATTGTCGGGACAAAGGGTAGTCCCTCCGCTACTCTGTTTGTGATAAGATAGACTCGATCTTTTTCATATTTACGGAGGTTTCTTGGCATGGGTAGTTTTAATTTTCGTTGTGCTATTAGTAACTTGTAAGGAATCGTCACAGATTAGTTCTTCATTAATCCTGGGCGTACTAATCGTTATCGTATTTAGGGAGAAGTTGATTCAGGAAATGATAAAAAAGAGGTTGGTACCTATCCGCAACCCAGCGAATTCCAAAAAATCCGATACTTGTAACATGCGTTAAGTTAAGTATGTTAGTGGCAAGTTTTTTTGATTCTGAAATGGCATCGTGTGTATCGTTATAGGAAATCCCATTTCGAATTAAGATGTTCTTTCCTACCTCGTCCTTTGCAATTGAAACTTCACCTGCCTTTAAACTTGTAGCGATATTATTGCGAAGATCAATATCTAAGGGGATCAGTTTTTCTAGGTTATCCCGAAATATGTTTTCTGATAGTTCCGACATGTTTAAAAATGGTATTAAAGATAGGCGCTTAAGAAAAACTTCTTCTTTAGATGGTATTAAAGATAGGCGCTTAAGAAAAACTTCTTCTTTAGTATGATGCAATAATTGGGCTGGAAGTTTCGTTAACTTTGGTGAGGGTTGGCGTAGTGTTTCTAGTGACTTATGTTCATTCTACCCTTCTCACATATCGCTATTTCCTTGTTTAGCTAATTAGTTCGGCTTGCTTTTTCTTTGGTAACGTAAGGGTCAGAACACCGTCTTTATAGTCTTGTTTAATCATAGCTTCATCAACATCCTCTGGGATGGGTAAATTCCGTTCGAAACTTCCAAAAAAGCGTTCTCGATGAACGATTGAGCCAGATTTATTTTCTTCTTTCTTGCCGTGTTCAGTGCTTCCGCTTACCCTTAGCTGGCCCTTTTCGATAGTTACGGTAATGGTTGATTCTTCCGCTCCGGGAATATCGGCGGTTATTAGGTAATGCTCGCCTTCATCTTTAATATCTATCCGGGGTTCGAAAGTACTATCACCAAAGAACTGATCAAAGTTCGGATCTTGACTCAATCGAGAAAATGATTGACCAAATATTTGGTTCATTTCGTCATGCATACGTTGCATCTCTTCTAACGGGTTGTAAAAGTTAAATTTGCTATGATTTTTGTTGAAGGGTACCCACGGTGTTTTGTCTAAAGATGAAGTATTTTCATCTCTATTTAGTTGTTGTTTTGACAGGAGATCTACTTCTTTGTTTTCATTGTTTATTCTTTGGTATAGTTTGTAGGTGAAAAGACTCTGTCCACCAAGAAATAAAACAAAAATCACTAGTGTTCCTACTAACCATTTATTTGTTTTTTCGCTCATTTTTTCTACCTTCTTCGTGTAATTGTATTCCAAGTTACTCGGTTGTACAGCAGCAGGCTCAACTAATGAAAGTTGGAGCCTAGTTAAGTTATTTAGGTTGCCTTTACTTCAATTTTCCTTGATGTCTAGCAAGTGCTGGCTTAGTTTGTCTTCCCCCACTTCCAAAAAAATCTTCAAATAATTGATTAACTTCATTTTTTAGCAAGGCGTAAGGTTCTATGGAATGTCTTACAGATAGCATAGTTTTTTCTTTTTTTATCATTCTTAATAAACTAATTCATTTCTCAAGGAACGATGAATCACTACTTAACGCTTACTCAATTAAGAGGTAATCATCGTTTTTTGAGTTGGCAACTCCCTCTGAATTTTTATAAGACCTCGCAAAATTAAAAATCAATGAGCATCTCTATTGTTAGTTTGGCTATAATGAATAACTGTTCTATGTTTTAAATCATTTATAATATTGTTATATCTATCTGCGAATAGATACTCGCTAAGGAATAGATATATAGCGAAGAATAGAAGGAGGGCTTAAGTACCAAAGCCTATTGTAGGGAAAGGTTATTCTTATTTCTTGAAGCTAAGAAGAATCCTGACTCTTCTAGGAAGTTTTCCCTACAGTAATAGGCTTGGTTTTTTGTAGAGGACCTGCTTTTTAACAATACTTCTCCTTCTTTGTTTGTAAATTAAGATGCACTTCCTCAAAGCAGTGCGCAGGGTTTAGGATTGTTTTGGGTGTTATTAAGAAGTTTTATAAAGTGTAGTAAGGTTTTGAGTGTTATTATCACAAGTAGGGAGAATTATAAAGCAAGGATGCTTCTCTATTCGCTTTCATCACGCCCACATCGTTCTGGAAGGCAAACCAAAGATTTTAGTGAGCACGGCGAGAATTTATGGTGTTAAATTACATTTAGAAAAGGAGAAAGAAGATTAGTAGGTCAAATAAAATAAATGCTATTTGCAAAATAGAACTAGAATCCTAAAAATGTAAAAAGCCTTGAGAGATCGAATCTGATCTCTCAAGGTAAAAATCCGGAAAGGACTACGCTGTTGGTACTAGCTCAAAGAAGAGCAGTCCACCGTGAGTTTTCCTCTCGCCATCTTGGTCCTTTGAGCTGTCTGGCCACATGTGGCAGGCGACGATAAGGGACTCTGACCCATCGGCATTCTTTTGGATGAATACATGCACGCCGTGTACATGGATCATCTTACTGAGCCCTTCAGAATGCTCTCCAGGAGTTAGTTGGCCGACGCGCTTTGCAACATCTTCTGTGTAGATGATGATACTTGCGTGTCTCCTGCCTCCGTGAGCATTCAGAAGTGGGAAGTAGTTGTACCCACCAAAGCGGTGATCATGACACACGAGGATGTTGCCACTCTGCCCTTCAGCGGTTTCCGAGGCCTTCAGATTAACGATTCGGACTAGTTTTAGCCCATCCTCTTCTGGCTTGAGTTCGAACAAGCTGTCGTTGTGACGGCTTGCAACAAGTAGCAGACCGTCCACAGCGGAAATGCCGTGTGCGGTCTTGAAGTCCTCTGGACCATCGCCTTTCTGCCCGAAGGCACGCGAGCCCCATTGAAACTTTCCGTCTTTCCAGATGAGCTCGAGAACGAAGTCTCCAGCGTCGTATCCTGTGGTAACCCATAAGCTACCGTTCAAAAATGCTACCCCAGTAAAGGGAACCTTTCCTGTTTTCATCTGATAGTAGCGCTTTACGTGAGATTTATCGAATTCTGTGCCTTTTGGGGTATCCAGAATCTGCAAAATCTCACCGGCAGGCGTGATGATCCAGATCTTGCCATTCGCATCGTCCGCAATAGCGATTCTGTCCTCGCCGTTAACCTGGAATGCGCACATCCCGTGGCCGTTTACGAGCTTGAGGCGATGATCTTGTGTCTCTCTTTTCTCCCATTTCCCCTTGTCAGGTGGTGTGACGAGTAGACCTGGCCCCTGTACGCAGGCATAGAGCTGGTCTTCGATTTGAGCGAATTGCCCATGCGCACCAAGGCGCACTGCATTTGCCACCTCATCTGTCATCAGCCCAAGATCTGGGCGATGAATGAAATGACCAATTTCTTCTATTCCGTCTGTGTTCACGAATGCTCCTTTCAGTGAAGCCTCTTCCACTCGTAGTTCCACTTGCTGCCCAAAGCAACAAGGCGCAATGATCAAAGCCATTGCTACCATGATTGTCCGTTTCATCATCGTCCTCCTCACTCACACAAAGAATCGATTCTCCCATACGTAGAAGAATCTTAAATCGCCGTTGTCCCAAAACCTAAAAAAACGCTCTTTTTAGGACTCTAGCGAATTGAGTCCTGCGTTTACAGTACTCTCCTTCGCTAGAGAAATATTCGTCTACCCTCGATTGAAATTTAGTGCGTAATTACTACTATGTATTGGTCGGGAATGCAATTCGCGTTGGGCTTGGGCTAGGTTTATATAGTATTAACAGCTAGTTGTGGACTCTCTGGGCATTTCTATTTTCGAATATCAAGAATAAAAATCATTTCCTTTCTAGGCACCCTCATAATGTAGGGAGGTCAAACGGATTTAAGAAATAGTTTTTAATGCAAACAGCTAGGCAAAAAAAAGAGTTATTCCAATTGTCTATTCGAGACTGCGGATATAACGCTAGTGACGAACTTGTGTTGCCTGATAAGCAAGTTATCCTAGAGACGGAACTAAAGAACCTGGCATCGCCTTCTTTTAAAGTGAGGCTTAGTGCCACTTCTAAGTTAAAGGAGAGTGCAGAATCTATAGATATCCTTTTGAAAGCCGTGTCTGATCCGAGGTTGAGCGTTTCGACTAGAACAATAGCAATACTTGATTATTTAGAATTTCATAAACAAGTAGAACTTTTTTCTAAGGTAGGTGATGAGAACTCTTTAAGAAAGTTACAAGTTGAAAAAAGATCCTTAAGAGAGTTTAGGACAGAGTTCAAGGAAGCATACCCCGACAAAAGTAAATTGAAAGACTTAGATAAACTTGCGCATAGAGCTGCACTCTATGTTAAAGTCGATATAGGGTCGCTTATAACTAGAGTTAGTAAGGAAATGTTGGCGAGTAGTGAAGTCGAAGATCTTAAGTCCAATAAGACGGAAATAAGGAAGCTCATTTTTTCAATAGTTGATCAAATGGATCTAAGGCCAAAAAATATTGAAAATAATGCTAAGTTGTTAAGTAGTTTAGGGTCTGTTAAGTGGAGTCTTTTTGGCCCAAAAGCTGGGATTAAAATGTTGCGATCACTTTCTGAAACTTACTTTAATCAAAACATGGATCAAATTAGTAATGGTAGTTTAGATGCGCGTACTTTCTTGGGCCTTCACCATCAGCATACCGCTCTATTGCATTGTATGAGTTTTGTTTCTCGCGATCCCATAGGACGAGAGTTCTTTGAATCCTATATGAAATTGCAAGAAGATTTTAAAGTTATCTTGTCACGAGGAAAGAGTTCGGGTGAATTAGGGGATAAAGGGGAGCTATTATTTTACATGAAGGAATTTGCTGGAGTTTTTAGTTTGTTGGACGGTAAACTTTATGATCAGAATAGATCCAGTGTAATTGCGTCGATTGTAAAAGATTTCATGGAGGCTTTTCGTGGTGAAGATCTAGAAAGGTTGAGGGTTCTTTATAAGAAGAACATTGAGATAGTTGAATTTTGCTCATTTAACGAGGAAGAGTTACTAATTGATACTTCAAGTTCAGGTCTAAGAGAGAATTTACATGTTTTTGTTGATAGGATTCTAATGAGTTCTAAGTATAGCTCAGAAGAAAAGACGAATTGTCTTAATGCCTTCAAGTCACTGTCTCGGATAGAAGGTGATTTTCCCGCGGGTGGTCGAGACTTAAGAGCCGCTGTAAAAATATATAAAGAGCATATAGATAATCGTTTCTTAGATATCTTGGGTAGGCGGAATGGAGATTTAATCGGAGAAGTCGTTGAACTAGCACAGAGGAGAGAGGAGCTTAAAAGATTTGCTAGCTCTAGCTGGTCAGTGGCAAATATTCCATTGCAAAAGGAGTTGGGGCAAGCTCTTGGTGCATATATCGGAATGGATCAAGAGAATTTAGGCCAATATTTTTCGAGGCTAGTAGATGAAGATTGTTCAGAACTAAGAGAATTCTTAAGTTATTTTAAACACGATGATTTTGCCTCACCTGGTGAGATTGAAAAAATCTATCAGTTATTGGTGCGAGTTGAGAACGACATTCACTCTGAATATAGCCCAAGGTTATCAAAAACTGCAAAATGGTACAGGCAGAATATTGTTGGAAATTTAAGGTGTCGTGATGATCATGCCTTTACCCTCTGTGCTGAGGCAGGTAAACTTCTTCGGAAGATATTCCCTTCTCAGTAGATTGAAGATCCATTTGCAGCTTGAATGTACGTTTCTCAGGAGGGTGTCTGAACGGTACCAAAATATCAGCCTATCTACTTTTTAACTCCCGGATTGGTCATTAAAGCTACACAGTGATAGGGGTATTCCCAGTGTTTCAAGATCTGGATCAAATACTACCATTTTTTTGTTTGAATTTTTGAGAGCATCAAGAACGTATTCCGCACCTATACCAAAAAATCCGATGCTTGAGACATGCGTTAAGTTAAGTATATTAGTGGCAAGTTTTTTTGATTCTGAAATGGCATCGTGTGTATCGTTGCAGGAAATCCCATTTCGAATTAGGATATTTTTTCCTACCTCGTCTTTTGCAATTGAAACTTCACCTACTTTTAGGCTTGTAGTGGTATTATTGCGAAGATCAATATCTAAGGGGATCAGTTTCTCGAGATTATTGCGAAATAGTTTTGCGGAGGGTTCTAACATATGCAAAATCGGGATTAAAAAGGGGCACTTATAAAAACTTCATTTTAAGTATGATGATGCAATTGGATTGTCGGGGGATTAAGTATTGTTTTTATGTGTACTTAGGGGTGTTTTTGGATGGCTAAAGTACCAAAAAGAGTTTTATCCTTTAAGCTTTACTCAAGCGTATAGAAATAAAAAAGGACGTGCCTGCGGGATAAATTGGAAGAAAGAGAAGCAAATGTTGAGGCGATTTCTGTATTTGAAGTGAGAGTGAGGTGGCCATGTTTTATACTATGACCACCTAGTCGAATTAAGTTTCTATATTAAGGTAGTTCTGAAATTACAGTAATCTCAGTGCTTTTTTCAGGAGCAGCCCTTACATAGCCACAGTTAGCAAGCTTACCGCCTTGTCCAGCTTGTCCAGTAAGTTTACCTGAACGTGGATCAACTGGATAACCAAAGCATTTCTCGTCGTTTAGTTGTTTGCAGTCATTGCTACTTGGAACAGGTCTGACAATAAAAGTTGTATCTGCTGGTGCTACCTTGTTTGTAGATAAATTATTGTTTCCACTATAGACTGATTTACAATCACATAAACAAGCTGGAGAGGCTGGCCCAGTAATATCAATTACTCCAGAGATCTCGGGTGGAGTTGTTAATTGTGATTCTGAAGATAGGTCGCTGGGAGTCATTTGCGCAAAGACAGTGCTGCAGCTTAACAATGTCAGGGCAAGAAAGATTGATTTTTTCATTTTTTTATTAATTCCATGTATATAGTTTACAACAGATTTCTTAATATTATAGAAGTTTGTTAGAAGCAAATCAGAGCATTTGTCGATCGAGAGTCGAACTAACAAAGTTTTTTATAGGACAAAAACTAAGTGGATGTTTTATGAAATCTTTTTATCATCACGATAGGTCCTCAGGGCATAGGTCTAAAGTTAGCTTTAACTTAGTTAAAGTTGTATCGCACTCAAATTGCAGGGGGTTTGTCTGACCTCTGAAGTGCGATTAGAGTGTGAATGACTCTTCGTATCGCCTTCCTTTCAAGGGAGCGGGGCTACTTTCTTATATGATTTTAAATCGGTCCTATGTTTTTTACTCTAGAGAGCTTGAATCTGCACTCTTTTTATGCGAAAGGTTCTGTCAAGTTTTCTATGAGGTTTAAGAGTTTTATTTGTCCCTTTAAGTTTAGACTCTCTTCAGTAGTGCCGCGTATGCAGAGGTATTATTGAGGAGAGTCTAGGTGATTCTCCCTTAACCCAAGAAGAAGGAGTGGTATTGTGCTTGAAGAGGGATCAACTGGTACTAATCAGAGAGAAATGACAGCCGGAATATGTTTTGTGGTGTTATTTTTTTCGTCGATTGTCCTCCTTAACATTTGTTACGATCCTAAAGAAATGGATCTAATGGAATTCTACGGAGAGGGGGTACAGGTGGAGCAGGTTAAAGATGATGGAAGCTCATTACCGAACCCTCGGAAGGTGGCTGTGGTTAGATCGATTAGCCATCCTGAGAAGCGCGTTGTAGTGCTTCTTCGGGAGGAACAAGCGGTCAAGGTCAAGGAAGGAGATAGCTTTTTTCTGCATCTTGATGAGCTGGGCAAATACCGTCTCGATAGTTGGCGGGCGAAATAAGACTCTTTAAAGGAAGTTGATAGGGGGCTAGTGAAATCCTCACCGGCCCCTATTTTTACTTGAGGAGGTGTTCAGACGAGTTGTGAAATTCAGATTTATTTTGGTGTGAAATCTAGGCCCCAGCAATCGCAATTTTATCTTTTTCTTCCTTCTCTCTGTGTATTTTAACAGGGATGATTTCAGCTTGTGGCGCTTTTGGTAGAAGGATCTCGTGGTTTTTACTGTATAGGTAATCTTTTACAACATGTTCTGCCGCTGGGATTAAGTATTGTCCATTAGCTAACTTCGTAGTTGTATCTTTCAGTTTGTAGGCGTTATATCCACATGTGTAAGTATTGAACTTCATGAAGTGGTAACAAATACACATTTTTTCTTTGATAGGCATTTTTTTGCCTTTTTCATCTAGTGGAGAATTATCCCAAGCTTCATGGTATTGGCATCCGCCGTCTTTATCTAAAATATAACCAAGTGCCTCGCAATTTGGTTTTACGTTTGAGAATAAACTTGGACTATTTGATAACATCCTCATTGGATAGCCAGTTGGGCTTGAAGTATTTACTTCGATATCTTCTTCCTTGGCACCAGCGTAAATTTGTTTTACGTTGGCTGGTAGTCCACACTCTTGAGTGATTGTGAATCTAGTTGCAACTTGAATTGCGCTTGCTCCGATGTTCATGAATTCTACAGCATCGCTTCCAGTGAAAATCCCTCCAGCAGGAATAACAGGAATCTCCAAGTTCTCAGCTTTAAGATAGTTTATTACATCAATTAGAATTTCGTGAAGCGAGTAGTTCGCCCAATCAAGACCAAATCCTAAGTGCCCACCAGCTAGGGGACCTTCTACTACAATAAAGTCAGGTAGTCTTTTTACTCTTGAAGCACTTCTTAGGAAGATTCTTAATGCACGACTTGAGGAAACGATAATACCGATTTTCATATCTCTAAAGCGAGATAGATCTTCGATCTGTTTAAGAGTATTGGTATGAAGTCCAGCAGATAAGGTAATTCCATCTGCCCCACCATCCATGCAGGCTTTCACTCTTGCACGAATAGTCTCTAGGGGGTTACCCATTGTGAGTTTTTCCATCACATTTACAAAAACTCCACCGGAGCCTTTTTTAGCATCCATTGTAGATCTAACGTGATTTAGTCCACCTTTGTATGTGGATTCGAAATCCCATTTAACTTCACTTTTATCTAGTGAGTCTGAATATTGAGAAAAACGTTTTTGTTTTTCGCTTTGAAATTTAGTTCGAAATTTTCTATCAGATAAGTAAGGAGCAAGTGCATCTGAAATGTGTCCAATGCCCCCAAGTCTAGCAACCGCTAATGCAAGAGCAGAGCTTGAAATATCAACACCCATACCGCCTTGCATGATGGGCATGTATTCATTCTCTCCAAGTTTAAGACGATAGTCAGATAGAGTTTTATCTGAAACAAGTTTCTTTAGGCTATCGTTACTGTTAGAGGAAGAGTTCACTGTATTTGAAGTTATGGTCACTTTAGAAATCAATAATATTTTAATAACTTTGCCTTGCCGCACTAAGTTAATTTCTAAATAAATTACTGTAGGCGACCTCTTTTCTCTCGAGCAAAAAGATCCTCATTTATCTTTGAGGATAAGGCAAACGGACCCCACTCTCAATGATATGGGAGACGTATCCTTAAATGTGCCATAGGCATATCAGGCTCAAGCGGAGATATTACGACGAAATAGACTTAAAATCCATACCCTAAGAGTAGAAACTTCGGTACTTTGATGGGAATAAAGTGGGTAAATACCTCAAGGTGTTGATAAGTGGTGAATATTTACTCATATTTATAATGCTGTAAAACTAAATAGTGTATGTATTTTAGTCACTTATGTGCGTACTTTAAAATGTGTTCAAGCCTGTTGGTAACCTGTGTGTAAGTTCAGAAAAAAAATGCATTCGTTTGCTTGACCTTTCTTCCTAAAACTGGCAAAACTCGCCAGCTATGAAAAGAACATTCCAACCAAGTAATATAAGTAGACTTAGAACTCACGGCTTTAGAGCTAGAATGAAAACTAAGAATGGTCAATCCGTACTTAGCAGAAGAAGAGCTAAGGGAAGACACCGTCTTGCAGTTCAAGTTCCAAGAAAAGGTGCTGTAGCCTAAAATATAGGCCACGAGCTTTTGTCTATTTTATATTTATATACAACAGTGTGTACATAAAAGGGTAGTTTTACCTTGCCCTTATGTTGCGACCTAAAATAATAAAAAGTACGACTAAGAAATCTACTCAAGCAGGCGACACGCCAATTTCAAGTCTTGCCCAAAGCGCAATACCTAAACTTAATGATGATAAAAGAGGTCGCGAAGAGGGTATTCTAGATTTAAGCTTCGGTCCTGAGAAGCGAGTTAAGCAAAGAAAATCATTTATAGAAATTCAAAGTAGAGGACGCAAGTTTAAGACGCGTTCAATGCTTTTTTGTTTTTTAAAAGCTCAATATAGGGTGGATTCTTCTGTGGAAGATCATCGACTTGGCATTACTATTACTACCAAGGTTCATAAGAGAGCCGTTAGGAGGAATAAAACTAAGAGATTAGTAAGGGAGATTTATAGGACAAGATACTCAGATTTAAAGAAGAGAGGGGACTTGGTTGTAATTTTATTACTTGGCGGAGTAGATCGAACTCATGCTGAGTTGTCTGAGGAGTTTGATGTGGCATTGAGAAAGCTGGAGATAGTGTGAGCTGTCGGCTTCTTGATGTAGTTAGATAATCGCCCTTAGTTAGGGTTACTTAGTGTTCGCTTAGTATTAACTGAGCTTTGACGCACTAGGGGGGCAATGATAGTAGAGATTGGATATATTTTATATAGCGTTTGCCCAGCCCCAGTTTATGCAGATTTGAATCTCCATGATTTTTTCACTACTTAGATGTTTAACCTTTGTTTGGAAGCTTGTTAGTTTTCCCATTTTAGGTGAGAGGTGCAGGTTCTACCCATCTTGTAGTGAATATATGTTAGATGCTGTTAAAGTGCATGGCGTGTGGAAAGGTGGATATTTAAGTGTCAAAAGAGTTAGTCGTTGTCATCCTTTGTGTAAGGGTGGTTTAGACTTCGTACCAGAGAATAACAACAATAATAAGTAAAATGAGTTCTAAAGATAATCAGAGACGATCATTAGCGTTTTTAATAATATTTTTCCTAGGCTTCATATATATAGAGAAGGTTCTAACACCTTATTTAAAGGGGAATATCCCTAGTAATGCTACAAATATTTCGGCAGATGCTGGAAGTACTAACTCAGAACTTGAGTCCGACGGTAATAGTACTGGCCCGACACAGGTGGGAACAATTAAGTCTTCAACACTTGGTTCCAGTAGCAATAAGTCTGGAAGTACTAATAGGGTAGCTAGTCAGCCAGTTGCTCCCTTGTTAGAAAATACTGAAATTAGAGATCACGGTGTATATAAGATCGATACCGGATTGGCTCATATTGAAGTTTCTCTTATGGGGGGGAGAGTACTGTCGATTGCTTTAGATAACTTTAAGAAAGATTTTGCTCATGATGAGCATCTGTATGAAATGATTGTTAGTGATGGTGCTTATGAGTATCCAGCTGGAGTAAGCATTGGTTCAGAGAGTGATTTAGCTAGTATATATAAGCCTATTGAGACTGTGGCTGGAGTTGATCTTGCAAATCAAAATAATAAAGTAATAACATTAAACGATGCGCTTCCTTCTGTTACTTTAAAGTTAAGAACAGAACTTGCCTCTGGTCAGGAGGTTGTAAAGATTTTTACTTTTCATAAGGATTCCTATCTATTTGATTTGGATGTGAATACTCCTGCGAGTACAGAGCCAATTCGTTTTTATTGGACGAATGAAGTTCTGAAGGGTGATGCAACCTTACTTGATCCTTATAACTTTAAAGGTTTCGTTTCTTATAATGGCGAATCAAGTAAAAGATTGTCTTTTGCTGATATGAATAAGCCTACTTCTATTAAAGATCTAAGTGGATCTAAGTGGGTTGCTGTTGGAGATAAGTATTTTGCAACAGCGTTACTCAGTAGTGCTCCTAGTGGATTCACTACCGCTCGAATTGAGCGAGAAGAGGGTAACTCCTTTATGGAGCTTGGAGGGGAATCTTTCAGTGAGTTGTCCATTAAGATATTTTCTGGCCCTAAGAGTTATACTCTATTAAATGACATTGGACATGAGTTAAGACGACTTCTTGATTTAGGAAAGACAGGCATAATTTCTGGACCTTTACTTTCTTTGTTGAATGTTTTTTATAAGTTAGTAGGAAATTATGGCCTCGCAATTGTGTTACTTACAATTGTTGTAAAACTAATATTATATAAGCTAAACACTTCTCAGTTTAAGCAAATGAAGGCCATGCAAGCATTGAAGCCAGAGCTCGATAAGATTAAGGAAAATATAAAGGATAAACAACAACAGCAAGCTGCTTTAATGGAGCTTTATAAAAAGAAAGGAGTGAATCCTTTAGGTGGTTGTTTGCCTGTTGTGATTCAAATGCCTGTTTTTATTGGATTGTATTCTGCTTTAAGTTTGGCGGTAGAATTACGTCATGCTGACTTTGGTGGTTGGGTTCATGATTTATCTTCTCCCGATGCATTAATGATCGGTGGGATTGCTGTTCCAATGTTGGTGGTATTATTTACTTTAAGTATGCTTGTTCAGCAGTGGGTAACTCCAAGTACGATGGATCCTCAACAGAAAAAAATCATGATGATAATGCCTGTATTTATGTTTTTTATGTTTAGAAATTTCCCAGCAGGCTTGGCTGTATATTGGTTGACTAACAACTTGATTTCAATTGGGCAACAACAAGGTATGCATTATAATGATCGATCCGGAAAGTCTGGGTTTAAGATCACTGCTATCGTGGCTCTATCTGTATTCATATTAGCATACATATTTACACTGACTTAGTTTGTATAATTTTAACTCGACTATTGCTGCCCTCTCAACGCCTCAAGGTTTGGGGGCAGTAGCGATAGTTCGTTTGTCGGGATCTGAAGTTAAAGAGTTTATTGCTAAGGTCTGTAAGTATTCTCAAAAAATAATTTTAAATCCACGTTATCAGGTCTATACGCCTGTGTTTGCTTCTGAGGGAGTTCTTGATTATGCCCTCGCCACCTATTTTAGCGGGCCTGACTCCTATACTGGAGAGGATACTCTGGAGATCTCCCTCCACGCATCTCCGTATATTACTAAAGAATTTTTAAGATTTTTATACTCTTTGGGAGTTGTGCCAGCAGGCCCTGGGGAGTTTACTCGGAGAGCTTATGAAAATGGGAAGCTAGATCTTTTGCAAGCTGAAGCAGTAGCAGATTTAATTGCTAGTGAGAGTGATGCACAAGCAAGAGTGGCTAGAAGTCAGCTGGAGGGAAAACTCTCAGGGGTTGTGGATGATATTGGAGAGCCATTGAGAAATGCTTTAGCGGAGATTGAAGCTTATATAGATTTCCCAGATGAGGATATTAATCCGGACACTAGCGAAGCTTGGAAAGCTTCCTTAGGTGAATGTATCTTAACTTTTAATAAATATATAGATTCTTATTCTACTGGTAAGTTATTTCGGGATGGTATTGCGGTTACGCTTTCAGGTGTGCCGAATGCGGGGAAGTCTAGCTTAATGAATCAGCTTTTAAAAGAGGACCGAGCTATTGTTAGCGCTACTCCAGGAACGACGAGGGACTATATTGAAGAGAAAATAGTTCTTGATGGTATCTTGGTAAAGCTCATTGATACAGCAGGACTTGGAGATCATACTAGAAAGCTCGATGAGCCTGAGCAGATTGGAATGCTGAAAAGTCGTGAGCGCATACTGGGCTCAGATCTGGTGTTGTTCATCATTGATCCAACATCCAACTTGAAACCTCAAAAAGAGCTGTTTGAAGAATTAAACTTAGAGTCTAGTAAGACTCTCGTTCTTGTTAATAAACTCGATCTTGAAAATTCTAAAACAGACTTAGAGTTTGTGTCCAAGTTTAAGAAGTTAAATATTTCAGCCCTTACAGGCGAAGGAATTGATCTATTAAAACAAGAGATTGTGAACTTGATAGATTTTAAAGAAACAAACCAAGCCTTGATAACCACTGAGAGGCAAAGAGATGCATTTTTTCAAGGTAGAGAGGCATTAGAGAAAGCTATCGGGGCTATCGATACTAGTACTCCATCAGAATATGTGGCTTTTGAAGTCAGAGCTGGGCTTAATTCTTTGAGTGAGATTATTGGGGTTAGTACTACGGAAGATATCTTGGGGAGGATTTTTTCTAAGTTTTGTATTGGGAAGTAGAGGGGGGGTACCCTTCGACAAGCTCAAGGCATGCCACAAAGGGGGGAACCAGGAGGGGAAAAGGTTTCGGGAAGGGGGAGTTTTTGTATATTGGGGTAGGGTGTGTGTATGCCCTGAAGGAACTTGCAGTGAGAGGGGATGAGTGATCAGGGTCACTTGGGTAAAACCTTGCATTGTTGACTTTTTTGCTCGGTAATGAGATTGGGTGCTTTATAAGTTGATTGTTCGGGTAGAAGCATTAATCATTTCCCCTAGTAGATAAGCTTTACTAGGGGGAAGGATCTTTATTTTATTCGGAGGTTAGACATGTCAGGTTTTAAAAGAAGTGAGTTTCCTTGCATAGGATCGGAAGATAAAGCAAGGCTCGAAGAATACTTCCTTGTGGTGCAAGGAGTATTTGCGGATGGAGTGCAAGCTTTGAGTAGCTTGAAATCTCGTATCTTAGATGGTTTGGGGTCGTGTGCTTCATCTGATCTATTTGAGATTGCAGAAACAGCTTCAAATGATTATTGGATTAAGGCTGCGAGAGAATGGATGGATAAATCTAAATTCTTCTTTAATCCATTTAGTCCGCTTCAAGATCATCGAGATAGTTTGCGTGAGGAGGGTTTGCAAGAGATCATTGCTGAAATTTCCCAGATCCGAAGAAGGATTTGGAGGTATATTGAGCACTATGAAGCTCTAAGCAAAGGTAGTTCAAGCGGAATCTTCAGGCGGGTTGACCTGAAAACCACCATTGACAATGTGATTAAATTCGATCAAGCTAGGTATCGGTCGCAGTATTCTGTTTGTAAAATTACAATCAGTATTGGTGAGATTAACTTGGAGGTAGATTACCAGAGGTTTATAACTGCTTTGGGCGAAATTATTCGGAACGCCCTGTTTTCTACGTTAAAGTATTCGGAGTTGGGTAGAAGGAAGATTTTCTACGGTTTAAGAGATTCTAGTTCTATCAACATTGTTGCCGAAGTAGTTGATGGGCGCATTATACTTAGAATAGTCGATAATGGAATCGGAATACCTGCGGAGAATCTTCAGAAAATCAAACACTACGGTGTTTCTATTTCAGATCGCGGAGTTCAGTTTGGTGGTCTCGGAGTGGGACTTCCTACGAGCATTACTACTTTCGAGGAAATGGGAGGAACTCTTGCATTGGAGTCGTCACTATCCACCGGAACTACCGTTACCATTCAGTTGCCTATAGCTTAACTTGAGGGTGGTTTAAAAAGAAGGTTGAAAGGTCCTTCACCACCATTTTATTTGCTTTGCGTATTTTAGTTTGAAAGAGAAGTCGTAGTACGAGAAATGTTAGAAAGATTTAAAATCCCCAATCATCTGCGTTTTGTGTGTTGGAGATAGTCCTTTTTACTGAGATAAGAAAGGCGCAGATGATTAATGAGAGGCGTGTCTATTAACTTTAGCAAATTTAGAAATTTATGGATTCAAGTGCGATTTTATCTACTGTCTTTATCGTTATGTACGTCGCCGTTGTCCTGGGTGGTATTTTGGCGGTTTTGTTTTTTATCTTACGCAGTATCATTAGATCTAAACAGAGGGAAATTGCTAGTATTGAAGATTTAGAGCAGAGGAAAATTATATATTGGGGGATTGGGGCAGGATTATTTTATGGGATCTTGATTCGGGCGATGTATTTCTATTCTCCTAGATTCGGGATTGGAAAGTTTTTTTCAGTGATGTCTTTCAGCCTTATTGCCCTGACTCCATTTGTACTTGGCTTTTTAACTGTGTATGTCGCAAGTTCTAAACGCAAAATTTCTTTCAAGCAAATGATTACCATTCCTTGGACAGCTTCCTCTCTATGTTTAGGGGCAATTTTGCTCTTAGCTTGGGAAGGCTGGATTTGTGTTGTCCTCGAGTTCCCCTTGTTCCTCATGATGGCTTCAGTCGGGGGGCTCCTGGCTGGATTGTTTTCTGGAAAAGTTAGAAATTATTTGGGATTCTATTCATACTCCATTGTACTTATACCTCTCGTGATAGGACCATTGGAAACGGGAATTCAGGCTCCTCAGATATTTACTAACGCGCAATCACAGATTGTAATTAACGCAAGTAAGTCTAAGGTGTGGGAGCTTATCCGATCTGTGTCTCCTATTCGAGAAGAAGAACACAAATTTAACCTCGTGCACTATATGGGTTTCCCTAGACCTATTGAGGCGACATTAGAAGGGGAGGGACTAGGAGCCTATAGGAATGCTGTGTTTGAAGGTAATCTTATCTTTAAAGAAACTATTTATGAATGGGAACCTGAGAAGAAGTTGTCTTTTAGAATTAAAGCGAATACGGAAGAAATCCCTGCCACTACCCTTGATGAGCATGTGACCATAGGCGGGCCGTATTTTGACGTTCTAAACGGTACTTATGAGATAGTGGAACTTGAACCGAATAAGACGTTATTAAAATTAAGTAGCTCTTTTAGAGTTTCTACGAAGTTCAACTGGTATTCAAATTTCTGGGCTAGGTTTATCATGACGGATATTCAAGATTATATTCTGGAGATTGTTAAGAAGCGTGGAGAGGTGTGATGGGGTATTGCTACAGGCAACGCAGAAGTGTGATTTTTAAGCAACTGTCGCTATGAATTTAATCTACACTACTTCAAACTTCTCTTTCAGTACCTTTGTTCTGTAATCAAATATACTCTCCAATTCTTTTCCTACATGCATTTTTTGAATCATCTTGCCCAGTGGTCCGAAGGGCATGACATAGCTAATCAGATCTTCTACCTCAATTCCTGAGTCTAGTTCTCTAAAGAAATGCTCATGATGCCACATCTTATATGGCCCATGTCTTTGCTCATCGATAAACATTTTATTAGGCATGATTTTAGTGATTTCCGTTACCCAGGTTAAGGGGATGTTTAGTATTGGATGAACTTGATAAGAGATTATCATACCTTCGTACATTCTCTCTGGCAGTTCAGAGGTAATAGTCATATTCAATTTAGGTGGTGTGATTACCTTTAGGTTTCTTGGATCAGAGAAGAAGTCCCAAGCCTCTTTCATTGAAGTTTTTAAGATAATCTTTCGTCTTAGTTTAAAAAGCATTGAACGTCCTGTGGGTGAATATAGATTAAATTTTGATCATAGATAAGACGTTGGCAGATAGGAATACTTACGGAATTTCCATAATATTTGTGTTACTAACGTGTTAGCCCTCTGCCTTGATGACGCTAGGTTCATGCCTGCCCCCCTATTTCTTTTTGAGGGCATTAAAGCTATGTAGTGTTATGGCTATGTGTTGGCGGCGTTTTTTTTGAATAGAATAATAAGAGTATCTTGAGTAGCAAGTTTCTTCTCCTTCTTATTCTTGTTTCTATCGTGAGATATGGTGGTAGTTTTTCCCGCATTAGATTCTTTACTTTCATTAGATTGTTCAAATAGTTAGTTAGATTAGTAGTTAGGCCACTAGCCTGCATGATTGGTTTTTGGCCAAATACCTAAAATCTGCTAGCGTATTTGCATTTCTTGCGATACTTTTGATGAGATTAATTCGGAGTGAGTAATGAAAATTCCCAGTATTGCAGTTAGGAAGTTAGAGAAGTTTATAATTTTTTTCAGCGTATTAGTATATTTGTGTATTTGGTTTTTTCTCGTTCCCTTTGTTCTTGCGCCAATCTTTATATCTGGGGACTTCGTTTTTGAATGGCCAATAAATATTTTTTGTTTTGCCTTCCCGCTTTGTTTTTATGCTATATCTACGATTGTTGGCCTCGGCCCAGAAAGTTATGTAAGTTCCAGAACGATGTTTTCTATTCTAAAAAACTTTGTTCTGATCCTATTGTTTCCCCTAGTTTATATTAAGCTTTCAAATACAATTCTAAAGGATGATTTGAAGTTTTTATTCATATTGTCTTTCCCGCTTTTATTGATTTCTCTTAAGTACTTATTCTTAATTATGTTGTTTACTTACAGGAAATATATGAGGAGTGTGAGCCTCTGATTTTCCAGTACTCTATGGTTTAACTAAATGCCATTAAGCGCAAACCCTTTAATTTACTGAAATATTGACAAGCATAGGCTTGAATAGTATTTAACTGAGCCAATGAAGCGCTTGTTTCACTTTCTTAATTGTTCTTTTTTTGTTCTTTAAATTTTATTCTGGGTAGAAATATTAGGTGTCTGCACCTCTTCGTTCTTTTTTCAGAGAGTTAAGAGGTGTGGATTGTTTTTTATTGCCTGTGAAATGTTAGTAGCAGGGCAGTTTAGAATTTCGAGGAGGTTAATTGTGAACAGAAAATGGACGCTTAGCGTATGCGCATGGATTCTGGAGCATACAGGCCCAAAAGAAGGTCGATTGAATGGGGGAGGTATCGGAGACCTGGCAAATCATTTTAGAATTGGGGTTGAACTCCCTGATTTTGATGATGTTCAGGGATTACGTGCAAGGGGGGTGGCTACTCCTCTTCATCTTCCAACTACCGGCTTTAAGCAGGGTTTGTGTAACCCTACAAGAGTTGTGGAAGAACTTGTCCTTCCTGCCTACCGAAAGTGTATGAGCGAAGTCGCTGCTCCGGGCGAAGCGATTATTGCCTTTACGGGGATTGAACCCGCTCCCAACGATAGTCACTATCCTCAGCTTGTGCGGTATCTCCGAAGGCTTGCTGAGGACGCTGAAGAGCATCGTGTAAGGGTGGTAGTGGAGATGCTCAATCCTTACGGTACTCATGCGGATTGCATGGAAGGCCATACTGGTTATGTCGGCTGTGATTTTGACAAAGTCGCGACTGCTGTGGCTGAGGTAAACTCCCCTTGGATTCAGACCTTGTTTGACGTTTATCATGTCGTCAGGGTGCATGGAGAGATGGAGATGCGCAAGCTATTGCGTAAACACTTTGCTCGTATCGGTCATGTTCATGTGGCAGGTCCAGTACACGTTGGTAAAGGAGTAGGTGATCGAGTGCCTGTTTATGACGTGGATCAGTTGGTTTACTGGCCAAAGTTTCTGCGTCTGCTGACTGAACTGGGGTATGATAAGGTCGTTGGGATTGAGAATATTATCCCCGACGATGAAGACCACTGGGATTGTATTCAGCGAACATTGGATGTTTTGTTAAGAGGTTGAACTAGAGACTGAAAGCCCGGTACCACACCGCCGGGCTTTCTTTTTATTTATATGCTATAAAGTATTTTATATTACTTGAAACCTCTCTTTCAGTACTTTCGTTCTATAGTCAAATATACTTTCTAATTCTTTTTCCACGTGCATCCTATGAATAAGTATTCCTAGTGGGCCGAGGGGCATTACGTAGCTAACTAGATCTTCTATCTGAATTCCCGAGTCTAGTTCTCTGAAGAAATGCTCATGATGCCACATCTTATATGGCCCATGTCTTTGCTCATCGATAAACATTTTATTAGGCATGATTTTAGTGATTTCCGTTACCCAGGTTAAGGGGATGTTTAGTATTGGATGAACTTGATAAGAGATTATCATACCTTCGTACATTCTCTCTGGCAGTTCAGAGGTAATAGTCATATTCAATTTAGGTGGTGTGATTACCTTGAGGTTTCTTGGATCAGAGAAGAAGCCCCAAGCCTCTTCGATAGTAGTTTTTAAGATAATCTTTCGTCTAAGGGTGAAAACCATTAAATTCCTCTTATAAATTAAATAATATGTAGCCTAAATAAGACGTCAGGATATAGGAAGACTTACGAAATTGTTTTTAAACTGATAAGGATTGTTTCGCTCAGGAATTTGCTCTTCTTCCTTCTATCATTTGATAACTTACCAAGCTTAATATAACTAACCCCATCCCAATATACTGAATAGGTAATAGTATTTCTTTTAAGATTAAAAAGGAAAAAATGGCGGTGAAGACCGGTTCTATTTTAATTAAAAGTGCAAATCGAAATGATCCAAGTAGAGAAATCGCATAAAACATGCCAAAAGAACCAAGAGCTAGAGAAGCACAAGCTAGTCCAAACCAAGAAAGACCTTGAAAACTGGATGGCGGCTTGGGTGTTTCAATGGCGATAAGTAAAAGCGAAAATAAAAAAGTAATCGAGAATATTCTTGCGCCGACCACTCCTGGATTGGTGTTTCTTAGTTGGTTCCCGAAAATATACAGTCTACTTGCGGTCGCTACGGCGGCCATTACTGCTAATGCAACTCCTTTCGGGTCTAGGGTGCTAGTAGATCCTTGCCATACGTTTACAACAAAAGAAACCCCAATGAATGCGCAGAGAGTAGAGGTTACGGAAAGTGTGTTCAACTTTTGTTCTCCTATGACTGCTAGAAATAGTAGGAGTATTATAGTGTGGGTAAACATTATAATTATTGTTATTGGTCCTGGAATAAAAGCGAGGGATCCTAAAATGCCAAAAATGGATAGGGCTTGAAAAAACCCACCTCGCACATAAGTGGCTATTTCACTTCTTTGGGGCAAAACTTTGTGCCCTTGAAAAACGCAAAAAGCCACTAAGCTTAGTGCTCTAAAAAAGGTGCTTACTATAATCGTAAAGCTTGAATTTGCCCCTTCTCTCAGGGCATATTGTATAATGGGAGGGTATAGGCCGAAGACAATTGCAGATAAAACAGTGACAATTATTCCTAGTTTGATTTTTTTATCAATCATTCTCTTAGCCTAAAGAGGGCTACATCCAATTCCTCACCATTAACCAAAATCCCTATCTTATGCTCTCCGGCAAAATGTTTTCTAGTGCTAAAATCTTTAAAGCTCTGAGATTTCTTTATCAGCTGTTTGCCGGGAGGCAAATCTAGCTTGCCAATTTGAAAGACTTTTTTTGAGTTAATCTTATTCTTCTTAGCATAATATAAAACATATTCTAACCTGACGTTCTTAGATCTTCTATTAGTGTTCTCTAGTTCAAAACTAAACTCGAGCTTATCACCTATTTTGATAGTTTTGTTTGAGAGGCTAAGCTTATTAACTTTAAGTCCCTTTGCGCTTTCGTGTCCGAAGATTTGGAGAGCTGTTTTATCTCCTTTCTTTAAGAGTGTTCTTAATCCGTGTTTAACGATCCAGTCAGTGTGTTCGCCTTTCCCGTGCCATTTACTAGTGATTCTAAGTACGAGCTCTGGATTATCCTTAGAAATATCATTTAAGTTGTTAGCCACGCTTTTTCTAACATAGAGTTCAGGATCATTCTTTAAATTCTCTAAAATCGGAATGATAGGACTTGGATCTATCACTAAGGACTGAAGTTTACTCCCCCAAGGAATCCTAGGCCTACAACCCTCGCTTGAAAGTCGTCTAATGTGATGATTCTTATTTTTGCTCCACTTTATTAGTTCTCTAAAAGCTCGATCTTGATCTAATTCAATAAATGGCCTAATTGCAAATTCGCCGGAGCTGGATTGAGTGAATTCTTGTAGAGCTTTCATTGAGAGCTTCCAATGATTCAGTCCGTAGCACTCTACGTAATCTGGAAAAAATATGCCAAAATAATGCCACTTGATATGAAAGCTAGCTGGAATTAGTATGTTTAGAGCCTTTTCGTAGTCATTAGGCAAATTCTCATAAAGCGAGACTGTAATAATTCGAACTCTAGCTTTAAGCTCAGCCTCTTTCCAGCTCTTGGTTTTAAAATTTGAGAGAAATTCCTGGACATCAAACTTTTTATAGTAAAGCTTAATAAACCCCGCAAGCTCTGAGAGGGTGTCAGAGTTGTACATGTATTTTAATTGTGGAGGGCTTTTTTCTTCTTTGCTCATTGTATTAAGTTATTTGATCTTTTGTGTTGCGAGATTATCCTTTAAATATCTAGACTGTATAAGGATTTAGGGTAGTGCTCAAGCTGTTGGCGGAGTCTGTGTGTAGAATTTAGAGAGGTTCTGGAGGAAAGAAGGGGTAATAAAAGCTTGATTTGGCTAAAATAAGGGGTTATAATGTGGAAAAGTAGGATAACTCACTAAAAATACTCAATGGTCAGGAATGCACTAGTCGATTTAGGGATTTGGTTTAAGGAATACAATAGGAAACCTTTGGTTCTAAGGGGCCCTAGGCAAGTTGGTAAATCCACTCTCGTCAGAGATTTCGCCAAAAAAGAAAAACTCACCTTGAATGAAATCAATCTCGAGAGGTATCAGTACTTAAGAGAAATCATTAAAAATTCTAGGGTCTCTGAATTCTTAAAAGAAGTTCAAATTATAAATAATAAGGGAAGTGTACTTGATACGAGTTCTATACTTTTTGTTGATGAGATTCAGGCTATCCCAGAAGCCTTGCAGTTTTTAAGATATTTATATGAAGATCATCCCACTTTACCAATAGTCTCCGCGGGATCTTTGCTTGAGTTTGCTTTACAGGATGAGGTAAATTCATTTTCTATGCCTGTAGGCCGAGTGAGTTATCAATTTTTGGGACCATGCACTTTTAGTGAGTATTTAGAGGCAAAAGCAGAGCATCAATTACTGGAATATTTGACCTCTTATAGTATTGGAATGGACTACTCACCGATGGTTCACGAAAAACTTCTATCTCATTTAAGATCTTTTATGATGGTAGGTGGTATGCCTGAAGCACTCCAATCGTTTATAGATACAGATGATTTCTCCATTTCTCAAAAGATTTTGTCATCTATAGTTTTAACTTACAGGGATGATTTTCTTAAATATGCAAAAAAAACGTCTCTATTGAACCTTCAAAAGGTACTAGATTATGTTCCTATTGGTCTTGGAAAGAAAGTAAAATACGTCAATATCGACGAACATACCAAAGCAATCGACATACGATTGGCTATTCAAATGCTTGATATGGCAGGAGTATTAAGTATTGCTCATTCAACAAATGCCACCCAACCACCGCTTTCTTCTGGAGCTGATAGTCGGAGATTTAAGCTTTATGTGCTTGATTGCGGTGTGTTGGGCGCTTTATCCAAGGTATCGGTTGTAACATCTAGTGTTAGATTGTTTAATGAAGATGATTTAGCAGAGCAGTTTATTGCACAGCATTTAAGATACCTAGGGCCTTCATATCAACCTCCAGAATTATTCTATTGGTTAAGAGAGGGTAAGGCAAATAATGCGGAAGTTGATTTTGTATATCAAAATAAAAATAATATCATACCAATCGAAGTAAAGTCTGGAAGTTTAGGTACCTTAAGGTCCATACATCAGTATATTCATAGATCTAAGTCAAAGTTGGCAGTTAGGTTTGATTTAAACCCACCATCCTTACAAAAAGTAGAAGTGGGCCTAACTGGAGGCAAAGCGGAAAAAATAAATTTCGAGTTATTGTCATTGCCTGTTTATATGGTGGGGGAGATGCGAAGATTGTTAGGATAGCAGTATGAGTTACGTTAATCTTAACAACAAATCACGTGTTGCATCTATAAAAGAGACGAACTCAAAAGACTCAAAATACTAGTGGCAGTGCTATACAAGATCTCTCCATCCTTAGTCTGAAGTAAGTCAATCACAGGTTCTTCGGCATTTTGAAAAACTACTTTTTCTCGAACTATAATTTCACCCGATTTATCAAGTCTTAAAGCGATAAGAGTATTAGTGTTGTAGTGTGAAACTATCAATTGATCGTTGGGTGCAATATTCGAGACATGAAGTATGTCAGTAAGCCCCACAGAAGGACTCCAGGAATATATTGGAGCAAGCTCTCCTGCTAGATGCTTGCCGCATTCGTAGTTTTCTCTCCAACCATAGTTACCACCCTTGATAAGTTTATTTACTTCATCATCACAATCTGGTCCATTATCTGCGACATAAATATTTTTATCCCCATCACCAGTGATGCCAAATGGGTTTCTAAATCCTTTGGCATAAATCCCCTTGGGTAGGTCATTATTCGATTCCATTAATTCTCCCTCTCGTGAAATTAACACAATTTTACCCTCTAGTTTATTAGGGTCCTGCGCGTGAGCTGGTAAACCACCATCACCAATGCCGAGTAGTATGTTGCCATTGGATAGTTGATACATGCCTCCTCCGTTGTGTCCACTTGGTGATGTAAATAGCTGAAGCTGTGTTCTTTTTTGTATTTTATCATCTTTGATTTGAAACCTACTTAAAACATTACGCCCGCTTTCCCCTGTGCCGTAGTAGATAAATACGTATCCATTGCTGTTGTAGTCTTTATCAACAAGAAGGCCAGAGATTCCTAGCCCTGAGCCACTAAAAGGTGCAAGGCTTATTAAGTCGCTAACCTCCCCATTTTCTCTATTGAATATGAATACTCTTCCGGTAGTTAGTTCTGCTACAATCAGCTTTTTATTACTTAACTCACCAAATCGCACTGGATAGGCCGCACCTTCTACTATCGGCGCTTCTGAGTTAGAAGCATCTGTTGATCCACCACCTCCTCCGCCACATGAGCTAAGGAGGGCAATAAGTAGGATGGATGGAATAAGTGATATGAGAATTCTATTCATTTTTATCCTTAGTGGTTTTGCCTGAGATATTTGCATTACTAAACAAGATATTGGTGTACATGGCTGTGAAAAATACACCTAGAGATATTACTATTCCGAAATTTCTTAAACTATCAGTTTCGCTGAAAGATAATGCGCCAAAGGTTATGATGGTAGTTAAAGTTGAAAGGAAAATGGAAAGCCTTGCTCCAAAGTCTTCATCTTCTGATTCTAGGTAGAAGACACAGTAATCAATACTTAAACCTAATACGATTACGAGAGCTAGTATTCCAAAAAAACTAAGTGGAATATTTAAGATATTTAAAATAAGTAGGGAACATAGTACGGAGATTAAAGAAGGTAGAATAGAGAAGACACCTTTTTTTAAGCCATATCTATAAACCAGTAATGTGAAGATCAGTAGGTAGGAGTAGGAAACTAAATAAATAGACTCTACTCTGAAGGACTTAAACATTTGAGATATCTTATCTCTGTGGTTGTAGAGAGAGTAGGGGACTTCAAGGCCTGATTCTTGTATCTCTCCACTTGTCTCATGAATACTTTTATTTGTTGGAAGGAATAGGTATTGATCGTTTAGTCTAAAGCGATCTACTAAGGGCTCTATGACTTCCTGAAAGTTTGAATTTTTGACTGTAAATACTTTATCTATGAGTAATTTATTATAACCAATGGAGCCTAATCCAGT
This sequence comes from uncultured Bdellovibrionales bacterium, assembly GCA_964353175.1. Classification (GTDB taxonomy): domain Bacteria; phylum Bdellovibrionota_C; class UBA2361; order SZUA-149; family DAOLCO01; genus JAIYCX01. Next base: position 246,204 of record CAYGUX010000001.1, on the reverse strand, counting down.
TCGCAGCTCCTTATCCTTTTCCTTTATGAACTTATCACATATTTCTTTTATGTTATAGGCTTCTTCTGTGTCAGGTAGGGCTGAAAGTGGTTTAATGTCTAAGGCTTTTGAGAGTCTTAGGAGGTTGTCTATCTCATCTTCATTAGACTTACCTGAGATGAAGACTATTGTAGAATATTCTTTGCTTCCTTCTACTCCTTTAAACCAAAGCTCTTCATCGACCAATCTTTGGTCAGGGGATTGTAGTGCGCCAATGTCGTCTTGAAAGAGGGGCTTATTGGAATCAAATTTAAGCCCAGCAGTCATGATTAAAAGGCCGAGAAATAAGGCGGCAATGGCTTTAGCTTTGCTGACATTGAAGCCATTTAAAATATCTTTAATTTTATTGTGACGATATTCAGTGTTTTTAAATGAGAGGTATGGGTACCAAAGGATGGTGCTTATAAGAGATGCGAATAAACTTCCTATTGAGAATATTGCAAGTTCTTGAAGACCAGGGAAGCTGCTTAGGTATAGACCAGCAAAAGAGAGTATGCTTGTAAATGCTCCGACTAAAAGAGCTGGTACTGCAAGCCTTCTTAGTGCGTCTTGTGTGAACCTCCAATTGGCGATTCCTTCTGATTGATAGTGTATCGCATAGTCGATACTCGCCCCGATTAGACTTGATCCGAAAGCAAGAGTTATAAGATGAATGCTGTCCTTAGTTGCTACTACTAATAGTATTCCGAATAAGACCCCACTAAGCCCTGAGACCATGGAGAGGGCTGGAGCCCAGAAGGATCTAAAGAAAAGTATTATAAAGAGCGGGATTAATATCGCGCTTGCTGTGGAGACTAGAGTGAGGTCGTGTTTGATTTTTTTAGCGGAAGAATCTTTAAACTTTAAAAATCCTGACCAATGAATCTTCGCTGTTGGATTTTTAGATTTAAATCCTGCGTTGTGTTTAGCGACTAAAGTATTGATCTTGGTAGTAAGTTCCTTTTGATCTAAGTCAGTGATGCCTAAATGCGAGTTGAAAGTATAGCGTGCTATTTTGTTACTTGAGTCAGAGTGGAATCCTTCAAGTATTGGTTTTATCTTCGGCGCCACCAGTAGTAGTGGGTCGGATTCAAGGAAGTTACTGTAAAAAATTGAATCTTGGCTATTTAATAATTTTTCAATTCTAGCAGTGACTGCTGAAACATCGTTGTTTTTAAAAAGATCTAAAGTTTCAGAGTCTAGGGAGTAGGGCCAGAGGTTTGAGATAAGTTGTTTGAATTCATCTTTGCTGAAATGATTGAAGGTTGCTAATTCAGGTATTTCTGATTCTAAATTTGCTTTAAATTTGGAGATGGATTTTTCATCTAGATTTTCAAAACCAAACTTTATGTCTTTAGAGTTTTTCTTTAGTAGTTCTTGTCCGAGGATGGGAGAGATATCTACATCGGTATGTGCGGGGCTTTCTTGCTTGGAGATTAGCCCTAGGATATCTGCTTCAAATTTGGGGGGTGAAATTAGGGAGACGTATGTTAGGCCCGCGATGTTTAGTAGGAACCATACTATGGCTAGTAATTTAATGTGTTTGTTTAGGAAGTTGTTCATTCTGTAGGGGGTAGTTCTGTGACTTTTTTGTTATGCTTGTGCTTAACGTCTTCTAATATCAAGACTAAGTGAATTTAGCGAGTTGGAATATGTGAAGATCATTCTTTCTAAGCGAGGAGAGATTGTGAGATCAAAATAGTCACCTTATTGAGCCGATAATTTATATGTGTAGCTATCAAAGGGTTTTGTTTATGTAAAATTAGACAGCTAGCTTAACAGCTATTTATTTTTTCCTCCTCCCCTCTCTAAATATTGAGATTCGGCTCAATCTGTTATTGTGTTAACCAATCTTTGCCTTACTAAAAGAGACGTAAAAGCACACCTCCTATGTGTACCTGAAAATATAAGCCTAGCGATAATTTAAATATACTAGATTTATGTGCTGGAGAAATCAATGATAATTGTAAAACTTGGGTCGTTTGTGAGTAAGGATTCGGCGCTGTGTAGAGTGGCTTGGAAAAAATGGCCTTTGAAGAATTTTAATAAGTTTTCTTTCCTGAAAAATGAACGGGTTGCTGGGTATTGGAAGTTTAACTCACCAATGGAATATTCTACCTCCATCTTGGCTTTAGAGATTGTGACTTCCGAATTTGTATCGTCCTCTAAATCTATAAATTTCCAGTATCCATGGCCATTGTTCCTTGAAAAATTGATTTGTTTTCCTGGGGATACGAGCTCTCGATCGTAAAAGTCTATCAATATTCGCCGACGAGGAAATTGCTGCAGGGACTTTACTAGTAGCAAAAGATCCTCAATGGATTGCCAATAGGCGGAGATTCTGCAGACAATCGTGATATCGATTGACTTATCATGTTTTAGGATCTCAAGAATGTCTCCTGTTTGTACGGATAGGTTAGGAAATGCAGTTTGAGCTATATGTGCCATCTGAGGAGAGAATTCTAAAAATTTTATTGAATAGCCATATTCACAAAGAAGCGATGCCGTTTCCGGAAAGCCGGCAAAAAGGATTTCCGAATTATGATTAGGAAAATAGTTTTGGATTCGTGTAGCTATGTCTTCTGGTGAATGAAAACATCGATAAATCAAGTTCCAATCGACAGTGCCAGAGTATATTTCTGCGGTCATTTGTTTCAGTAGATTTTATCTGGACATTATAAACTTGTGGGTAATCATAGATACTGAGGGCTGAAAATACAATAGTATAAGAAAGACTTGAGGGTGGCGCTTTGTGAGCGCGAGCGGGCTTGTCTCACCGTAACGGAGCCATGGATGGCGTAGTAGGTGGGACGGCCTTTCATGAGCACAAGGATGTGCGAATGGAAAAAGCGAGCGCTCATAAAGCGCCACCCTCAAGTGTGACCAACATAACTCCTTATAATCCTTACCCCCACTAGACAAAACTCAAGATTAATACTACTAAAACCATATTTAATCCTATATCCATAATTTAATTTAAGTTCTCGGAGTCTTATTAATGCATAACCTTTTAAATGAAATAGCGATTACGGTTATCGCTGCCACTCTTGCAGGTCTGCTGTGTCATTTCATACGTCAGCCAATTATTCTTGGTTATGTTATCGCGGGGGTTGCGATTGGAGGGAATTTTGGATTAGGGCTCGTTGAAGATCCTCATACGGTTGAAGTGATTTCTGAATTAGGTTTAATACTTTTACTTTATATCATTGGCCTTGAGATCAATTTAAGAGAGCTTGTCTCTTCTGGACGACAACTTCTGGTGACTGCCATTGGGCAATTTCCCTTATGTGTTGGTTTTGGCTTTTTATTCTTTTCCATTTTTACAGTATCGTATGTCACAGGATCTTTAGAGCTTCTATATTTAAGTCTTTTATGCGCACTCTCTAGTACAGCGATAGTTGTTAAGGGTCTATACGATAAGGGCGAAATTGATACTTTGCCTGGACGTATGACTATTGGAACTTTGGTATTTCAAGATATCTACGCAATTTTGCTTTTAGCAATTCAACCTAATTTAGCAGACCCTAAAATTGCACCGATTTTAATGGCTTTAGCGAGCACGGTAGCCTTGCTCGCAGTAGGCTTTCTTTTAAGTAAATTTATATTGAGCAGATTGTTTAAGTCGATTGCGATGTCCCCAGAAATGGTGGTTTCGGTTTCTTTGGGTTGGTGTGCGATGATGGCGGGACTTGCTGATGTCTTAAATGTTTCAAGAGAAATGGGAGCTTTAGTTGCAGGCCTTGCTATCTCGGCCTTCCCTTACAGTATCCATATTACTGCGAAAACATTGCCTCTTAGGGACTTCTTTTTAACTCTATTTTTTGTGTCGTTGGGAATGAAGTTAACTTTACCTAGTGGGCCAATTTTGGGGCCGGTGCTTTTAATCTCTGCTTTTGTATTCCTCTCTAGGTTTATTACTATCTACCCCATATTGTCCGTATTGGGGGCTGGGAGAAGAGCGGCATTTGTGACTAGTTTAAATCTTTCACAAGTAAGTGAGTTTTCTTTAGTGATAAGTAGTATTGGCTTATCACTTGGACATTTAACTAAAGATTTTGTGTCCTTACTTGTGCTCACTATGGTTTTGATGTCCTTGGTGTCCTCTTATTCGATTCGCTTTAGTCACGAGATATTTATATTTGTAAATAGGCTAGTGAGCTTGATCCGCCCTGAGAAGGAATTGCGACCGAGTTTAGAAGAGAGTATTGATGATCACGAGATAATATTTGTAGGATATCACAGAGGAGCAAGAGCTCTTGTTTCTTCCTTGGAAAGTCTTTCGCCTGAACTTTTAAGTCGGATACTAGTAATCGACTTTAACCCTATTACTCTTGCTGAACTAAAACAGAAGGGCATAAAAAGTATATTTGGAGATATTGGAAGTTTAGACACCTTAGCGCATGCTCATGTATCTAATGCAAAAATTGTTCTTTCTACAATTCCTGATTTATTGCTGAAAGGTACCAATAATAAAGCACTAGTACAGATGATTCGTGGTATGGCTCCTAGGGCATGTATCGTATGTACGGCAGATGATCAGGTGCATCAAGCCGACCTAATGAAGTCTGGCGCTGATTTAGCCGTAGTCCCCTATGAGCTAATAGGAGAATGGTTGGCGCCCTTAGTAGAACAAGCCTTGAAAAATACTGGGAAGGGAAGAGGATCTATCGGTGATGCAACTTTTGGTAAGTTTCTTGTGAATAGTCGCTAGTCTTTTATTATTTATATATAGAGTCCTTCTAGTGCTGACGTGTCGCAGCGACAAACCGAACTGAGGCTATCCTCCTACCTTGTTGCGGAGCTTTCCAGCTTCAGAGGTGACTTAAAAACTCAAGCCACTCCCTAGCCACCTCCCGTATCTCAGACCCAATTCTTAAATCTTGCTGTACACTACCCCAAAATATTCCAGCGGGTTTTATTACTTTTTGCCAAATGTTTTTATCATAAGGCGGTAGTAGGGGAGCTTGAAATTTTGGTTTTGTTACTTCTTCATGTACGGGCGCATAAGTCATTGGCAACATGTCATATACGGGAGCAAGGGATAAGATTTTTTCACCTTGAATAAAAAACGATAAATTCCCTGCATGCATATCGGTGTTGCCAATGCATACACCAAAATAGTATCGCCAAAGAATTTCTTTGTATAAGTCCGCACTAATAATTTTCGCGTCTTTCAAAGACATTGAAATCTCTCTCCAAGTACCCCCTCGCCCAGTGAATTCCAAATCTAAAGACTCTAATGTTATAAGACCTCTTCTGCCTTTAGCGCCAACTCTATCAAATCTTTCTAGTTCAAGAAATATCCGCTCAGTTGCAACTATTATCTCTGACTTACTTGCCGGCACTTCACATTCACGAATAACCTCGAGAGCTAGATGCTCACAGATTAAAAGATCTTTTCTACGCTTGGAGACTGGATCATCTCCTGTTGGGCTAAATTTTACTAATACAGATTGCTTTCCATCGCTTTTTACGGTTAGAAATTTTGGCTGTTCTCCCGCAGCAGAAGAGCCTGCAGCACCGAGAGCTATGACTTCATCGGCAAGCTTTGAGTATGTGCCAGCTCTATTGGAATCACTTACAATAGATGGTGGGCTCGTTTGATACTTGGTCAATAATTCATACGCATGCTCACCAACTATAAGATTTCCAATTAAGTCCCAACCCAAAGTCGTCCAATATGCAATGGCACAGTCTGCATTCCAAAAACGAATATCTTCTGGATAACCTAACTCTGGATGACGTTTCGGTATTAGCCTTCCAAGAAATCCCGAAGGACGAAGATCATTTAACCAATAGGGAATATCTGAATACATAAGAGATCGAACGTCAGGAGAAAAAGACTCTAGGTAAAATGATCTCTGCCCAACTGCATGGAGATCCGCTAGATGTAAAATCTCGCCTGATTCAAGCACCGCAGAAATGGGTAGCTTTTGAAATCTGCTTGAGGGAGGTAGAAATTCCAACTCACGTTTTAGAGCATAACGACTAGACCTCCCAGTTCCCATGATAAGTACCTCTGAGCTCATGGAGGATACAAGTCTTGCAAAGGTGGCCTGTGAAATCCCTAGTTCAAGCATGCCTTCTCTGGCAGTTACAGAACTCCTCGAAAGGAGAAGCTGTCTAAACTTAATTTGGCGGTCTTGGTGTTTCATGAATAGATAGAGAGTACCATAAATCCTAGAGGTTATTCAAGATATTTAATAAAAATAGATAAATATGAATAGAAAACTAAATAGAAAAGCTGTGTTGCTATTAATTCCTAAGAACTTTTTATATCTGGTGCGGGGCCACGGCCATTAAGTTAAGGGGAAATTTTATAGTCTTGCCAGGCAGGAGCCTGGCGTTCCCAGGGGTTTTCTTAATATTTTGGACAAGAATTCCTGGGAACGCCGGCGTCCTCGCCGGCTTATTCTTCTTAACTTAATGGCCGTAGGTGCGGGGCTACTTTATTTAGGCTACAAATTTGTTTCAAAAGTTCCTACGGCGCTATTCAGGCGATAGTCCTAAGTTTCCTACATTATTAGTTGTTTTTAGGTAAATAGACTTGCAGGCTTGCTACGTAGGAAGGGGTTATAATTATAGCCCCAATTCCTTAAGCATCTACATGCTTATCCCGACTTATAGGGTGTGTAATACCAATCTTATTCTAGGAAGGAAGTATGAGAATAGATAATCCGTCTGCTATTAATTCTTACGATCAAAAAGCCTCTAAGTCCGATGCTAAATTGGATTCTAAGCGAGCCTCTAAGTCTGCGTCTACATTTGATGATATAAAATCAAAAGAAGTTCACAGCGATAAAGGTGTTGCTGATTTAAAACATAAAGGCATACGCCAGTTTACTCTCGATAATTTTTTACCTAAAAAATTAAAATCGAAAGAAGATAGAGTTGATATTAGCTCTACTTCAGTGGGATCAAGTTTAGAGCTTACCGCGCAGCAGATTCTAGATAAGATTAACGAGGCTATACAGAATGACTTTCCTGACTATGTAGTTTCGACTGCTCCAGAAGATAATACCTCAGAGAAAATATCCAATAATATCATTCAAGGTACCCTCGCGTTATTCTCTACATATGCAGCTCAGAATACGGATATGCAAGGGGAAGAGTTGTTAAGCTCCTTTATGAGTGCAATTAGAAGTGGCGTTGAGAAAGGTTATGGCCAGGCAAGAGATATCTTAGGTGAGATCGGAGCTTTAAAAGTCTCAGGAGTAGAAGATGCGATTAGCGAAACTATGAGGTTGGTTGAAGTAGGCTTTAAAAATTTTGAAGCTCAATATCGAAAAGATAATGGTTTGCCTGCGGTAGAGAGAGAATCTACGTCAGAGCAGTCTTGATCTGACCTAACTACTTTGTGACGTGTGTTTACCTTTTCCCATGAAAACATTTAAGCCAAAAGGTAAACCTATCTTTCTTAGGGTTGAAAGAGTGGGATTGCCTTTACCGTTCTCCAGATCGATTATAATTCTAGGCGCAATACCTAACCACTTTGCATATTCAATTTGAGTTTTTTTAGTAATTTGTCGCATTCTTTTGATTTGTTCGCCTAGTGTTAGGTTCGAAATTGGAGTGAGAGTATCTAACTCTTCTCTTAACTGCATGGTAGATTTAGAGTTCTTCAAAACTCACCAAACATTTTTAAGAGATTTATAACTTAGAAGAATACGTTTTTGTATGTCTTCATCTATTCCAGTGTCCTTTAAGAAATCTGATATGGACGTTAATTTATGCTTAAATTCTGTAAATCTAGTTTCTACTAAGTTCCTATCAAAAGAAAATTCACTTACGAGCCATTCTATTATTCTTTTTAGGTCCAGTGCGCCACTGCTTTCAAAGCATTTCCATCTATTTAAACGTGCGATACCTTCTCTGTCTATGTACATGGGGGCGAAATCATAGAGAGGGGAAAGTCGGATAGATCCATCTAGGTTTTTTATAAGTGATGTATTTCTTGCGTGGTTATCAGTGTTTCCACAGATCAAATTTAGAATGTCTCTGAAGATGAACTCTAGTATGTCTTCGAGGGCGTTAGTGGAGTAGCTAAAGATGGTTTTACAAAGATCTTCTAGTTTAAAGATATAACCAAATTCACTTATTCCACTAGCTGAGCAAAGGCTTTCTAAGCCAAGTCTTTCAACTGTTTGAGTGTTACCTTTTATATTGATAATTCTATCGAAGCGAGGGACGAATAGGGCATCTTCTTCAAATATGGGAAGTTCCTTAACGTTTAGTCCTAGTAGGAGAGCGAGGTGCATATATGATGCTTCGTTTCTGAGGATTTTTTTGTCAGACTCGTGTTTTCCTCTAGGAAATTTAACAATCCAGTGTTTGCTAGCTTTTTCGTCAAGTAGGGCACCATCTGCGTGCCACTTACCTTGTTTGTCTTGTGTTAGTAAAAACTTAGGTGCATCACCTTGTGCTCCACTTGAGCCAGTGATGGGTGCGCCTGTTTCTAAGGCGTATTCTATGAAGTCTTCGTTCCTTTCCAAAATAGCACTTCGCTCAAATCCGGGGTGAGAGAGAGTTGGTCCCTCTGCATTCATTTCGTTCTTCGTGATCCTAATATTGCCAGGAGAGTTGCCACTTCCAACTGAAAGGAGTGGCCAGTCAGCATTAGGCCCATTTGGTAGTCCAAGTTTACTAAGCCAAAAGCGTCTACCTGCCCCAGAAGGTAGAATGTCCAGAATAAATGCAGGCCAGCACTCAAGGCGATGAAATTCATAGCTCACAGGGAATCTGCAAGAGAGCGCGGACGCATCGGACTTTAAAAGATGTTTATCCACGTATTGTTCGTCGTAGGCTAGGGTAGAATATCCCCTGTAGCCAAGTTGGGGATTCTGGCAAGAGATAGTGCCTGCGACAGTCCATTTATGATCGATGTGGATTTCAAGAGTAAGTTCTTCGAGGATAGCCATATGATGTTATGATAGCATAAATCTGCAAATTGTTGCAAGTATTATGATGCTATAATGGCATAGTTATGTTCGGTCTTTTAGGGACACTAATGATAACTAACAAAAGACTTAAACCCATTCTTCATCTCCATAGAGAACTTACTTGGGTTTTCTTTCCCTTCGATCTTAATGGATTCAATTTCTAAGCCTTCATCGATTGGGACTAAGCTCAGTGCCCATGTGCCGTCTTCTGCTATCTTGCAATCGCTTTTTAGTTTTTTGTTCTTGGTGTTTGTTGTGCCGTTGATAGCGGAATTGATTTCTAGGAAAATATCTAGGAATTCGTTCGACTCAGTTTTGATCCATTCGTCATCTTCCTTTTTGTAGAAAGTAGCAGTGTCTCCTCTTTGTTCAATCTTTGAGGCATAGTCGCCATCGGTTTCCCAAGTGTAGTTTTCATTGTCTTGAATTTCTAGGTAGCCCGTTACTTTAACGGGCTTACTGATGTGGGGAATGTATCTTAGTTCCGTGAAGATTAGTTTTTTGTTCTTTGGTGGAGGTGGGCAGGTTTGAGAGTTCGCGATACTAGAGTTTAGGCTTATGGTTACGAGCATTAGGAGGACCACTTTGGCAGATTTCTTTTTGAACCATTGTCGATAGGCGTACTCACCTAAGATTGAGCTACCTATGATAAGGTAGCTGATTAATCCATTCCAAAGCAACCATAGATGTTTATTCATAGCTAAAGCTGTATAAAGTGAGATTAGAGTTAAAGTTAGCATCAGAATAGACCAGTAGGTGTTTAAGTTAAAGCAATATCTTTTCTTTTGCGCATTGAAGTCATTTTCGTATTTTCTAGCAAATTTTTCTATTAAAGTTTCCTCTTTAAGATAGGACTCAATGAATAGAAAGCTAGCTAGGGCATTCATAAAAACAGGATAGAAGAGACTTACTTTAAAAGTTGGTGTACTTAGGTTGATTAAGGCTAAGGTTAGAAAAAAAGAGATTCTAATGGTTCTTAGTTTGTTATTATCCTTTTTTAACAGCTCTAAAATACTTAGGCCTAAAAAAAGAATGCTATGTTCCCAGCTTGGCCTATCTAGTATTATTAAACCAAGTAGCAGTGGTAGAGCTAGGAAGGTTGTCATGAGGTCTTACCTAAGCTCAATTCGCTTCTTTTGGTCTTGCCTGTCAGGGTTTGCTCGATACTGTCAGTCACCTTTATGTTTTTAGGTGTCTTTAAAGAGCCAAGCCTTTTTCTGAGGTAACTTAAAACTTCCTTTTCGTTTATTTCTTGCGAAACCGTAATTTCGGCCTGTATCTCTGATCCAAATAGGCTGTGAGGAATTGCATAAACCCTTGCGTTAGTAATGCCTGTGAACTCTAGAAGTGTTTCTTCTATTTCTTCAGGGAATACTTTATGAGCGCCAATATGAATTGCGGAGTTTGACCTTCCAAGAATGATGATATCTCCAGATTCCGTTCTCTCTGCTAAGTCACCTGTGCTAAACCAAGAGTCGTTTAATATGTCTGAGCATGGTCTAAACGGCGAAAGATAGGCATCAAACATTCCAGGACCTTTTAGTAGTAGAGCGCCTTCCTTACTAATTTCATTTTCTATAGGAGGAATTACCGAGAGTGTTACGTCTGAGTTTGTGTTTTGTAGTGCTAAGCCAACTTCAATAATGCCGAATATTTCAGTGATTGGCTTTTTGTATTTTTCGGCGAATTTTGCTCTAGTCATTGATGGGAGCTTTGTGCCGGTGCTGATCGTAAGTCTTACATCTTTTAGTTCTCTTTCTAAGTTCATCTCAGTAAGTAGTGAGAAGTGATATGGGCTTGCGTAAATGATAGTGGGTAGGGAATCTTCGCAGGATTCACTTAGAGCCTCTTCACTGAATACGGAGGGGGTGATGATTGTAATGCCTTTTGCAATAAAGCTTAATAGCGAGGCTACAAAGTGGTATGGGTAAGCCATGAGGCAAAGTACCTTATCCGAGGAAGTTAGGTCGAGCGATGTTATGCTTGCGTTCACTCTTTTTTGCGCTGAATGACTAGAAATAAGGACTCCCTTTGAAGCATTAGTTGTGCCTGATGTAGGTCTTACAAAGCCTCCTTCGGGGCAAATGGCTTTGATTTCTTCTGGTACAGAGTAAGTAGTTTTTAAAATATGCCACTTCCCTTGCTCTATTGTGAGTAGATACTCTGGGGTACTTATTGCAATTAGGCTTGCTCGTTCCTTTTCCTTTAGACCATATTTAAGGGGAATTAAAACTACTTGTGTGATTATGGAAGTAAGTAAGCCAACTAAGAAGTCTCTGTTTTTATCGACTTCTAGGCATAGATAGCTTCCAGGTTCTATTCCTTCTGATCTAATATGCTCGGCGAGTGACTCGGCATCTTTATGAAGATCGTGGTAGCTGAATATGTCATTCTCGGAAATAAATGCGGGCTTATCCTTAGCCTGATTTACTCCTTTTATGATCTGCTCTCTTAAATTCATTCTATTCCAAGCCCTCTAAGCTTTGATATTTTTTTACAGCTTCTTTAATATCTTGTCCTTCGGTCATTCGTCCAGCAAGAAAGCCCGCGGCATGACCTGTTTGAAGGGCGGTGCCTATTACTCTCGCAGATGAATGGGCTTTTTCTTCAGAGGATAGTGCTCTGCCTGCGGAAAGTAAGTTACTGAAACCTTTAGACTGTAGGCAGGTGTAGGGTATGTCGTAATAGCTATCATCTTTGAGGTGTTCTATGAGGGGTGGCTTTTCTCCTTTCCATAGTTCTACTGGCCAGATCCCTCTGGCTATGGAGCCTTGAGATTTTTCAGAGTTTAGTACGGCCTGATCGCTGAGTATGGTTTTGCCTATGGGGCGAATAGAACTTCTGACTCCTCTGGACTTAGATAAAAAGTGTATGGCAATATTCTTGAAAGATGTTTTTGTTTTTAGATGATTTAGGATTTCATTAAGAAGTGTCATTTCTTCTTCGTAGGTTAGTTCATTGTTAAGAGAATTGAATTTAAGATAAGTAGTGTCAGGGTAGGTGTTAGCTGTTCCGGTCACTAGGCTAAGGGATTTACCCCCAAGTTTAATTTTGTTGCTTCTATACGCTTCTTCTAGTTCTTTGTATAAACTTAGTTTTAAAACTTGTTCGTCTGTTTCTTTAATTCCTTTTAGTCCGACTACAATGGATCCATATTGATACTGCTCTTCTTCGATCAGTTCAGCCTCAGCTAAAATACTGATAATGCCATTACCTGAGCAGTCTATGTAATTTGAGGCTTGAACCTTGAATGTGCTCCCTTTTTTTGTAATCTCAATGGAGTTTATAGAGTCTTGTTCTCTTAGAACTTTCGTTACCTTTGTGTTGTGTTTAAGTTGTATGTTTTTTCCGTTTAGCATCTCATTGGAAAGCGCTAGAAATGCTTCCCTTTGGTAGGGTAAGTAGGATAGCCCCATCTTGTTAGTGACAACGGATGTTTTGCTTTTGTTCGCTAGTTGCCTACAAAATTCTCTTGAAAAGTTGCCAACTATATCGTCTCGTCCATTAAATCTATTGTGTATGCCGCAAATAGTGCCTACGTAGATGTTAGTAGCTTGGCCCCCAATTTCAGAGTCAGCGTGGACTATTAAGGTCTTTAGACCACAATTTTTCGCCGCGACACCAGCAGCGATTCCCGCGGGGCCAGCACCGATTATAATGAGATCGTATGTGTCGCTCATGTCTAAAGGCATTGTTAATATGGGTAAGGCGACCTAAGTCAACTTCTCCAACTTCATTTTTAGATCGGGTAGGTGGTTTTTGATTACATCCCAGACTATGTGATAGTCAACATCGAAGTAGTTGTGTATTAATCTATCTCTCATTGCGGCCATTGAACGCCATTCGATCTTGGGATTGGAGTTTCTAAATTCAGGGGGAAGCTTTTTGGTCGCTTCGCCAACAATCTCCAGACTTCTCACAAAGGCCTTTTGTAGCGTTGGATTTTTAATTAGCTCCTCATACTCTAAGTCGTTAGAAGTTAGAATTAGGTAGTTGATTTCGTCTAAAATGTGTCTAATGAGGTTAATTTCTGAAATCGACATATTCCACTTGTTTTAAAATGTATGGCCCTATGTGTTTACTTAGGGAGTTTTTAGTGAGCAGGTCGATTTTTTTCCCGAGTATGGATTCAAGAAGTTCCGCTAGTTGAATGAAGTTATTAAAATTGTAATAATGTGGGGAAAAGTCAACCAGTAGATCAACATCACTATTTTCTTGATTGGTGTTAGTGAGGGTGGAGCCGAATAACCCAAGGGTTATTACGCCAAGCGCTTCTATGCTACTACTGTTTTCTTTGATAATCTTAAAAACTGTCTGTTTGTCTAGTCTGCTCATGCCGTGAATATTAACATATTCCCAATTAAACAGACAATTAATTCTCGAGAATTTTAAGGTAATTTCCCATTATAGAAAGCCTGAAAACCATAAGGCACTAATGACTATCATTTTTGCTACCTTTATATTACATTCTCTAACGAAAATATAAGTTAAAAATAATGTCAGATACCCTTCCACTAAGAAAAACAGGCACTCTAGTGTCTCCTCTTCGGGTCTTAAATGAGCCTACTGAGCCTCCTCGTGCCTTAAAGTCTCTGGCACAAATCATAGATAATGGTCTGTGTCATAGGTGTGGAAGCTGTGTGGGTATTTGTCCTACTAAAGTTCTTGGATTGGATTCAGAGGAATATCCTGAAGTTAAGAATCTTGGCGCTTGTACGGATTGTGATCTTTGCGTAAGGGTTTGTCCGGGTGATGAGTTTAGCGCGCCTAGTATTGCAAAGGAATTATTTAAAGAAGCACCTGAGCCAACGGATACTCACGGGTATTTTAAAGAGGCTAGTATTTCTTATGCTACGGATAAGGATGTTCGTTATCATTCTTCTAGTGGTGGATTGGTGACAGGCTTGTTGTTGTCCATGCTCGAATCGGGAGCGATTGATGGCGCACTTGTTGTATGCTCAGATGATAAGGTGCCATGGAAAGGTAAACCCATTATCGCGCGTAATAAAGACGATTTGATTTCTTCATTAAAATCTAAATACGCTATCTCACCCACGAATGTCGCTTTTCAAGAAATCATTAATACTGAAGGTCGTTACGCGATAGTTGGTTTGCCTTGTCAGATACATGGTTTTCAAAAGGCTGCTAAATTAAATAAGAAACTTAAAGAGCGGGTTGTTTTAAGTATTGGTATTTTTTGTCATGCGGCTGTTGAACATGAACCAATGCATTGGATGTGGAATAATGTAATTAAGGATCAGGATAACGTTAAACGTTATATCCCAAGAGAAGGAAAGCATCCTGGTACACCTTATGTTGAGCATAAGGACGGAAGTACCGAGCCAGTTTATTTCCCGAAAAAATCAGGCTACAGGCCAAGTTCTACGGAGATGTTAAATATATTATATCGTTTATATACTCCTGCTAGATGTATGACATGTTATGATTCTACCGCTGAGTTTGCTGATATCGCAGTGGGTGATCCATGGATGACCCCACCGAATGAGACTATAGATTTTTATGACGGATATAGTTTTACCTTAGCTAGGACTGATGCTGGGGTAAAGGCTATGAAGGCTTCGGAAGAACGGGGCGATATTATGGTCGTTCCAATTCGAGAGGATCAGGCTAGGAAAAGTAATATCATGATGGCCGTTGAGAAGAAAAACCGCGCATGGAGAGTGATTGAAACTAGGAGAAGGCAAGGGCTTGCTATACCTGATTACGACTTTCAAACACCTAAGATTAAGGGTAAACATTTAATTGAAACGGAGATCGGGATACTGACTCATATCTTATGTTTTATGACTTGGGGTAAACGTCCTATGTTAAAGCTTGCCTATAGTGAGCTTGGATATTTTTTACTTAAACTTAATTATTACAGAAGAGAATTCCGCAACTGGCGAAGAGATCGTCGTAACAATAAAAAAGAAAGGAAATTAGTGAGTGATTCATCTGCTCGAGGTGAAAAATGAGCGAAATTTTAGAAGTAGAAGAGTTTAGTTTTAAGGGGATTGGTTCTGAAGGAACAGGTGAGAAGGAAAGTTCAAGTGAGATTAAAATTGAATTGATCGAGCCTGATGAACTAGCAAGTGTTGATGGATGTTTTCTTTTTATTCTTCCGAATGTGAATTTGGATCCTGTCGCCTATGACTTTTTTCTAGGTAAGGTAGGTCCAGTTTCTTCTAAGGTCGCAGTTCTTCGAAGTCTCATCCCTGAGGGTGAAGAGCTTATTTCTTACGCCACAAAACTACTCGCAGAGTTGGGTGTTCTTCGTTTGAAGAGAATTACTCTGGTTGCAAGCGAAGATGGTGCGAATGTTGCTCAAGCCTTATGCCTTCTTGATCCGAAGTTATTTAGAAGAGCAGTATTGATAGACCCGAGATCGAGAGTGCACCCGACATTCATGGAGCAGTTTATTGATAAGGTTGAGAGTTATCTTCCTGTGGGCTTGCCGTTTAGGGCTTCTGGTAGAGGCTTTAACTCTCGACCTTTTTTGCATCGAATTAGATGCCCAATTTTAGTTTTGATTTCTAAGACCGCAAGTCTATTTAGCCAGAGCGAAAGTGAGTATATCGCGAAGAAGATTCCTAATTGTTACTTGGTTAAATTGGAAACCGCTGTTTCTATATCAGATGGTAGTAGCTTTGCTGATGAAATATTAAAATTGTTGAGCGAGTTTCAGGAAACTTCTCCCAAGAGACCACAAAAGAATCGATAGGTTGTATTCTAGAATGCCTGTTTTGTTTCTTAGTTCATTTCCTTCAAGTAAAATGTTACTGAGGGGAAGGGCGAAAGGGTTAGAGAGGAGGTGATGAATATGGACTATGTTGCGAAGGCGTACATGGCTATTCAAAAACTTGGAGTATCGCTTCGAGAGGAAACTGAGATGCTGGCAGAGGAGATCTTTGAAAGTCTTACAGTGCTTGCGAAAGCAGTGAGGGCCGTCAGGGAGAATGAAGCCAGTGATTTGCAGTGGAAATTGGTATGCTTCTTGGTGCCTGAAATGTTGTTTCAGCCAGCCCGGGTTCGAAATAACTAAGAGCGTTTTTAAGGGATTTTAAACGCTCTTCCCCCATTTTTTGAGCTTTTTTAATTAGAAATCAAGAATTATTGTCACAGGCCCATCGTTTGTGAGGCTGACTTTCATGTCCGCCCCGAATATTCCTGCTTTTAATTTATTTGAAGGGCGGGTTTCTTTTGCTAGTTCCACTAGGTTGTTAAATAGTTTGCTTGCTTGATTAGGCGGCATTGCTTCAAAGAATTCAGGTCTCCTTCCCTTGGAAGTGTCAGCATACAATGTGAATTGAGGAACTAGATATAGCTCTCCATCGATATCTAGGAGCGATTTATCAAAGCGTCCTGAGTCATTGGAGAATATTCTTAAGTTTAAGATTTTATTTAAAGCTGGTTGCAAGGATTCTTTCGTATCGCTAGATCCGAAACCAACTAGGCATAGAAGGCCAAGACCAGAGATTTTACCGCAGGAGGTGTCTTCAACTAGAACTTCAGCAGAAGTGATTCTTTGAACGACGATACGCATTATCTCTTATCGATAGTAGTGAGGCTAGCTAGTCGGGATTGTAGTTTAGAGAATGGTGTAGAAAGTTGATCTACCTCCACCTTCTCTCCTTAAGTGTCCGCGCTCTTTTAGTAGTGATAGATTATATTTTACGGTGCTTAGGTTAATGCCAGTTTCAGTCACAACTTTTTCTCTAGTTACGGCGCCATGGTTTTTGATGACTTCAAGGATTTGTTTTTGCGTTTCAGTTAGGACCGCTTGGTTAGTGTAGCGCTCTTCTGCTGATACTGCTTGCTCTGCTGCACTAAGTAAAGTTCTTACAAAGTACTCAAGCCAAAGCGGTGATCCAGACCAGTCTGAAAATATTGTCCGTTCAGCATGTTTTAGAGAGCTATAGTATGTCTCGCTTGATTCTAGGAATGCCTTAATAAAGCTACTACTTTCAATGAAGGTATATCCACAGTCGTTTAGAAGCGACCAAGTAGCGGCGAGAGCGGTCCTGTGATTACCATCTTTAAAGGGGTGAATTTGTAGGAACATTAGATGGAAGGTTCCGATAGTGAGAATCGGCGAGATTTCACCATAGCTAAGTTCATCGCAAGTCCATTCTATAAGTTCTCTTAATCTTTTTTTAACTAAAAATGGAGAAACAGTTGTGAAGATTCTTTTGTTATCGTGACTAAGAAAACTTAATTGATAGTTTCTAAGAACATCATCTACATTTAAGTTTTGAGGTTCTTCTGTTAGCTTTTGTTTTGAAACTAGGGTTTGGTTTAAAATTAGTAGGCCTTCTTCTGAAAGTTCAAAATTAATATTAAAACCGTTCTTTGTTTTTTGAATAATATCTAAGTGTTCTTTGCTAATGATATTTGAAGAGTTGAAGGTTGCTGCTTTAGTAGTATTGAAGAATGTTAGTAGAGGGTGAGTTAAGGGAGCTGGAGTTGTGTGATCTAAGCAGAGAGCACTTAGGGCATTGGTTTGAATATGGTCTTCTATCTGTTCAGCTTTCATTATATGAGAGCTTCTTTGGAGAATGCCAGTGAGCCTCTCTAGTTGGGCTACGTAGGTTAAGATTCTATGAGTTAATTTAACTTCAGGTTTTTGAGCGTTCATATGCAGGATTGTTACTCTAGTTATTACGTCAGGTTTATGTTTCCATAGTCTAGTGGGCTAATCAAGAAAAGTTTTTATATCCCTACTTTTTAAATCGCTCAGGTGATTGGTTCCTTGTTGAGCGTATTACTATTTTAGCAATAATTTTGACTAGAATACATGACTTACTTTATTAATCATGTTATGCAGTTGAGGCGTCTTATGGTGGTATTTAAAGTATTCATCGTAATGATCTGTAATTACAGGCTTATTAATAAACCCTCTTTTTAGCTTATGTTGTCACCTAAATCGCTTTTGTCAGGGAGAGACGTTAGAAGGGACGGAGAATGGAATTCCGCTTCTAGTGAATCAAACACGTCTTCTACTACTTTTAATTCAAACAGCAATACCTACGCTGCTACTCAATCTAAGCCTAAGTCATCGACATTGTTAGAGGATTGTACTGTCAGAGGCGCATTTGAGTGTTCTGGTGACTTGGAGGTTCAAGGGTTTCTTGAAGGGGATGTATTGGTTGGTGGGGTGCTTACTGTCGGCGAATCTGGGATAGTTCGAGCGAATTGTCGGGCAGAGAGCGCTGTAATCAGCGGTAAGGTAGTGGGTGATCTTATTTGTAGCGAAAAAATAGAGCTACTAAGTGGGGCTGAGATACGTGGCAATATCAAGTCTAAAAGGCTCTCTATTCAAGATGGAGTAGTTTTTGATGGGCGAGTTGAGATGCCAGCTTCTGCATTCTCAGAGAAGGAAGACCCGCTTGACTTGCAAATGGATGCCATTTTAGGGCATGAAGAGGCAAGATAAATAAGATTAATTATCTTTATTCGTTTTTAGTTTAACGCAAATAATAAATATTATAAGTTTCGTGGATCATTCAAATTCAAATGATACTCCTCTAGGATTGTCCGACGTCGTTGCTGGTACAATTATTTTTATAGGCTTATGGTGGGTCGCCTCAACCGTTGCTGGACCAGAAGGAGTAGGTTTTCTTAAAAATCTACTTAACGAACAGAGAAGTTTCGAACTTCTATATTCTGGCCTCCTTTTCCTTTTTGTTTGGTTGATTCTTGGGAAGATGGTGATGGTTCCGTATCTCAATGCTTTTTATGAAAGAGAAGAGATGACTACCGGAGCTGTAGCTACAAGTCATGATTTAAAGAAAGAAATTAGTGAGTTGAAGTCAGAGCTTGAACGAGAGTTGCATGACGCTAGAGTAGAGGGAGTGAAGAGGAAGAATTTAAGAGCCTTGGAAGCGAAAAAAAGCGCAGAAGCCATTGTTGAAGCGGAAAAGAGAGTTCTTGAAGAGGAGTTAGCTAGGATGCAAGCGCGACTTGCAGAGCAGAGAGATCAAGTTTTTACCTCCTTAGATAAGGAAGTTGATTCTTTATCCGGTAGTTTCTATCAGAGATTAACATCCGTTGGGTCGCAGACTATTCATTAGGAATAAATTAGGATTACTTTTATGTGGACGAGTTTGTTTGAGAATAGATTTTTAAAGAGTGCTTTTTTAGGTTTAGCGGTATTATTTCTCTCCGCTAGTGAAGTTTTGGCGAGTAGCGCAACGAAGGGAGCTGGGCACGAAGTTCCAGATATCGGTACGCTTTTTTGGCCTACGTGTAATTTTATACTTTATCTTGTTTTGATGACCTATGTGTATAGGAAGTTTGCAAGACCCGTGCTTCGGGATCAGAGGATTGAGTTGGACGCTTTTGTGGTTCGAGCACAGAATGAAATGGCAACTTTGATTAGTGAGTCTAGTCAGATAAAGGAAAGACTGGCGATGATTCAAGAGGAAAAGGCTCAGATCGTCATGGACTTAGAGAAGGAAGGTCGTTTGTTGGCGGATTCTATAATCTCTCAAGCAAATCAAAAATGTACTAGGATGAAAGATGACTCTGGTAAGTGGTACACAGGGGAAGTGCAGAGAGTTGAAAGTGATGCACGTAGGGAGTTGGTGAAAAGGATCGTTTCTAAAGTGAAGGCTGACTTGAAAGTAAAGTTTTCTTCTAGTGAGGATATGCAATTTATTAAATCTAATCTTGTTACTCTTCCAGGGAAGAGTGGAAACAACGCTTAGTAGAGTTTAATTAATATTTTAGTTATTAAAAAGGGGTAGGAATTTAAGTGTCATCGCAAGGCAGAAAATTGGGACTAAGGTATGCTAAGGCTTTTGTTAGGTCTTCAAGTAGTATTGAAGCTTTGAAGTCAGAAGTAGCAGTTATTGAACAACTTGGAGAAGCTATTATTGGAGATAGTTCTGTACGTTCATTCTTTTTAAATCCGACAACCGGGATCGAAAAGAAGGTAGGGGTGATGGATTCTTTGTTATCTGAGCTTGGTGCTAGTAGCCAAGTGGTTAGATTCGTTAATGCCATCCTTACGAATAAAAGAATATTCGCGTTCTCTGATATTGTACGCTCCTTAAAAGAACTTTCTATGGAGAAGATGGGCATTGTGTCTGTCGAAGTAAAAAGCGCTAGAGAGTTGGGAGATTCCGAGAAGAAGGATGTAGAAGGTACTTTAGCAACTAAAATTAATCAAACCTTAGAATTTACTTGGAATGTTGAGCCTAGTTTAATAGGTGGTTTGGTTGTTAGTTATAGTGGTGTTGTGATAGATGCAAGTTTAGAAGGTCGCCTTAAAGAGATGGAAAAAAGCTTGCTTCAATAAACAGTTTTTAGATTAAATTATTATATTTATATTTGTAGAGAGAAAAAGAACCAATGGAAATTAAAGCACAAGAAATTAGCAGACTTTTAAGTGATAAGATTAAAGATCTTAAAACAGATATTGATATGTCTGAAGTTGGTACAGTTATTTCCGTCGGTGATGGTATAGCTAGAATCTATGGTCTTGATAAAGTAGCAGCGGGAGAACTTCTAGAGTTCTCAGCGGGAATCCAAGGAATTGCACTTAACTTAGAAGAGGATAGTGTAGGAGCTGTGTTGATGGGCGAGACCGCACTTGTAAAAGAAGGTGATCAAGTTAAGCGTGTTGGTAAGATCGCAGAAGTGCCAGTTGGTGATTCTCTTATAGGACGAGTTGTTGATGCTCTAGGTAATCCTATCGATGGTGGGCCAGATCTTCCTAGAGATAAGTTTTCTAAGTTAGAAGTTAAGGCGCCAGGTATTGTGAAGAGGAAATCTGTAAACGAACCTCTTCAAACGGGTATCAAAGCGATTGATACTATGATTCCAATTGGTAGAGGTCAGAGAGAGTTAATCATTGGGGATAGACAGACTGGTAAAACAGCCGTGGCATTAGATACGATCATTAACCAAAAGGGTAATGGAGTAATTTGTATATATGTAGCAATCGGACAAAAGAGATCCAGTGTTGCTCAAGTGGTAGAAAAACTCAGAGAAAACGGCGCACTTGAACATACTATAATTGTAGCGGCCAGTGCTAGTGAACCAGCGCCAATGTCGTTTTTAGCTCCTTACACCGGCTGTACAATGGGGGAATATTTTAGAGATTCTGGAAGACATGCTCTAGTAGTTTATGATGATTTAAGTAAACATGCGGTTGCCTATAGAGCGATTTCATTACTTCTAAGAAGACCTCCAGGAAGAGAAGCATACCCAGGAGATGTGTTCTATCTTCACTCCCGTTTACTAGAAAGAGCGGCTAAGTTGAGTGATGCGGAAGGCGGCGGTTCGTTAACGGCTTTACCTGTTATTGAAACTCAGGCAGGAGATGTTTCTGCGTATGTTCCAACTAACGTAATTTCCATTACGGATGGTCAGATTTATTTAGAAACTGACTTATTCTATGCGGGGGTTAGACCTGCGGTAAACGTTGGTTTATCTGTATCGCGAGTAGGTGGATCAGCTCAAATTAAAGCAATGAAAAAAGTTGCTGGTACTTTGAGGCTAGCTCTAGCTCAGTATAGAGAAAAACAAGCATTTGCTCAGTTTGGATCTGACCTCGATGCGGTAACTAGATCACAACTTGATAGAGGTGCGAGGTTAGTAGAATTGTTAAAACAAGCTCAGTTCAAGCCGGTTCCAGTAGAACTTCAAGTTATCTCTATTTATTCCGCTAATAAAGGATATTTAGATCAAATCGAAGTAGAGAATATTAGGGCATACGAAGAAGGGCTACATTCATTTATTCAAAGCAATCATCCTAGCGTAACTAATGCGATTAAGGAAAAGGGAGCGATGAGTGATGAAGTGGAAGCGGAATTAAACACAGCGTTAAAGAAATATACTGAAAATTTCAAAGCTGGTGCTTCAATTGCTAAAGCTACTTCAGAGAAAGCTGCTTCTAGTGCGGATAGCCAAGTAGCTTCTGCAACTATTTAATTGAACGACTGAACTTTTATAATTTAATATGTCAGGATTAAAAGCAATACGAAGAAGACTGTCTTCGGTAAAGAATACAAAGCAGATAACGCGCGCTATGAAGTTAGTGTCAGCTGCTAAATTGAAGCGCGCACAAGATGCTGCTTTAGGTGGTCGTAAGTTTAGTGAGAGATTAGGAGAAGTTTTAAATTCTTCAATTAAAGCCTTGCCAGAAGGATTTAGCCATCCTTTAATTGAAGTTCGAGAAGTTAAAAGGACTGCTTACGTGGTTTTCTCTGGAGAGAGAGGGTTGTGCGGTGGTTATAATACAAATATTTTTAAAGCTTTAAGTAATGCAGTTAAGACCAGTGCTAGTGAGGCGGTGTGTTATGCGGTAGGTAAGCGTGCTGTTACTAGCGTTAATCGACTTTCTTTAAATTTAAATCAGAGTTTTGTGGGTTTGCCAGATGATGCTGGGAAATGGCCAATGGATGAGTTGGGAGCCTCTATAGTCTCTTTATATTCTTCTAAGGAAGTTGATGAAGTGGTATTGATTTACACTAAGTTTATCACTGCGATGACTCAGGAAGTGGTTTGTGAAAGACTTTTGCCATTCGCGATTGATGCTGATTCAGGTATTGTTGATGATGCGAAGATCGAACCTTCCGCAGAGGAAGTTTTTGCAGAAATACTTCCATTGACATTAAAAACTAAACTATTTCAAAGTGGATATGAGTCAAAAGCATGTGAGCATGCATCTCGTATGACCGCAATGGATGCCGCTACTAGAAACGCCGATGAGCTTATGGATAAGCTTAAGCTTTTCTACAATAGAGCGAGACAGAGAGTGATTACGGCTGAGTTGTTAGATATATTGGGTGGAGCGGAGGCTCAGAAATCGTAAGTTAAGTGATAGATAGAATTTTTTGAATGATAAACTGCAGAGGAAAAAATGCAAGCACAAAATAAAGACGGAAAAGTAGTTCAAGTATTAGGTCCAGTTGTGGACGTTTCATTTGAGGATGGCGGGAGCCTTCCAGAGATTAATACGGCACTTTTAATTACTAACCCTGCGATTGATGAAAGGGAAGATAATTTAGTTTTAGAAGTAAGTTTACATATCGGTGACAACGTCGTCAGATGCGTATCTATGGATACCACTGATGGACTTGTTAGAGGGATGAAAGTTAAGAACACGGGCGCCCCTATTTCTACTCCAGTAGGATCTGCCATCTTAGGCCGAATTTTAGATGTATGTGGAAATCCTGTTGATGAGAAAGGCCCAGTTGGTGAGACTGTAAGATGGCCTATTCACAGACAAGCTCCTAAGTTTGAAGACCAAGCTACAAGCAAGGAGATCTTTGAAACTGGAATTAAAGTAATTGATCTTATTGCTCCTTATGTAAAGGGTGGAAAGATTGGATTGTTCGGCGGTGCGGGAGTTGGAAAGACTGTAATTATAATGGAATTGATTAATAACGTGGCAAAAGCTCACGGTGGATATTCTGTATTTGCTGGTGTTGGGGAAAGAACGAGAGAAGGAAACGATCTTTGGGAAGAAATGAAGGAGTCAGGCGTTATCGATAAGGCCGCCTTAATTTACGGCCAAATGAACGAACCTCCAGGAGCACGTTTTAGAGTAGCTTTAACTGCTTTAACTGCGGCTGAGTATTTTAGAGATGTTGAAGGTAAAGATACTTTGTTGTTCGTTGATAACATGTTTAGATTCGTACAAGCTGGATCTGAGGTGTCAGCACTTCTAGGAAGAATGCCATCAGCGGTAGGATATCAGCCAACTTTAGCAACAGACGTTGGTGAGTTACAAGAAAGAATTACTTCTACTAAGAAAGGTTCTATTACATCCGTTCAAGCTATTTATGTTCCTGCGGATGATTTAACTGATCCTGCACCAGCAACTACTTTTACTCACCTTGATGCAACAACTACTTTGTCTAGATCAATTGCGGAGCAAGGTATTTATCCAGCGGTAGATCCACTTGATTCTACTTCTACGATTCTTGATCCAGCAGTACTTGGTGAAGAGCATTATGGAGTAGCTAGAGAGGTACAAAGAGTTCTTCAAAGGTATAAAGATCTTCAAGATATTATTGCAATTCTTGGTATGGATGAGTTATCAGAAGATGATAAGTTGATCGTACAAAGAGCAAGAAAGATTCAAAGATTCTTATCTCAACCTTTCTTCGTAGCTGAACAGTTTACTGGTATGCAAGGGAAGTATGTAAAACTTGAAGATACTATTCGAGGATTTAAAGAACTTTGTGAAGGTAAACATGACGATCTTCCAGAAGATGCATTTTATCTAGTAGGAACTATTGAAGAAGCTAGAGAAAAGGCTGTTAAGTTAGCTCAAGATGCAGTGAAAAAGGCAGCATAATAAGGTAATCAATGGCACAAGATTTTCTTGTAGAAATACTTTCACCTCAAGGAGAGGTCCTAAATACTAGGGCCTCTGAAGTTATCGTCCCTTCACATAAAGGCGAGCTTGGAATACTTCCTAGTCACGAAAATCTTGTAGGTCTTCTAAGCACTGGTACTGTAAAAGTTGTTGCTGCTGGTAAAGACTTTTGGTTTGCGGTCTCAGGTGGAGCGTTTAAGGTTGATTCTGGAAATTTAACCTTGTTTGCAGAATTCGGTGCATCTGCTGAAGATGTAGATATGAGTACTATCGAAGCTGAAATTGAAAAGGCTGAAGTAGATCTTAAGGGTCTTAGCGATACTAGGAGTGAGTCTTATATCGATATTAAGCATAAACTAGATAAGTCTAAGGCTATGTTGTCTGCCGCTCGTAGGACAGCGATGATTTAATAATTCTATAGTTATAATATACTGGTCCAAGAAAAGATTTATTCTCTGGGCCTCATTAGTCAAGTGCCTGCTGAATAATGAAATATTTGTCATTGCCACGTTTCAATAGGCGCACCGCAGGCCGTCGCTTCGCCCTTTAGAGTGGGTACTAACAGAAAGTGATAGCATTTTTATTCGGAACACTCTATTTAGCCTTAATTACCTATCCATCTTATTTGTAGGGGCGATCCCTTGTGGTCGCCCATGAACTGAATTAATACAGCGATTTAGGGGAGGGCTACCGCAAGGGATAGCCCCTACGGAAGCCATTCTTCTATTTTTAACAACAAACAACCTATAATTTATTTGCTATAATATTGTGGCGACAACCCACCCTAAAGGGTGATGAGCCCCTTTTTGCGGGGCTGCCATATAATTTAGCGAATTCAAGATCTTAGGTTGGCAGCATCGCTACTAATTGTGAATCATGGAAAAATTGGTTTGACCAAATAACATAACCCGCTTATGATAAGTCATGGATCCGAACATAAAACAATACCTCTCCCAAATAGGCTCGAAGGGCGGGAAGAAGAGCCGCCGTCGCTTGGATAGTCAGGACGCTCGGGATATGGTGTTAGTTAGGGAGGCGCGTAGGGCATTTAAGAAATATTATGCTAGCTGTTTTTGGTCTTATGATCCAAATTATAAGATAGGTATTGGTGACGTGTCATGGGTTGCTGAGCAGTTACAAAAAAATGGTGATCTGTTAGCATGGAAAAAAAGTAAACAATTATGCCTTTAACAGATTTTCAAAAGCATCTAGTTAAAATTCTTTCCGTAAATAGAAGTGAAGGTAGTCATCTGGCTGGGGGAGCAGCTCTACATTTCGAACCAAATAGCCTTAGATACAGCAATGATTTAGATTTTTTTCATGATAGCTCCGAGGTGGTTAAGGTTGCTTTTGAGAAAGATCTTGAATCTCTAAAACAAAATGCGATAGAGGTTATAGTAAGTTTAAAATTAGATGGATTCATAAGGTGTGAAGTAAGAAAGGGAGAGGATAGAACCAAGATTGAATGGGCCCATGACTCGGCTTGGAGATTTATGCCACCTGTATATCGTGAAGACAGTGGTTTTATGTTGCATACCGTGGATATTGCAATTAATAAATTACTTGCGCTAGCAGGTCGGGATGAGGCACGTGATTTTTTAGATATCCTTTATATTGACAAAAATATTTTATCGATAGGTGCATTGTGTTGGGCGGCGGTAAGTAAGGATCCAGGTTTCTCACCTAGTTCTTTGTTCGAACTGATTCAGAGAAGAGGGAAGTACAGAGAGGAAGAGTTTAAACGTTTAATGTATAGAGAAGAATTAGATTTGCAGGCAGTTAAAATGCAGTGGCTTGAAGCTTTAGATAAGGCGAAGCTGTTTTTAAGAGAAAGGGACATAGAGAATGTTGGATGTTTGTATTACTCAGTTAGCCAGGAGAAATTTATCGCTCCAAAAGTGGCCGATGGCGAGCTAGACTCTGATGTTATTATTCATTATGGGAAGTTGGGTGGAATACTTCCTCGAATTTCTCTTGAAGGTTCCTAACTATTAATGAAGTTGAAGTAGCATGATTACAAAATACTTAATTGTACTATTTATAGCGTTTCCAGTTTTTCTGAGCGGGGGCTCTTTAAAAGCAGAAGAGCCCGACATCAAAATTGGTGTCATTTATGGGCTTACAGGTTCTTTAGTAGTTGGAAGGTGCGGAGCTACTTTTAATAACTACTAATTCTATCTGTTTTTATAGGCAGCAGGGTTAGTATATTGAATCGACTCTATCCTGTATTTTATGAAGTTTCTAGCATTACCCCTGAGTCTTTATGCTGGTATTATATCTCATCCATGAAGTAGAAATTTAAACTTTTATGCAAAATCGCACTTATAAGTATTATGATTTTATAATGGCAGCGTTTGTCACTGTCTTACTTTGTTCCAATTTAATGGGTGCAACAAAGTTAGTTTCTATATACGGCTTTACCTTCGGAGCAGGAGTTTTCTTTTTTCCTATCAGTTATCTATGTGGAGACATTTTAACGGAAGTCTATGGTTATGCTCATTCAAGGCGGGTTGTGTGGGCTGGGCTTAGTGCGATAATTTTTGCATCTTTAATGAGTTTTGTTATTGTTTATCTTCCAGCTCCACCTAACTGGGAAAGGCAGGCGCATGTTGCTGCAATCTTTGGCCAAACCCCACGAATAGTTGTAGCTTCTCTGATTGCTTATTTTTGCGGAGAATTTACGAATTCTTTTGTAATGGCAAAAATGAAGATTTGGTCCAAGGGTCGTCACCTATGGATGCGGACTATTGGTTCGACGGTAGTAGGGGAGGCGGTTGATTCTGGGATATTTATACCACTAGCGTTTTTAGGGGTCTGGGAAACACATCTTCTTATAAAGGCAATGGTGGGGGGATATGTTATGAAGGTGGCCTGGGAAATCATAGCTACTCCTTTTACTTATAAGGTTGTGGAGTTTTTAAAGCGAGAGGAAGAAGTAGATTTTTACGACCACAAGACAGATTTTTCACCATTTAGTTTGAAAAGTGAGTAGTGATGGAGTGTTAGGAGAGCTTAGTATATAATTCTTGCGTAACTTTGCTAAGTATCGTTAAGTCATTCATGCCAAACTATATTTAATTAATCGTATCGAGAATTAACTATAACTAATTTTTAAGGATTTTAATATGTACATGCATTTAAGGGCGTTCCGCGTGGTTCCAATGCTGATATTTTTGAGTGTTGGTTTTCTCTCTTGTGATTCAAATTCTAAAACTTCTGAAGTTGTTGTAGGTGCCATTTTTCCATTGTCTGGAAACGCATCAGAGCAAGGTAATTGGGGCAAGCAGGGGATTGAAATTGCTTTAAAGGAAATTAATAGCGATCCTAATTCTCAAAAAATCAAAGTGATTTATGAGGATTCACGTGGGGTAGATCAGCAGGTTGCGGTATCGGCATATCAGTTTCTAAGACAGATTCATTCAGTGCCTGCGGTGATATCTTATGGGTCTCCAGTTGGGATGGTGTTATCCCCAAGAACTAACAAAGATAAAGTCATTCAAATAGGGGTAGCTACATCAACTCCTCTTTATTCCAGTGATAATGATTATACTTTTAGAACTTATCCTGATGCTGGAATTGAAACAGATGTTTTGGTTGCAGAAATAAAGAAGAGTTCTGAAAATCCAGCAGTGGGATTGGTGTATGTTCTTAATGATTATGGCGAAGGCATGAAGAAATCTTTAAATGATTCTTTAGAGAAGGTAGGTTTAAAGATAGAAAAAGAGGAGAATTTTCTGCCGAAAGAGACAGATTTTAAAACACAGCTATCAAAGTTAAAATCTGCAAATGTAAATTCAGTAGTTATATTCAGTTTCTTAAACGAAGGCGCTTTAATTATTAAACAAGCTCATGAGCTGGGTATGGGTGCGCAGATATTTGCTGGAAGTGCTATGTTTGGAGGTGGAGATTTTATAGGGATGACTAGAGGAACTGCAGAGGGTGTTGTTATCTCTGGAGTCGAAGTGCCAGATTCTAGCGGTTATGGAGAAAAGTTTAGAGCTATGTTTCCCGATAGTTATTCGTTACCAGCGGTATCTATGTCCGCCTTTTCCTACGATGCCCTTATGGCTTATTCCAAAGCTCTAAATTATTGCAAAACTCCTGATTCAGATTGTATTCGTAATTATTTAGTGACAAACAAAGATTATTCAGGTTCTTTAGGGAAATGGAATTTTGATTCTCGTGGAGACGTAAGTATTAAGTTTAGTTTGTTTCGGGTTGAGGGTGGGGAGTTTAAGGTTTTAGATTCTTAGTGGATTCTGTGACTTTTAGAAGATTGCGCCGGCCTATCAATGGGCTTTTGTCGTTAGCAATTCTCCTATGCTATTGGTAAAGCGTCGATTCTTTCTTAGCTTACTATTTGTGAGACTATTTTAATGTAAGGATTGCACAATTTTCTCCTCTCTCAATTCAATCTATGCTATGAAATCATCTCAAGAAATAATTAAAAAGATACCATGAAAATATCAATCTTCTGCGCTATACTTATTATGATTCCATTTTCAGTTCTCGCAGGTAATTCTCCCCTGTACGTTAAAGTAAGGCAGGCAAAGATCCGGTCTCAGCCTAAACAATGGGCGCCTAGTGTTTCTAATTTGAAGTATGGCGATAGGCTTGATGTTTTAAGTGAGGAGGATGGAGCTTGGTTAAAGGTCCGTAAGGGAGGTACTAATGGTTATCTTCATAGTACTGCGGTGTCTGAGCGGGTTGTGGTATTTCAAACTAAAGGATCTGTCGCAAGTAAGGGAAATGATAAGGATGTTATATTGGCTGGAAAGGGATTTAATAAAGAAGTAGAGAAAAGTTATGCTAGCAAAAAGCCTAAGTTGAACTACAGGGAAGTAGATCGAATGGAGCGTATGAGTGTTTCTGATTCTGATATAGCAAGTTTTGTGAAGGCAGGTAAGCTCGGGGGAGGGCAGTAGTATGAATTTTTTAAAAGTAGCTCTATTTATTTCCTCAATACTAACATTCTCTGGGTGCAGCGAATTAAGCCCAGAGCTAAGAAGTTTAAGTTCGCAGGTCTTAGGTCAGGCAGGGATAAGTTCTTCTCAGATAAATACAGCACTTTCAGTCAATGATAATCTTGGAACAGTTCGAACTAGTTTCACGGAAGAGGAAGAGTATTATTTGGGGCGTGGGGTAGCTGCGATGGTATTCTCCAAGTACAGACCACTTAATAATTCTTCCTTGAATGCTTATGTGAATAAGGTTGGGCTTATTGTCGCTGGGGTATCTGAGCGACCAGAGGCATTTAATGGTTATCATTTTATGGTTCTTGATACGAATGAAGTTAATGCTTTTGCGGCTCCTGGTGGTTTTGTTTTTATTACTAAAGGATTATTAAAAGCTACTCCAGATGAGGACGCTTTAGGGGCGGTCCTAGCCCATGAGGTTGGGCATGTGGTGCTTGAGCACGGTATTAATGCTATTACTCAAGCTAATCTAGCCCAAGCTTTTATGATTATTGGGAAGGAAGCTGCTAATACTTATACTCCTGGAGATCTAAGGATTCTTACTAAAACTTTTGGAGATAGTGTTAGTGGGGTATTTGAAACTGTACTAACTAAGGGG
Source organism: uncultured Bdellovibrionales bacterium (assembly GCA_964353175.1). Taxonomy (GTDB): domain Bacteria; phylum Bdellovibrionota_C; class UBA2361; order SZUA-149; family DAOLCO01; genus JAIYCX01. The sequence goes on along the minus strand of CAYGUX010000001.1, from coordinate 216,342 downwards.
TATAGCCGTAGTCAGGAATATGATGCAGATGAGATGGCTGTCGAGCTTGCGGTAAAGGCAGGCTATAATTCAAATGGCTTAGCAAATGTGTTGCATAAATTGGAAAGCCAAAAGGGTAGCGATGGTTGGTATTCTACTCATCCGAGTCCAAGTGATAGACTCGATGAGGTGGAAGGTGATTCAGATCCTAGTAGTTATTTAGTCGCTGGTCAGGATGTTAGAGCGGATAGATTTAATAAGGCTATCGCAGGACTTCGCTAATGAAGTTAGTTTAAATGTTCACTAAGAAAATTATAGGATTTCTACTAATCTCAGTAGGAACAATATTGTTTTCCATTGTAGCGACCAATTTAAATTTATTTAGTTCAATTGAGAATAAAAGTTGGGACTATCGCCTCAGTTTGATCGCTGACGGACGTACAGATCCAAATATTAAAATAATTATTGTAGATCAGGCCTCTCTAGATTCTTTTGCGAAGAATGAGGGGATTACTTGGCCTTGGCCGCGTACAATGTACTTGCCTCTAATCCGATATTTAAAAGCTGCGGGGGCCAAGGGCGTGGCTTTTGATTTGATATTCTCTGAGGGCTCGATACATGGAGTAGAGGAGGATATTGAATTTGCATCTGAGTTAGGTGGGGATATGCCCATTGTCTCAGCTGTAGCACCTGCAATATCTGAAGCTTATATAGAGAGGGAAGTTGAATTTGAACTCTTTAAAAAATTACAAGTTAAGGAGGGGTTTCGTACTTCTCTGTCCAGCAAATACTTTTTAGATGAAAATGGACTAGAGTTTAAGTCAGCAACCTTTCCCGTAAAAGAGGTATTGGAGAAAAGCCAGGTGCTAGGTAGCACTTGGGTATCTCCCGACTCAGATGGAATCTTTAGGCACTATTGGAGTGGAGGAAAGATAAAGGGAGTTCCTATTTTAAGTTTAGCATTTTCACTCTTTAATGCGGTAGAGGGTGAACGTGAAGAAGGCCCAATAAGGGAAGATGATTTTGATTCTCAAGGTCGTTTGACTTTAAAATTTAAGGGAGATCAGGGAACTTATAAGACCTACCCTATCGCAGATGTGATTAGTAGTTATGTTAATGAATTTGAGAGGGAAGCTGCAGAGCGAGTTCCTTCTAGTGCCAACTTAAGTGAATTTAAGGATGCTTGGGTATTTATAGGGGTATGGGCACCTGGCCTTTTAGATCTTCGCCCTACTCCGCTTGATGAGGTGTATAAGGGGGTTGAATATCACGCAACGGTTTTAGATAACTTAATTCACTCGGAATTTATACATGAGGTAGAGCCAAGGTTTGATTATATCTATTCAGCCCTTTTTGTTCTAATGATTACGTGTAGTGTTTTTTTTATTAAAAATCAGAAGCTTCAATTTTTCTTATTGATCTTTACATTTTTTAGTTTTGTTGTTTGTGCCTATCTTTTAGCCAAAAATTTATATTGGATTAAGTTAGTCATTCCTTTTATTTCGGTTTTAATAGCTCTTCTATCCTCTTTGATTTACCAATACTATTTAGAAGGAAGGGAGCGTCGCTTTTTAAAGAATGCATTTAGCCGATATGTGAGCCCAGAATTAATTCAAAAGATTATTAGAGATCCTAAAAGTTTAATGCTTGGTGGAGAAAGGCGAGAGTTGACAATATTTTTTAGTGATCTGGCGGGCTTTACAGGTATCTCTGAATCCATGGCTCCGGATAGACTTGTTTCTCTTTTAAATAATTATTTAACTGAGATGACTAATATTCTGCTTAAAAGTGGAGCAACTTTAGATAAGTATGAGGGAGATGCCATTATTGCATTTTGGAATGCGCCTATTGATATTGAGGACCATCCTTATCGGGCTCTTAGTGCTACGATGGAATGCCAGCGTAGGCTATTGGAACTTACCCCTTATTACCGCTCTGAGTATGGAGTAGATTTAAAAATGCGGATTGGATTACATACCGGTATGGTTAACGTAGGTAACTTCGGGTCCCATGAGCGTTTTGATTATACCGTAATCGGGGATGCTGCTAATTTAGCGGCTCGTCTAGAGGGAGTTAATAAGGTATTCGGAACTTCTGTTTTGATCTCCGAAAGTACTCAGAAATTTTTAGGCGATAGGATTTTGTGTAGAAGATTAGGCTCGATTAGGGTGGTTGGTAGGCTAGAGGCTGTGAGTGTATTTGAGCCCTTGGAGGATTCTTTTGACAGGAGCTCCCTAGAGAATTTTACTCGTAGCTTGAGCCTTTATGAGGAGAATCAGAAGGAGTCTGCATTGCGTGGCTTTTTAAGTTTGGAGGCTGATCCTGTTGCTCAGGTTTATGTAGAAAGAATTAAGGAGGAGTTAGCAGGGAAGGTTAGGATAGATTGGACCCCCGTATGGAATTTGAGTAGTAAGTAGTATTCCCTCAATAGTCTTTATGTATCGGCACTAAAATTCCTATTAATTTGCTATTTATGCCTCATCAATGTATTTCCGAGAAAATGCAAATAGTTTAGTTTTGAAGTCTGAACGCTCAAATTACAGAGAATTTATTACGTCAAGTATTTACTTCCTCGTGGGCTTTTGTTTGTTATTTATCTTTTGTAAATTGTGACTTAATCATTTTGGGAGTGATTTTATAAATGTTGAAGAGATCTAGTTCATATTTCAAGAAAAATTGGTCAGGTAATGTGATCAACGATCTTTTGTCTGGTACCGTAGTGGCATTAGCTTTGATACCTGAGGCCATTGCTTTTTCCATTATAGCGGGAGTTGATCCGAAGGTTGGTCTTTATGCCTCTTTTTGTATCGCTGTAGTGATAGCTTTTTTTGGAGGCCGTGCAGGGATGATATCTGCTGCAACTGGTGCGATGGCGATGGTGATGGTTACTTTGGTTAAGGATCATGGATTGGAGTATTTATTTGCTACAACCATACTTACTGGGGTTTTGCAGATTTTAGCAGGTTTATTTAGTTTAGGATCCTTAATGAGATTTGTATCTCGTTCGGTTGTTACCGGTTTTGTTAACGCTCTAGCTATTTTGATTTTCATGGCGCAGCTCCCTGAGTTTAAGGGGGCAGGCTTACTTATGTATGGAATGGTAGCTTTTGGTTTAGCTATTATTTATATTCTTCCGCGCTTTACTGCGGTAATACCATCTCCTTTAGTTTGTATAGTGGTGTTAACCGCCGTTAGCCTTTATATGGGTATGGATTTGCGAACTGTAGGGGATATGGGTGAACTGCCTTCCACCTTACCTCTTTTTTCGCTTCCGAATGTACCATTTAATTTGGATACCTTGTTGATTATTTTCCCTTATGCCTTAACTTTAACGGCAGTTGGTTTATTGGAGTCTCTGATGACAGCTACCATTGTGGATGATCTTACAGATACTCCAAGTGATAAGAATCGAGAGTGTAGGGGGCAGGGAATTGCTAATATTGTCGCTGGAATGTTTGGTGGAATGGCAGGTTGTGCGATGATTGGGCAGTCTGTGATTAATATAAAATCTGGTGGTAGAGGTCGATTGTCAACTTTGTTTGCTGGCTCGTTCCTACTCTTTTTAGTTTTAGTCGGAACTGAATGGGTGAAAATAATTCCTATGGCGGCTCTAGTTGCTGTGATGATAATGGTTTCAATCGGAACTTTTAACTGGGCATCGTTTAAAAATCTTAAAATTCACCCTAGGAGTTCAAGTCTTGTGATGATTTCGGTTGTAGCTGTGGTTGTATTCACCCATGATTTAGCGATTGGAGTGTTTGTTGGGGTTTTGATGAGCTCTTTATTCTTTGCCCGAAAGGTTGCACAAATTCTAACCATTGAATCGACCTTGTCTTCAGATAAGCAAAGTCGATTATATCGCATTTATGGTCAGGTATTTTTTGCTTCAGCAGATGACTTTGCAAACTCTTTTGATTTTAAAGAGGTTGTAGAAAACGTATCAATTGATGTTAGTCAGGCTCATTTTTGGGACTATTCAGCGGTTGGGGCATTGGACAAGGTTGTGTTAAAGTATAGACGAGAGGGGACTAAAGTTGAACTTATCGGGATGAATGAAGCAAGCGCTACTATTGTTGATAAGTTAGCCGTGCACGATAAGCCAGGTGCATTAGATTTAATGATAAGCCATTAGAGGTACGTATGAAAAAAATATTAGTTTGTATTGACGGTTCATCTTATGCAGATAACATTTGTTTGAATGCAGCATTTGCAGCTAAGCGTATGAATGTACATGTTGATTTGCTTCATGTCCTTAGAAGGCATTCTGAATATCTAGCACCAGTGAATCATACTGGTTCGATTGGAGTCGGCTCTAGAAGCGAATTGTTGGAGGAGTTAACTAAGTTAGATGAAGATCGAGGTCGATTAGATCAGAAAAAAGGTAAGGTTATTCTTGAGCACGGAGAAAAAGTGTTAAAGGATGCTGGGGTTGAGTCCGTGGAAACCATTCACCGTAGAGGTAGTTTAGTCGAAACTATTCAGGAGATGGAGAAGGACTATGAGATGATTTTTATGGGTAAACGTGGTGAGCACGCTGATTTGGATTCTATATTCTTAGGATCTAATTTGGAGAAGGTTGCAAGAGCAATTCATAAGCCATTGTTTGTTGTTTCCTCTGTTATTAGGCCAATTAAAAACTTTTTAATTGCTTATGATGGAAAGGAGAGTGTTCAAAAGGCGATAGAGAATATTCAAGGCTCAGATTTATTGAAAGGATTGAAATGTCATTTATTGGCTGTAGAAAATAGCGCAGGTGACATTGATTTATCTGCTACTGAGAAAAAGCTAGTAAGTGCGGGTTATGAGGTTGAGGTTAAGACTGTGCAGGGTGGTAGTGCCGATGATGTGATTTCAGCCTATGTGGTAGAAAAGAACATTGATTTACTAGTAACTGGAGCGTATAGTCATTCGCGAGTAAGAAGCTTATTGCTGGGTAGTACAACTGCTAATTTGATTAAAGCTTGTAAGGTTCCCGTTCTATTGTTTCGTTAAGGATACGGAAGAGTCAGAGGGGCTATAGCTTAAGTAGTTATTTATTGCAATATAGATGCTTGGCTTTTAGTCAAGCATCGTGCAACGACCGCTGAATACACCACCCTCTTCGAGTGCAATTCTTTTGGTCACGATATCTCCTAGTAATGTGCCGCCAGATCTTATTTCGATAAGATCGTTCGCTTCTATTTCGCCTTCTACGCTACCTAAAATAATTAAGGCACCTACTTTAATATTGGCGTTCACGACAGCATTTTCCCCAACTATTAGAGCGCTTGATGATTTAATCTCGCCTTTTAGTGACCCATCGATTCTAACTGGCGCTTCAAAGCTGAAGCGACCTTCTATCATGGTCCCTGCACCAAGGGCGGATTGAATATTGTCACCGAATCTATTCTTTAAATCCTGTTCGGAGCTCACTCTGAAATTGGCTTTGTCTAGTGGGGGAGTGCTTGGGACTTTTTTGATAGGTTTAGTTTCAACTACTTCAACACTAGCATGAATAGTCTCTTGAAGGGTTTCCTCTACTTCTTCCTCATACTCCTCTAGTCCTTCTTCGTGAGTTTGAGCTTGGTAGTTGAATAGGCTGTTAGTCGTTTTGAATGGTTCTGAGTAATCTCCTAGATCTTCGTTCTCTCCCTCCTCTTCTCCTTCATTTTCTATCTCATCTTCGTACTCTACAAGCTCATTGTTCTCATTCTCCAATTCGTGCTCAAGGTAATTAGATGAGTGGTATTCATCATCTCTATCACCATCCCTATCATCCTCTAGTCGAATAAAAGTCGTCGCTTCGTCTTCTTCAAAGACTTCATTTAGGGAGATCACTTGGATGTTATTATCTTCTTTAGTCTCTATCTTATGAGGTTCGTTTGAGATTTTTGAGTCTAGGTTCCTCCAACGATTAATCGCAGCTGATTCTAGAGGTCTGTCCTCTCCTTCTATTTCAATATCTTTTTTTGTTTTACCAAAGATCATAAAAACTGCTCAAAAAGTGTTGTAGGTAAATAACTTACGTATTTCATGCTATCCCCAGTATAGCATTATCACATAGATTAAATGATTAAACGAAATGGCAGTTTAGTCAATACCGTAAATTAATTTAAGTGAGAACTTTGCTTAATATGTCGGCAATGGTCTTTCGCCTTTATTCAGATTTTTGAAAAACTCATTTGAAGGGATGCTTTGGTGTGGCTATTATCCATGGAGCAATCCATCCCTCTGATTTTACCGATTAATTTCTCATTTCTATTCCAAGTGGCTATGTTGCTGTATTCTTTAGATTCCTGGGCAATTATTCTTTTGCCAAACTCAGTTCGGGAGATTCTGGTGTCTCCCGAGACGTTAAATGTTTTTTGCTGATTAGTATTTTTTGAGAGAATTTTTAGAAGCAATGTTGCAATATCTTTTACTGATAGCGGAGTTCTCCACTCATCTTTAAAAAGATGGATCGTCTCACCTTGTTTAATGGATCTTTTTATGGAGGCTAAGTATCCACGATCTAGGTGGTCGGGAGGGCCAAATGTCACCGCTATTCTAAGGCTTGTACTGTGCTTGTAGAAACTTAGTAAGTGCTCAGCTTCCAGCTTGGAGCGTCCGTAGCGGCTTTTTGGTTTAGCAGGGTCGATTTCACGAAATCCACTCTCATTAGGGAAGTCGTAGCCATCATAAACTAAGTCAGTGGAAAAGAAGATGATTGGCGGGAGTTGGTTGATATTTTGTTTCTGAGCCGCTCTGATGAAGTGTTCAACGCTAGTAGTGTTGCTTAGTTGTCCGATGAGTGGGTTTTCTTCCACAGCGTATAGTGAGCTAATTGCTCCCATGAGGATAATTGCTTCAGGTTGTATTGTTTGGACTGCCCTATAGATGCTGTTAGCATCAAGTAAATCCCCTCGAAAGTTTTTAACCTTTGGAAGAGTATTGTCAGATCTTGTAAAAGAGTAGATCTCATGCTCCTCTGTTAAATTGTCAAGAATACTCGAGCCTATGAATCCGCTTAAGCCTGTAAATAATAGGCGCATAAAAAATACCTATCCCGAAAGTTAAAAAGAAAGTAATTAATGAAGATTATACAATAAAAATACTTATATTCGCAGTATGAATTTTTCAAATAAAAAGAATAAGGAAAACTTAAGCGAGTTGGCAGAGAAGGCCAAGGAACTAGGCTTGGAGAAGCCTTTAGAGTTTATGGTTGAGGCCCATTATCCTTTGTCTAATTTACTGTACCACCTGTCTCTTCTATTAGAGCCAATTATGAGACCATTCCTCTCGGTCTCTAGAGTTTCTCAATTTACTAGTGTTTTTGCTGATGAAAAGAAACGATCTGATTTTTTATCCAAATTAAGGAGTGAATAGAGGATGGAGCACTCCACCCCAGCAATTATAATTCTTATTTTTACATTATTAGGCCCTGGTCTTTATTATTCGAGAAAAGCTGTGCTCGGTGCTAAATACTACTTGAGGAAGATTAGGGGGATTGATGAGATCTCTCATTCTATCGCGAGTTCTGTGGAGCAAGGTAGGCCAATCGTATTCTCTACAGGGATGACTGACGTTTCACCACTACTATACGCATGCTTAGGGATCCTGAAGTATGTTGCTAAGCAGGGAGCTAAAGTTAGAACATCAGTATTTGTACCTGTAAGGGATCCTGAGGCTTTAGCTTTAGTCGATGCAACTTTAAAATCCGCGCATCAAGATGTAGGAAGACTTGCTAATTATGATCCCACTAAGGTCAGATATTTATCCAGCGATCAGCTTGCGTATGCTTCTGGGTATCAAGGCTTAGTGCATAGAGAAAATGCAGGGGCATGTTTTTTGTTCGGTAGTTTTGCTGCGGAATCTTTGATTTTATCTGAAGCGGGAAGTAGGGTTGGTGCGAAGCAGATTGCAGGGACTGTCTCAAATGAACAGATACCATTTTTTGTTGCATCTTGTGATTATACGCTTTTAGGAGAAGAACTTTATGCTACTAGTGCATATTTATCAGGTGATCCAATTTCGGTAGGCAGTTTGCGTGGACAGGATTTTTCTAAGTTATTTATTATGTTGTTGGTCGTTCTAGGGGTGGCATTGGAGACTCTTTACGGTTTAGGAGAGTTATCAGGCCATGAGTATATAAAATCAATTATTTCATCTAGCTGGGAGTCAGTATTGTCTTATGTTTAGATTTATTAGTGTAGCCCTTACGTTTATAGGTGGGCTGTACTTTTTTCTCGAATTTATACTTGTAGATAAGATTAGCTATGGCGATGGTGAAGTTTTTCAGTTTGGCCGCTACTACGAAGAAATCACAATTGGGTTCAGTTTGATCTCTAATATGGCGGTTGGTTTAGGTGTTATAAACATATTGATGGTCCATGGTAGAACTTTATTGTCGTGGAGGAAGGGGGCCCTTTCTTCGTTAAGTTTACTATTCTTTTTTGTTGTGACTCTTTTTTTTCAAATAAGGGTATTAATTGATAACGAAAGTTTAGCAATGTCATGGCGTTCTTATGATGCTATTGCAACTTACCTAAAACAAATAGATGGAGAGCCTAGTTTGGAACAGGCTTATAAAATTAATCAGAACATAAATTTGTTAATAGAGGATGATAAATTCTTACCCGAATATGTTACTCAAGAAGAACTTCAGGCTAGTTTTAAGGAGTTTGCTACGTCAAGTATAAATAAAGAAGTTATAGGTAAACTTATTTTAGCCCTATCTGACTTTAAGGTTGTATCTAAAGCCAAGACGGATGCAATTTTAGCTGAAAGCTCCAATTCTCAGTACGAAAGTTTGATTCTCAAGGGAATGTTTGATCCTTTAAGTACGTCTATGTTTTCTCTCCTCGCTTTTTATATTGGATATGCAGCCTATCGGACTTTTAGAGTGCAATCTAAGGAAGCGATGGTAATGATGTTAGCTGCCTTGTTGATTATTCTAGGACAAATTCCTCAAGGCCCAATTTATATTTCTGAAGATCTTCCAGAGCTAAGATTTTGGTTGATGGAATACCTTTCTACTCCAGCTTTTAGAGCGATATACTTTAGTTCGGCAATAGCTGGCCTTGGTCTGGCTGTAAGGATGTGGTTTTCAATTGAAAAGAATCCTTATTAGTTATGAGTTTTAAAATCACACAAAACATAGAGAGATATGTAGTCTTTGGTTTGATTGTCATTGTTCTCAGTGTGCCTCTAATATTAAAGGTAGAACAGAGGCCAGCACCTGTTAGAACAGCAGAAGACGCCTACTCCTATTTAGAAAATACAGAAAATATTAAAGGAGTCCTGGTAGCTATAGATTTTGGCCCAGGTACTTCCGCGGAGAATAAGCCCCAGGCGAAGTTGATAATTGAGCATCTTATGAGGAAAAGAATTCCTTTTGCTCTAACAACTTTATATGTCTTAGCTGTTCCATATTTAAAGGAATTGCCTCTTGAGGTCGCCGCTGAGTTAAGCAAGGAGAATCCCTCAGAAGTATGGGAGTATGGAAAAGATTGGGTTAATTTCGGGTATCTTCCTAGTGGGACGTTGCAGCTGCAAGCCTTGTCTAAGTCGGATAATTGGGTGGAATATTTAAAGTTTGATGCATTTGGTGCTCCTATGTCTGAGGTTCTTGTAATGGAAAAGTTTAAAACCATCTCCGATATTTCAGCGTTAGTCGAGCTTACTGGCTTACAGGGCTTATTGTCGGTATGGTTGCAGTATTTTCAAACAAGTAAACATACACCTAAATTCATTCATGGTTGTACTTCTATTAGTATCCCTGATGCTTTTGCATTTTATACTTCTGGTCAGTTGGTGGGCTTGTTTGAAGGCATCGCTGGGGCAGCTTGGTATGAGGAGAAGTTGGCAGAATCTATCCCAAGTAGGACCTTAAGTTTCGCACAAAGTGTAAATACGGGAGTGTCTTTTGCTCAAATTTTGGTGATTGTTCTTGTGGTTTTAGGGAACTTTAAGGGGTATTTCAAGTGGTGAAAATTTAATGGAAAATCTTGAAGTATTGCTAGCGGGTGTCTGTACCTTAGGAATTTATACCTTTTTAATAAAAGAGAATTCTATTTATAGGTTCTTCGAGCATGCTTTTATTGGTATCGCTACTGCTTGGGGATTGATTGCGGTATCAAGAGACTTTTTATGGGCTAGAGTGTTTAAGTCCATGTTAGGATTCAGTCAAGTTATCCTTCCAGATGGAACAATATTGCAAGCATATCAGAGCAGTATGCTTTGGTATCTACTGCCTGCTATGTTCGGTCTTCTGTATTATACTATGTTTTTTGAGCGTTATAGATTCTTAGCTCAGATGGTTATCTCCTTTCAACTTGGATGTGCTGGGGGGATTGCCTTTAAAGGTTTTTTTGTAGAATTTTTGCCTCAGCTCTATGATTGTTTTAGGTCTTTATATGTTGTTGGGGAAGATGGAATTTTTAGCATGCACGATAGCTTATCTAATGCATTTTTTATAATTACATTTATTAGTGCGTATAGTTATTTCTTTTTTACATTTAAAATTAGTGAAAGCCCTATTGTTAGAAAAATAAATTCCCTAGGTAGGTATTTGATGATGGGCTGCTTTGGTGCTTATTTCGGTTCAACCATGATGGCTAGAATGGCAGTCTTAGTCGAGCGTTTAGATTTTTTAATCTCTTCTTGGCGCCCGATGTTGTTTAGCACGGTTTCTAATTATTTGGTGGGCAACTAGAAATGTCAGAGATTATAAGTAACTGTAAGTCCATCTTAATAACTGATTGTGGATCGACAACTACTAAGGCTATTTGGTTTTTAGAAACTGAAAAAACTTGGATTGTTAATGCGAGAGCAGAAGCGGCAACTACCGTTGAAAAGCCAGTTGCGGATGTTACTATCGGGGTCTTAAATGCCTGTGCCTCTATTCAAAATATGAAGGGGGCAAAAATCTGCACTAGTTCTCATTTAATAAAGGGCGTAGGCTGTGATGTAGGAAGTTTTCTCAGTACGAGTTCCGCTGGTGGCGGATTGCAAATGGTTGTGCTTGGTGTCATGGGTGAGATTAGTGGAAAGCTCTCCAGTAAGACAGCGCTCGGAGGGGGTGCGATTATATTGCGAGCAGTTTCATTAGATAAGATTGATGATCTTTTAGAAGTTGTTGAATCTATCAGAGAGGGTAGGCCAGATATTATACTTCTGACAGGTGGAGTCGATGGTGGGGCGAAGGACCAAGTTTTTGAATTGGCTAATATTCTTCTTAGTGCTGAGCCTAGACCGAGATTTTCTACTTCGGGTAAGATCCCATTGATATATGCTGGAAATAAAGATTTGCAAGGTGAGATATCTTCTTTACTTGGGAATAGTTATTCAATAATTCATACAGATAACATATTGCCTGAGTTGGGTAGGGAAAGTCTTTCTCATGCAAGAGAAGCAATTCATGATGTTTTCTTGTCTCACGTGATGAGTCAGGCGCCTGGTTATTCTAAATTGATGGAGTGGGTCGATGGAGAGATATTGCCTACTCCTATGGCAGTGTCGAATATGATTGCTGTTACGGCAAGCTCGTTGGATATGAGTGTTCTGAGCGTTGATATTGGTGGCGCAACCACAGATGTTTTTTCTACTAGGAAAATTAAAGGACAGTTCACAGATGTAGAAAGAACCGTCAGTGCAAATTTAGGCATGAGCTATTCTATTGGTAACGTAATAGAGAGTTCCGGGATAGAGAATATTGAGAGATGGCTTCCGATCGAAGTGGATAGGGCTTGGGTTGAGGATTTAATATGGAATAAGATGTATCGCCCGACTACCTTGCCTGACTCCTTGGAGGAGTTGTTGGTGGAGCAAGCTGTTGCAAGAGAAGCACTAAGGTTAGCCCTAGTTCAGCATGTGGATTTAGTAAAAGGGGAAAAGGTCATATCCGAAACAGAAGACTTCTCTAAGTTCTTTGACGCAGGAAAGGCTGAGTTCTCAATAGCGGACATCGATTTTATTTTAGGATCTGGAGGTGTCTTAAGTCATGCTCCTAGAAGAGAGAGCGCTTTGATGATAGTTCTTGATGCCTTTCGACCGAAGGGCTTAACTTTTATCGGAGTTGATTCCGTTTTTATGCTTCCTCACTTGGGAACTTTGGCTAGCGTTAACCAGCAAGCGTCGGTGGATATATTATTGAGAGATTGTATTATTCCGCTCGGAACTGCATTGAGTCCAGTCTTAAAGTCGAAGAAGGTGCCTGATGGGGAGGTTTTAGGAAACCTTGTTCTTAAATCGGGATTGAAGAAGGAACTTAAGATGGGTATGTTTGAGATGCTCTCTATTGAAGATGGAGATGAGTTAAAGCTCGTAGATCCATCATCAAAAGTAGAGTTTAATCTTGTACCTGACAATTTTTATCCAATTAGAAAGTCTTTAGCTGGACTTATCTTAGATTTCAGGGATTTAGATAGGTTTTATAACTTAAGTCGAAGTATTCAAGTTGAGATGTTGAGAAAGTGGTATGATGCTTTAAATTTAAATTACGGTACTTAGGAATGCAGACCCCTAAATTAAAAATTTCAGGAAATATTGAAATCCTTAGAGAGAGAGTTTTACCAGTGCTTGGAGAGGTTTTGGTCTCTGTTGGAGATAAGGTAACGGAAGGTGACCTAGTGTTGAGAACTTCCTTAAAGAGCGAAATTATAACTATTAAAATTAGAGAGCTTTTAAGCCTAGGTGATGAAGAGATTTCTTCATATTATAAGATGTCTGTTGGTGAGGTGGTAAATGAGGGTGATCTATTATTTAAGCGTCCAGGTTTGTTTGGGTATTTTTCAGATGAGTATCGAAGTGCTGTAAGCGGTGTTTTAGAGTTTGTCGATCCATCCAGTGGGTTTATGGGGATTCGACCTGCATCAAGATTATTCGAAGTTAATGCCTATTTGCGCGGAACTGTGGTGGAGGTTCAAGAGGCCAAAAGTATAAAAGTTAAGTCTTTAGGCTCAGGTTTACTCCAAGGAGTATATGGGAGGGGGCGTGAGTGTTTGGGGGAATTAATATACTTAGATTCTATTAAAGATTTAGGAGAGAGCTGTAAAAATAAGATTATAGGTTATGCAAGCTTTGTAAGTGTAGATGATCTAGCCTTAATTGTTAATAGTGGCGCATCTGGTCTAGTGGTATCATCAATTTCCTCATCCATTTTAAGTGTGGATATTGCTGCATTGGGCGCGCCTTCTAACTTTGTTTTTATGGTAGTCGATGGCTTTGGAAAGATCAGACCTTCAAAAAAATTGATAAACTTTTTTGAACAAGCGAATGGGAAAGATTGTTCATTGAGTGGATTGGTGCAGATACGAGCAGGGGCCATACGGCCAGAGTTGATAGTACATGAGCCTGATTTGAATGTCACCTTAGAATCTGAAGATAAAGAGGAGGACTTGGTAGAGGGGTCTGCCGTACGGGTAGTTAGAGGGGAACATATAGGGGAGGTCGGGATTCTTAAGTCTTTTACAGCATCACAAATTGAATTTCCTTCTGGTATTAAAAGTCTTGGTGTGGAGGTGTCTATCGGCGAAGATTCAAGAGTATATCCACTGCAAAATATTGAAACTGTGTAAGGAAATGCAAGAAATTGATAAGTTTTATTATTTGCCATTAAAGATAGGTTCACCGAGTTTTGATTCCTTAGTGAGTCGAGAATGGTTAGAGGCTGATGGTCTTGGCGGTTGGTCCTCTAGTTCTTTAGCGCACTTAAACACTCGACGTTACCACGGACTATTGGTGTCTAATGAGGGGGGAGAGAGGAGAGTTCTAGTTTCATCTTTTCAAGAAATAGCCCTTGTTGGCGGATCAGAAATTCCACTTTGTTCAAACAAGTATCCAGGGGTCATCCATCCAGATGGTTGGAATCATATTCAGGGCGTCTATACGGGAATAGGGTTTCGCACTGATTTTATGTTGGAGGGCGGAGTTCTTACCAAAGAGATAGTAAAAAGAAAGGGCGAGACCTCTGTAGGGATAAGATACTCTTGGAGTGGGCCTAAGAGCATTGAATTAAGAATTTTACCATTTTTCGCATATCGTAATTTTCATTGCCTTCAAAATAGGAATAGTAATCCATCCGTAGCCGTTCAAAAAGAAGATTTTGGTTTATCATTTTGCCCATTTGTTGGGGCAGAGAGGGTCTATGTTTCCGGAACGAACATGGAAGTAGAGGATCATTTTGAGTGGTTTATAAATCATGAATATGAAGTTGAACGAGAGCGAGGGCTAGATTATTCTGAGGATCTTTTTTCCTTATCTAGACTAACTCTTAAATTGAATCCCAATGAATGGACTTTCTTGGTTTGTTCTACGAAGGCCTTAAGGGTTTCTCCGGAGGATTGGTTTGATAGTAGCATACTACAGAAAAAGCGTGAGTTTGACGCATTCGAGGGAGATTCTTTTGAGGATAAGTTGTTGTCTAAAAGTTTGTCAGCAAGTCTTATACAGTCTAGTCGAGGGAGGAAAAGTATCGTTGCGGGCTATCATTGGTTTGAGGAATGGGGAAGAGATACGTTTATTAGTTTGCCCATGATGTTGGACTTATTTAAGTCCGCTGAGGGAGTAGCTGAAATATTTCTGGATTTTTTAGATAATCAAAAGTCAGGCTTAATTCCCAATAGATTTACCGGTGGGTCAGAGGATCTAGCTGAATATAATAGCGTGGATGCGGGATTATGGCTTGTTCAAGCATACTACGATGCATTAAAGCATTTTCAATATCCTCAAGATTTGTTGAGCCTCTATCCATTAGTACAATCATCCATGAGACATTATATGGAAGGTTCTTTATATGGAATTCGGATGCTTGAGAGTGGTTTAATCACTCAAGGTTCAGCAGGAGATCAGTTGACCTGGATGGATGCGAAAGTCGATGGCGTACCAATTACTCCTAGGGAAGGTTTGGCAGTTGACATTAATTCCTTGTGGTATAACGCGCTAAATATCTTATGCGAATTGTCAAAGAGGCTAGGTGATCTTGAGGAGAGTCAGGCTTATGAGCTGCTTGCTCAAAAAGTAAGGGCGCAATTCCGAGCTACTTTTATGTCTAGGGATTTAACTTATTTATTTGATACAGTGAATGATGGCAGAAAAGATCTTTCTTTTCGACCTAATCAATTATTTTCAATTTCTCTTTCATTCTCTCCTATGGATCAACGAGAAGCTAGGATCTTATTATTTAATGTTAGAGATAAGTTGTTAACGACTAGAGGTTTGAGAACTTTAAGTAGGGAGGATTCCTCATATAAGAGTCATTTTAGAGGGGGTCCTCTCGAGAGAGATTCGGCCTATCACCAAGGTACAGTCTGGCCATGGTTGTTTGAATACTATAGATTAGCGGTAATGAGATATGCTGAGGCTGAATTACGACCAGAATTAGAGGTCTTTATGGATTGTTTTGGTAGTCATATACTGGATGAGGCTTGTGTGGGTTCAGTTTCTGAGGTGTTTGATGCTGAGGAGCCTTTCATGCCAGGTGGTACATGCTCTCAAACGTGGAGTATCGGAGCTATTAGAGCAGGTCGCAATAAGTTATTAAGATAAGGAAAGTTGATGAAAGAAGCTGAGAAGAATAGAGTTAGAGAGATAGAAGAAAGGTCCGTTGATTGGCGAAAGTGGGGTTCTTATTTAGCCGATAGACAATGGGGCACTGTACGAGAAGATTATAGTGAGCATGGAAATGCTTGGGAGTTTGTTCCCTTTGATATTGCTCAGCGATATGCGTACCGATGGGGTGAGGATGGAATAGGCGGTTTCTCTGACTCTAAGCAGTTTTTATGCTTTTCTGTAGCTTTATGGAATCACAAAGATAGAATTTTAAAAGAAAGATTGTTTGGTCTTACGGGTAATGAGGGAAATCACGGAGAGGATGTAAAGGAGTTATATTTTTACGAGGATAATCTTCCTTCACATACTTATATGAGGATGTCTTATAAGTATCCTCATGCGGCCTTTCCTTATGATCAGTTGCGAGAGGAGAATCGAAAACGCGGTAAGGGAGAGCCAGAGTATGAACTTTTAGATACTGGAGTCTTTAATGACAATAAGTATTTTGATGTCATTGTTGAGTATGCAAAGACTGGTCCAGAGGATCTAGTAATAAAGTTGGAGATTAAAAATAGGGGTAGTGAGGAAGCAGTAATTGATGTGATTCCTCAGGTTTGGTTTAGGAATACATGGTCGTTTGGAGAATCAACGATACATCCTCGAGTAGAGCAGGGAGAAGGGGATAGCCTTAATATTACCCATTCTCATCTTGGGAGCTATTGTTTAAACTATCAGGCAGGCGGACAACCTCTTTTTTGTGATAACGATAGAAACGGTAAGTTGTTATATGGTTTAGATAGTAATGGAAAGTACTTTAAGGATGGTCTAGAGAGATATATTATTGAGAGTGAGAAGGATGCGGTAAATCCGGAGAAGAGAGGAACTAAGTGCGGAATTCGGTATTCTTTAAAGGTTCCGGGGAACTCTTCAGAGTTTGTTTATCTAAGGCTTTCAGATATCGATTTAGCAAGTTCTAAGTCTAAAATAGTCCCAAGTGAATGTAATGCGATTGTGGCAGAGAAAAGATCTGAGGCAGATGAGTTTTATGAAGGTGTTCATCGCTCTAAGTTGTCTAAGGATGATGCATTAATTCAACGTCAGGCTTTTGCCGGATTGCTTTGGTGTAAGCAGTTCTACTATTTTGATGTTAATAAGTGGTTAGAGGGTGACCCTGGTTTTCCTCCACCTCCAGAAAGTCGGACGCGAGGTAGAAATGCTGATTGGAAACATCTATATAACGATGATGTGATATCAATGCCTGATACTTGGGAGTATCCTTGGTATGCTGCATGGGACTCCGCGTTTCATTGTATTCCTTATTCTTTGATAGATGCAGATTTTGCTAAACGCCAAATTATTTTAATGACTCGTGAATGGTATATGCACCCGAATGGACAAATACCAGCATACGAATGGGCATTTGGAGATGTGAATCCACCAGTGCATGCATGGGCGACTTGGAGAGTTTTTCAGATCGATAGGAAACGAAAAGATGGAGTGGGCGATATCCGATTCTTAGAAAAAGTTTTTCATAAGTTGATGATTAACTTTACTTGGTGGGTTAATAGAAAGGATATCGGTGGTCGGAATATTTTTCAAGGTGGTTTTCTTGGCCTCGATAATATTGGAGTGTTTGATAGGAGTGCACCACTTCCTACTGGTGGTTATATAAATCAAGCTGATGGTACAAGCTGGATGGCGATGTATTCCTTGAATATGATGAGGATCGCATTGGAATTAGCTAAATCAAATTCTATCTACGAAGATATAGCATCTAAGTTTTTCGAACATTTTTTATATATTGCTGAAGCTATGACAGACATGGCAGATGAAGGCATAGGTTTGTGGGATGAGAAAGATGAGTTCTTTTATGATGTGCTAAAGTTACCTAGTGGTGAAAGCAAGATTCTTCGATTGAGGTCAATGGTTGGTCTTATACCTCTATTCGGAGTGGAAACTATTGAACCTGAAACGTTGGAAGCTTTACCAAACTTTAAGCGTCGAATGGATTGGGTTTTGAATAATAGGCCGGAATTAGCAACCTTGGTTTCTCATTGGGATGTTCCAGGTAAGGGAAAACGAAGACTTTTGTCTCTCTTGAGAGGGCATAGAATGAAAAAAATTCTAAGTAGAATGTTAGACGAAGCAGAGTTTTTATCTCCCTATGGTATTCGGGCGATGTCAAAGATTTATGAGAAGGAACCATTCTCATTTAAGTATGGAGATCAAAAGGTCTCAGTTGATTATCAACCTGCGGAATCAACCTCAGGGATGTTTGGGGGGAATTCTAATTGGCGCGGACCAATATGGTATCCCGTTAATTATTTGATAATTGAATCACTGCAGAAGTTTTTCCATTATTATGGGGAAGATTTTAAAGTGGAGTTCCCGACGGGTAGTGGCAACTATTCGAATTTAGAAGAGATAGCTCAAGATCTCTCAAGACGACTAAGCTCAATCTTTCGTGCCGATGAAGAAGGTAAAAGACCTGTTTATGGGGACTCTCAGTCTTTATTTGCATCAGAAGAGTTTAAGGATAAGGTCTTATTTTATGAATATTTCCACGGAGATTCAGGACGGGGAGCGGGCGCATCTCATCAAACTGGATGGACCGCATTGGTAGCTAAATTGCTTCAGCCAAGAAGTAGGGACCTTTAATGGAAGATGTAGTTTTAATAATCAGGAATTACTGAAGTGTTAAAATATTTAATTTTAATATTAGTTGTTTTGTGTGGAGTATATGCCTACCTAAATTTAGGGAAGGCGAATAGGGAAGTCGTGGCTATAGGGGTGGGGGATGTGATTCTTTTAAAGGTAGAAGGGAGAGATGATCTTACTTCCGTGCTTAAAAGACTGTCTTCGACTCAAGTATTATTTACCTTTGTGAAAAATGGAGATCAGCCTCAGGTGGATGTTAATCCAGAGTCTGTATATGTAGCTGGTTCCGATATTTCAGTGCTAGGGGGTGAGTGTAAACTCAATTTTAGGAATTTAAAACGAGGTAGAATTAACTGTCTAGGCATGAAGGAGTTTGCGTTTAGGAGCTATTTACAAGAAGTGGAAAAGGATCAAGTAGAGTTAGTTGTAACTGAAGAGTTGAGGGAGAGAACAGGGGCTGTTTTAGCGAAGATAGAAGGTTTATCTGATAGGATATTAGAAGATCGGCATCACATTGTAGAGGGCAGGGAACTGGTTCGTGTGATCAAGGAAGGAGGAGCGAGAGGGGCGATGAATGATTTAAACTTTTCACCTAAGATGGGGATCAAGAATAGTAACAATAGAAGCGGATTCTTGCGGGCTTCTAGGGAGGGGCAGGAGATATCTTTAGCAAATAGATTGTTGGATGAAGAAGCTAAAGTCATTTTAAAAATGCATAGGTATTCCATTAATGATATTGCGGTTCCTGGAGATTTAGAACCGCTTGAAAGTAGTGGTGAGCTTGAAGGGAGTTATGTTAGCGGAAATTCCAACTCGGGAGGTCAGTGGTGGAAAGATTTGGACTAAAAAAATATTTAATCCTCAGCATAATACTTTGTTGTTGTGGCAAGGCCCTACATGCGGAAGAAGCGAAGAAGCAATATTATTTAGAAAAACTTAGCTTAGCTTCAACTCCCCAAAAAGCTTGTATATATAAGGTTTATAAGGGTAGTAAGGTTGTTGAAGAATGTGGATCTATCGGCTTTAAACTGGGGGCAGGAGAGGAATCTACAGAGAATGTAAAGTATGTTTATCTTCACCCGCTATCTAGCGATGAGTTGCCAAATGTTAAGATGATTTGGACTATGTTTTATCTTGAAAATGATATTCTAGTCAGTACTAAGCTACGTCCGCCATTACAAGATCGTTTGGTCGGTGATGGCATGCTTTCCGTTTTAGAAAGCGAACAGATTGCCCTTGAGTCTCAGATTAAGCAGGTCGAACTCGAGCTGGGTACTCTAAATAGTGAAATTAGTAAGTTGTTAAGCTCTAGGAGCGGAGAAAGTTTGGTGAGTAATATCTATTCCACCTATCTAGCTAGAAGGGAGAATAAGTTTTTAAACTTAATGAATAGTCGCGTAGAGAATGTGAGTGTTCAGAGTAAACATTCAGGGAAGGATATTCGAGGAGAGCTTAGTAATCAGCTAAAAGATATAATGGAGGGGCGTGTTCGCTGATCTTTTAAATTTGTTTTCGCCTATAGAGTGTCATTAAAACAAAGAAAAAGTTAGTTGACATTATGGTTGCTGGAAAGAGTGCGGTAATGAATGAAAAATTTTCAAGAGATACTAATCCTAAAGCGAACTTTAGAATAGACAAATAATAAACTGATAGGGTTTCCGAGCGGGGCTTTTTAAATGTTTTATTGAAAGTCGGTATGAAGGCAATTGTATCAACTAGAGAAATTAGTATTATCGTCCATAAGGGTGTACTGGTTATTTGCCATAGTGCTATGCCGATTAGGCACAGAGTTAGACAAATCCAGTCAATTTGAAGAATTGATTTTTCACCTACTTTTAGCGATCCAATAAATACAGTGAATGAAAATATTGCTCCAATTAGGGTGCTCCAAGTTCCAGCACCTCCACCATCCGATACTTGTCCGAGGTAACCTATTGCAGTAACCAAGCTCCATATAAGCCAGGAAAAGGTATGCGGTTTTGTCACTCCTTTATGCATGTCCAATAAGTAAGGTAAGTAGGCGCCTACTCCAAGAATTGCCGCTAAAAAGCCAACTATTGGTTTGTTTTCAAGAATTAAATGAAACACGTTTGAGTTAAATATATTTTTTGTGCGGGCTAATGTGGATGCTGTCTAATGTAAGCCAAGATAATTAGCAATGGTAGGAAAGTACATTCAAATCTAAGCACATATTGGCCAAGTATAGTTAACTTTGTTAAAATTAAATAACTATATAGAATTAATCCTAATTATACTGAGAGAAAATTGAAACAACTTATAGAAATTAAAGACTTATTAAATAATTATCCGATTTTTAATCATTCTCCTCTGAGAATCGTGGCGTCAATATTTTTCTTTATTCTCCTAACTTACGCTCTACCTCGATTTCTAACCTATATCGCAGATCGATTTGACAGTTTGACTTATGGTGTGTTCGAGCATGTAGGAGATGCTGTCAGTACTACTTTACGAAGTACTTCTAAATACTTTGTTTATTTTGTGAGTTTCTATTTTGCTTGTGAGGTCTTAACTCTTTCTCCTAAGGTGGATACTTGGTTTAATCAAATTGGGGCTACTTTTTTAGCGATTCAGATCGCCCTTTGGTTGGATGCGAGTAGTTCATTTGTGATTAGTAGAAAGTTCTCTGCGGGAGGAGTAAATGATAGTGACAATTCCCATAAGACTTCTAGCTACTGGCTTTTATCCTTTTTTGCGAAGGTCTTGATCTGGGCACTGGCATTTTTGCTGTTACTCGATAATCTTGGATTTGATGTAACCACTTTAGTCGCTGGTTTAGGTGTCGGTGGAATTGCCATTGCTTTGGCAGTTCAGAACATCTTAGGTGATTTGTTTTGCTCACTTTCAATTTTACTGGATAAGCCATTTGAAGTTGGTGACTTTATTGTAGTCGATCCGATTAAGGGGACTGTTGAAAAGATTGGATTGAAGTCAACACGGATAAGAGCAATTTCAGGCGAGCAGATAGTTGTTTCCAACTCAGATTTAATTCAGAGCCAAGTTCACAATTTTAAAAGGATGTTAGAGAGGAGGATTGTTTTCCAGATTGGAGTAACCTATCAGACGTCTAGCGAGAATTTGAAAAAAATTCCAGGTATGCTTAGAGAAGCGGTTGAGCAGTCTAAGAACGTAAGGTTCGACAGAGCGCATTTTTTTAGCTTTGGAGATTCCGCACTTCAGTTTGAGGTTGTGTATTTCGTGCTTTCATCTGATTACTCTATTTTTATGGATATTCAACAGGAAATATATTTTACTGTTTTTGAAAAGTTTAATGAACTAGGAATAGACTTCGCATATCCAACTCAGACTTTGTTTGTGGAAAAGGGAGAGTAGTTAGCACGCGGGATGTTCTTGGAGCCGAAGCCTAAAAAAATCCCCCATCACCTCGACTTAAATCTAGCTAGTTTCTAAAATCTCCCGAACAATCTTTATATCTTCTTCCAAACTAACTCGTTCCCCTTGGTCTTGTTTTATGAAAGAAATCACTTTTGATCTAAGCGCTACTGCTTTATCAAGTTCCGCATCACTACCCTTTCTATATGCGCCTAGGGTAATCAAGTCTTTGTTACTTTCGTAGATTGAGTGTAGGTGTTTTAAGTTTCTTACAAGTTTTTTATGTTCATCACTCGTAATTTGTTCTTCGAGTCTGCTGTTACTTTTTAGAATATCTAGTGCGGGGAAGACCCCTGAGTTTGCTAAACTTGAATCTAGGTAAATATGTCCATCAAGAATAGCTCTAACTTCTTCAGAAAGAGGATCTTCTAATTTTTCTGATTGAAGTAGTACTGAGTAGAATGCAGTAATGCTACCTTCTTTTGAGTTTCCAGCTCTTTCTAATAATTCAGGAATTGTAGAAAATACGCTAGGTGGATAGCCTTGTCTCGCGGGAGGCTCTCCTAGTGAAAGAGCAATCTCTCTTAAGGCTCTAGCAAACCTAGTAATAGAATCCATAATTAAAAGGACTTTTTTGCCTTGGTCCCTAAAATGTTCTGCGATAGAGGTCGCAGTGTAAGCTGCTAAAATTCTTCTCATCGGAAGTTCATCGCTAGTAGCTACAATTACAACGGATTTCTTTCGACCTTCTTCTCCGAGCGCATCTTCAACAAAATCTAGCACCTCTCGCCCTCTTTCTCCAATTAAGGCGATGACATTCACATCTGCGGAGCTTGATTTTGCCAACATGCTTAGTAAGGTTGACTTACCTTGTCCGGCAGTTGAAAAGATTCCAACTCTTTGACCTTCCCCAATCGGAGTGAAGAAATCTAATCCCTTAATTCCAAGTTCAAGTTGTTTAGTAATTCGTTTCCTCGCCATTGGGTTGATATTCACTTTTTTGAGTTTTTCAGACTCAAGCCTTTCAAGATTTAACTTAAATAAGCTTTTGCCAAAACAATCAACAACATCTCCAAGTAAAGTTTGCCCATGAGGAATGGAAATGTGAAGACCTTCTGTTGTGACGAGCGCTCCCGGGCCTACTTCAGTTAAGTGATCAAAGGGAGTGAGGAAAACAGAGTTCTCATCAAAACCTACTACTTGGCATTTGATCAATCTACCTGAGGAAGCCTTAATTAAGCATTGTTCACCGATGCTAGCTTCAGGTAAAATTGCTTCAACAAGCATAGGAGTTTTGATGGCTTTGATTGTACCCCTTCTTATCCTTCTGGTGGAAGAAAAATCTCTAAGTTTTCTAATTTCAAATTCAGTTGAAAACCACGGAAGCCAGCTATATTGATTGATCTTCTCTATGTCTTTTATCGTGCTATTAATGTCTTGATCGTGATTGGCCATATTCGAGATATAAGACTAAGTGATAGGTTTAATATCTAGGAATGAAGCTAACTCAGAAAGTAAATCTGATAGCGAAACTTGAACTTCTCCTAACTCACTTCTCATGATTAGGGTATCTTGATGAAGGTCGTTTGACTCTTTAAGCGTGAACTTTAGATTGTTTAAACTGTGAATTTGAGTAGCCACCTTTTCAATCCTACTAGTATTAGATGGATGTGTAATTAGTGTAATCGTCCTCTCCGCTCCGGATGATTCAAAAATCTTTTTAGCGAGTGCTTGAATCGGATCGATGATACTCTTGTCTTCAAAGTTAAAAATCTTTTTTATTATCTCAAAGGCAAGCAAACTTGCTTCTCGTTGTAGCTTTTTGGATAGGACTTCGTGGTCTCTTAGGAACTTTAGTGAGGCTGCGAGAAGTTCCTTTTTCCCTAAACTCATTCCTTGAACATAGGCTTGGCTTTTAATCTCTTCCGCCGTTTGTTCCGCAGACACTAGAATATCTCTCGCACGTTCTTTAGCACCATTAATTATGGTTTCTGCTTCCCTCAGGGCTTGGGACACTGGGTTCTGTATGTTCTGTTCGGACATTGAGATCACTATCGTTATTTAGTTTTAGCGGACAAGTCTATATTGCTAATGTTTTAGATGTTTAAGGCTATAATTTCTATGCTTTTTTTTTGTAAGGCTAACTTGCATCGCTCGGAGTGCTAAGTCTCTGAAATCAAGCACTAAAATTTAACAAAACCGACTATTTTTCTGCGAATAGCAGGGACAGAAGACAAAAGGAAAACTGTTCCGAGTGTTAGCAGGTTTACCACCTGGGACACCAGGTGAATACCAAACACTATAGAGGTTAGATTCTCTATCCGACTAAATAGGAGAGAGTAACTATAATCAAAGCTAAGTTCATATCCACCAAAGCCAAATAGTCCTGAGGCAGGAAGGCTGGCTACTGCCTCTGAGGTAATAAAACATATTGGCAAGAGAAGGGTATGATAAATAATCGCCTCATAGAAGCGGGAATCGTGCCCAATGGCGTCTATAAACAAGATTGAGAGTGAGAGGTATTTAAAGATTCGTAAAGTAAGACTAACAATTAGCCCCCTGATCCATATTGCCTTACTTGTCTTTCTTAATAACATCAGCGTAGTTTTGGCTCCTCTGAATGGCCGAAATCGTTTTAGGGATTTCGGAACTAGTCGCTGTAATTCATTAAAGTACGAGCCGAATTTATTACTTAGAAACTCCCCAACTTGGCGAATGTTATAAACGGCCCAGTAAGCAAGCAAGCTGATAGTTAAGAATAACAAAGAAATTACAAGTAAAACGGCTAGGTAGTTATTTGATGATTGGGGAAGGCTAGGAGCAAAGAAAAATCCTAATAAGGCAAAAGCTATAAAGATTAAAAGAGAAATAATATCTAGGAACATACATGCGAGTAGAGCTCGCGTTGATTCCGTAAGTTTAATTTTAATAAAGGAGAGATAGGCGAGTATGCTAGTCTCCCCGATTCGAAAAGGGAAAAACTCCATAATGAAGTTTCTAATAGCAAGGGCTTGAATGATGTGGAGACCTATCTTTTGGTTTCCATAGCTTGGCGATCTTAAAAATAGTTTAAATCTATAAGCCCTAAGTAGAAGGCCCAGGACTGAAAGGATCGTGAAGCTAGCTAGTCCTAGTGCGGAAAGGTTGCTCATGTATGTAAGGATTAGGCTGGGGGAAACCTCTCTAGCTAGAATCCCAATCAGGACGCAGGAGAGAACGAGACTTAGTAATGCTTTAATGTATTTAAACGAGCTTGAGTGCATTTTAAGTGAGTTGTTTTCCATTTAGGAGAATTAGATGCCCTTCTTCTATTAAAAGTAGGTAAAAGAATTTAACGAGCTTCATGCTTATAGGGGGTGTGTCTGCGTGGCTAGTGTTTAATAGTTCACTTAAAATTTTTGCGCTACAACCTATTTTAAATTCAATACTGCTTCCCGATGAAGTTTGTACTTTCATTTGGCTACTCATATCGTATTTATCTCTAAGCGTATATTCTAGGACGCTTCTAAAAGCTAGAACGATTGGATTGAGTTCCGCTTCCCCGTCCTCTATGTGTACCAAAAGGTCTGAAATAGAAGAAAGTTTCTTCATAGAGAGTTTGGAGTCGTGACCTATGATCTTTAGATTTTTATCCTCGCTTTCGAGGAGGGTGTCCGTAGATTCCCCTAAAACAGTCTCGATATTCTTTAATGAATGACCGAAATCACTTAATATAGAAACTAGCAGTGGTGAACTTTCTCTCATATTTCTAGAGTACTACTTTTTTCTGAATCACAAAATCAAAAAAAAGTAAAGAGTACGCCCTTAATTCCTAGCTCTTCCAAGAAACCTAAAAATAGTGTATGCCCCATCTTTAATATTCTATTGGTCATAATTCAACTGCGCTACGTGGCAATTGATGTGGCCATTGGAAGTGTCTTTTGCACTTCGATAAATAAGATTGGGAGCTGTAACTAATGTTGTATATTCACGCTAGATGGTTAGAGGATGCAATGTATCTCTGGGCCACTGAAGATGCCCTAACTGAGGCAAGCAGCTCTACCAATGTAAAGATACAACCATCGCTATATCGTCTTTTTGATGAAATTTTTAGTTCTCAGGATTTATTCCAATATAACTCTAGTTCTATGAGCTTAAAGCTTCCTAGTCAGGGGGGGGAGTTTGTGGAGTTCCGAGTTGATGAGGTGGTGAGTTTAAGCGGTATGGGGTTTATCGATCTTTGTTCCTCCTTTAAGGATGAGTTAGGTGAAGCATTTGAGTTTGGAGAATCTTTTGTATTTTGGCTAAATTCCTCTAAATTTTTATTGAAGTATTTATCTAGAGGTCTATTTTTTCCCAACTTAAAAAGAAGAGGCTTGAAGATCGAATCTAAGTGGGAGCTTTGTTGGAAGGATGGCAGTATTCAGGATTCTATCAAGCAGTTTTCTGATTCTATGCCAGGAATCGCTTCTAAGAGCATGGGCAATAAGAAGGAAGCAAAGTTCTACCTTGAGCAATTTTTAAAGGTGGCTGTTGATTCAGTGGTGCGATCCTTTTTGAAGGGGTATGAGTTTTTTGATGAGAATAGCCCAGGCGTTGAGCGAGATGGAGCTGGAGCTAAGGCTAAGAGGATGGATAATTTGTTAGCCTTATGGGTTAGGAGTTTATCTAGCGAAGAGAATATTCTAACTTTGGGTGGAGTCGAGCAAGGCTTGCTTGAGAGTAAGGTCTCTCAGTGGAATGAGCCTTTGCGATCTGAAACTGATGAATATGAAGCCTACATTCAGATTAGAATCCAGGACGTAGAGTTAGAAGAACCTGGGGAGGCTTTTGAAAAAGATTGGTTGGCAGACATTGAGTTGGTCGATGCTAAGACAAAACCTGTAATGGTAGAGTCTTTTGACAATCCCGCTGAATGGTATTTCCTGTATCTTCGATTACTAGGCCGTTGTCTTGACGTTAGTAGGGTATTAAATAGTTACTTGTCCTCAGATTTTTCAAGCCCATTAAAGTTAAAAGTAGAAGATGCTCACCGACTAATCTCTCAAGAATCAAGAGAGTTAGAGAAGATAAATGTAAAAGTTATTCCTCCTGCTAGTTGGAAAAGTGTGCACGACGAAGTTAAGGTCATTTTTAAATTGTCTTCTGAGGATGATGGAAAGGAGATGGTTCCTAGCGCATTTTCATTACAAAGTTTAGTAGATTTTTCTTGGAGTATCTCGATTGGAGATAAGGAGTTTACTTTAGAGGAGTTTAAAGCTCTTAGTGAACAGGATACTTCAATTTTATATAAGGATGGTACATGGTTGTCCTTTGATAAAGAGTTAATCAATCAAAAAATAAAGGAAATTCAAGATACTCTTCCGAAGAGAAAGCTTAGTCTGTTTGAAGCTTTAAGGTTAGGATTGAGTGGAATTGAAAGCAATGATCCTATAAAAATTGCTAGAATTGATGCGCAAGGTTGGATTAAACAAGTTGTTGACTTTAGTTCTAATTTTAAACCAATTGAACATCTGCCTGAGTCATTTAAGGGTGAGTTGAGACCATATCAGTTAGTTGGTTTGTCCTGGTTAGCTTTAATTTCTAAGATAGACATCGGCGGTTGTTTGGCCGATGATATGGGACTTGGGAAAACAGTACAAGTATTAGCCTTGTTGGCTATTGAGAAGGAAGAGGATGACGCTAGGGAAAATCATGTCTTTATGCCGAATCTTTTAGTTGTTCCAATGTCTATCCTAGGGAATTGGGAAGCTGAAGCTCATAAGTTTGTCCCAACATTGAGAGTGTATATCCATCATGGTGCTCAAAGAGCTGGTGGTACTAGTTTCTATGAGACTGTTTCAAAGTCAGATATTGTGGTTACTACTTACTCTATACTTCATCGTGATTATAGATTGTTTAGAAAGCAACCTTGGAAACGAATTATTTTAGATGAAGCTCAGAATATTAAAAATATTGATGCTAAGCAGACTAAAGCCGTTAGAGCTCTTATTGACGATGTTGGAGAGAAAGGTGTTCAACCCAGTGGGACTGAGATAGCTAATCGAATGCCATTACGATTAGCATTGACGGGAACGCCCCTTGAAAATAGATTGACCGAGCTTTGGTCCATCTTGGACTTTTTGAATCCGGGGCTATTGGGTAGCGTAGAGGAATTTAAGAAGAAGTTTGTTTCTCCGATTGAAAAATCTAGAGATTCAGAACATGCTAAAAGACTTGGGAAATTAGTTCGTCCTTTTATACTTCGAAGAACTAAGTCTGATCCTGCGATCATCTCAGACTTACCTGAAAAGATTGAAATGGAAAGCATCGTTCATCTAACTACTGAGCAGGCGAAACTTTATCAAGCTACGCTTAATGACATGTTGCCTAAGTTGAAATCTTCAGATGGATTACATCGTAAGGGGATTGTTCTTTCAACTATTACGAAATTAAAGCAGATTTGTGTACACCCTGAGTTGGTCCTCAAGAATGATAAGCCTTTAGTCGGCAGGTCAGGGAAGCTTGAGTACGTAGAGGACTTGTTGGAAACGGTGCTTGCAGAAGGGGACAGGGTCTTGATCTTTACTCAGTTCGCACAGTGGGGCTTTAAATTGGCTCCTCATTTACAGAAAAAACTTGATACCGAAGTGCCTTTTTTTCATGGGGGATTGAGCCGAACGGATAGAGAAAAGATAGTGGGTGCTTTTCAGAAAGAAGATGGCGCTAAGATTTTGGTATTGTCTCTGAAGGCTGGAGGTTTTGGTTTGAACCTAACATCTGCTAACCAGGTTGTTCACTTGGATCAGTGGTGGAATCCTGCTGTGCAATCGCAAGCGACGGATAGAGCATACAGAATTGGGCAAAAAAGTAGAGTGCAAGTTCGGACAATTATTTCTAAGGGGACCTTAGAAGAGAAGATTAACGAGATGCATAAACAGAAGATTGAATTAACAGAAAGTGTAGTCGGTGGGGCTAGGAACTCAATAACTGAGCTGAGCGCAGAAGCTTTAGAAGATTTGCTTAGTCTGCAAGGTTCTTCATTAATAGATGATAGATTATGAAAAAAGATGTAAGTTGGTTAGCTGAAAGCTTCTATAATGCAATGTATCCTTTGTGTAAAGAGGATACAATTAGTGATGCTAATATGCATGCTCAGCTTGATAGAATTGGAGATGTGTTTGTTGAACACGGAAGAATATCTTCAAGATTTACAAGCGATTCAAGAAGAACCGTTAGAGTTTTAATTCTCATTGATGAGTTAGCAGATTCTGATTGGTATAAGTTCTATGTAGGTCTTTCTGCGAGCCCATATGTATTAAGCCGAGTGCTTTCAGCGTCTATGCCGAAAGAGATTTTAGCTGTGTTCTCTAAGCTTAATATTTCTTTGATCCCAGAAATGAGTAGCTTTAAGATGAGTGTTGATGATGAAGTTGCGGATATCAATGACTCAAGAGTACTTGCTGTTTTAGAGAAATTTGTGGGTGATTTGTTGATTGACCCTTACCTTTTATGCAAGCTATTAGGAAGAAGCCACTCTGATATTGTAAAAGGCATAAAGGATTTATTGTTAGAGCAAGGACTTTTTAATAAACAGAATGTTAACGCTGTTGAAACAGCGAAAGTTGATTTAGGTGATTTTTTTGTTGGCGGGGTTTTGCCTGGAGATATTGTTGTGAAGGCGGATGAGTTGCCGGCATCATTGCTTCGCAGGTTAGATTTTTTATTCCCTGATGCTCAAGACGCTTTAGTCGATAAGAATTTGGAGCTTGCTTATGAGCGAGTATCTAGATTAGCCCAGTCGCTTGCTAGATTCATGTAACTTATGAAAGTTATTTCTTGGAATGTTAATGGTTTGAGATCAGTCTTAGGGAAAGGCCTTGCTGATTTTATTAGAGCTGAGAGTCCTGATGTCTTATGTCTGCAGGAAATTAAATGTAATCTAGGAGCTTTTATGGAGGAAGAGTTTAAGGCTCTTTCTTATAATATTGCTTATAACCCAGCGGTAAAGCCTGGTTACTCTGGTACTCTTATCGCTTGGAAAGATAGCTTAGAAGTCGAGGTGTTAGAGCCTAAAGACATAGCTTTGTCTGACATTTTCTTTTTTGAAGGGCGGGTGACTGCTATTAGAGTAGGGGAATCTAAGATAATAAATTTCTATGTTCCTTCTGGTACTTCTTCAGAAGAGAGGCATGATTTTAAGATTAAGTTTTTAGAAGAGTTTAAATCCTATCTCGATGGTTTAGTTGATCCTAGTCTAATTGTTTGTGGTGATTTTAATGTGTGTCATAAGGATATAGATATCCACCATCCTGTAGTTGCTAAGAAAAGAAATCTTTCTGGCTTTAGAGATGATGAGAGAGAGAGGCTTTCAAACATTATCGGAGAGCACCTCGTTGATATTTACAGAGAGCATAATCCAGGTAAGCAGGAATTTTCATGGTGGAGCTATAGGGCTGGATCCAGAAAGAAGAATTTAGGCTGGAGAATTGACTATTTTCTTGTTTCTAAGGCGCTAGTTAATAAGATAGGCAGGGCAAGGATTTTGACTGAAGTGACGGGGTCTGATCATTGTCCTTTGTTGATTAGTTTGAGTTAGGGGAGGGCGACGGGAGTTACTTCCTATCTTTCTCCTCCCTCATCCTGTGCACCAGTTTTCTTGCGGAACTTTTCCCGCAGCCCCCATCCTTATAAACCAACTCCACCAGCAGGAAAATTTCCTCCAGCAAACCCACCAAGTCCCTTCCCCACGCACGAAGGGATGATCCAGGAGAAAGATAGGAAGCAACTCCTCCTCGATAACCAATCCGCCCAAGAAAATAAAAACTTTGTTGAGCCCATGTTGTTGGCTTAATTGTGCCGAAAAAACGTCTCTCCCTTCTCTAAACCTTTTCTTTTCGGCCCTTTCTGGTTATTGAGCAAACCCATTAAATCTATTGCCTAAAAATACTAATTTAGATACCCTTTTTATCTCTGAAATAATCGATATGTTATATCGCTGATTAGATTGTAGTTCGCAATTATATAAAGGTTTAAGCTTGGTAACTATGCCTAACATTAAGTCTCTTCTTCTGTTTATTGGATCTATTATTTTTTTACTTATTTCTGATCTATTTCAAACCAGCATCCATTGGTATCTAAAGGAGTTTTCTCCTCCTGAGCTCTCATATTTTTTTGAAAAGGTTGTGTTGTCAGAGGTTTGGTTGTTAAGTCTATTGAGTTTGATCGTGCTTATTTGTTTCCTAATTTCATTGTTTATACTTCTTGCTGTATTAAATTTGTTCAAACTTGATGTTGATATTAATGCAGGGTTGGTTGGATTGTCTAAAGTCATTATCCAAGTTTCTGGCACGGTTGTCATTATGAGTTATATTCAGACTATTAATTTGGAGAAATTTCCTTTTTTCGTTGTGGTGGTATTGATGCTGTTGTTAATTTTGTCACTTAGAGGGAAGAAGGCTGTGAGTTCCAAGAGGAAGCCCACTGCGTATATTTTGAGCTTGATTGTTTTAGCCTTGGTTTATGTAGCTCTAACCAGTCTTGTTTCTTCTCCAGTGAGAAATTTGTTAATAGTTAAATCTTTCAACCAGAGGGATGCCGAGAAAAAACTTATGCGTATAAGTAAGCAGAAAGAAGTTAGGGATCTTATTCAAGAATATGGTATCGATAAACGTTGGGATCAAGAGATGATTAGAACCACCAATTCAAATTTGAATTACATTGAAAAAATGGCTGAGAAGACGAGTAAAATGGGTTCAATATTATTTGTTGCTAGGGCACATTGTAAAGAGACAGGCGATGTTTTTTCAGCTTGCTATGATTGGAGATCGGTTGGATCATATTTTTTAGAAGCGGCCTACTTGGATTGTGTCGAGTTTCAGAAAGAAGGGGAGGGCCTTGTTGACTTAAATGTAGGAGAAAGGTTTGCCACCATTGTTAAAGTTCATGATGTTGTTGTCCTTAAGGATCAGTCAATTCACTCTAAATATAGGGCGTATGTTCCTATTAAGATTACTGGTGCGTGTGGACCTTATGTTCGCTTGGGCGATTCCTACCTTGAGGGCAAATCTTATCGCCCGTTAAAAACAATGAGAACCCCTTGGGCGGGGAGCGGTGTAGTATATCGTCCTGAGGAAGCTAGTCTCGCGGATGTTTTGTTGTTTAGGACATTCTTGGATGGGTGAGCCTTCACCTGTATAGGCCCCACCTGTATAGGCCTCAGAGCGTGGGGCAGGGGTCTTCTGGCATCTTAAGCTACTTCTTTACTCCTTGAGAAAATGGCCTATGGTATGCCGATAATGTTGCTAGTTGGTGGAATAGTAACATGGGGGCTTGCTTTTATACGTCTGAACAGAGCAAAACTTAATTTCCAAGATGCCATAACTTCTGAGAGAGAATTTCATGAAAATTTTCAAGAAATAGCGAATCAAGAGATATCTAAGATGAGTCTCTTTCAAAGAATATTGCGCATAGTAATTTGTTTATTGATTTGTGACGCCTTAATTTTCACTTGGAAATGAAGTGAGAATTCTAGTTTCTCTGAAATAATTTTTTAAAAAATGCGATAACATAAGGTGGCTCCTGTATTTAATAAAAGGAATTAAATACAAATGGTTAGATCTGACGTCTCTCAATATTGTCAATAATTGTTAACTATTGTTAATTTTAGTGGTATTATGGCTAAAAGCCAAATGGGAGAAATTTATGAATGTTAATCTAGGAAAGACATTGGACTTATTTATCGCAGAGTTAATAGAAAGCGGCCTTTATCAATCTCAGAGTGAAGTTGTTAGAGAAGGTCTTCGGTTGCTTAAAGAAAAGGAAGATATGCGCAAACTTAGGCTTCAAAATCTTCGTTCAGATATAGATGAGGGCCTGAAGCAATTAGATAGCGGGGCATTTGAAACTCATGATGCGATCTCACTGAAGAAACTTATGGATGAAACTAAACTAAAAGGTAGAAAGGTATTGTCAAATAAGAAGGCAAAGGTTGCGTGAAACAACTGCGGATCACTTCTATCGCTGAGAGTGATCTTAGTGAGATTTGGTTATTTATAGCTGAGGATAGTGTCGATGTTGCCGATAGATGTTTCGATCAACTTTACTCTAAATTTCTATTGTTGGTACAGCAACCATTTTTGGGTAGAGAAAGACAGGATTTGCGCCCTGATGTAAGGAGTTTTATATGCGGCAAAATTATAATTTTTTACAGAACGACAGAAAACTTTCTAGAAATTGTTAGGGTATTACATGGAGCTAGAGATATCGAAAATATTTTCTAGATATTTAACTCGAAAAAACTTCCTTAATCGCACCTAATCCATGCTTGTCGGCGAGATTAAGCAGTTTTAGGGCGCAATTCTGTGGTCTGACTTCACCCCTTTCCCACTTTAGAATAGTCGAAGAACTCACATTTAAAAGTTGTGCAAACACACCCTGACTGGCGTTCTCTTTTTCTCTGATCTTAAGAATTTGTGCAGGCGAAAGCTCTTTAACCTCTGGAACTTAGAGAAGCTCAATCTCTTTCAGAGTTAATTTGTCTAACTGTAAATCAAGATTCGAACTCGATTCTTTCAATAATTTCGCAAAAAAAGTCTGCGGACCATATTTCAACCTGCCTTCGATCTTTAATAAAAGGGTGGATGTCCTGTTTAGCTTGGGTAATATCTATAGACCTTATACGCTTTTTGAATAGCTCTATTAGAATACTTTTTGTTAGGGGTGTGTCAATTGCCTTGGATGCAATCATTTTCTCTTCGAGATAATTCCTATCTAAACGAACTTGTCTAGCAAGATACCAAACGACATCGTAAAAGTCCCTTCCTTTTACTCTTGATTTCCAATTCCTGAAAAGAGTCGCATGCATTTTACCAGCGAATAGTGAAGGAAGAGTTAAGGTTTTGATCGCAAAAGGCGATGGTAGTAGCAAGGTTTTAATCTCAGTTTTAAAGGACGTTGCTGGATTAACATCGACCTCGAACTTTATTTTTATTAGTTGGCTTTTCTGAATTTTATTGGCAAAACTTTTTGCACCCATTATGTTCAGAAATAATAGGTGCGTATTCGTTTTTAAGAAAGCGGACTCAATAATTCTTGTATTATCTTTCTCGACTCTACTTAGCTCTATATTGAATCCATAGGCCTTAAGCTCTCGTGCTAAAATGGGGAAGTATTTATCGAGTTTGAAGTTGTTATCTGGCTTAAAAAGAGTGAAATCTAAATCTTCAGAAAAACGATCTAGGCCATAGAGGATTCTCATAGCTGCTCCTCCATAAAACGCAGCTTTTTCAAAAAATCCTGCCCGATATAAACCTAAAAGAATTATTTCCTGCAGGATTTCTTTAAGGGCATTCTCGTGATCCTCCTTAGATTGAGGTGAATATCTAGCCAACATCTGTTCCACTGCTTCATTCATAAGTTAGGGCTTTTTAATAAGTTCATGCATAAACCAACTTACATGTTCCGAATTGTAAAGTTCGGCCAATGCCTTAAGTTTTTTGGCAGATGTTGTCTTTTTAATTAAGTTACTATCAAGGCGGTATGATTCTATTAGGTAGTTAAAGTATTTTTTTGAATTTGTAAATTTCCCTTTCTTCTCTCGAATATACAGAAAATCGAGAATAGCCTTTTCGGGGCTAGCAAATTGACAAAAAGTATCTTGATAAACTTCTCGTAAACAAACACCTTCCGAATAAATAGACTCCTTCACATGATGATAGATAAATTCGCCGACAGGCGTTAGGAAACGCCGCCCTTTACTGATACTAATGGAAGTCGTGGTGCTTACCCTTTCAGGAATGAATCCATAGAAGCTAAGTGCGGTCTCAAGGGAAATATAGGAAGGCGCATAAATTAAATTAGCTAATATTTCCATTGAGTACGGACGGAGACCAATTTCTTGGTTAACTAGATACACTCCCTGTTTAATGGACTTGAGGAATCCGCCTTTTACAAGGCTATGAATTTTTTTGCGTGGATCTTTATATTCTGACAACAATCCAATGAGCATGCTTGTGCTAAGCTCAGGGGCATTTATGCTTTGGATGAGTTTTTGGTCTAATCTGATGTTCATTGCCAGTATCTTACCGTAATGGCAAGATACTGGCAATGAAAAAGCCTATATCTTATGTAGTTACGGGAATTTATCGACATTAGCTAAATAGCTTTTTTAGTGAGGGCGGTCGATCTATACCGTTTGAGATCCTAGGTGTCAGGTACAGTAAACTTCACCTCTATAGGCCTCAGAGCGTGGCGCAGGGGTTAGGTTTAAGTTACTTAAAGTTGTAAGTGCTCGAAAAATCCACTTCTTTTATGTGGAGGTGAATAGGCAGGCAGGTTTTGCAAGTCTTAGCCTTTATGGGCATAATGCTTTTTTTCAATTTTCTAGCATTCTTTAATGGATAAACTTGAGACATTAAGGGGAGAGTATCCTCAAATTAAGTATAAGGCATTTAGGCAGTCTGTGGTCGGTGCTCGTTTGGATCTTGAGTATGACTATGAGTTGAGTCCTGATTTTAATTTTGTTCATCGCGTATCTATCGATTTTAGTGCTGAATCATCTACGTTTAAAATTTCTGAGCCATCTCCTAAGCTTGTTTTTCTTTTGGGAGTGGTGGAGCTAATTTCTTATTGGAAGTTAGTGTGCCCACCTAGAATTGAAATCAAATGCGGTCATCTGAGTGAGAGTGAAATTTCTTGGTTTAAGGATTTATATCTAAATGGTTTAGGAGAATTTTTTTATCTTAATCAGCTTGATCCTAGTATGGGCTTTGAGTTTAGTTTTGATAAAGCGGCGCCTCAGTTAGAGATGTCGCTAGGCCCTAAACTAGAAGACAAATCTTTGGTGATGGTTGGAGGGGGTAAGGACTCTTTAGTAACTTTGCGGGCATTTAAGGAGATGGAAAAGCAATTTAGGGGCTTTGTTGTAAACCCAATTCCTCAAGCTTTAGACTCTATTAAGTTGTTTTCAGGAGACGAGCCGATTAGAGTTAAAAGAACGATATCTCCTAAGCTTCTTTCGCTACCAAAGACAAAATATTTTAATGGGCACATTCCTTTTTCTGCGACCTTGGCATTTATTGGTGCGATAGCCTCTGAGTGTTGTGGATATAGACATGTCGTAACTTCAAATGAATCAACTGCTAACGAAGGGAATATTCATTATCAGGGTAAGGATATTAATCATCAGTACTCAAAAACTTTTGAATTTGAAACTAAGTTTAGAGAGTTACTGGCTTCGGTCGGATCTGGTGTAAACTACTATAGTTTCTTGCGTCCCTTGTCGGAACTGCAAATTACCGGTTTACTTTCGACTCATGAAGAATCTCTCGCTACTTTTTTAAGTTGCAATAGAGCGCAGACTATCAAAGCTAAGAAAGAGGGGGAGCATAAGTGGTGCGGAGCTTGTCCTAAGTGTGTATTTACTTTTCTTAGTTTGTGCCCTTTTCTGAGTATTAAAGAACTGAGTATGATCTGGCATCCATTGCCTCTAAAGTATATTAGCTTTTTTCAATTAGTAGGGGAGTTGTGTGGGCTTGGAGAACATAAGCCATTTGAATGTGTGGGTTCTTATGAAGAGTCTAGGACAGGGTTTAAATATCTAGTTGGTAAGATGTCTAAGGATGTATATTTTACGCCAATATTAGATAGGGCGAATGAAATTCTAAATTCTTTTGGACATGATTTTCAACCTAGCACTTTAGACTCATGGGATGATAAAAACTATCTTGCTGTGAAGGAAGTCGAGTATCTAAGAAAAAATTTAAAAAACGTTAGTTTTAAGGAGTAGGAGTCTGAACCTTTCCGTTTTTAATAACAAAAAGATTTTACTAGTTGGTTTCGGTAGAGAGGCCAGAAGCACACTTTCCTTTTTCAAAAAACAGAGAATTGTTTGTACTATCGCTATTGCAGATAAGCAGAAGATTGAGGGTGTGCCTAATGGAATGCAAGTTTATACGGGCCCTGGATATTTAGAAGGCCTACCTTTTTTTGATTTTATATTTAAATCCCCAGGTGTGCCGAATTCCGAATTGGAAGAATATTTTGCTAAGTATCCGGATTCTGTTTTAACCTCTGGTACGGCAGTATTTTTAGAAAAGCACAGAGATAAGGTTATTGGTGTAACTGGGACTAAGGGGAAGAGTACGACTTCTTCTTTAGTAGCGCATTTACTTAGCGTGGCTGGAAGAAAGGTTGTGTTAGCAGGTAACATAGGTGTTCCCGCCTTAGATGTGTACGAAGAAGATTCTGATTATTTTGTTTTAGAACTGTCTAGCTATCAGCTAGAAGATCTTAGGGTTTCACCAGCCAGAGCAGTTTTCCTAAATATCTACGAAGAGCATTTGGATTATCATGGGAGTTTTGAATCGTACCTAAAGGCCAAGGCTAATATTGCAAAATTTCAAACTGAGAAAGACTTACTGGTTGTGCCGAGAGGACAGGATCGGATTGAAAGAGAGCTTCTTGGATGTATGGGTAGGAGGCAGTATTACGGACTCAATGAAAGGTATTTTC
This sequence comes from uncultured Bdellovibrionales bacterium, assembly GCA_964353175.1. GTDB lineage: Bacteria > Bdellovibrionota_C > UBA2361 > SZUA-149 > DAOLCO01 > JAIYCX01. The sequence continues at coordinate 179,376 of CAYGUX010000001.1, read as the reverse complement.
AAAGGGGAGATGAGATTCTATGTAGGGAAAAGGGGATTGTGATCTGCAAGGTAAGTGAGTTGCCTATAAAGGGCGCTAGAAATGTGGAGAATGTGCTTGCCTGTTTAACTCTGTTGGCTGAGTTTAATATTTCATTGGAGAAATTAAGGGAAGGTTTATTGAGTTTTAAGCCTCTTCCTCATAGGTTGGAAGAAATTGGTGTCGTTGATGGAGTTCTGTATGTGAATGATTCAATCGCTACAATGCCGGAAGCTTGTATGAGTGCGATAGATGTTTATCATGATTCTCTTGATACTATTATTCTAGGCGGATTTGATAGGGGGCTTGATTTTGCAAGACTTGCAGAGAGAGTATTGAATACGAATGTTTCTAATGTAATCCTATTTATGCCATCTGGTAGAAGAATTAGAGAGGCAATAGAGGGGAGTTCGGGTTTTATGTCGAATAAGATTAAATTTTTTGAGGTAAACTCAATGGAGGATGCAGTTAAAATTGCAAAGAAAGAAACTAAAAAAGGTAAAACATGCCTGCTCTCCCCGGCATCGCCTAGTTTTTTTATTTTTAAGAATTTTGAAGAGAGGGGAGAGGCCTTTCGAAAATTAGTAGGTGAAAATGTTTAGAGCAATTGTGATTGTCTTTTCGTTCTTATTAAGTTTCGCTCCTCTTGATATGTTGAGGGCGGAGGATAGTTCCGATGTTCTCAATATCGCATGCAATCTTCCCATGACAGGTCCCTTTTCAATTTACGGAAATTCCATAAAGGAAGGTGTAGATATTGCGTTGGAAGAAGAGAAGGATTCTGCTAGTTTAGTTAATTTTTCCTATCGGGACAATGAGAGCCAAACCAAAAGTGCTGTGACTGTGGCGAATATGCAACTTTTGGATTCTCCGGATGTGTATGTAAGTGGGCTAAAGCCTCAGGTTATGGCAGTGAATGAAGTTTTGGATAGGCATAGATCTGGTTGGCGAGATATATCTAAAATTTCTTCTTATTATGAAGTAGCAACTAGGGATAATTCTTTACCTCATTTTCAATGGGTGTTTGATGTGAATGTTAGACCAAATGGAGAGAGAGATAATTTTAGAACTTTTCTTAGTTTTAAGCAGGAACCAAAAATATTTATTGATTATGCTAAAAAGGTTGGAGCAAAGAAGGTTGCCATTATTTATGCTTCTTTGCCTTCAACGGATGAAGAGTATCGGGAAATAGTGGCGCCAGGATTAAGGGAAGTCGGTGTAGAAGATGTCTACATACAAACATTTCAGACTGATTTAACTGACTTCTATTCATTGGTTCTGAATGTTAGGAAATATAAGCCAGATCTTTTGATTATAAATGGATTTGTTGAGAATCTTATTGCTATGGTTCGCCGACTTGATGAACAGCAATTAGTCAGAGGTAAACATGTTATCGCGGCATATGATCTAATAGATGTAGTGGGGAATGTTCGTCCAGAATGGATAGAAGGTATGAAAGTTTCGGCTCCGCTATTTCTAACAAGGAAAGAAGAAGATCCAAAGATCAAAGCTTGGTTTGATAAATTTAAAAATCGCTATCATCGGGAACCTAATTATACTCATGCGTATGCTTATGATATGGCGAAGATTCTATTGGAGGCAAGTAGGATTTGGCAGAGGAGGCGCAAGGGAAATCTGGAGGACGGCATTTCAAATTTGTCAGGTATTATTCAAGAAGTTGATATTGAGGGTCTTACAAGTAGGTTGAAGTTCGATGAGTATGGGAGTTTGCCTTTGTCGATAGAAAGGGCGGTTGTGAAAGGCGGGCACTTAGTTAAAGATTCTCAGTAGGTTTAGTTTCTTACTTTAATTCACACGTTTAAGGCGCTTTTTGTCATAACGCATATGCGACTTGTTAGGTCTTGGTTCTTACATAGTTTAATAAGGGAAGAAGATTATATTCTCAGTCATTAGGGGGCGTTGGCCTCTTGTATGACTGAGCGTGAATATTAGGTTTTTCTGTTCGTTTGAAAATTTTCTCTCAAGAAGGAGAGTCGTTGTGAAGAATTCAGTTTTCGTTCTTGTTCTTATTTCCTCTGTTCTTTACGGGCTTGACGGAAATTTGATCAAACTCATTGGGGTAACCGATGGGATTGTCGCCGCCGGCCTTAGAGCGTTAGGGGCATGTCTGTTTCTTTTTACCGTAAGAAGCGGGGCAGCACCCAAAATTAATTTGCAATTTTGGGGTGCAGTGATCTGTTCCTCTATGGCAAGTGTGTTTTTTGTCCTTGCCGTATTGAGGATACAGGTAGGAATTGCACTCGTGTTGTTTCACGGAGCAATCCTTTGGATCGTATTCTACAAGTGGCTCCTTATGAGGCCGACAACAAGACTGGACACCTTTACTGGCATTCTGGTCTTTATTGGCCTAGCTATTCTCTGTATTCAGAGGGTAGCGCTTGAGGCTCCACTCGGATGGGTATTCGGTATCCTGTCGGGGGCAAGTTTTGCTGGATATCTTTTCCTCGGAGAAGAGCACTTTAAGGTTAATGAGGATAACAAAATCTTTAAAGATGCTTTTCTGCTGGGTCAGGTCGGTCTTGTGTTAGCGGTCTGGCTAAGGATGGGGATGTCGCCAGGGGTAGTAGAGCCCAGCCTATTGCAGGTGGCAGGCTATATCGTCCTTGGAATGGTATATGGGGGGACTTATTTAATACTTTCTCGAGCAATGGCAATTGCAAGTGAAAGCGATTACGATGAGTTGAAACCAGAAGAAAGAGTTCTGAGGGAGAAAACAGGAAGCTCTAAAGGAGGGAGTCAGCTTGTGAGTATCTATATCGGTGCTCTAGAGCCTCCTTTGGGCCTAGTGTTTGGACTTTTATTGCTGGGAGATAAGATTTCTCAGCAATCATTGTTCGGCTTTCTAGTGATTGTTATTGCTATCACTGGAAGAAGTTATTTCATTTACAGAAAAGAAAGGAAGGTGAAATAGGTGGTTTTATTAGGGCGTAGGAAATCGGTCCTACGCCTACAAGAAGGTGAAATCACGCTCAGTCTTTTCTTTAAAATATAAGATATGAGGTGCGGATCTCCTACAACAACTCCTCCACATTAACAGTATGATCAAAATAGTCCTCTTCCCTAACGCGTTCCTCTAAGTCACCTGCATAAATTAGGATAGGTCTTGACCTCTGCTAAGAAGCATTTGTCGATTAGCAGAGGAATTAGGGCATGTCTTTTGACCTCTGTAAATCGACATTTGTAGATCTACAGAGGTCTGATTTGGTTTGATGGCCGAGAGGCATTTCTTTTTATAGAAAACGAGGGTAATTTATAACCAGTCGATATCATTAGTTTTTTAGCCTGACCGGAATAACCAGATTGCACATACTTACCAAACTCTGCTACTATGGTAAGTATGAATGATCTGTTAGCCAATCTAATTCGAAAGCAAAAGTCGGAAATAGTACGTATTTCTGATCAGGCCTATGTTGAGCGTAGTGTGCGAGCTCGGCTTGTTGAAGGCCTAGATAGTGATGCTATTAAAGTTATTATTGGGCCTAGGAGAGCTGGGAAATCAAGCTTAGCCCTTCAAGTTTTAAAAGGAAAAAAGTTCGTCTATTTTAATTTTGAAGATGAAGGAATCAATTTTAGTTTTACCGCAGAGGAAATTCTTGAATGTTTTGACAGTATTCTTCCTCATTACCAGTATATACTATTCGATGAGATCCAATTGTTTCCAAAGTGGGAACATTTGGTTAATCGAATGCAACGACTCGGAAAGAATTTAATTATTACTGGATCAAATTCTAAGCTTCTTAGCGGTGAGCTCGGATCATCATTGACAGGTAGATATGTCGAGTATCAACTACTACCATTCTCTTATGAAGAATATTTAGAGGCCACTAGGGGAATATCTGGGGTAATTTCCTTTTTAGAATATTTGAAGACTGGTGGTTTCCCATCAGTAGTAACTCAGAGAATTTCATTCCAGGATTTTTTAGTGTCGCTTTGGGATGCCATTATATTAAAAGACTTAGTACAGCGCTATAAAATTCGCAGAATCGCAGAATTAAAAGGCCTTTTGCATTTAGTTTTGACAAGTATGGGGGCAAGAGCGAGTTCTAGGTCTTTAGAGAGAGGGTTAAATAATCAGTTAAGTCACGTAACTATTTCTAAATATTTAACTTGGGCTGAAGGTGCCTATTTATGCTGCGCGCTTCAGAACTATTCGTTTAAAGCCCGAGAAAGAGTAAATTCAGAAAAAAAACTTTATATTTATGACAATGGCTTTTTTAGCGTACAAAGAACTTCCGGAGCCAGTGACTTCGGAAAGTTGCTTGAGAACTACGTTTTTATTGATTTGTGTAGAAGCGGATTAATCCCTAACTTGAATTTATTTAGTTATCAGACAAGTGCGGGGTATGAAGTAGATTTTTATACTCCTCCCACTAGTGGTAAGGCTAGACTTATACAAGTTTCCTACTCAGCGGGATCTCCCAAAACTTTAGACAGAGAAACTAGAGCACTTATTTTAGCTTCCAAGGAACTTGGGGTTAAGGACTTGTATTTAATAACTTGCGATGAGTCAGAGCAGGTGCTGGAGGTGGATGGATGTAGAATTCACGTCTTACCAGCTTGGAGTGGGAAGGTTCTTTCTTAAACATACTCCCGAGGCAACCTCGCAGTAAACCCAGTAACTATCTCCAATGGCTCGGCTCCGATATATTCTGCTAGGTCTTCTACACTAATTCTTTCTCCCCCATCCTCCCCGATAAGTACCACCCGATCTCCGTTATACGCAGTGCCCTCGGGTCCGATGTTGACCATTAGTTGATCCATGCACACTGTTCCAGCGATTTTGAATTTTTTGCCTTTAATTAAAACTTCGCCCTTGTTGGATAGTCTTCTTGTGTATCCATCTCCGTATCCGATAGGTACTGTGATAATGCGAGTATCTTCTTGCGCTGTCCAAGTCCTTCCGTAGCTTACTGTATTGCCTTTTTTTGTCACTTTAAAATAACAAACTTCTGAAACTAAAGACATGACAGGCTTTAAATTTATAACAGAAGTTAATTCCTTGGATGGGTTGATGCCGTAAAGAATTCGCCCCGGTCTTACCATGTCCAGATGAGTTTCTTTAGATTGTAGGATCGCTCCTGAGTTCGCGATGTGCCTTAGGCAGGATTTCTCCAGATTGAAACTGCTGATAGCTTCTTTAAAGCGTTTCAGCTGTTCAAACAAGAAGTTTGTATCTTGTTCTTCGCTTGTTGCAAGATGAGATTCTATACCTACTAGATCTACCCACTCAGAACTTTTGGCAATTTGTATTAACATCGGGAGTTCGTCCGAATAATAATGAACTCCCACTCTTTCCATTCCTGTATCTATCTTGATTTGCACTCTGGCTTTTTTGTTATGTATTCTGGCCCTCTCTTCTATGGCTTTAAGTTTTGAAACAGATGAGGCTAAAAGATCAATGTCGTATTTTAAGAACTCATCAATTTGGCTTTCGGAAAGTCCTCCTAAAGTGAGAATAGGGGTTTTTATTCCGGATCTTCTAAGTTCAACCGCTTCTTCCAGATAGGCGACACCGAAGTAATCCACTCCAGACTCCTCAAGCTTAATGGCACACCTATGGAGACCATGGCCGTATGCATCAGCTTTTACTACAGCCATAACTTTTGCTGGGGCAACATAGTTTTTGATTTCTCTTAAATTGCTTGCTAGGTTGCCTAGGTTAATTATAAGTTTACTTGGTCTCATACTATAAGATATTAATGAAAAGAACTTGGAAGAAACTATCAGAAAAAGAGGTATTCACCACCCCTTTCTTTTCAGTGCGATCTAAAAGGTTTACGGACTCCTTGGGATATGAGGACGATTTTTATTCCTTCATATTCACTGATTGGGTTAATGTTGTGCCCGTCCTATCCGACGGTCGAATTATTACTATAAAACAGTATAGATTTGGAGTAGAAGCCTATACGCATGAATTTCCTGGTGGACAAGTAAAACAAGGGGATTCCCCTTTGGAGACAGTTCGCAAGGAGCTTATGGAGGAGACTGGATATTCCAGCTCGAATATAATTGAGTTAGGATTTAATTATCCAAATCCAGCGACACATGAGAATAAATGTTGGTTTTTCCTAGCAAAAGACTGTATCCTGAGTGGGAAAACCGATTTTGATCCAGCCGAGGAAATAGAGATATCTTTTTTAACAAAGGAAGAGTTAAATAGGACTCACGATGACTTGATAAGGCATTGTTTGTCTCAAACAGCATATTATAAGGCAAGAGAACATTTTTAGAGAAGTATGGCAGATAAAAATTTAGTATCACAATCATTGATAGACTCACTTCCTTACTTACGGAAGTTTAAACAAGAAACAATGGTTATTAAAATCGGAGGAGCGGCCTTATTTCAATCCAGCTCTAAGGAATCCTTGATTGCGGATTTATGTTATTTGATTACAGTTGGTATCCGGGTAGTTGTTGTGCATGGTGGAGGAAAGGATGCCGATAGTTTGCTCGGACAGCTAGGGAGAGAGCCTAGGTTTATCGAAGGCCTTAGATATACTTCTCCTGAAGACGCTGAAGTTGTGGAGATGGTTTATTCGGGTAAATTAAATAAAGCATTAGTAGCGCTTTGTACCACTCATGGTGTAAAGGCTGTTGGTTTATCAGGAAAAGATGCAGGTCTTATAGAAGTTCAGCCTAGAGGGACTTCGAAGGGAGAGGACTTAGGTCAGGTAGGGCGCATTACGAAGGTGAATGCAGATTTATTGACATATTTACTTGATGGCGGATACCTTCCTATCATCTCGCCAATATCAACATTAGACGGACATAACACTTATAATATCAATGCAGATGAAGTCGCCGCTTCCGTAGCTAGCGCCTTAGAATGTAAGAAGCTGATATATATGAGTGATGTAGATGGGCTGATATTAGATGGAAAACTAGTAAGTGAAATGGATCTAAAAGAGCTTGAAAGTTTAGTCGGAGATCCTAGGGTCTCAGGTGGAATGTTACCTAAAATAAAGTTTACAATGGAGTCCCTTCAGAATGGTGTAAGTGACGTGCACTTCATTAACGGGTCTAGGTCTCATTCGATGTTGTTAGAGCTTTTTACCGCTAATGGTGTAGGAAGTAAGTTTACTTATACTAGAAGGAAAAGAGATTAGTGGCAGTTAAAAGTGGAGATTGCATGCATTTTTTAGAAGTGACGGATTTCGCTAACAGTGAAATTCTTGATCTTCTAGAGCAGGCCATCAAAATAAAAACATCTCCCTTAGAATATTCTAAGGCTTTAGAGGGTCTGAAGATTGGATTGTATTTTCAAAAACCTTCGATGCGAACCCGAATCTCATTTGAAGTCGGTGTGTTAGAGCTTGGAGCTTATCCCATAGGTCTAAATGCCTCTGAAATTCAGATTGGAGAAAGAGAGTCAATTGAAGATGTATCCCGTGTATTGTCAAGATATATCGATGGGATTGTGATGCGAGTATATAGCCATTCTGACTTAGTTCGTTTTTCTCAAGCGTCTGAGTTTGGAGTGATTAATGGCTTGTCTGATATGTCTCACCCTTGTCAGGCGATAGCAGATGCCCTTACGATTATAGAAAAAAAGGGGCGAGGGAAGTTGAAGTTAGTTTATGTTGGAGACGGCAACAATGTGTGTAATTCTCTTTTAAGGATTGGAAAGATCTTAGGCTTGGAGATGTGCGTTGCTTGTCCTGTAGGCTATGAGCCTTTTGTTTCAAAGCAGGAAGTTGAGTATTCGATAGAGCATGATCCATTAAAGGCAGTACAGGGTGCGGATGTGATTTATACGGATGTTTGGACCTCTATGGGACAAGAAAAGGAAAGTTACCTTAGGAAAAAGTTATTTGCTCCATATCAAGTAGATATGAAAATGTTAGCCGAGGCTAAGTCCGATTGTATTTTTATGCATTGTTTGCCTGCTCATAGAGGGGAAGAGGTTTCTGATGCTGTAATGAGTTCTACGAATTCAGTCGTAATTGATCAGGCTGAGAATAGATTGCACGCACAGAAAAGTTTAATGCTTAAGTTATTTAAAACAACCGTTTAAGTTAGATATTTGAAAAATGGAGAATTGGTATGAGTAGTAGGGTTCTTGTAGCAATAGTAGCTTTGATTGGATTTGGATTTATTGGATTACAGATAGGCGGTGGGTTGAAGGGGTTTTCCTCTGGTAATCGGGTGGTTGTGGTTAAGGGAGTCAGCGAGAGGGAGGTTGAAGCAGATGTGGCATTTTGGCCAGTTCGCTTTTCTGTATCAGGGCCAAACTTAGAGCTTAGTGAGCAGAAACTTTCTAAGCAAAGATTAATTATTATAGATTACTTTAAAAGATATGGAGTGGAGGATGATTTAATTAGTCCTCAGGCATTGGAAGTAAATGACGCCTCTCTACAGCTTTATGGAGGGAATGATGGTCGAGGGATTGAAAATAGAATTATCATTACTCAGACTCTTCTAGTGAAATCTAATCAACCTAAGTTGATTCTTGAAGCTAGCCGAAATATCGATAAGTTACTAGCTTTGGGGGTAAACGTTTCTGTTTCCAGTGATTACGGATCAGGACCAACATATTTATTCACAAACCTAAATAAGTTCAAACCTGAGATGATAGCAGAAGCAATTAGGAATGCGAGAGAATCAGGGGAGCAGTTTGCGAAAGATTCTAAGACTAACTTAGGGGCGATTAAGACCGCGAACCAAGGAGTGTTCGAGGTGCAACCAAGGTTTAGATTCGAAAATTCCGTAGAGGAAAAGCAGATAGAGAAGTTACTAAGGGTTGTAACTACTGTTCATTTTTATCTAAATTAAACCTAGGGCTGGAGTTCTGAGCCCTGTTGTTTCATCGAGATCAGAGATGATGTTTATGTTTTGTATGGCTTGACCCGCCATGCCTTTTATCAAATTATCTAAGCAGGCTGTAATTGAGACTATGTTGTTTTTTACGACAATATTGAGATCTAGGAAATTACTACCAGCAACCAGCCTTATTTCTGGTGAACTTTCTCTAATTCTTATAAAGGGCTCGTCTTTATAGGCCGCCTTGTAAGCATCTAATATCTCGTTTTTATCCAGACTCTCCGAGCTGAAGACATAAGAAGAGATTATCATTCCTCTGCTAATGGGTATTACGTGAGGAGTGAATGCTATTTTATCTAGCCCGAACATCGAAAGAGATTCTTCGATCTCTCCAAGGTGTCTGTGAGTTAGTTGACTGTACGCATAAGAGGAGCTGTTAAGTTCAGGATGGTGAAACTTTTGATTGGGATTTTTACCTCCACCAGAGCTACCCGATTTACCGTCAATGGCGATATTCATTATCCTGTCACTAAAAGATTGCACGAGAGGACTTAAGGATAAGATTGCACCGCTTGAAAAACAACCTGGGTTAGCGATATTCGTAGTTGTTTTAATCTCTTCTCGATTTATTTCACTTAGGCCATAGGCAAATGAGGAGAGGATGTCAGGACTAAGGTCTTCTTTAGAAGGGTAGAAATATTCGCGAACGGTTTTATTTTTGATTCTGAAATCACCGCTTAGGTCGATAATATGAATCTGTTTTTCTTTACATTCTTGGAAGTTTTTTAAAACAAACTTTTGACTTTCTCCATGAGGCAGGGCCAGGATTAGGAATTTGTAACTAAAGCCATCTAATAGATCTAGGTTCATTTCAGAGCTAAACTCTTTGTCCATCAAACCTAGTAATTCTTTGTGAGTATCCTGTACATCGTTGCCCTGTTCTGATGTTGAACAAACTTGAAAGATCTCTAGTTCTCTGTGGTTTAAACTTAACCGTAGGAATTCTTTAGCACCATAGCCGGTGCCTCCAATCAGTATTATGCCAATTTTTTTACTCATTTCTTGCCGATGTTCGCCTAAACTTTAAGTGTAAATAGCAACTTAACTCATTTTTAGCATATATTTAATATTACCATTAACTTGATTTATTTATCATATTAGTGGAAAAGTGTTTAGGAAAATATAACCTTTTATATGCATAATATGTCTATCGCCGTTTGTAAAACCACTGCTCCAATGGACGCTATCGTCGTAATGGGAGTTTCAGGCTCAGGAAAAAGTACAGTAGGGGAGAAGCTTGCTAAGAGAGCTTCTTTAGAGTTTCATGATGCGGATCAGTTCCATCCAGCTGAGAATGTAAGCAAGATGAGTCAGGGTATTCCGCTTTGTGATGAGGACAGAATTCCTTGGTTGCAAGGTATGTCAGACTTTATCGCTAAGAAGTCTGCGGAAGGGCATATTCCAGTGCTAGCATGCTCTGCTTTAAAGAAGTCTTATAGGGATATCTTAAGAGGCGGTAAGAATCATATTACTTTTATTTATTTAGCTGGGGATTTTAATTTAATAGAAGAAAGGATGAATGCCAGAAAGGACCATTTCATGCCTCCAGGACTTTTAAAGAGTCAGTTTGATACTTTAGAGGAACCAGATCGTCAGGAAGCGATTCGCATTGATGTTTCGCCTGATCCAGATGATATTGTGGAAAGCGTTATTGCTGAACTAGGGCTTTAGTTTGAGCTTTTAAGTAGTCTGTGCTGAGTGCTTTTTTAGTGAAAGCTTTTTCGTTTGACTCTCCCACCCTGCACATCAGCAAGAGCAGTTAGGGTTACGAATGCATTAGGATCAACTGAATTAATTATTTCTTTAACTTGCCCTATCTCTAGTCTGGTTACTACGCATAGTAGAATCTCTTGTTTTGCACCACTAAGGCCACCTAGTCCTTGATATATGGTTACTCCCCTTTCTAGGGTTTCGGTTAGTTTCGACTTAATTTCGGTATTCTTAGGCGAGATAATAGATATTGATGTGTATGCTTCAAGTCCATAGAGTACGAAATCCAAGGTCTTAGCAGCTGATATATAGGCAATAATAGAGTATAGCGCAGGTTCTGTGCCTAGTACTTTAATAGCGCTTAAAAATAGGATTATATTAAATATTAAAATTAGGTCGCCTACTTTAAATAAGCTACTTCTTTTGCTGAGTAAGAGTGCTGCTATTTCAGTTCCATCAAGAACAGCTTGGCCTCGTATTGTTAGCCCAATGCCAGCGCCAATAAAGAATCCACCAAAAATGGCTGTAAGTAAGCTATCAGAAGTGAAGTCCGGGAAATGGACGAATGCAAGAGTAGTTGAGAGACCGGCAATAGCGAGCACACTTCTTAAGCAGAATGACTTCCCCAGAGTTTTAAGTCCTAGGAGTAGAAAGGGTAGATTAGTTATTGGTAGCCATATCCAGAGTGGTTGGCCAGTTATTTTTGAGAGCAACATCGAAACGCCTGTAACGCCACCATCAATGAAGTTACTTGAAAGCAGAAATCCGTGCAGACCGGTGCTTGATAGCAGTATGCCTATGGCGATAAGAGTTAGGTTCTTTAGTTCTTTAATCATCTAATTGAGATTGCGTATGAAATATTTTTATAACATACGCAATCTTAATTAGTTTAGCTACTTGCTATAGTCTCCAGTGATCAACGAAGCTAGGAGACTCTGAAAACGGCGGAGTGTCCGGTCGTTTTATTTGTACTAATAGAGGAAAGGGCACAGCATTACCAAGTATGACGCATTTCCCCGGCCTTAGAGTCGGGAGGATCTCTAGCGTACCCTGTTCGCATGTCCCAGAGGCAGTCTCAATAATCTTTCTATCTGAAGGGTTTGATATACGGTGAATTAAGTATGTGCCCATTTGACTGAGAATACTTTCAGGAATATCTCTTGGTCTTTGAGTCGCAAGACATAGACCAACTCCATATTTCCTTCCTTCTTTTGCGATTAGCGCCATTGAATCAATGCTTGGAAGATTCGGGTCATCTTCTAAATGCTCTTTCAAGAAGTGATGGGCTTCATCGACGAATAGGCAGATCGGGACTTCCTTAAAGCTCCCTTCTCTAGCAAGGTGTAAAATCTGTCTTCCGATGGCGTTACAGACAAGTTCTCTAGTGTTGAAAACGAATGGAAGAGATTCCAAAGATATTCTTAGGAGTCTTGTGTGATCTTCTGAGATGAATTCATTGATTTCATCAAGTAGTGATGGAAGTTTCGCTGGATTGAAAATGCATGATAACTCGGGGGAGTTAATGATGTCGGAAGTTCTTACAATTAGTGAAGTACAGTATGCTTGTTCGATGGCATTGGTTGCGCCCCAGAAGTATGGTTCGGTAGCGCTTCTTGTTTGTTTAACGCACTCATTTTCAATTTGCTGAGGGAGTTTAGTGATATCAAAGATTGCAAGTGGATTGTTTAAGGCTATTGAGTGTCTTTGGAATTCGGCATCATGGAATCGCTTATCTTTATCTGCTTTTATTACGTACCCATCTAGCTGTAGGCTAGGTGAAAGTATCCCCAACTTTAAGCTTTTCATTGCCGCTCTAAGCTTAGGTGCTTGAGCCTGTCCGCTCGGTTTGAACATCCCCATGAGATCTGATTCCGTTAAGTGGTAGTAGGGTACTGCTACCTCTAGGGAGTTGTCAGCCTCGGAATTGGCTTTGCTAGGTTTGCCTACGTGAACATGTTTTACGTGCTTACCTTGGAAAGATTTGTATTCCCCTGTTGCATCGATCAAAATCATTTTAGATTTATATTTCAAACACTCTTCAAGAATTTTTGTTACCGTATTACTTTTACCACCACCGGTACTTCCAAGTACTGCGCAGTGCCTTGAGAAAAGCATATCAGGGGAAAGGGCGACTTTTGGCCCATTTGCGGATCCTAGATTGCCAAGGGAAATTTCAGGAAAATTATCCGTAGAGTTAGGTGAGAAAAGTTCTTGGATTAGATCCTCTGAAGCGATATATATCGGAGCATCTACACTTGGAAGTCTAGCGATCCCTGGCACGAGGCTACACTGCGTTAAGTCAATCGTTGCAAGCAATTCGAGTATTCCGTCGTGTTCCTTCGAGCCATCTCGAGTTGACATTCTTGAAATTTGTCCCAAGAGTGCAAGGTCTCTGTGCTTAATTAAGACGTAACTTCCAACTTCTGTCGATTTTGCGAGTTCGAATCTTTCTTCATCGACTCTGAAGTACAATAGAGGGCCACCAATATTTGTTACTGTTGCAAAGAAAGTAGTTTGGTACTGAGGTTGTTTCTTCTCTGGACTCTCAGTTTCATTGTGTAGGTGTGAATTTTCCATAGCTCGTTCTTGTATTAGTAGGACGTGTTCCTACCTATATAACGAGTGGTTGCGTAATATTCTTTAATTAAAGCGATTTCTCAGTAGAAGAGGGCTTATTTAGGTCCGTTCTCAATGAGCTTAGCAACCACACTTGGGTCGGCTAAGGTTGATATATCGCCTAAAGAAGAAGAGTCGCCCTCAGCAATTTTCCTGAGTATTCTTCTCATAATCTTGCCAGATCTAGTTTTTGGCAAATGTTCTGTGAGTTGAATATGGTCTGGGGTAGCAATGGGGCTAATCTCTGCCCTAACATGAGTTATGAGTTTCTCAGTTAATGATTCATCTGGTGTAACGGAGTCCTTTAGAGTCACATAACAATAGATTCCTTGCCCTTTTATTTCGTGTGGTATTCCCACTACGGCTGCTTCCGCTACGCTAGGATGAGAGACTAGGGCACTTTCAATTTCGGCAGTGGATAGTCTGTGACCTGAAACATTTATAACATCATCTATTCTACCTAGTAACCAGTAGTGCCCATCTTCGTCAATTCGAGCGCCATCGGCCGTATAGTATTTGTCCGGGTAAGCACTGAAATAAACATTTTTAATGAGAGTGTTTTTCTTGTCACCAAATACTCCTCTTATAATTCCGGGCCAAGGTTTTTTAATTACTAAGGAACCTCTTGATTTATCATTACCCTCATTATCCTTGTTAGAGAGAATCTCTGGCTGAATTCCAAAAAATGGGAACCCCGCTGAACCTGGTTTCATATCATGAACTCCAGGGAAGGTGGTTAGCATGATCCCGCCTGTTTCAGTTTGCCACCAGGTGTCAATCACGGGACAACTTTCTTTACCTATATTCTTATAATACCAAATCCAAGCTTCTGGATTGATGGGTTCACCAACTGTGCCAATGAGTCTCAATGATTTTAAATCGTATGAGTTAGGAATACCATCTCCTAGCTTCATTAATGCCCTAATAGCAGTGGGCGCGGTATAGAAAATACTTACTTTATGTTCCTGAATGATCTCCCAAAATCTACCTTGGTGGGGGTAGGTCGGAGTCCCTTCATACATTATGCAAGTAGCGCCATTCGATAATGGTCCATAGATTAAATAGCTATGGCCTGTAATCCATCCTACATCTGCGGTACACCAAAATATATCATCTTCTTTAAGATCGAAGATATATTTTGCAGTCATAGTAGTATAAAGTAGGTATCCACCAGTTGTATGTAAAACACCTTTTGGTTTTCCTGTGCTACCGGATGTATATAGAATAAATAGAGGGTGTTCTGCATCAAGTTTTGCGGGTTCTAGGTTTGTCTCACTGACTCTAGACATTTCCTCTTGATAGACAACATCTCTACCTTCTACCTTATTGTAGTTGCTTTGGTCTCTTTCGATTATGAGGATATTCGTTACGGTCTTTGAACCTTCGATTGCTTGATCTACCTTCTCTTTCAGATTTGATATCTTACCCGCGTGCTTGCTTGTGTTTGCAGTTATTACAAGTTTAGATTCACAGTCTTCTATTCTGCTTTTTAGAGCATCTGCGCTAAAAGCCGAAAATACAACCGAATGAACCAAACCTAGTCTAGCGCATGCGAGAATAGAGATAGCCATCTCAGGGATCATTGGTAGGTAGATGCTTACTCTATCGCCTCTAACTAGCCCTAAGTTTTTAAACACAATTGAAAGTTTACAAACTTCATCATGTAGGTCTTGAAAGGTGATTTCTCTGACGCTATTATCTTCGCCGATCCATTTTATAGCTGTTTTGTTGGCTCTAGATTCTAAGTGTCTATCAATGCAATTGTAGCTAGCATTAATAGTCGCGCCTTTAAAATAGCTTATATAAGGCTCTTCTTTCTCTCCAATGGTTGACCATTTGTTGTCAGATACTTGGTCCCAGGTGGAAAACCAGCTAAGATGTTCTTTCGCTTGTTCGGCCCAGAATGAATCAGGCTCTTCTATGGACTGTTTGTATAGACTTTGATAACTTTCAAGAGAGTTTATGTTTGCTTTCTCAGTAAAATTAGTAGGAGGCTTTATTTTTTTGTAGTCCATAAGAATCCAATATTTTTAAATGATAAACTATTGTGTCTGATAATCATCCCTAGATAAAGTGTTTTTTTAATGTCAAAGTTTCATATCGCTACAAGTTCTTTAAATCTCACACCCTTAGACTGGGATGGAAATAGTCAGATTATTACAGAAGTACTCTCTACAGCCAAAAAATCAGGAGTAGATATTCTTTGTTTCCCGGAGCTTTGCATCAGTGGCTATGGTTGTGAGGATATGTTTTTTGCTGATTGGGTTTTAGAGAAGGCTAAGGAAACTTTAATTTCCATAGCGGAATTCACAGAGAACATAACTTGTATATTGGGCTGTCCTCTATCTTATCATGGAGCAAGATATAATTGTGCGGTCGTAGTTTCTAATAAGAAAATTATTGGTATTGTCCCTAAGCAGTTTTTGGCCAATTCAGGTGTGTATTATGAGTCACGATGGTTTAAGCCTTGGAGAGGTGAACAGGGATTGCAAGAGAAGATTGAAGTTTTTGGGAATCAAATACCTTTTGGGAAACTTCTTTTTGACATTGGTGATATGCGTTTTGGTGTCGAGGTATGTGAGGATGCTTGGGTTAAGGATCGACCCCTAAGGGAGTTTGCTAGTCAAGGAGTGAGTTTAGTTCTTAATCTAAGCGCAAGTCATTTTTCATTTGGTAAGACCAAGGATCGACTTGCTTTGTCTGTTAAGGGAGGCGAACTCATAGAAGATTTAGTTTATGTGTATTCTAATCATCAAGGGAATGAAGCAGGTCGTTTAATATATGATGGCGGGAGTTTTATTGCAGAAGGTAGTAATGTACTTGCGGTAACTGAACGATTTTCATTTAAGTCTTATGAATTAGTAAGTGCAGTCGTTGATCTTAAGGCTATTGATAGGAGACCTGACAATGTGTCCACCACAGAACAAAATCTATATCAGGTTTGTAAAATTGAAAATTTAAAAAAGACAATTGCTCCTGCCCCTATTCAGGGTGGAAAAATTCTTGATAAATCAAAAGAAGAGGAGTTCACATTAGCTGTGAGCTTGGCTCTATTTGATTATTTAAGAAAGTCTGGCCATCAGGCGTTTGTAATTTCTTTAAGTGGTGGGGCCGATTCCTCAGCCTGTGCGATTTTATCTTATCTTGCTCTTACTTTAGCTAGTAAGGAAAGAGGAGGGGAGTATGTGCGGAATGTTTTGGGGCAAGATAGTTTGAATAGTATAGATTTTAATAAGGCTTTGATATGTGCTTACTTGGGTACAGAGAATAGTTCGAAGAAGACATTTGAAGCGTCCAAGGCCTTAGCCGAAGAGATCGGAGCCAATTTTTTAAGTTATCAGATAGATGATTTAGTTTCTTCTTATACCGAAAAGATAGAAAATACATATCAAAAACTTAGCTGGCAAGAGAATGACATTCCACTTCAAAATATTCAAGCACGATCTCGTGGCCCACTTGTATGGTTCTTAGCTAATCTATCAAATGGCCTATTGCTTTCAACTAGTAATAGATCCGAAGCGGCGGTTGGTTATACAACTATGGATGGTGATACATGCGGAGGGATTAGTCCGATTGGGGGCATCAATAAAACGTTTCTATTGAAATGGTTAAGGTGGTTATCTAATGCAGAGAGCCATTGTTTTGGAAATTTCTCTGCTTTACAGTTTGTGCTATCTAATAAACCCACGGCAGAGCTTAGGCCTAGGGAGTTTACGCAAACTGATGAGGCTGATTTGATGCCGTATGAGATTTTAGATTTTATAGAAAAAAGATTTTTATTAGATCGATTTTCAGAAGAGCTGATTATTAAATCTATAATTTCTGAATTTAAGTTGGAACCTGAATCGGCTAAACTAATGGTGGCTAAGTTCCTTAGGCTTTGGACGAGAAATCAGTGGAAAAGAGAAAGGTATGCGCCAAGCTTTCATCTTGATGAGGAAAACCTTGATCCTAAGACTTGGTGTCGCTATCCTATATTGTCAGCCCCTTTAAGTTAAATATGAATATAGTTATTTCAGCTCTTTTCCTACTTAGTATCCTTTATGCTTCTTTTACGGGGACAATGTCGGAGGTCTCCACTTCAAGTCTTCAATCAGCGAAAGACGCTGTAACTTTGGCGATTGGTCTGATCGGTGTAATGTCTTTTTGGTTAGGACTGATGAAAGTTTTAGAGAGGGGTGGGGGTGTTGAGTTTATAGGTAGTTTGATTTCACCAGTACTTAAAAAACTATTCCCTGAGATCCCAAAAGGACACCCTGCTTTTGGGGCAATCGTTATGAATATATCTACTAATGTTTTAGGATTAGGAAATGCCGCGACTCCCTTTGGCATTAAGGCTATGGAGTCCTTAAAGACTTTAAGTTTAAATACTGGTGAAGCTACTCACGCAATGTGTATGTTTTTAGCAATTAATACTTCTGGTGTAGCGATTCTACCTCTAGGGGTAATTGGAGTAAGGAGTGCGGCAGGTTGTATGGACCCCGTGGGTATTTGGATACCTTCTCTGATTGCTACTTGTATCTCTACTACAGCAGGTATTCTGACATGTGTAATATGTCGGCAGTTCTCAAGCGATCTCGTTTCAGAGGTCGGGGATTATAAGATGGGTGTTGAGATGCCGGAGCTAAATAAGGAGAGTACCTATTGGGCGGGCCTTTTTACAAAGGCGGGAGTTTGGCTTCTATTGGGAGCATTTATATTTTCTATTGTAAGCTCTCTTCAGCGATCGGAGAGCATCTCAGTGTTTTTTATAGATCAGTTCTTTAAATTTTGGTTATTGCCTGCCTTAATATTTTTGATTGTTCTATTCGGTGTCTATAAAAGAGTCCCTGTATATGAAACGGCTGTGGAGGGAGCGAAGGAAGGGTTTAAGTTGGCCGTGACTATAATCCCTTTTTTAGTAATGGTTCTAGTGGCAATAGGAATGTGTAAGGCTAGTGGGATGTTCTATTTTTTGTCATATTATGTAGAACCTTTTAGTTCCCTTTTTGGAATACCCGCAGAGGCCGTGCCTATGGCCCTTCTAAGGCCACTATCCGGTACAGGTGCCTTTGCCCTAATGGGTGAGATTGTTATCTCTAATCCAGATTCCTATCAATCTTTTGTTTCTTCTGTGATGATGGGAAGTACGGAGACTACTTTTTATGTACTAGCAGTATATTTTGGAGCCGTTGGAATTACTAAGGTAAGGTATGCAGTTTTAGCGGGAATCGTCGCAGATCTCTCGGGTTTAGTCGCTAGTGGATTGTTGAGTCAGTGGTGGTGGGGTTTGAATTAGTAAGAGCACCTTATGAATAGCATCCCCAAGAGTATCTTTTTTATATGTTTGATTCTTTGCCTAACTCCATGGGTTGATCCACCAATTGCTTTACTCTTAGGTTTTGTTCTAGCTCAGACGAGTGGGCATCCGTATTTACATTTTAATAAAGGGGCGACCAACCTTCTGCTTAAATCCTCAGTGGTGGGGCTTGGGTTTGGGATGAACCTTTTTCACGCGATGGAGGCTGGAAAGGATGGCTTGATATTTACGCTTATATCTATTTTCGCCACCATGTTCTTAGGTATCTATCTAGGCAAACTCTTAGGAGTTGATAAAACAATCTCTTATTTGATTACTAGTGGAACAGCTATTTGCGGAGGAAGTGCGATAGCTGCAGTTGGACCGATAGTTAAATCAAATGAGAAACAAATGAGTATTGCTTTAGGAACTATATTTATTCTCAATTCCGTAGCACTGTTTGTTTTCCCTAGCATCGGACGCTATTTTTCCATGACTGATTATCAGTTTGGAGTATGGAGTGCGATTGCTATCCACGATACTAGCTCAGTTGTAGGAGCTGCTTCTAAGTATAGCGCAGAAGCTTTAAAAATAGCGACTACGATTAAGTTAGAGCGGGCTTTGTGGATTATCCCTCTATCCTTATTTACTGCTTTTAAGTTTAAGGGGGAGAGTCGTAAGATAGTATTCCCCTGTTTTATTGGTCTATATGTTTTAGCTATGTGTATTAGTACTTTTGTTCCATCTTATGTAGATCAATATAGTTTTATCGTTTCATTTTCTAAGAAGGGGTTGACGCTAACTTTATTTTTAATAGGAGCTGGTTTGTCACTAGATGCGATCAAGGCTGTTGGCCTAAAACCACTTATTCAAGGGGTTTTGCTCTGGTTATTTATTAGCTCGCTTTCATTTGTAGCTATATTGCCAATCTCCTCACCACATTAGCTAGTACTTTTGCTCCTTTGGTGATGGCTTCAGTCGTTGCAAATTCAAGTGGGTTATGACTTAAACCATCTCTACAGGGTATAAAAATAAGTAGAGCAGGTATGGAATCTCCATTGGTCTTCTTTTGCTGAGCTACAATCTGTACGTCGTGACCTGCTCCGCTTGCTAGTCGTTGTACTTTGTATCCAATTTTTTTGGTCTCTTCCTCAGCTATATCTTGTAGGTAGGCGTCCATTTCTTTTAGTGGGTCAGAGCTACTGATTTTTTCTATTTCCACATTTACTTTGAAGTCGTTAGCCACATTGCTAATAATGGAAAGGCACTTTTCTGAATAGGTGTTGAGGAATTCCTCGTCGTTGCTTCTGAGATTGAAGTAAAAATAGGAGTAAGCGCAGATAGTAGTTGGTCCTGTGTCATATACTTCTAGGTGACTTTGATTGTAAGTTTTGTTGCTATTGATGACACCAACTGTCTGAACTAAGTCTTTGCCTTGTTCAAGTTCTTTTATGCCTTGCTTATCGAGTGCTACCTGCATATAGGCCATTGCGAGGTTTGCATCTTTTCTATAAGTGACTCCCATAGGTGTTGCGCCTGAGTGAGAAGCCTGACCTTTAATGGAAATTCTGTAGTTATGTGTCCCGCGAATACTAGTTGCGATACCAATATCGTCTCCCTCAAGTTCAAGTTTGCTTGCTTGTTCGATATGTAGTTCTAAGTGCGCGGACATTTTGTCGATGTTGTTCTGATCGAGAGTTTTTTTACCACTTCTTATGATCTCGGGATTAAATCCTTCTGCGGTGATTGCTTCTTCTAAGGTAAGACCTCCAAACTTTGATTCCAATGCGGATGCTGGAAGAAGTCCAAAGGCAGCTTTACTTCCTTTAAAGACAACTCCAAATGTACCAGATTCCTCACCTCTCCAAACTACTAGTTGTAGACCGCGTTTTAAGGGTGTGCTTGATTGGGAAACTTCAATAAAAGCTTCAAGGCCAGCAATGATTCCTGTCGCTCCATCATATAGCCCACCTTTAACGACTGTATCTAAATGAGAGCCGATTTGAATGACTTCCTTGGATTCATCACAGCCATAAGATAAGTAAATATTTCCTATTTCATCGTAATGGGAAGTGAAGCCACTTTGCTTAGCAACATTTGAGATATACTCCATAGCCAAGGTCTCTTCCTTTGACCAAGAAGCCCTTGTGAATCCATCTTCAAACTTTGGTCCTAAGTTTCCAATTTGGGATAAGCTGTCAATGTGTTTTTGAATTCTTACAGGTGTAATATGTGAGTGCATGTAGATGTTATGGTAGTTTGTTTGTTGTTAAATCTGACCCGGATAGTCTATTGCGAAATGAAAAATTTGTCATCCTCACGTCGCCTTCGGCTCCTCAGGATGACAAATGTGATTATTATTATACTTAAGATGAAATCATCATTTTTGTAATAACAAGACCACACCAAAGGGTGAAGAACCTTACGAATCCATATAGATATTTTGCGGAATCATTATAAGAGCTTATAGTAAGGGCTTATGCTGACTGCAATTTTTTTTGTGCTCTAATTCACGATCTCTCGAACTACCTTCTCGACCGAACTTTCCCCAACAGGCCTATCGCTGAAGATTTTACCGTTTTTTAAAATTACAATTCTATCAGCAACTTCAAAAACATCTTGAAATCTGTGGCTGACTAACACTAGAATTTTATTCTCTCTCTTTAGTTTTTGGATTAGTTCTAATGTACCTTTAACTTCCTTAGCGCCAAGAGCCGCAGTGGGTTCATCTAGTAATATTACTTTGGGTTTGAAGAGAACCGCTCTTGCTATTGCTATAGCTTGTTGCTGCCCGCCGGAGAGTTGGGAAGGAAGTTTAACTAGAAGTTCGTTGTTTAAACTTAGATCTTTAAATAGTTGTATTGCCAGGCTCTTCATCTTTTCCCTATTTAAAAAGCCAAATTTGTTTACAATTTCTTTCTGTGCAAATAGATTGTCTAAAACAGTATGATTTTTAAAAAGTGCATAATCTTGGTAGACTACCTCTATCCCAAGATTTCTTCTTTGGCTTACGGTTAGGTTTGAGATGTCTGCTCTATTATATTCAATTTTGCCGCTTGAAGGTAGGATTAAACCTGACATCGCTTTAAGAAGAGTTGTCTTGCCAGCTCCATTATCACCAAGTATAGCTGTGAGTTCACCCGCTTTAAGAGTTAGGTTTATGCCTTTCAAAACACTGTTTGAATCAAATGATTTTTCTAGGTTTACTAGAGACAATTCATTCATTATTGTGAAATCCTAAATTTGTGGCCTTTGCTACCTGCTGCGATTAAAACCAAGCCTACAAAGAGAATTTGGTAGTATGTGGATACACCATAAAGATTCAAGCCATTTTGAAGTATGCCGATGATTAGAACTCCGATCAAGGTGCCAGCTATAGAGCTGGGACCACCGAATAAGTTGGCTCCCCCTAGAATGACAGCTGTTATTCCGAGTAGTTCGTAGTTAATGCCAGATGCAGGGTCGCCTGAGTTTGTTCTAATCATGAACAGATATCCAGCTATACCAGCAGCTAAGCCTGATAAAGTAAATGCAATTATGTTTATCGAGTTATTGGAGATCCCCAAAGCGCGTGCGGAATGAGGTGAGTCACCATAAATTTGTAAATGTTTCCCAGTTTTAGTCTTTGCTAGAATGAAGTAAGCAACAACGCTAGTGCTTATAAAAACTATTATACAGATGGGAACTCCAAGTAGTTGAGACTGATAGAAATCTATTAATCTATCTGGCAACCCATAGATCGGCGTTGCATCTGTTAGTATAAAACAAGCTGAGCGGTAAACACTCATCATTCCCAATGTTACTATAAAGCTAGGCGCGTGTGTAATGTTTATGAGAAGCCCATTTAAGAGTCCCGATGTTAAGCCGACCAAGCATGCGATAAGGAGAGGGGAGACTAGATCATTTGAAATATGAGTTGTGTAGTAAGCTGTAACTACCGCAGAAAGAGCTAGTTGAGAACCTACGGATAAGTCAATATTTGCGGTGGCAATAACGAAAGTTAGACCTATTGCAAGGACTCCTAAAATAGATATAGAGGAGAGAATATTTATTAAATTGGAAATAGTGTAGAAGTGCTCAGTTAAAAAAGAAAACACTAGAACTAGTATGGCCAGTAATAAAAGTATGGTTTTATGCAAGATGTTATTTAAGATATCTTAGAGTGGGGTTGTCTTTAGCTTCCAGAAAATCTTTAGTGACTATAGGTATGTCGGTATATTCACTATAATTACTAAGATTATCAGTGACAGCTTTTATTGCAAGCTCCACTGATCTTTGTCCCATTAAGTAGGGTAGTTGGGCAACTGTGGCTTTAAGCTTACCTGATTTGATGGAAGGCAGAATCTGATGCTGAGCATCAACACTAATAACTATCACCTCTGGCCTTTTTGCGATTTTGACCGATTCGATTATTCCGTAGGTCATAACATCGCTAGCTGAAAATATATAGTTGAGGTTAGGTTCTTTAGTCAGAATGTCAGTTGTTATGTTAGCAGCTTTTAAGCGATCCCAATCACCCGAAATTGAAGCAACTATTCTGGCGGAAGGAATTAGTTTGAGAATTCGCCCCTTGAACCCATCCACCCTTTTTTGACTCACGCTATTGCCTGCTAAGCCTTCCACAACAAAAATATTGGGAGTTAGTTTTTTATTGATGGAGGCAAGATAGGTGGCCGCTTTTTCACCAATTTGTACATTGTCAGAGCCTACTGAAAAAGCTAGTGATAGACCTGATACTTTGGCATCATCGATAGTGACGTTACCATCGATATCCGCAACCTTAATACCCTGAGCGGTGGCATTTTTGAAGCACTCAATGCCCACGTTTTTTGTGACTGCACCTAGGACTATAAGAGCAGGTTTTTTTTGAATTATTGTATTACATAAATTTAGTTGACTGATGGAGTCACGATCTTCTTCAATTTGGTAAGTCGTGCCTCTTATGCCAGTTTTGCTAATGGTATCTTTTATCCCATCTGAAATAGACTTCCAAAAGGGATTGCCACGTGCTTTTAGAATGAAGGCATATTCAGGTTCATCTGAGAGGCAGGGCGAAACGGAGATCTGACAAAATATTAGGAGGAGAAGCGCTATCCTAGAGTGGCTTTGCATAGATTCAATAGTGAGTGTTTTGGATCTTATACATAAAACATGTTCTGTAAGCAATTCCTAAGGCGTGAAACTAGACTTTTGCATAATAGCAAAAGTTGATTGTGACCTCTTTGAGTCCACGCTTCAATTTTTTACGATAAGAACATTGAGACTGGAATTCTTTACTTTAGAGGTCTAGTAGAAGTTTCTTGTATCTTGCTCAATATTTACTTCTAGAAGCTATGTTGTGAGGAGTTTGAGACAATGTAGGAAGGTTTATTTCATCACTGCATACCATAGAAGGGAGGAGATTTGTTTGTGATATTAGCAGCTTGGAGATGTGGGCATTTTGTAATTATAGGGAAAATGATTTTTTATTGCATTTGTATATACATGAGCATACAATAATAGTATGAAGTGGGAGTGGGACGATAAAAAGAACTTGGCGAATTTTAGAAAGCATCAAGTTTGGTTTGAAGAAGTACAAACTATTTGGGCAGATTCATTCTCACTTGAATTTTTTGATTCAGAGCATTCTTTGATAAATGAAGAGCGATTTATTCGTATAGGATACTCTGCTGGAAATAAATTACTTTTGGCTGTGTTCTGTGAAAAAGCGGAAGGCGCTGTGATTAGAATTATCTCCGCTCGAAAAGCAACTCAAAATGAAAGGAAAGAGTATGAAGAAGGAATATAAGTTAGGAGAATTAAAAAAACGTCCAGGTGCGGTAAAAACAAATCCTAGGGCTGCTAAGGTTGCTATAAGCCTGCGCATAGACGGTAGTCTATTGGCTGAAATTAGAACCGAAGCAGAGCGCTTGAATATCCCTTATCAGACTTTGATCGGTAGCATTCTTCATAGATACGCAAGCGGTGAGCTTATAGATCTGAAAGCCGTAAATATTGATGAGCTAATCGGACGAGCTTCTTGATGTTACCTCACACAAAATACTCCATGTTCCATTTCCTAACTTCCCCGCTTACTTTTTTCTTGCCAAAACCAAATTACATCGGGACGAGCTGACATCAATAATCGTAAAATAACTTCGGACAAACTTCACCCGTAGAGACGAATTTTGGTAGGTTTTAGTTCGATAGTTAAACTAATAAAGTTATCACTAGATGGTGCAATCTCTTTGACTTGAAGTCTGCCACTGAGGATCTTACTAACTTCTACTGTGTCAGCTTCGCTTTTTAAGTACATTCCCCAAACTAGAGTTTCTTTATTTTCTGACTGTATTATACATAATTTATCCCCTGCCCAACGATCTTTGATGTTATTCTTGATTGCATCTTCACCTAGCACATATCCTAAATATAGAGCTCCTAGGGTGTCTTCGTAGATAGTCTTGCTTTCAGAGTTTATGTTCCTTTTTAGAGAATCACAGCTTAGTTTTGATTTTTGATCTTCAGAGAGTTTAACATTTTTGAAACCTAGTATCTCATTCGATCCAGTCGGTGGGTCCTGGTATTTTTCGTTCACGGTCTTCCAAGCGCCACTTTTGTATGTCTTAAAGACGTACTCTAGGCCTTTGGAGTAAGGAAAGATTAGTTGCGCGCTTAATGCCTTTGGAGCTTTTGATAAGTTTGGATTACTGAGCGCACTTTCAGTTGTATTTTTGGAGAATGATTCAATTTCCTTAGTTGTAAGGCCGCTTTCATCACCTGAGCGAAGTTTAGAAATGAGCAACATCGCTAAGGTCGCATCTCCCTCAGCTAAGGCAGACCTCGCAATTAGTTGATCGCTAGAAAGGCTAGGGGCAGTGAAAGTATCTAAATTAAAGTGTTGATCTTGAAGCGCGTGAGTAAGTTCATGATAGGCAACTGGGATTTGAAGGTTCTCTGGGATCCATGAGGCGGTACCGAAATAGTTTAATTCTGGATCATAAAATCCACCTACCTGATCCGAGTATAGTGCTATTAATTCTTCTTGGTAGTCGTAGTCTGCTGGCATTAATCTTAAAGCTACTAGTACTTTCTTTTCTAATGCGAGTTTTTCTGGGGTAGTTTGTTTGAAGAGAGCTTCTTTTAAGTAGGTTTGAATTTCAGCCTTTTTTAATCTTTTGCAAGGTATATCCTTTGTGGCGCTTAGCTCTCTTACTTTCGTTAGTTCGGGAAGTGTGATGCCAACTAGTGGGCAACCTTCTTCCGCTTGAAGTACTGATTGGCTAGTATGCGCAGAAAATATGACTAGAAAAAAACTAAGAAGTAGGCGTCTTTTAAGTCGTAGGGGGCGTTTGGAAATAAACATCTTTTAGTGTGGATTTGTAGAGGAGGCTTTAGCTTTATGTTTAGTTTCAGTGGTATCCTTTGTGGTAGAATCAAGTGGGTTTTTATCGGAAACTCTACTTTGGATTTCTTTGATCTCTGCTAAGACTAGCTCTGAATCTTTAGTATTTTTAGCAATCTTCTTAGTGTTCAAAGCTACTTGGGCTACATCCCGATTGAAAATGCCTACTTGAAATACGCTTGGTCCCTTGGGAGCGCAAGAGATGGTAGTCAATATAAGTAGTAAAGCTAGTATAAAAGAATTTCTCATGAAAGTTTGCAAAGTTAAATAAAGGATTTAAAGTGGTATTCTTATTAAATATAATATCTATATGTGTCCTGATTGTCTATGAGTAATTCTTCCTCTAGGAATAGAGAAATCGCAAAGAATCTTGAAAATCTTAATATTATTGGTTTAAAGCATAATAACTTTAAGAATCAAGATATCTCCATTCCTCATGATAAATTAACAGTAGTATGTGGCCTCTCAGGTTCAGGGAAATCAACTTTAGCTTTTGATACAATTTATGCCGAAGGTGGTAGGCGGTATGTGGAAACATTTACTCCATATACTAGACAATTTTTAGATAGGCTTCCAAGGCCTGATTTGGAGAGGATAGAAAATGTAAGACCATCCTTAGCATTGGAGCAAAGAAATAGGATAAGTAGTAGTCGATCTACTGTTGGTACAACTACTGAAATAAATGACTATCTAAAAGTCGTCTGGCCTAATATCTCTCAACTACATTGTCCCTCATGTTCTGAGGTTGTAAAAGAATATAGTAAAATTGATGTGTTTAAATGGTTAGGAGCATCTCTTGGAAATGGAGAAAAAGCGGTACTTCCAATATTTAGGGTAGAAGTACCTAAGAAAGTTTCGTTGGAGGTCTTGATGGAAACTTTGCAGGCAGATGGTTTTAGGAGGGTGTTTGATGAGAAGTCTGCAAGCGTTATTAAATTTGAAGATTATGCGCCAAAGAAAAATCCAAGTCAGCTTGAGATCGTAGTAGATCGAGTCACTCTATCGGGAGCAGTTTTAGAAGAACAGGGGCTAACAGATGAGCGCCTTAGTTCTAGTTTAACTCAAGCGATGTTGTTTGGTCGTGGAGAATATACTTTATATTTGCTCGATGATCAGAACGTTATAGCGAGTAAGGTGTTTACTCAAAATCTAGCTTGTAGGAAGTGCAAGTTAGATTTTCCTAATCTGACTAATTCAAGTTTTTCTTTTAACTCTGCAATTGGAGCTTGTCGTAAGTGTACGGGTTTTGGCCGAGTCTTGGAGTTTGATATTAATAAGGTAATCTTGGATCCAAGCCTTTCTATCGGGGAAGGTGTTGTGTCTTTCTGGAATATGCCCTCAACTGCTAAGTTAAAGGCTAAACTGAAAGCCTATTGTGAAGAAGAGGGAATCTCTCTGTCTGCGCCATGGGCTAAACTAAAATCAAAAGAAAAAGAAAAAATAATCAAAGGTTCTGGAAAGAAAAAAGGCTTTCTTGGAATTGAGCCGTGGTTTGCTGCACTTAGCTTGAAAAAACATAAGATGCACGTAAGGATTTTTGTCTCACGTTATCGAAGTGAGGTTGTTTGTCCTGAATGTAGTGGAAGTAGGTTGATGCCTCAAGCTCTAAATTATAAAGTGGAAGGCAAGAGCATAGCGGATCTTTGGAGTTTGTCGGTAAATGATTTATTGGTTTTTTTAAAGAGCTTAAAGATCGATCACGATGATCGCTCTACTGTGGCAACGGCTCTAAGAGAAATTATTCAGAGGCTTGGTTTTTTACAGTCAGTTGGTTTAGACTATTTGACCTTAGATAGGCAAACTAAGACTTTATCGGGTGGTGAGTTTCAAAGAGTCAATTTAACAACTTTACTTGGTACTAATCTAGTGGCAAGTACTTTTGTTTTAGATGAACCTACTATTGGTTTACATCCTCGAGATACTGAAAGACTACTAGGAGCTGTTCGTTTACTTCAAACAAGAGGCAATACAGTGGTGCTAGTTGAGCACGACCCTGATGTGATTCGTGCAGCTGATAATGTAATTGAGATTGGTCCAGGAGCTGGATCAAGAGGGGGAGAGGTGGTTTTTAGTGGTAGTTATCAGGATTTATTGAAGTCAGAGACAAAAACTGCGGGTTTTCTAAGGGATCGAAGTTTAGCGATTCATAAAAGCGAGAGTAGCTTTAAGAAGTTTTACTCAGTGGAGTCAGCTACCGCTAATAATTTAAAAAATATTACGGTAAATTTTCCTCATGGGGCATTTAGCGTGTTAGCAGGAGTTAGTGGCTCTGGGAAAAGTTCGCTAATTAGAGAGTGTTTAACTCAGCCACTTGAAGCTAGACAAGAATTTACAAAAAGTATTAAAGGCCCATACTCCAATCTCAGTGGCTTTGAAGATTTTACTTCAGTGGTTTCTCTAGATCAAACTCCAATTGGTAGGTCTAGCCGTGCGAACCCTGCAACATATACTAAAGCCTGGGATATTGTTAGGGAATATTTAGCTGAGACAGAGAGTGCTAAAACGCAAGGATTAACAAAGTCTTCTTTTTCTTTTAATGTTGAAGGTGGGCGTTGTCCTGTTTGTCAGGGTCAGGGCAGTATTAAGATAGAAATGCAGTTCCTCAGTGACGTTAGTGTTCCCTGTGAGGATTGTAATCAAA
Source organism: uncultured Bdellovibrionales bacterium (assembly GCA_964353175.1). GTDB lineage: Bacteria > Bdellovibrionota_C > UBA2361 > SZUA-149 > DAOLCO01 > JAIYCX01. The sequence goes on along the minus strand of CAYGUX010000001.1, from coordinate 150,891 downwards.
GACGCTTTCAAGATCATGTATTAGCGGTGTCCTTAGGGGGCAAAAACGTTAGCGATATATTGGATATGCCGATCTCGGAATTTATAGATTTCCTTAGAGAACTCCCGGACGAAAGAAGAAATCAGAAGATAGAGAAGTTACTTAGTCCTATTGTTAGTCTGGGTATGGGTTATCTTACTATGGGGCATCGACTGAGTAGTTTGTCCGGGGGGGAGGCTCAAAGACTAAAGCTTGCTACTTATATAGGATCAAGAACAGGGGGTGCGTTAATTATACTAGATGAGCCAACAACTGGTCTGCATCCAGAAGATGTAAAAGAATTGCTAAAGTGTATCCGTCTATTGATAGAACAAGGTAATTCTGTTTTATGCGTGGAGCATAATCTTGATTTGTTAGCAGAGGCGGATTGGTTTGTTGAGTTAGGCCCAGAGGGTGGAGTGGGGGGTGGTAACTTATTGTTAGAGGGGCGTTTAGAGGATCTAATCTTAGATAAATCTAAACAGTCAGAAACTTTAAGTTATTTAAGAGGTGACTTTGAGCCTAAATCCAATAATCTTCTAAGTATTGAAGCCAATCGTTCGGAAAGATCATTGGGCCATGAAATAGAAATCTCTGGTGCTCGTGAACATAATTTAAAAGACGTCTCTTTAAAGATTCCGCGGGATAAACTTATTGTTTTCACTGGGGTGTCTGGCTCAGGTAAGTCAACTCTTGCTTTTGATATTTTGTTCTCAGAAGGTCAGAGGAGATTTATAGATTGTTTATCTCCCTATGCTAGGCAATATATGAATCAAGAACAGAGACCGGAAGTGGATTCTGTTCTAAACATTCCGCCTACTATCGCGGTTAGTCAAAAGACTGCTCCTCCAATGGGAGTATCGACCTTATCAACCGTGACAGAAGTGTATCAGTTTCTAAGGCTCCTTTTTGCTAAGGCTGGGGATCAGTACTGTCCGACAGACGGTACTTTAATTAGTAATTTTTCCAATGATGCACTTGTGGATGAGTGTTTTGAGAGATTTAAAGGGCAGAAGATTTATATATTTGCACCAGTAGTCTCTGGAAGAAAGGGGCATTATAATGATCTATTTCGAAGAGCAATAGAGGCGGATATTAGAGAAGCTTTGATTGATGGATCATTTAAGAATTTTACTGAAGAGACTAAGTTAGAAAGACATAAACTGCATGATGTTTCACTTCTAGTTGGTTCATTAAAGATCGGAAGTAAGTCAAAAGAAATGCTTTCTATAGCGATTAAGCAGGCGATGGTGATGGGTGGTGGTTCTGTGGAGATTGTCGCTGGAGATCCTAGAGATCAGGTAGAGGTATTTAGTGCAAGTAGAATGTGTCCTAAGTGTAAAAAAGGCTTTTTGCCACTCGATCCTCAAGACTTTTCTTTTCGTAGTAAGAGAGGGATGTGTGGGACTTGTGAAGGTTGGGGTAAGGTGCAAGGAACTAAAGGAACCGGATCAAAGGTCTGCCCCACTTGTAAGGGGGGAAGGATTAAGAGGTTAGGTGCTTCTGTAAGCTTCGGTGGGAAAAAAATATATGAGCTGTGTGAGTTTAGCGCACCTCAATTAAGAGAATACTTGCTAGCCTTAGAGATACCGAAGTCTAAAGCGCCCATCGCAGGACCTATATTCGAAGAGTTGATACCAATTTTGTCCTTGATTGAAGAGATTGGTCTATCTTATCTTTCTTTAGATAGAGATGCTTCTAGTTTGTCGGGTGGTGAGGCTCAGAGGTTGAGGTTAGCAAAGAATATCGGCGCGCCCTTAACGGGGGTTTGTTATGTGCTTGACGAACCCAGTATTGGTTTACATCCAAAGAATCATAAGCAGTTGATGAAAATGCTTGAGACCCTAAGAGATCAAGGTAATACCGTTATCGTGGTTGAGCATGACGAAGATACTATCTTGGATGGAGATTATATTATTGATATCGGGCCTAGGGGAGGAGCAGGGGGTGGAGAGTTGGTTTATGCAGGCGAATTAAGCGGGTTGTTGGAGTGCGAGAATTCTATCACTGCTGAATCTCTAAGAACTAGAGCCACTTTAAGAAGTATTGATACTGGAAAAGCAGGGAAGGATATTAAGGATGCTTTATATATAGAATTAAATGGAGCAAGGGCTAACAATCTTAAGTCTGTAGATTTACGAGTTCCAACAAAGGCGTTTACTTCCGTGGTCGGTGTGTCGGGTGCTGGTAAGAGTTCTTTAGTTCACTCCAGTTTGATCCCCGCGATTATGGATGATTTTGAAGATAAGGATTTCGAGCGAGAAAGGACTTGGGGTTCTATTAAGGGCTTAGATGATATTCAGAAGATGGTGGAAATCGATCAAAGTCCAATCGGCAGAACGCCTGCGAGTACTCCTGCTTCTTTCTTAGGGATTTTTAATCATATTAGAGATCTATTTGCCTCTCTACCAGAGTCTAAGGTTAGAGGGTGGACAGCTTCTTATTTCTCATACAATACTGGTAAGGGTCGTTGTGAGGTTTGTGGGGGGAAGGGATATACGAAGGTGCCATTAAGTTTCTTGCCTGATGCGGTGTCTCATTGTGAACAATGTAATGGATTTAGGTATGGGCGAGAAGCGCTAGAGGTTACTTTTAATGGGCTATCTTTAGGAGCAATATTGAAATTAACTATTTCTGAAGCTAGTGCTCTATTCTCATCTCATCGTAAGGTTAAAAGGGCTTTGGATTATGCGGTGGAAATTGGGATTGGATATCTTCAGCTTGGTCAAGCTTCCCATACTTTGTCAGGGGGAGAAGCGCAAAGATTGAAAATTGTAAAAGAGTTAAGTATGCGTGAGGCAAGTGATACTTTGTATATCTTAGATGAGCCATCAATTGGTTTGCACATGTCAGATGTAGATAAGTTAAGTGCGCTTTTGAGGAGACTCGTAGATTTAGGGAATTCTGTATTAATAATTGAACATAATCTAGATTTAATTCTTGACTCAGACTATGTTGTGGAAGTTGGCCCGGGGCCTGGGGAGGAAGGAGGCGAGATAATCTTCCAGGGAGCAACTTCTAATTATCTAAGTTCTTCTATAATGACTCCTACTAAGGAAGCTATTGCGGAATATAATCAGAGAGAAATGAGTCCTAAGCCTTTGAATCTGAAATTAGCTAGCTAGGTTCTTGCGAATACTGCTAAGTTCAAGCGGTAAGTACGAGAGACTATTGATTCTGTTCTTGAGGTATTGATAAATCCTATACTTCGATAGTTATTCATCTAATTTGCATATAATTTGTTTCCATCGCATCTAATTCTCGTTATTATCGCTCTGACTTATTACAAATATTAATGCGGAATTAATTATGTCTATTCAAATAAAGAACTTTCTAGAAATTTCATACGATGAGCTTGAGGAGCTTAATCTTAAAGCTAAAGCTAAGGTAGCAAAAAGAACTGATGAGGCTACTCTCAGAGATTTCTATCTTAAGTATTTAGCAGAAGAAAAAGCGCTTAAAGCGGTAACTATTGGTTTCTCCGATTTGGAAGGTAGATTCCATATGTTGGACTATGATAAGAAATTCCTACTAGGTTCTCATGATAATCTCACTTTTGATGGTTCAAGCGTAAGAGGTCTTACCGCAGTAAGAGAGTCTGATTTAAGATTGGAAGTCGATTGGGGTTCTTTTAGATGGTTACCTAGTGATATTTTTGGCCCTGGAAAAGTAATAGTATTCGCTCAGATCTGTGACAGAGATGGGTCTGTATATAAATCTGATATTAGAGGACTGCTTAAACAGTATTCCAATGATTTATATAAAAAGGATGAAACAGAGCTTTTTGCGGCAGTGGAAATAGAAGGATTTTTATTCGAAGGTCGAAATGTTGAACAGAACTTTAATTCCAGAGAAGGTTTTAAATTCGTTTCAAACGGTGGATATTATCATTCATTGCCTAAGGACCCGCTAAAGGTTTTTATTGATAAATTTGCAGAAGCACAACGTGCGATGGGTTTTGAGAATGAAAAAGATCATCCAGAGGTAGCTCCTTCTCAGTTCGAATTGAATTATAGCTATTGTGATGCACTTCAAGCGGCAGATCAGGTTCAGATTTATAAGTTGCTTGCAAGACAGATCGCAGCTGATATGGGGATGACCGCATCTTTTCTTCCTAAGCCAATGGCAAATATTAATGGAAGTGGAATGCATACCAATATCTCGGTATGTAAGCAGGGGAAGAATTTGTTCTATGATAAAGCAGGGGAAGATAACCTCTCTCCTATGGCTTGGGATTTTGTTGAGAAGATATTAAGTAATGGCTTAGATATGTGTTTGGTCCTTAATCCAAGTGTGAACTCGTATAGAAGACTCGATCCTCAATATGAAGCACCAAATCAAATTATGGCATCCGCAGTAAATAGAACTGCTATGGTTAGAATTCCTATTGGTAATGAAAAGTCTGCAAGAGTTGAAGTGCGAACCGTTGCTCCTGATGTTAATCCGTATTTGTCTATGTTGACTTTGTTTAAGGTTGGATTAGAGGGTGGTATAAAGGCTGACCATGCTGGTGCTAATCGTAAGCGAGCTGATAAGGTGTTGCCAGATAATATTTACGACGCAATAGATTTCTTTAACAATAGCTCTGTAATGAAGGAGATGTTGGGAGAGCAAAATACTGAAAAATATGCAGAACTTAAAGAAGCCTCAGCTAATAGATGCCCTAAGGAGCTTGGTACTATGGTGAAGAGCGAGGAGATTTTATTCCATCACGAGGTTACTAATCAGTATATATGGAAGAGATTTTAGAGGGGATTTATTGCTTCATTTAAATGATTTCTTCATAAGAAAGGTGGGGGGGGCTTTTGCCCCCTTTTTATATTTGAGTCGTTCTGAAAAACCCTTTAAAGTTCAGGCAGATACGATAAAGCTTATATTTTCTTTAAAGGATCCCAATATTTATTGAAACAATATGTCATTATTTGAAGAGTATAGTTCATAACCTTTTTTTATGTCTTACGATTAGCTTCTCTAGTCTAGATGCTATCTTTCAATATTCGTCCCCTCATTCCACTCATTAAAAGAGGTAATGGTAGTCAGGTTCAAGCCTCTTCTATTTTTAAATTCTTCACTTGTCGAAAGGAGCGCATCAAGGGTTGAGATGCCATTCTTATCTACCCTTGGGATTATTTGGTGGTTTAGGTGGGGTCTGATCATTTTGTCGTTGTAGGCAGGAATGGCGGTGGGTAGGAACGGTATTCCTAGTTGATTGCAGATGTCTTTATAGCGACTATAGAGCGTATAGCTCTCTATTAGGAATTCTGATGTATCGCCTTCCTCTAGGCTCGTATAGTGGTGTGTGGGGTCGTAGGGGTTGTAGAGCGTTAGAGCATCAAAGGCCATGATTCTATCCCAGCTTGGAATAAATCTAGGTTTTAGCCTCGCAGATTTTGCATTTCTTCCTTCTGGGACCTGATAGAACACTTCATCGCCGATTAAATATGGGAAGTAGGAGCTTGTTTCTTTTGTATGCTCCTTTACTTTAATTAGGGCATTCCTAACGTCTCCAACTAGGTGTCTGCTCGCATACATGAAGACTACGGGTCGCTCATCAACTTTTAAATACTGCTCACTGGAGAAAAGTTTGTTCCCAGCGTATTCAAAAAACTTAGAAAGATCCTTGATGCGTTTATCGTTCATTGTGATTAGATCTGAATTTTTGTCTAATCCAAGGTCGAGTGTCTCCAGATGGATAGCGAATTTAAGATTGGGATATTCCTTAATCATCTCAGTCACTTTGAGAGCTCTTTTTTTAAGGAAGGGATTCCTTGGCCACCAATCAAGAATAAGGACATTAATTCCACTTTTTGAGATTTTTTCCAGGTGTTTCTTTATTAGTTCTGAGTCTTCGGATTTGTATTCACCTAATTGAGGTCTGGAGTCAGTGGTGCCATCTCCATATCCTGCTTTCCAGTTCTCAGGAAACCATAGGTAGTAATGAGTGGAGAGAAGTGTCGGCATTGGTTTGGGAGGTAGAAGTAGGGATGAGAAGGCAAGGAATATAAAACTTAGAAAAGCAGGAAACGGAGACGCATTGCGTTTTGCGTTCGGGCAGGCTCCTTGTATTTTTAAAAGATAGAGAATAAAAACAGATGCCCAGAGCAAATGAATAAGTGTGGGGCTAATGCTTAGAACATTTTGAAAATGCAAAACTTCCATAAGCCATGTGAAGAGAAAGCTTGCTTTAGCTAAGAGGTTAAGTTTTGAATTGGAATGCCTAGAAAGGTATTCCAGTAGGAAAAATAGTATTATGTAGTATGGCTCTAATATCCGAGAGCAGTACTCTGAGTAGGGAAGGATAGTTCTTGAGAAGAGACTTCCTGGGCTTATGAGATAGGGGGTTGATTCTATGGAATTATTGAATCTAAAGTTTACATAAGCACAAACAAGCATCGTTAGCAGATAGACACTCGCAAGAATATCTAGTGTAGATGGATTGTAGCTTCCTACTCTTCTTTTTAAGGAAAAGAGGAAACTCGAAGCAAATAATATTAAACTAAATTCTACTAACAAGCAGAGTACTCTCTTTGTGATGGAGATTTTTCAAAAACTTCTTTGGCGATTAATTGAACTGAGGTTACTCCTTTGTAGGTGTTGAGTTCAAGAGAATAAACTAAATCGATAGTATTCCCTCTAAAGAGTGCAGTATTCCCCCTCATCCTCCATCCAATAGCCATTCTCATTGCAGTAGAATCTTTTAACTCTAGTTTGATATGAGAGTCGCCAATCATCTGAACGGAAGTTATCTCTATGTTTTTTGTGTAGAATGAAGGAGATGGATTTCCGATTCCGAATGGAGCTAGAAGTTGAAGTTCTTGAACTAGTTGTATGCTGATGTCAGAGAATTTTATTTCTCTATCTACTTTTATGAGTTTTTGAGGAGTATCCCCTTTAAAAATATCCTTGGCTACTCTAGGGAACTCTCTAAGTAGCTCTTCAAGGTTATCCTCAAGTAGTGAAAATCCTCCCGCTTCCGCATGTCCACCATGGTTAATTAGAAGATGGGAAAGGGACTTTAGAGCATCTGCTACGTGGAATCCGCGAACGCTTCTAACGCTACCTTTGATGAGGCGTTTTCCTTCGGACTCAACTAGAGTCATAACGGCTGTAGGTTTATAGAACTTCTCAACAACTCTTTGAGCGGCGATACCAATGATCCCGACATGGAAAGAGGGGTCAAAGATCGCGTAAGCAAAGGGTTCTTCTTTGTTAGGTTCGATTAGTTCTTCAATCTCAGTGAAACAAACATCCTTTGCGTGGGTTTCTAGCGCTTTTCTCTCTTGATTTAAGTTATTAATCCTGTGAGCAATTTTTTTAGATTCGCTCATGGACTCTGAGGTCAGAAGTGAAAATCCAAGATCCGCTGTATTGATTCTTCCAGAGGCGTTTAACCTTGGCCCAATTCCAAATGCGATGTGTGAACAGGCGAATCTTTTCCCTATTGGAAGCCCTGCGATGTCTATTAAAGCTTCGATCCCAGCCCTTCTAACCGCTCTGATACTATCAATTCCCTTATGTGCAATAAGTCTGTTAACTCCTCTTAGTGGAACCATGTCGCAAATTGTACCGATAGCAGCAAGGTCTAGCAGTGACTTGCTAGTTGGAAGGTTTGTTAGGTCTAGCGCAAGCTCCTCTTTATTATGCTCAAGTTCTTTTAAGAGGATGATTCCTAGTAGCCATATAATGCCTGCTGTAGCGAGCTTTTCTTCTTTAAACCGGCAACCTTCTTGATGAGGGTTGATTATGATGTCCGCAGGTGGAAGCTTGTCCCCAAGTTCGTGATGGTCAACTACGATAACAGAAAGCCCTAGAGATTTAGCGAGTTCAATCTCTTTAACATTACTTATTCCGCAATCTAGGGTGATAAGTAGTTCTGTCTTTTCCTTATGAAGTTTATTGACGGCATACTCAGAAAGGCCATAACCTTCTTTCTCGCGGTCTGGTACGTAGTATCTAAGTTTTGCACCAGCCTTTGATAGTATTAAGTAGAGCTGTGAGCCGGATGTCATTCCATCGACATCAAAGTCAGTGAAGATCGTAATGTATTCTTTATTCTTGATCGCTCGAATGATTCTTTCGACTGCGATTTCTGAATTTTTTAATAGTCTAGGGTTGGGGAGGTCTTGCCGAAGTGTCGGGTTGAGATATGACTTTGCTTGATCTGGAGAATTTATACCTCTAAGTAAAAGTAGTTCTGCGGTAATGGCATGAAGGCCTAGTTCGTTCGATATGATTTTTGATAAGTGTAAATTTTCATTCTCTATAAGTTGAGTGTGAACTAACTTGTTGTTACCCTTATCTTGAAGTTCTTCAGTTTGCATCATTTATATAGCATCGTTTAACTTATCAAATTGTTTTGGTTTTTTTGCTCCTAATTATCTATATCAAATTGACTTAAAACAAAATACTTTCAGCTTCTTCCTCTGAGATAAGTCCTTGAATTAACATTCCTCTAAGTGAACTGGCAAAGGAGATGTAGTTTGACCCTTTAAGTGCGTTTTTTAAATTATTGTGGTCATTGTTTGTGGGGCCATTTTTAAAAAGATTTGCAAGGGAGGAAATTAGTTCAAAAGTGGGCTCGCAGAATTCATAAACTGCTATTCTTCCATCTATTCCACTTTGGGTACAGGTGGCGCATCCATTGGCAATGTAGGTGGGTGTGTGTGATTCGATTTTTAGACTTTTTCTTAAGTGGGAGTCATCAAAGACTGCTTGTTTACATTCTTGGCACTGTTTCCTGAGAAGTCTTTGTGAGCTAATTAATTTTACTGTTGAAGCAATACTAAGCGGAGGGCATGAGAGTTCTAGTAATCTTAGAATCAATTCAGGCACATTAGAGGCGTGAATAGTGCTTAAAATTAAACTACCACTTAAAGCTGATTCTAGGGCGGTGGCGGCAGTTTCAGCATCTCTAATTTCTGAGATTATCACCATATCGGGATCTTGTCTGAGAAGATGTTTAAGGATGGTCGAGTAATTTAAGGAATTGCTATTATTTATCTCTATTTGTGTTGCTCCTGCTATTCGTCTTTCAACGGGATCTTCAATTGTAATGATATTTTTGCTCTTATCTTGAGTTGCTAGTTGAAGGATTGAGTAAAGGAGAGTCGATTTACCACTTCCAGTGGGGCCAGAGACTAGGATTAATCCGCCCTTTTTCTTTAGCAGAGATTTATAGAGCAGCTGGTATTTATTGGGAATATTCAGAACATCAAAAATGTTCTGATTGACCTCACTATTGTCATCGAGAAGTGGGTGGTATAGCAGTCTAATGGCCAGTTTGTTTCCTGAAACAGTCGGTAGGGATGATATTCGAAGCCGAATGGCAATGGGATCTAGGGAAAGTTCAAACATTCCTTCCTGTGGGTAGTCCATCTTTGTTATATCAAGCTCACATAGCACCAGTATGTGCCTTAGTAGCTTTTTAAATGTTGCACCACTCATGTCATATTGTTTCTGAACTTTTAATTTCCCATCAATTCTGTAGCTTAGAACTGCCGTGTTCTCTGAGGGACTATCTATGTGTATGTCTGAAGCTTTCTTATTGATGGCTTCAATTAGGACGCTTTGAAGTAGGTTCGGAGCGAGGCTCTCTTTCACATCTGAGAGTGAGATATGTTTTTTCTTAGAGTCTATTGATGAGCCACTTTTGATATCTAGGAGTGAGCTATTGTTTTTTATCCTGTGATTTTGATAGGCAAATGAGATAGCTCTATCTAGGGTCTCTTCTTTGAGTCTTTTGAGAATGATCTTTTTATCGGTAATTAGTTTTAAATTCTCTTTTATTTCCAGTTCCTGACATTCTAAGGAAGTCGCTACAACAAGCACCTCTTCATTTTGATGTTTTAGAATACTTATTGGAAGAATTGAGTATTTCTTAGCAAATTCTATGGGAATGATGGCGATAGCATTCTCCGAGGTGCAAAGGGCGAGGGAGTGCCAAGAGCTTTCAGGGCTATTAATTGAAGGAGTATTATCGTTTGATTTCATAGTGATTAGATATTTAAAGTGCGCAGTTCTTATTGTCGATGTTTTATATGCTGTGGTTTCAACAGTAGTTGAGTGAGTTAACTATTGTTAGTTATCGTAAAAAGATTGACTAGGGTTCTAGTCTCTAATAGGGGGCTTGTTCTGAAAGGTTTTCTTTTGTAAAACGTCTATCGATTTATAATAAAAATTTTTAATGCAAGTTGAAGTGTAGTTATGGTTCGTATTTTGTTGTTAGTTTCTTTGTTCTCACCAATGTCAATTGTAGGGAGCATGACAGATAAAGCTTCTGTTGATAATTCCGTTCAAACAATTCCAACTGCAGGTGTTACATCTGATAGTCAAAACTTCGGCCCTCAAATCGAAGAGCTAGTAAGGTCAACAGCATCTTTTGTTGAGGTTCGTTTTAATAAGGCGCCTCTTGTTACAGTAGGTGACCCAGTACTTTTTAATGGTGCGATTGTTGGTAGTATCTCTCGTATTGAATTGGCAGAGATGGAGAGTGGTGTTGCTAATCTGGGAGAGAGTGGAAATAGAGGTACGAATGTTAGTATCCGTTTATTGCAAGAGGATTTTTTAAGAGACGCTTCCTTAGTTGCTTTAGTTGGTTCTATGAAGTCGAGAGTTGCGGCAACGAAGGGCGGTAAGGCATCTAGTAGAAGCTTTTTAGAGCTAATGGCTTTTGGTTCTGGTAGTCCTACGGAGTTGTCCTATGTGAAAGGATTTACAAGCTTTCAAGAGTTCTGGGCCGCCCGCTCTTTCATATAAGGCTTAAGCTGACAGACTTTTTTGTGAGTATTCGAGAGCTGAATAATTTCAGTTGATTAGCCTTTTTGGGATATTGTTAATTCTTTGAATGATTCATGTTTATGTCCTACCCCCATAACACTATTAAAATAGCAGCTGAGGGATATATGAAGGCAGTAGAAAAAGAAGGCAGTATCGCAAGTATCGAAGAGTTAGGGCTTGAGGTAAAAAAGGGTGAAGTTGAAATCGGCGGTACATACCCGATATTTGGCATGCTCACCTCCATCGAAGAGCTTGAAAACGGCAATGTTATTGCCAAGATCAATTATAATATCACTGCCAATCTGCTGATCTCTGATAGATCAAGATTAGATGTTTTAAAGTCACGGGCATTTGAGACTGGAATCTTCGTTAGTACAGTCATATCTAAGGAACCTGAGATATGTGTTGATTGCCAGGCTGTCATCTTTGGTAAGCCTCAAGCATATAATGCTTAGGCATTGCATTTAACTTTTTATACCTAAAAGACACTACATATATTAGATAACGAAAGAATTGCTAAACTGCGATTCTTTCGTTATGTCTAGTTTTCAAAAAGCCTCCTATAAAACTCCATGGGAAGTTACTTTTATCTAGGACCATTTTTTAGGTTATTAAGTCATGTCAAAACCGAAAGAAGATATTAAGAGTGAGTTTAAAAGCTTGCTGGTATTTATTATAGTTGCTCTAGCCTTTAGAGCCTCAATTGTTGCAGCATATAAGATTCCATCTGCATCAATGCAGGATACACTTTTAATTGGAGATCATATTTTTGTAAATAAAGTCTCTTACGGGTTTAGGGCGCCTTTTATGGAGAATACTTTGTTTAACTATGATACCCCAGAGAGGGAAGATATAGTTGTTTTTACATTACCTGAGGATCCTTCAATTGATATTATTAAACGAGTTATCGGATTACCAGGCGATGAGATTGAAGTTAGGGGTACTAAGCTTTTTATTAATGGTACTCAGTATGATGATACTAGATATGCAATCTGGAGTGAGGGTGGATTAAAAGATTTTGGTCCAATGAAGGTTCCTGCTGGAAGAGTTTTATTACTTGGAGACAATAGAGACCATTCGAGAGATTCTCGTTTTTGGGACGATCACTTCCTTCCTGTTGATAGAATCGTCGGGCGTGCATTTATTATCTGGTGGAATTGGTCAAATCCTACAGATAGAATGTTTAGAATTCTTAGATAGTTTTTATAATACTTGTAGTATGAAATTTAGCATAGTTAAAAACAGCAGTCTTGTCCCACTTAAAATAGAAGGTCGAGACCGAGAAAGGTATCTTCAAGGCCGGATCACGCAAGATATAAAGAAGCTTGAAGGCTCTGAAAGTAGGCAATCTTTTATTCTTAGTCCTCAAGGAAAGATCGAGGGGAAGTTTAGTTTTTCTTCTTTTGGAGAAGCGTACCTAATGTTGGTGGAGCTTGATGGGTCCAAAGAAAAGGCTGATAGTCTGCAAACTTTTTTATCTAGCTTGTTTAGATTTAAAGTAGCGGACGATATCTCTGCTACGGACATTTCTTCAGAGTTTAGGGTTTATACTTTATTTTCAGATGAGAAATTTGAAATTAGTTCTCAGCCTCTTGATGAACAAGCCGAGTTAATAATAAGAGTATTACAAAGAGGATCACTTTTTACAGCGGATATTTTAGTTCCAATTACTTTAAGCGAAGATGATTTGTTAGGTGTTCTAAAGTCAAAGTTTAATGTTGATGCTAAAATTGAGTTGTTCGACACGTATGATTCAAAAAGAATTAAAGCTGGTTATCCACTCGTAGGAAAGGATATTTTAGAAAATACATTGGGCCCTGATCTTCCGCTTGATTCTTATGTTTCATTTAAGAAGGGTTGTTATGCTGGGCAAGAAGTTATAGAAATGTCCATAGCAAGAGGCAGGCCTAATAGAGCGCTTGTAAAGATCGAATTGGATGGTGCTTTGCCTGAAAGCTTTGATGGGAAGTTTTATGATAAGTCCTTAGAGAACTCTATCGGAACTCTCTCTTCTATAAGTTTTGATCAAAAAGAAAATAAAACCTCCGCCCTAGGCTATATAAAAACAAAATATGAGCCGGTAGAGACTGGATACTTGAAGGATAGTCCTTTGGTGTTTAGTATTTGTCGCTGTGGTTAGTTGTTATTTTGATAAGAGTAGAAAAAGTATTCAGTAGAATGTGAGAACCGAAATGCCGACCAGGGTTTCCCACCGGTCGGCATCGGTATTGTTACGCGGCTCAGGTCACCCGAAGGTGATGTCGAATGCCGTTTGTTCCGAGTTCATTCATGAGCTCATTCCAGGTGCGTGCATTCTCTCGTTCGCTCTTCTCTTCTGATCCACGGACTTTGAGGGCCTGCGACTTAATTTGTTGCATAGTCCTTTCTGTCATTGTTCCAGTAGTAACAAAAAGAGTAATTGGGTGAATTTTATACTCACCGACATCCCCCAATAGTGTTTCAATCGGCAGTGTCACTTGAGTACCCGTGGTGACGAGTAGCATTTGAATGACCCTCTTTCTGCATCCAGCCGCGTCGTCTTGCGGATTGTGCTCTTCCCTTATAGTATGTACTACTTTTGGCCTGTTCGTCCTTGTCCTTCTGGGCGATGCCACATTTTGAGTAACATCACGACCAGCATAAATTCTGCGCATTCTATCTTCCTTTTTTCCTATTTCTTCAAACCCACGACAATGGTGGATTCAAGGAAGTTACTACCCTCAATCCACCATTGCTTAAGCTTTTAAAGAAACAAGCAAAGAACAAACCTTCTAAAACCTTAAACATTCTACTGAATATGTGCGGGGATTTAGTATATTATTGTGTTTTTGTCTAGGGCTCTGGGTTTTTTATGCGTATATACAGGGACTTAGGTTCTCGGGTGTGTTTTGTTGGCTAAAGCCTCCAACCCCTAAAAGGTAATCTTCGCTCTTAATTCCGCAATAATTTAATTTTTTCTACGATAAGGTTTATGTGGAACTTCCCTTTTGAATTTGGAGAATCATTCATAAAAAGGTCCAAGATCTTAGTTGAAACTAGTAAGTATTAGTTTTTGGAGATGTTGTTAAATAAGGTGCTAGCTGTTTAGGCGAGTTCCGGCATCTATAATAAGCCTTGACTTATTATAAGGCCTAACTTATAATTTAAAAAAGATGAAGATAAGATATTACCTGACGTCTAGTAACCGAAGTCCGGTTGAGGAATTCATTGTAGCTTTGCCCAGCAAGACTCGTCTGGAAATTCTTGATGCTTTATCTTTGCTTGAAAATGGTCAACGGCTTGAAATGCCCTTGAGTCGCAACTTATCAAGTATTGCACATGGATTACATGAATTGCGATTTCGTGACAGGGCAGGGCAAGTTCGAGTAATTTATTATGTGAAGCGTCTAAAAGCAATTTATCTTGTGCATGCGTTTTGGAAAAAGACATCAACTCTTCCTAAAAAAGAGATTGAATTAATACTAAGAAGGTTAAGGGAGGTTTAATATGGCTTGGAAGGAAATGTCTATTGAAGATTTAGCTGATTCTTTAGGAGCTAATTTGACGGAAGTTCGTGAGAAACAGAAGCTCATTAGTATGATTATTAAAATTAGAAAAGCAGAGAAGCTTTCTCAAGCGGCACTTGCCAAGAAGTTGAATATTAGTCAGGCTAGGGTAGCTCAAATCGAGTCAGGTATTGGTACCGCTAGAATAACTTTTGATGTTTTATTCAATATCTTAATTGCTCTTGGGTATGATTACCGAGTGATAGCGAAGAAAGCGGCTTAAGTGGAAACTGGAGAGATGTATCGTGTCAGTTTCCATTGCCCTCGCATTTTTCAAGAGATACGGGAGGGTGGCTTTTGGTATGAAAGCCTACTCTTTTGCGGCCTTGATTAGTTCGTCACTCTTTAATCTAATTTTGTAGTCAGCATTATAATATCTATATTTTACAATACCTTGCTTATCTACTATTATTACCGTAGGTACTGGTAGAAGATGGTGGTTTTCGCCTGAGTCTCTTTCGACGTCAATTTTATATTGATTTATATATTTATCTATTGTTGCGTCATCGACTTTAAAGGCGATTCCTAGGGCTTTTGCTAAGTCCATTTTACTATCGGAGAACAGCTGATAATTAAGTTTTCCTTTAAATTTAGCTTTTGCTAAATTTTCTGGTTTGTCAGGGCTGATGGCTATTACTTGATATCCTAGATCTATTAATTGCTGTTCAATCTTTGCAATCTCCCCTAACTGAGTATTGCAGTATGGACACCAACCACCTCTATAGAAAATAAGAATGCTTTTTTGTCCGTTTATAAGGGATTGAATCTGAATGGGCTTAGATTTAATATCGCGTATAGATGCATTGGGTAGTTTCTCACCTATATTGATCGGCGTGATGTCTTTGGCATCATTGGGGGCAGAGTTATCTGCATGCAAGGTAAGATTGCCTGAGATTAGAGTTGAAATCAATAATAAGGTATAAGTAATTAGTATTCTCATGTATTTCTATCGGTTCCTTAGGCCTAAAGCGATTATTTGTTTATGTCCTGTTTATAGCAGGGATGTAAGGTATTTAAAAATTAATTCTATTTCATTTTGAAATTTTATGTACGAGCCTCCTAAACCGCATATCTCTAGTGATTCATTCGGAGTTTATATTCACGTTCCTTTTTGTATGAGTAAATGCCCCTATTGTGATTTCAATTCATTTGCAACGAGTAAAGAGGAACTTAGCACTAAAGAATCTGTATATGTGGAAGCTCTAATTAGTGAATTTAAAAGTCAGGTTATTAGGTTTGGTCTTGAAGGAAGGAAGTGCGATAGTGTCTTTTTCGGTGGCGGTACCCCGTCTTACCTTACCGCTGAAAGCATTGATGAGATTCTAAAAAATATATTCTCTAAATTAGAATTCGATAAAAATATTGAAATTACACTAGAGGCCAATCCTTTATCCCTCAAAGAAGATTTGTCAGTTGAGAAGTTCAAAAATCTAAAGAGGGCGGGAATCAATAGACTTTCTTTTGGTTCTCAGAGTTTAAGAGCTGAAAAATTGAAGTTTTTAGGAAGATGGCACGAGCCTGATGATATTTTTCAGTCTGTATTAAAATCAAGGGAATGTGGTTTTGCTAATCTTAGCTGCGACTTTATCGGTGCTACAAAACTTGATTCAAAGGATGTTTGGATTGAAGAGCTACAGCTTGCTTTAACATTAAATACCAATCATCTTTCTGCCTATCTTCTAACTATTGAGCCAGGTACTCAGTTTGGTGTTCAAGCCAAAAAGGGCGCGGAGTTTACTTGTAGTGAAGAAGAGGCTTCTGAGATTTATATTGCGACCCAAGATTTTTTTGAATCCAAGGGGTATCGACAATATGAAATTTCTAATTATTCTAAGCCGGGTTTTGAGTGCGCTCATAACTTACTTTACTGGAGGGGTGGTGAGTATCTAGGTCTAGGAGCTGGAGCACATTCTCATCTCTTGGAGGCGGGACTTCCTAAGCGCTGGGCAAATACTCCTAAGCCTGAGGTGTATCAACAAAGAATCAGAGCTGAGGGTCAAGCGGAGCAACTTGTTGAAGCTTATAATCAAGCTAGTAAGGAAAGTGAATTGTTGTTGTTAAGGTTTAGACTTAGTGAGGGCTTGTTACTAGATGAGTGCTCAGATCTTTTAAGAGCCTATGAGTCAGGTAGGCTAGATTACATGATGAAGCAGGGATTTTTTGCCGTCCACGAGGGTCGTGCTCATATACCTAAGGACAAATTTATCTTAGCCGATTCTGTAATCTCTGAGTTATCCGCTTTAGTTTGAGCGAAGGTGTTAAAGCTGGTATGCTCTTCTCCTACAGGGTAGCCATTCTGATGGGCATACTGTTTATGGCAAAAGTTTAGGAAAGTATAGATGCCTCATAAATTATTGATTTTCATTGTAGCCTATAACGCTCAATCAACGATCGAAAAAGTTATTTCTAGGATTCCTCATGAGGTTTTTGATCCCAACAAATGGGACACGGAAGTTTTAATTATCGATGATGCTTCTTCGGATAAAACTTTTTCGGTCGGGTATAAATCTATATCAACTAACCCTAAGATTAAGATTTTAAAAAATCCAAAAAACTTAGGATATGGAGGTAATCAGAAATTGGGTTACCAGTATGCGATAGAGCATGGTTTTGATTTTGTGGCTTTAATTCATGGAGATGGCCAGTATGCACCTGAGGAGTTGCCGAGGTTGTTAGAACCCTTGGTGGAGGGGGTTGCGGATGCTGTATTTGGATCGCGAATGTTAAATTCCAAAGGCGCTTTAGATGGTGGAATGCCTTTGTATAAGTTTATAGGCAACAAGGTATTAACTTATTTAGAAAATAAGATTGTAAGAACTTCCTTATCTGAGTGGCATTCCGGTTATAGACTCTATTCAGTCAAAGCACTTTCAAAGATTCCATTTTCATTCAATTCTAATTTCTTTGATTTTGATACTGATATTATTATTCAGTTAAGTGAGTCGGGAGCTAAGATAGTGGAGAAGCCAATCCCGACTTTTTATGGAGATGAGATATGTCATGTTAATGGCCTTGGGTATGCAGTTAAAATTATTACGTCTTGTATATTGTATCGACTGCAAAGTTGGGGAATCTTCTATCAAGCCAAGTTTGACATTAATGACGGTTCACAGCCTTATGAGTCAAAGTTTGATTTTTGTTCCTCTCATAGCATCGCGCTTTCTTCCTTAGAGCCTAATCTGAAAATATTGTCCTTAGGATGTGGTCCCTTGGAGTTGGTAAAACCATTTATTGAAAAGAGTGCGGAAATTTCTGTAGTCGATCTACAAATTTCAAAAAGTTTAGCTGAGAACTGTACGAACTCTTTTGAAGCTGACTTAGATCATTTTGAGTTTGATAGCTTCTTGAAGGAGGGTGGGGGAAGTCAATTCGACATCATACTGGCATTAGACGTTGTTGAGAATCTCAAAAATCCTGAGAAGTTATTTTGCAAGATTAGATCTTCCAGTAATTGTAGCGATTCTGTGGTGGTCGTGACTACTCCTAACTTTACTTTTTTCCCTGTTCGTTTGATGTTTTTAATGGGCTCTGTGAACTATGGGAAGAGGGGGATTTTGGATAAAACACATGCCCGTATTTTTACTTTTAAAAGCTTAAAGCGATTGTTTTACGATCAAGGATTTGAAGTCCTAGAAATAAGAGGAATTCCAGCTCCTTTTCCTTTAGCCTTTGGTAGGGGGGGTACTGCCGACATCTTTATTAAAATTAATCAAATATTAATAAAGATAAGTAAGGGTCTATTTAGCTACCAAATATATGCAAGAGTGCGACCATTGCCAACTGTTAAAAGTTTATTGAACATAACTAAACAGTTTACGGAAGAAGAAGTTCTTCGCTTAAACGAGGCTAAAAATGGTTGATAATTCCCTCCTCTTGCCTTGGGGATTGTTGGCCACTTGAATCGAGCTTTTTTAACTCTCTTCTGCATCTTTGTTCTCTTGGATTTTCTTTTTTAGTTGTTGAATTAAGCCGCTCATTTTGTCTTTTTGAACTATTTCTGAAAACTCAGACCTGTAGTTACTAACAAGGCCAATATTTTCTACAATTACGTCATATACCTTCCAGCCTTTGCCTTTATTGTATAGTCTATAATCTACCTTTAGAGTACCTTTGTCATTGTTTACTTTTGTTTGTACTACTGCTTTTTTTGTATCTTCATTGGCATGTAGAATTTCGTAGTGACTTGTTGCAGCGGTCATTCTAATTTGTTTTAAGTAGTTCTTAGCTAGTAATTCAGAGAATAATTCTGTGAATTGAGCCTGCTCGCTGGGTGTAGCGGCTTTCCAGTTTACACCTAGAGAACGTTTTGACATTTCATCAAAGTCAAAGATGGGTGCGATGACTTTTCTTAAAGATTGATCTATCTCGTCTCCACTAGCATCTTTGGGTGCGACTCGTACTACTCTTTGTACTTCATCTACGGTATTCTTAACCGTTTCTTTGGCGTCGGCGTGTGCGATTTGAATATTGTTTAGGCTGAGAAGTGCAAAGCCTAAGATGAAAAATGAATATTTTGTTAGTTTCATAGCGCAGTCGAATTATTTTTCGTCCTTATTAAACGAGTGAATAAATTTACCAATAATATCTTCAAAATCCACAGATGATTCTGTGTCTGCAATTTGGCCACCATCTTCTATTAATTCGTCTGCACCACCTGGTGATAGCCTTACGTACTTGTCTCCAATTATTCCTTTAGTTCTGATTTGAGCGATATCGTCATCTCTAACGGGAAATTTCTCTTCAATTTGTAGTGTAACCTTTGCTCTAGTGCCTTCAAGTGATACCGCTGATACAGAACCAATCTGTACGCCAGCAACTTCTACCGGGGAGCCTAGCTTTAGTCCTGACGCATCGGTGAATATAGCAGAGATATTTTTATATCCATAATCACTATATTTCATCCTTGCGACATTTATAGAGATATATGAAAACCCTAGTAATCCTAGTACGACGAATAAACCTACCCAAAACTCAATACCTAAAGCTGGGTCATTTGGATTCTTATCTTTCATTGATTCCTTAACATATTAAATTAAATCTTTTCCTACTTGAATGGGTCCTTGGGTTGAACCTGAAACAAACTGTTCCACAATTGGGTTATTGCAAGTTTCAAATTCACTAGCCTTGCCTTCAAATTGGATTTTGCCATTATAAAGCATTATGACCTTGTCGCATACCTGAAAAACTTCCGGGATTTCGTGGCTAACTACGACTCCAGTAAAATTAGAAGTCTCTCTAAGCTTAGCAATTATGTCGTAAATCTCTTGGCCTACCTTTGGGTCCAGTCCAGTATTGGGTTCGTCGAATAGGATAATTTCAGGCTTAACAACCATCGCTCTTGCAATGCCGGTACGTTTTCTAATTCCGATAGAGACTTCACCGGGAAGTTTGTTCGTGAATTCTTCGAGTTTGAATTTTTTTAGCTCCTCATAAGCTCTATCATGGGCTTCTTTAGGTTTAACACCTTCAGTATGAAGTAGAGGAAATTCTATATTTTCAAGAAGTGTGAGTGAGTCAAAGAGAGCCGCACCTTGAAACAACATTCCTATTTTTTGGCAAATTTGTGAACGAGTTGCAGAATCTGCATTAGTGAAGTTTATTTCACCAATGTTTATATCGCCTTTAGTTGGTTCTAGTAAGCCTGTGATGGTTTTTAGGAGAACGCTTTTGCCAGTACCGCTTGGACCAATGATAGCTGTTGTTTTGCCCGACTCTATTTCGGTTGAAATTCCATCCAATACAATCTGACTTCCAAACCTCATGTGTAGGTTGTTTAGTTTTATCTTCATCCTTACTACTTCATGAAAATTACAGTAAATAGAGAGGTGAGGAGGTAGTCTAGAACCAAGATCAGTACGGAGCTTGTTACTACTGCACTTGTAGTGGCTTTGTTTACCCCGACTGCTCCATAACCACATTTCCAGCCTCTTATGCAAGATATCCAACTAATAGCAAAGCCAAAGAATATCGATTTAAGGAAGCCGGAATAAACGTCGATATGTTTTACCGATTGTTTCATCAGTGCAAGGAATATCCCTGATGATAAACCTAAGGTTTCTACGGCTACCAAGTATCCTCCGGCGATACCTACAGTAATAAAAATTGCGGTTAGTAAGGGTAGTGATATTAATCCTGCGATGACTCTTGGAACCATCAGATGCTTTATTGGATTAATTCCCATCGATCTTAAAGCGTCGATTTGTTCGGTGATTTTCATGATGCCCAATTCTGCGGTCATAGCACTACCTGCTCGACCATTTACCATTAAGGCTGTTAGCACTGGGCCTAATTCTCTGATTAGACTTAGAGCTATGGCTGATCCTGTAAATGCGGTTGCACCAAATTGGGACAATGTATATTCCCCTTGAACAGCTAGTACCGCTCCAGTAAATCCGCCAACTAGTGCAACTACTGTAATTGATTGCGCGCCTATTACATAGACTTGTTTCAGAATTAGTTTAATTTCATAGGGAGGTTTAAGCGCTTGTATCAAAACGTTCATGATGAAGAGCCAAGATTCACCAAGCTGTGAAAATGCTGCGAGGCTAGAGGTTCCGAGGAGACTTATTTTGGAGGTTATGTAGTTCACGCGTTAAATTTAAGTAAAATTAAGAAGATAAGAAAATAGACTATTTTAAGCCTTTAGCATACACATACTTTTCAATCGAACTACCTCGAGTAGATTTTAAGTTGGTAAATTGAAATTTTATCCATTTACTTCTTTCCAGTCTCAATAGTTCATCACAGTCTGCCCCTGGGAAGGTTTTGGCTAGAAACCAGCCCGATTTTGATAGGTTGTCTTTTGCAAATTCTAAGGCAATCCCAAGTAACTCTGCCATACCAGCATCATCTTTTTCCTTAATACCTGAAAGCGAAGGACTCATATCAGACATAATGACATCAAAGGGTTTGTTGTTTCCTAAAAGTTCTATATTCTTGGAATCTAAAATATCTCCATGGATAATTTGGACGTTTGAGTCATTAAAAGGTTCCACTTCTACTCTATCTATTCCTACTACAAGCCCTTTGGGTCCAACTAACTTACTAGCGACTTGCACCCAACCACCGGGATAACAACCAAGATCAAGTACTTTATCCCCACCCTTGAAAATTTTAAGTTTTTGATGCAATTCCTGAAGTTTATAAGCCGCACGAGAGCGGTATCCCTCATCCTTTGCTTGGTTATAGAGAGCATCTTTTCTATTATATTGTTTCGACATCGAAAATATTCCTACTTTTATGAAAACCTATAAAAGTAGCCCTGCTACTTTTAAGTCACTGTATTTACTATGGCGCACTCCTTGTTATATAGAAACTCTAAAGAAAAGACTAGAAGTAAAGTGAAAAATATCTTGACTACGTTCTAGTTTTGTTCTATATCCTCGAATCATAACAACAGTTCATATCAACAAGGAGCTTTTATGGATTCTACTCTAACACTAAATTCTTTATTCTTATCTGATTTTTCAGTTTATCTTGAAGTGGCACTTCTTAGCCTCTCTTTTATATATATTGTTTATGAGTTAGTTTGGGATTCTGGCAGTAGTTTGGTGGGTCAAGGGGGTAGAGAGTTTCTAGGTCCAGCTTTGCCTATTCGTTCTGCGAATTCCGGAGTAAATATGTCTCGTGCAAATGGTTGGCGATCTTCTAGAGCCTCAGCGCTTGTTAGAGACATTACAGTCGGTGGACATTCTTATAGGGGTCGATCCTTGAATAAGCAAATTAATAATAGGAAGATTCGTAAGGTAGTAGCCTAGCCCGCACCACTCTCGTTATGAAGTCTCGTGAATAATGCGGACTAGGGATTGGTAAGAGGTATTGGTATAAGTGATTTAATCTTTGGCGCTCCAGGTAGTGCGCTACTCGGATCAGAGCCAAGGGTAAAGACCTCATAATTGTCAGACAACCCATCTCCATCAGAGTCTAGGCTTGAGGGGTTTGATTTGTAAATAAACACTTCTTGTCCATCTAGTATCCCATCGCCATCAGTATCGTTTGTAAAAGTAGAAGCTCCAAATTTTGCTTCCGCAAAATCAAAAATTCCATCTGCATCTAGATCAGCAGGTTTATTACTAATACTAAGGCTTGTTAAATAAGCTGCAACATATTCCGCCATTCTTTGATAGCCTAGGTCATCTGGATGTAGTTTATCGCCACTTATTATTGATTTGCCCAAGGAATAAAACTCGAGCTGGGAAAAGCTTCTAATTAGTGAGTTAATTGAAATAACCCAGTTTGCTTGGGCCGAAGTTCTTTTAAGATCAGTTAGTGTTGAAAGTGCAGATGTGGCGCCTGGTGTTCTTGCTGTTTTGACTATCGCAACTAGGTTGTTTTTAGTACGTTCTGCTTGATGGTTCGGTAAAAAATAGTCGTTTACTCCCTCAAGTATAATAGTATAGTCAGCTTCGGGAATTAAAGGTAGTTGCCTAGCGGCTCTCGCCTTCCCTCTGTCGGTATCTTCTCCTGGAACTCCAAGTTTAACTATCGTAGTATTAGGGAGAAGAAAATTTAATCTACCTGGATAACCGAGTCCAGTTGAATCGCCTCTGCCAAAAGTAATAGAATCACCAAAAGCTACAATGACTATTCTTTGATCACAATTTAGGTCGGTGAGTCCGTCTATGTCTGGACAAGCGAGCACCTCACTTACAACAAGAAGAGAAATAAGCAGTAGAAATGGTTTTATAAAGTTTTTCATGCAAAAAAAATAAATTTTCCTTGGACTCTTTCTAGCATATGCTCCGAGCTAATAAAAACCTCGTTCTAATTCTGACTAAGTTTCTCTGGTTAGTTCGGTTCAATTGTAAGTAATGGATACCTCGAAATCAATTATTAGTCTTAAATTCTTGAAGTGTAGCCTTGTGTTCGCGGTATTGTCACAGATTTTAGTGCCGATATATTCAGATCGCAATTTTATGGCCTTAGGAGAAGGGGGACAGGTTCATCAGATTTGTCTCGAAGACACTTTGAATTATCCAAGCGATACCTGCAAGCAGGCAATGGCCAGATCTAACCTGTATGATTCTTTATTTTACACCATTCATTTTTACTTTGGAGATTTAGGATTATTAATATTGCAAGTTTTTGTTGTTCTATTAATTACTCTTGTTTTGTCTAGAATCCTGATGAGAGGTGACTCAGAGCATCAGCACTTTCGTTTCTTTTTATATTTGATTTCCTTGATTTCCATGTTCTACGGAAGAGACATATCGCCTGATCATTTTGTGTTGTTGGGCGTTTTGATTTTTATTTGGCTTTTAAGTGGGTTGGTTAGAAAAGATGGCCCTTCTAGGCGAAATGAACATTTCTTAAGTGGAATAATGAGAGCAATTTTAATGTTATACATGTTTGTTATCGCAATTGGTTTATGGGACGAAAGCTTTCTTTTGTCCCTATTTGATGGAGATGTTAAAAACCTGATATTGGATCGAATGTTTAAAGGCCCAGTAGGAGAGGATCTAAGTGTCGCGATCTACTCCCTAGCTGCCAATATAATATTATTGGTGATTGCTTTTTTTACCTTAAATAGAGAACTGCTACGGATCGCCCAGGTCCTTTTCCTTTGTTTTGTGTTTGCTCTGTCTTTAATTTCACCATTGATGCGAATGATCTTTCCAGTTTTATGCTTATTGGTAATATTTAAAGGGATGGATACATCAGTAGGCCTTAGAAATATTTCGGCAGTTCTTAAGCGTTTTACCTTAGTTTTTGATTTTGTTCCTGCTTACAGTTTAGTATTTTTCCTCTTAGCGTATTCTTTCTCACAGGCCGACGGTGCATTTAAATATCCATTGACGACCTTGTTTATGCCAGTAGAAAGAGTAGATAAACTCATAGCTCAGAATCTCTGCCTAGGAGAAGAAAATGGGTTCACCAGGGAGGACTTTGCACGTTATTCTGGGTATTTAAAGTATCGAGAGGTTTATAGTAAGTTGCAAAGATGTTCCTGATTTGCCCCGCCTCCCAACCACTTCCTGTTCACCTTCCGGAAATAAGAAAGGTAGCTCATTACGGTAGTTTATTTTTCTACATTTGCAAATAGAGGAAGGAGGATTAAATACTTAAAATATTTGCTTCCGAAATGGCTATCCTATGATACAAGCTATGTATGCGGGAAAAGTTCAAGATTTTCAGAGTTTTGGACGATTTTTCTTGAGAGTTTTAGATGCGTTTTATTTAGTAATAATAGGGAGCTAAGAGTGGCAATGAATCAAAAAGTAAATCAATTTTTAATATCTATGTTTGACCTATCTAGTGTTAGTCACAGACGTGGTGGCATGGGCGGAATCGTAAG
Organism: uncultured Bdellovibrionales bacterium; assembly: GCA_964353175.1. Classification (GTDB taxonomy): domain Bacteria; phylum Bdellovibrionota_C; class UBA2361; order SZUA-149; family DAOLCO01; genus JAIYCX01. Next base: position 126,258 of record CAYGUX010000001.1, on the reverse strand, counting down.
TTGGTTAATTAGAGTTGTCATATATGACATCTGTATCACAGCCATCTCTGATATTCTTGGCGTTAGTCGAATGGTGGCCCTGTTTATTTTTCTAGGCCTATTAGCTTTAGTGAGTTTTGGTGGTTATGTGCTTAAGCAAAAGGTAAGCCCTGGCGTAGATGATGATTAGTTAGCTAATGCAACACAAAGTAACTGGCAACACCGTTTTCGCCGTTCTTGATTTGAGTATGAATGAGGGCGATTCTATTTATGCACAACCCAAGAGTATGGTTTGTATGAGTATTGGTGTTGAAGTCAGTGCAAAACTTGGCGGGGTTACGGGAACTACTAGTGTCGGTGGCTCTGTGAAAGGATTGCTTGCTGGAGAAAGTGTTGCGCTTGCACTTTATACTGCAAAAAGAGATGAGCAAACATTAACATTGGCACCGGAGGCTATGGGGCCAATTGTTCCAATCAATCTGAATGAAGGGACTGATTTGTTAATTGCTAAGGGTTCTTTCTTAGCAAGTGAAACTACTGTTGGCCTTAAAACCGAATTCACTGGGATTAAAGGTATGATGGCAAAGAAAGGAATATTCTTGGTTAGAGCATCTGGCCCAGGGATTGTGTTTTTATCTGCCTCAGGAGATATTAGAGAAATCTATCTTCAAGAAGAGGAAAAGTTCGTAATTGATAATGACTTCGTGGTAGCCTTTGACTCCACTATCTCTTATAAGTTAGTAACTGCGTCTAAGGGGATAACTAATTCATTTCTTTCAGGCGAGGGTCTAGTGAATAGATATACTGGGCCTGGTAAGGTTTATTATCAGACTAGAGGAAAACCTAAGTCAGGATTTATGAGTACCATATTTAATGCGATGACCTAATGGGGCTTCAAGTTCCTAAAAGAAAAGCGCTTTTAGCAAGCTATGCTAGGGCTCAGCGAGTTGGTAAACTTGTTGTGTTGTTTGAAGGGTTTTTGGCATTTTCTATTTTATACCTAGTGCCTCATTCTGCACTTTTAACTAATCCTTTGGAGGCTCTGATAGTTTTAGGAGTAGCAGTTTTTCCAACCTTGCTATCCTTAGCTTATTTATTTGCAAAGAAACGAAAGTTAGTGAAGGACCTTAAGCCGACTACCCAGTATGGGCATTTAAATCGGACTTCAATTTTGGAAGTTTGTGATGGTGCCTGTAATAAGATGGGTGTAAAGCCTAGCGATGTTCGATTTTATGTAACTTCAGAAAAACAAGTTAATGCAAGCGCACTTACCCTTGGCTTAGGTTATATTTTTAAGAATTTACGCATAGTCATGCTCAATCGTTCTACCTTGCATGCTTTAAAGAAGTATGAATTGCAAAGTGTTGTCGCGCATGAGTTGGCTCATATTTATCGTTATCCTTTGTTTTATCAAGAAGCTCTATTAGTCCGTTTGTTTACCGGTTCTATCTTTGGTTTGGCATTACTAAGCCTTTCTTCTAATGTGTTGATAGCTATTATCGTAGCTGGGATATATCAGGGAATAGTAGGGACTTATTTTGCTAGATACTCTACTGTGATTGAGTATCTTTGTGATGATTGTGGGGCGGAGGTCGCAGGTCTCCTTCCTGCTCTTAGAGCGGAATTTCTGATTTCAAAACACTCGGAGACTTTGTCTGAAGCGTATTTTCTTCTTCTAAAGGCCAAAAAAGAGGGGCAGCAATTGAGCGCAAAGGATTTGAATACTCTACTTGAGGATTCTCTTTCCTATGATTGTTTGAGTTCGGAAGAGTTAAATGCAACTTTAGAGAAGAACTTAAAAGCCCATAAGCAAATTAGAGAAAGTAGTTTTTTTCAGTATTTTAAAGCACAAATTTTTAGTGATTCTTTAGATGCAGATGAGATGTTAGAGGACGAGTATCTAGATTTGAAGAAAATAAGATCAAAAGAAGTTTTGGAACTTCCTCCTCATGAGGGGGAGCTGACATTGAGCTGGTTTAAGGAGTTTGTTTCTAGAATAAAGGAAAAGCCAGGAGTTCCTGCGTTTAGAACAACGAACGATTTAGATGATGCCTCCTCTACTCATCCAGGCCCTCGAAAGAGGATGGTATATTTGTGGAATGAGTATGGTGAGGGTTAAAGCGAGTAATTTAAAGCGGTTATTTATAACCTCCTGTCTTTATTCGGCATCTAGTCCGAAGGGGTGCATTTTTCGCCTTAAACATATATAATAATGCCAAATATTCCTTTAAATTTAAGATAACAATGAAGTCATATCTATTTGCCTCGGAGGCGGAAGCTTTTGTTTTAATTTCTGATGGGGACCTTACAAAGGCGAACTTTGCTGCGCTTGAGTGGATACTTGAAGCGAAGGTTGTAAAAGAAACTGAACTTAAGGGTTCTTATGTTGGCCCAAGAAATGAGTTTGTTAGTCCTTTCTCTACCAATGCTGTTGCAATAGTTCATAGGGCTGGGATTGATTCTGTTAAGAGGATTGAAAGATTTTATCCTTTATCTAAGCAGGGTCAAAGTATTGATCGGATGATAGAGAATTTATATAGCCCACTGACTGGAGATAGTTTTTTACCTAAAGGGGTTACTTTAGAGGTTAAACATATCTCAAATATTTCTGCTTTTAATCAGGAGTTCGGGCTTGCTTTATCTGATGATGAAATTGCCTACCTTGATAATGCATCCACTGAACTTGGAAGGGCTTTTACGGATGCTGAGATTTACGCATTCTCTCAAATTAATTCTGAACATTGTCGACATAAGATTTTTAATGGCACTTTTATTATTAATGGAAAGGAGGAAGCTAAGTCACTTTTTCAGTTGATTAAAGATACGAGTAAGAATGCACCCAAGTATTTAATTTCTGCGTATAAGGATAATGTTGCTTATTTTTCTGGGCCTACAATTGATCGTTTTGTTGCCTTAAAAGATGATAAGGACCAATATCGGTATCAAGAAAAGAGCGAAGACTTAGTGCTTTCTTTAAAGGCAGAGACTCATAACTTTCCAACTACAGTTGAGCCTTTTTATGGTGCTTCTACTGGAAGTGGTGGAGAGATTCGGGATAGAATGGCGGGTGGAACTGGGGGTGTTCCTCTAGCGGGAACTGCTGTTTACATGACTGCGTATCCTCGGCTTGATAAGCAGTCTCCTAATCGTTGGGATCTGTTTCTGAAGGAGAGGGAGTGGAAATATCAAACCCCAGCACAGATTTTAATTAAGGCTTCAAATGGGGCTTCTGATTTTGGTAATAAGTTTGGGCAGCCTGTTATTTGCGGATCTATTTCTACTTTTGAAGGAAAGGTGGAAGCTGATACTTATGCTTATGATCGAGTGATTATGATGGCGGGTGGGGTAGGTTATGCGAAAGCAAAAGATGCTTTAAAGCAGAAAGCAAAAGATGGAGATCTTTTAGTTCTAATTGGTGGTGAGAACTTTAGAATTGGGATGGGCGGTGGTTCTGTTAGCTCGGTTGATACTGGAGATGTTTCTTCTGATCTTGAGTTGAGCGCGATACAGAGAGCGAATCCAGAGATTCAAAAAAGAGCGATGAATGTAATTCGTACTCTTTCTGAGATGCCTAATAATCCAATCAAACTTGTCCACGATCATGGAGCAGGTGGGCATATAAATTGTTTTAGTGAATTATTAGAGGACACAGGTGGCGAGATTTGGTTAGATGAGTTGCCTCTAGGGGATGAGAGCCTTCAGCCTTATGAGATATTATGCAATGAATCCCAAGAAAGAATGGGTTTGATTGTAGCTAAGGAGGATATCGAAATTATAAAAGAGATTTCTCAGCGAGAAGGCGCTCCATGTTATGTCGTGGGTCAAATCACTTCAAGTGGTAGAATTACGGTTAAGACTTCTAAGGTTGAGACACCCTTTGATTTGCCAGTTGATGTTTTGTTGGGAAGTTCTCCAAAGACAATCCTAGAGGATGTTGAAGTTGATCGAGAATTAAATGAATTACATCTAAAACTTTCTGATCCTAAGGTATTTGAGTCTGCATTACGGGAAGTGCTTTCAATGGACTCCATTGCTTGTAAGGATTGGCTGACTAATAAAGTTGATAGAAGTGTGACGGGGCTTGTTGCAATGCAACAATGCACAGGTCCGCTACACCTTCCTTTAAATGATTGCGGTGTAATGGCACTTGATTACACCGGGAAGAGTGGAATTGCTACCTCTATAGGCCATCACGCGACTCTTGGATTGATAAATCCAGAGCGTGGTGCTGAGTATAGTGTTATTGAGTCCTTAACGAATATTATAAGTGCACCCTTGGCGCATGGTTTAGAAGGCGTAGCTTTAAGTGCAAACTGGATGTGGCCTGCAAAGCAGAAAGGGGAGAACGCGAGGTTGTATAGAGCGGTGGAAGCTTTATCTAAACTTTGTATCGAACTGGGGGTTGCTGTCCCAACTGGTAAGGACTCTATGTCGATGACTATGGGTTATCCAGATGGAATATCTGTAAAAGCACCTGGTACTGTTATCGTTAGTGCTTCTTCTGAAGTAGAAAATGTTAGTAAATGTGTTAGTAGTGAATTAAAAGCGATACAAGATTCTAAGCTACTTTATCTTAACTTGGCAGGGACGAGTGATTTTCAACTTGGAGGTAGTGTTTTATTACAAACTAAGAATAACCTTCTAACTGAGCCTTTAACTCAGATTTCTGTGCCATACTTTAAAACTGCTTTTGGCTTTGTTCAAGAGCTAGTGCAGGCTGAAAAACTTTTAGCATCTCATGATGTTTCTCAAGGCGGAGTAATCGTATCGGCTTTGGAGATGGCATTTGTAGGTGATATTGGCTTAACTTTAAATCTACGAACATTTCCAACTGCGGTTAGTCTGTTCTCGGAACAAGCTGGAGTGTTGTTGCAAGTAAGAGATGAAGAACTAGAGGGGATCGTATCTAAGGCAAGTGATTTAGGTTTAGATCTTAGAGTTGTTGGGGATATTAAGGGTAGGGCTATTAGTTTGATTTCTCCTGAGTTCACCCATAGATTGGAGCTAGAAGAACTGAGACGAGTTTGGTTAAAACCTTCTTTTCAATTTGATTCTTTGCAAGTCCCGCGTGCTTTGGCTAAGGAAAGATTTGAGTCCTTGAATTCAGTGCCACTAGAGCTTAATTGGCCTAGTGGTTTTGACTCTAGTGGAAAGAATGTAGAATTTTCTGTTTCGAAGCCCAAACGAAGTGGTTTGGAGGCTGTGGTTGTGAGGGAAAAGGGTACGAATGGTGATAGAGAACTCGCAGCATGTTTATATGCGAGTGGTTTTGATGTCAGAGATGTGACGATGGATGAGGTAGTTCGTGGTAGCGTTGATTTTAAAAATACATCATTCTTAGCTTTCCCTGGAGGCTTTAGTAATAGCGATGTCTTAGGAGCTGGCCGTGGTTGGGCTACTAGTTGGATTTATAGCGATAAGGCTAAAGAGATTTTAAACGAATTTTATGAAAGACCTAATACTCTTTCTATCGGAGTTTGTAATGGTTGTCAGTTAATGACAAGCTTAGGACTTATCGACAGAACTAATCCTGAGGGCATTCAAATGTCCCATAATGATTCAGGGAAATTTGAAAGTACTTTTGTTGGGCTGACTGTTGAGGATAGTAGCGCAATAATGTTAAAAGATTTAAAGGGAAGTACAATCGGCGCTTGGGTTGCTCATGGCGAAGGGAAATTCAATTTAGATGCAGACAAGTCCAAATTCCAACTGGCGCTTAAATATTCATCTGAGTCGTACCCTCGGAATCCCAATGGTTCTGATTTGAGAGCCGCAGGCGTTTGCTCTATCGATGGTCGGCATCTTGCGTTGATGCCGCATATTGAAAGAAGTTTTATAAATTGGCAACTTCCTAATCTAGAAACCTCACAATCGAGGAGTGAATTTTCTCCATGGATTGTATGTTTTACTAGTGCTAGAGATTGGTTATTAGAAAGAAAGTAGTGAGTATGAATGATGTTTTAAATGATGAGTGGTTAGATGGTTTTGACGGATTTATCTTTGATTGTGACGGTACTCTTGTAGATAGTCTTGAGGCACATTTTAAGGCTTGGGAGCAAGTTTTTAGAGAGTATGGAATTGATCTTCCCATTTCTTTCTTACATGCATATAATTCTATTCCAAGTTATGTGATTGCTCAAGATCTTATAGATAAACTTAATTTAAGTTGCACGAGTCAGGAGATTGCTGATAGAAAAGAATCCTTGTTGTTTGAGAGTAATTTTCAAGCGAAAGAGTTGTCACCCATTACAGCTATAGCAAAAAAATATAGCGGGAAGAAGCCGATGGCAGTTGTTTCTGGTGGTATTAGAGTGAATGTGGTTAAGAGTTTAGAAGATAATAATCTCTTAGGGCTTTTTGAGCTAGTGGTAGCAGCTGATGATACGACTAATACGAAGGACAGGCCGGAGGTCTGGCTTGATGTCGCAAAGACTATTGGGATTGATCCACAGCGAACTTTGGTATTCGAAGATGGGGAGAAGGGTATGGAAGGGGCGCTGTTAGCAGGCATGAAAGTTTTTGATGTTCGACTAGTTTTAAGCGAAGTTTAATTTAAGGAAAGATTTTTGATGTCAAGATTATTTACGGTTATATCGTTAATCGTATTTTTCCT
>CAYGUX010000001.1:99872-119656 GCA_964353175.1 uncultured Bdellovibrionales bacterium | reverse complement strand
TCCTCATTGCCACATTCTTTTCAGGAGGTTACTTTTTAGCTTCTTGGTCTAATCGATCTCATGATACTGGCCTCAAGGTCGTTGAGATGGACTTGCAGAAGGGAATGAGTTTGCAAGCTCTTTCAATGGAGTTGAAAGATAAAAATCTTATAAGTTCAAGTCGTTTATTCACTTTATGGACAAAGGTGTTTTCAGATTTTAGAAGTTTTCAGGCTGGTCATTATGCCTTTGAGAGGGTCGTATCACCTTTAGATATTGAGAAGTCTTTTAAGAGTGGGAAGATATATAGTGTGCCTAGCGTTGAGTTAGTCATACCGGAAGGCTTTACTTTAAAACAAATTATTAATCGCTGCGTAGCTTTAGGTATTGGTTCTAAAAAGGAGTTTCGAAAGCTTTCTAGAGATCCTAACTTTCTTTTGTCGCAAGGCATTTCTTCTAGTTCTATTGAGGGGTATCTGTATCCAGCAACCTACTCTTTTTATTCAACCCCCACAGCGTCTCAAGTATTTATAGAAATGATTAATGCCTTTTGGAAAAAATTGCCAGAAGGATACGAGATTTTAGTGGCTAGTCGAGGCATCACCTTACATCAAGCTATGATTATTGCTTCTCTAGTGGAAGCAGAGACTTCCAAGGATTTCGAAAAGCCAATGGTGGCAGAAGTTATTTGGAATCGACTGGAACGTAAAATGGCTCTAGGAATTGATGCGGCAGTTATTTATGGCATACCTAATTTTAATGGAAATCTTACAAGAAAAGATTTAGATAATAGAGATAATCCCTACAATCTAAGATTACATTTAGGATTGCCTCCCACTCCAATCACTACTCCTCATAGAGATTCCTTGTTGGCGGTAGTGAACCCTACTTCTCATGGCTTTCTATATTATGTCCTAGATCCAGATAAGGTTGGCGAGCATACATTTAGTCGGTCTTTAGAAGAACATAATCGAGCGGTTAAGAAGCTTATCAATCGTGGTAAGTAGCCTGCTTAATGCTTAGTTTTTTCTAAGTAGCTTAGTATCTCGGTAACACATTTTTGTGGGCTTTTAGATCTATCAATTATTTTCTTTTCTAATAAAGCAATTTTTTCAGTGAATTTTTCATCCTTCTCAAGGGCTAGAAGTAAGGATTCTCTTAGCTTGAAAGTAAATTCGAAAATTAAAGATCGTTCAATTCTTGTTTTAATCTCACCACTTGTTGATAGTTCTTCGTGAATTTTGAGGAGCTTGTCGCATAATTCAGAGATGCCCTGGTTGTTGTAGGTAGAAGTTTTTGCTATCTGTTTAATCTCTGGGGCTAACATTAAGCTAGATAGTAGATCCTTTTCAAGCTCGTTCATGCCAAGTAGGTCTGCTTTATTTAGAATAAAAATGTCTGCTATCTCAAGAATGCCTGCTTTAAGTGCTTGCATTCCATCTCCCGTATGTGGAGATAGTACGAGTGCTACAAGGTGAGCGCACTTCATGATGTCCATTTCAGCCTGACCAACACCAACAGTTTCAATTATAATCACGTCATAGTTTGCCGCATCTAAAACGTGTACCATTTCTAAGGTCTTAGGGGAGAGTCCACCAAGCCTTCCTCTCGAAGCCGATGATCTGATAAATACATTATTATCTTCAGCGGAGAGAATCATTCTTGTCCTATCTCCGAGAATCGCTCCTCCGGAATAAGGACTTGATGGATCGATAGCTAGAACTGCTACTCTCAGGGACTTATTTAGAAACTCTTTTATGAGTAAATTGATTAGAGATGATTTTCCAGCACCTGGTGCACCGGTTATTCCAATGATTTTAGCCTTGCCACAATTTTTATAAATCGTTTCGTACCACTTCGGAGTACTTTCTTCGGAGTTTTCTACCTCCGAGAGTGCTTTTGCAAGAGCTCTTCTGTTTTTAGAAATTTGGGTAAGCATTGGCCTAACTGCCTGTATTCTTTCTAAGTTTGTTAAAAAAAAAGCCACCTTGCGGTGGCTTTACTGGAACGTAAAGTTCCCAACGTCATAACCCTAGAGTTACGCGCTTTTCTTAACAGCTTTCTTCGCTGTTTTCTTTCTAGCAGCTGGACGAGCTGGCTTCTTTCTAGTAGCAGCAGCTTTTCTTGCAGGAGCTTTCTTGGCAACAGTCTTTTTAGCAGCTTTTTTAGGAGCAGCTTTCTTTACTGTTTTTTTAGCTACTGTTTTTTTAGCAGGAGCTTTCTTTTTAGCAGGAGCTTTTTTAGCTACTGTTTTCTTTACTGTCTTTTTAGCCGCAGCTTTCTTTACAGTCTTCTTTGCAGCTTTTTTAGGAGCAGCTTTTTTCTTTGTCGCCATATTAAATTTCCCTAATTTCAGTTTAACTTCGATGCTCGTTTTGCGCTGTATTTTAGGACTCTAAATCTGTATTTTAACACTAGATTGACCCTTGCCATTTCAGCTATCTTGCTTTAGAAGTACATCATTCTAAGACAAGTTCAGCATCGCTGAACCAAATATCTGTCGGTACAGCAAGACAGATTCTCCTGACTCTTATCATAAAAAATCAAAGTACCCAAGAGTTTCTTTTGCACACACTTAATTTTTTTTCCTAAAAAATTTTAAATGTGTACAGTTTCTTTGATGATTGAACTTGGAAAAAGTTCCAAATAGTTTTGATTCTTGGCTTAGATTTATAAAGTTGGGAGCATACTTTCTACTCCTAAGAGTGGTCGATGATTATTGGATTGCAGTTTTTAAAGGTGTCGGGATCGCTAACGATAGGTTGGGTTAAGTTGTTAAACTGAAAAGGAATTTTAAGAGTTTAAGACGCTACCACTTCTTAGTGTTTAGTAGCGTCTTAAACGATACGACTAGTCTAAACGTTAAATCTAAAATGCATTACATCGCCATCTTTTACGATGTAAGTTTTACCTTCTGATCTTAGCTTTCCTTGCTCTTTGGCTTTAGCTTCTCCACCTGAAGAAATATAGTCATCGTACGCAATAACTTCCGCTCGAATGAAGCCTTTAGTGAAATCGGAGTGGATTTCGCCCGCCGCTTCGGGTGCTGCCGCCCCAACTCTCACAGTCCATGCTCTAGTTTCTTTGGGTCCACAAGTGAAATATGTAATCAAGTTTAGGGCCTCATAGCCAGCTTTCGCAAGCTTTTGTAGGCCTGACTCTTTAATATCTAGTGCTTCAAGGAAGTCCATTCTTTCTGATTCAGGTAGATTCGCCACCTCAGATTCAACTTGTCCTGATAAGAATACGAAGCCTGCTTCTCTTTCTTCCGCGAGGGCTTTTAGGGTCAAGGCGTACTCGTTGGGGTTGTTCACTTCTGATTCAGCTACATTCGCAACAAAGACTAGTGGCTTTGCTGTAATTAGTCCTAGGGGTCTAATTAAATCTCTAATCTCTGGATCTTTGATGGTAGAGATCAGGGTCCCAGCATCTAAGTATCCTTTAGCAAGTGCTAGGCTTTCCGCTTCCTCCTTACTCTCTTTATTGCCAGCCTTAGCTAGCTTTACTGCCTTATCAAGACGTTTATCCACGCTTGCAAGATCAGATAGAAGGAGTTCTGTTTCGATAAGTTCTACATCTCGTTTTGGATCTATGTTACCTTCCACGTGAGTAACGTTTTCATCTTCGAAGCATCGTACTACGTGTATAATCGCATCTACACTTCTAATGTGACCTAGGAATTGATTCCCTAATCCTTCTCCTGAAGAGGCACCTTTAACAAGGCCTGCTATATCCACAAACTCTATCGCTGTTGGGATGGTTTTTTCTGACTTTCCTATTTTGCTTAAGATTTCCAGCCGATCATCTGGTACTGCTACAATGCCAGTGTTTGGTTCGATAGTGCAGAATGGATAGTTCGCTGCCTCCGCTCCCGCACTTGTCATCGCATTAAAGATTGTTGATTTGCCTACATTTGGAAGGCCTACGATACCGCAATTAAATCCCATAAAATTCCTAGGAGATGTTTCTGTTATTATTTGTGAGTTTCTTCTAATGCAGGTGGGGCATAAAACTCAAGCTCTGCAATTGACCAATCAAAGATGGGATTCTCCTCCATTAGTTCAAATCTTAGCTTAGAGACTTTAATCTTGTCGAATCTTATGTCCCACGTATCCTTTATATCACCAAATTCTCTGTGTTGAATGTCTCTTTGAGCACGAGTTCCTCTTATATCAAAGAGAAAGGTTCGTTCAGAGGATTTTTCTTTGTAGGCACTAATCAAGAGGCTAGAAGGTGCGTCATGCTTAAATTGGCCAAACAAGAGAGATATTGAACCTAATTCCGCAGGCCGATTAAACTCAATCTCTAGGGCCATTCCTGCTTTCTGTGCTCCTCCAGATCCCCATCTTGATCCTATCGAATGATCAAAGAGAGCTTGGGTGTTTTTACTTAACTCTTTAAGTGAGGTGTTGTCAGGGGGGATGAAAACTTTAGAAACTGCATCAACCTCCAATTTTGCTCCTTTTAGGGACTTGTATTTCACATCTTTCAAAATAGTGTATCCGCTGGCTTGAGCCTCCTGATATTCCATCCCTAGAGAATTTAGCCATTTTTCAAACCCTCTTTTTTCTTCTTCGACTAGTACATATGTAGTTCCGCATTTATTGGAGTCAGTTTTCTTTGGCTCTTCATATTCTGGTAGGCGAAGTGAGCGAGGTGTGCCAAATCTCGTAAAAGTGATTCTTTCCTGAGTTTCAAAGGCGGCCCGATATCCAATCCAGTAGTTAGTATGGATATGATTGCATTGATTCGCATCTAGCCAGCTATATAATTCTGTATGATCAACAGCGACTCGTCCAGCCCTATAGACCATTGGTTGACCTTCATCAGCGATATTTCCATCAAGATAGTTTGAAGCTAGGTTGTGAGTGATAATGAGGCCTAGTAAACAGTATGCCCATTTTTTTAATTGTTTAGTGTGCATTATGGAGACAAGATGAGAAGCGAGTATAATCGGCAACACTGAGTATAAGGGCAACAAGTAGCGTGGGGCCCTGCTCAGCCAGCCAAAACTGCTTAGAGAGAAGATAAGGGGCGTTGTGATCAGGAATACGTAGAACGGTAAGGCGCTAGTTTTGGATTCTTTATTTAAGTTCTTGGTTCCGATAATTATTATTAGGAGAAATGCGGAATAGATAGCGAAACTAGAATTTGCATAGATCTCTGACTCGCTCCAGAACTTCTTTGCTCCTAGTATGATTGGTAATGCTGTTTCCCAGTAATCTGAGAAGTATCTTAAAGATGAGCCTCCAGCTGTTTTACCGAATAAAAGCTCGAAGCTTTGCCACTTTGGCTTTTCCTGGATGTTGTATATCCAAAAAGGAAGACCACCAAGAATAAAGGACAAAGTGCCGAGTAGGGAGATTCTGCCAATTTGTCTTAAGCTATAACCTTTACTACTGATAAAAAGATAGAGGAGGCTTAGGCCAATCGGAGCAATAAAGAATATGATTTGATTATTGGTCCACCAGCCTAGCCCTAAAACTAGGCCTAGATAGATAAAATTACTATTTTTAATCTTTCGTTTATTCTGTTGGGGTTTAAAGATGTCTAGACTAAGTAGAAGAGCTAGTGAACCAAGGAAGATGGTTTCTATGAAGCCTCCTCTGGCTTTTAGACTCCATATAATGAGTGAACTTGGTGCTAGGGCCACATATAAGCCCGCAATCCTACCAGTAAGTACGTTTTTTAACCTAGTTCCTATTTGGTAAGTTAAGGCAACATGACCTAATGAGAAGAGGAAGGGGATTAATTTTAAACAATAGTTGTTTGCTCCAAAGATAAGAAATAGCGGAGCAACTAGGATTGCTTCTAGTGAGCCCATATAGGGTTGGCCATAATAGAAGATAGGGATATTCTTGCCTTCGCTAATATGTTTGGCCATTAGACCTACGATGGCTTCATCTGATTCAATACCAGCCTGACTTGAGATTAGAAGTATTAATCTAGGTATCGAAGCTAAGATTAGTAGAGTAATTAGATCAAAGGGATATTTTAGCTTTTCAGAAGGCTTTGTCATCGTGAGGTAGTTTAATGAATCGATTCTAATGTAAACTAAATAATTTGTAGGCTTCCAGAGTTAATTCTGCGGTTTTTCTCCAACTGAACTTTTGTGCATGGGCGATCCTTTCATCTTGGAGTCTGTAGAGTGTTTCTGGCTCTGCTTGATGGAAGGATAGATCCAAGATGGTTTTTACCCAAGCCTGTCTATCTAGGTCTTTTAACATAAATCCATGATTTCCCATAACCTCAGGGATCGATGAGTTGTTGCCAGCCACTACAGGTAGTCCTAGGGAGAGGGCTTCTAAGACAGGGAGACCAAAACCCTCATAAAGACTAGGGAACACGAATATATCAGAGGCTAACATAAGCGATAGTAAGTCGCTATCAGGAAGGAAACCTAGAATTTGGATATGATCATCTAGTTCCAATTGACTTACTAGCTTTTGAAATTCGGGATAGTGTTTGTCTTTTTTAATTGGGCCAGCTAGTGCTAGCTTTAGGTTCTTACCATTCTCTGTTGATCTAGCTTCTTTTAGGACTTCAAGTAAAAATTTCATATTTTTCCTTGGATCAATCCCCCCGATGTAAAGAAGCACCTTTTCATTGTCATGAAATCCTTGGCCCTCTCTCGCTTTTTGCCTAAGATTTAGGCGATCTTCTGGATTAATTGCCTGTATGAAGAACTTTTGATCAATGCCAAGAGGAGTAACTATAATGCGACTCGCATCGATACCTAGGATTGAGACAATGTCTCTCTTGGTAGCTTCGCTAATTGCAATTATGCCAGAGGCTGAAAGCGCCGCTCTGTTTTCTAGAAATCTCGCAAATCTAAATCGCAAGCCTCCACTAGAGTCTTTGTACATCTCAGGGAATTTTAAGGGTATCAAATCTAGGATGGATACAATTTGTTTGGTCTTAGGGAAGGCCGGTGCATCGCCATGTGAAAAGAAGTGCATAAAGTCTGGATTTATTTCCTTTATGTTCTTAGGGAAAAAGTATTGGCAGTCAAGTGTCGTTTTTCCAATCGGAGAGATTGACAGTACATTTTCTTGAAGTTGACTCCTTTTTAAGTCCTTGGTCCCGAGGTAACGAAGCTCAATATCCTTAGGGTCAATTTGTTTTAGTTCTTTAGTTAGGCATTCAACATACCTGCCAGTTCCACGGCCAAAATGAGCCTTAAATCCTGGTTCTAGCCCACGAGTGTCCAGGGTTATGAGTGGGCGGGCACGTTTCATTAACTTATGGCCACTGCCTTAGAGATTAGCGCGCTAAGATCCTTCTTGAAGGTTTTGATGCTAAAGCGACTTAGTTCTACTTTTGATTTAATTATTAGTTCGCTTTGTACTGCTTTGTTAGCGAGCAGCTCATTCATTAAGCAAGCAATCTTTAGTGGGTTCTTGTCGTCTATTCCCAATGCTCCTTCACCAAGAGTCTCGGGGAGTGCGGAACTTTTAAAGAAAATTAGAGGTACTTCAAAATGCAAAGCTTCAATTGCAGGTACGCAGAAGCCTTCATGTTCACTCATACAGAGATATAGATCCGAGTTTTCGTAAAATGCCTTGAGCTCATCATCTGATACGCTACCAGCAAATGTTACAGCATTTTTAAGGCGTAAGTCTGAAACGATCCTTCTTAGCTCAAAAGAATAAAGCTCAGTATCGGTGTCGCTTCCAATGAGCCAAAGCCTGCTTTTAGGAGAAAATTTATGGTGAAAGAAGTAGAAACCTTTGATAATATCTTCGATACATTTATTAGGAGCAAGGCGACCTACGTGAAGGATATTTGGACCTCCATGTGAAGAGAGTATGTTGGCAATTCCAGAATTCGCAGGCCCTGACCATCTAATCGGATCTAGTGGTAGGGGAAGTACGTGGGGGTTTTTGAAACCAAGCTCTACTAATTCTTGTCTATTGAAACTGGAGTCTGCGATAGCCAAATCAGTGATTTCTGATAATTGCGCGAGATCTGCTCTCCCCTTTTTCAAGTCTTCAGTTACTCGGTGATTATAGGAGCTAAACCATGAAGGTGGAGTTATGTTGTGGTAGATTAAAGCCTTCTTAGCTTTTGTGAGGCTTCTAAATGTATCGTTTAGAGGAGAGGCTATTGAGTAATGATTGATTGCCATGGCGCAATTGTTTGCTCTTCCTTGATTAAATTCCCTTAAGTGAATATTTTGACCTTTGTATTTTTCATGAGTATTTAGTGAAACAATCTCTGAGTCATAACCTAAATCATTTAGGACTCTCTTTATGCTTAGAGCCTCTCCAGATATAGCATCTCCATATTGTAGGGTGTGAACGAACTGATCTATTATTTGCCCCATAACTATATAGACTCCGCAAAATGGTCTCTATTTCGATTAAATATCCAGCAACCGACTGCAAAAAATATTAGTCCAACTACTAAAAGAATTCCTAAGTCCATAAATGGCGGTCTAGTGCGTTCTAGTAGAACTCTTTGATAGTTCATGATGAGAAGAGAGATAGGGTTTAGGGTAAGAGTGAATCTGAATTTTTCAGGCACATTAGAAGCAGGGTATATAATTGGGCATAGAAAAAATAGAAAGGTAAAGATATTTCCCAAAATATGTTGAATATCTCTGTAGTAAACATTTAGAGAAGATAGGATTAGGGAAAGACCTGTCATAAATATAAGTTGAAGTAGAATAAGTATCGGTAGAAATAAAATCGCAGGGCCTACTGGGATAGAGTAGACAAACAATAAGCCAAAAAGTAAGGGTAGAGCAAGTAGGAAGTGACAAAGGTTAGTTAATACAGAAACAAGTGGTAGTACTTGTGGTGAGAATATAGCCTTTGTTATTAAACTTCCCCCAGAGCTAATCGAAGCAGTGGCTTCTAAGATTCCGCTAGAGAACCATATCCATGGTAGAAGCCCAGCCATCATAAAAGCTGTGTAATGTTCTACTTCTTGAAAACGGATATAATATTTAAATACTAGAGCGTATATCCCTATTAGGAGTAGGGGGTTAAGGAAGGACCAAAGGAAGCCAAGAAAAGATCCTCGATATCGGGAAGCAAGGTGTCGATTAGTTAGGGAGGAGATAAGTAATCTAAATCTCCAAAGTTCCTTTAAGACTCGTAACATTAGCTATTCACCTTTGATAGATTGCTGTTACTCTCCACGGATGTTTCCTTTTGTTTTTCTAAATTAGAGTCGCTATTAAATTTCCATTGGACTTCGGGATAGCTAACTCCTACAGCGCGAGTTCTGTTCCTAACTTGAAATTTGTGTATTCTGTGATGGAAATCATAGGGTGCTCCATTAAGCGCGTGGCAAGCAAGGTCAAAGTAGTAAGTGTCTTCAAGTAATCCAATCCGATCAATTCTTAGAGAAATAGAACCAGACTTTTGCCCACTTTTTATAATTTCTTCTACTTGAATCAGAAGTTGATCGTTAAAGGAGGTGTTTGTACCAAAGATTTCTAAGCCATCCGCCCGACTTATTCCCATTCCAAATACAAGTTCTTTAATGTCCCCTTTGATATTGAAATCAAATTGCACAATAAGGGATTCATCCTCAAAAAACACTTTTTGTTCGACGTTCTTTTCGTTTAATAGCTTTACAGAAGATATTTCTACGTTTCCATCGCCCCAGTTGGTGCCTTCTCGACCCTTCTCGCCTCTGAAATCGTGTGGGTTATCTGAAGCTCTCTGATAGTCTTTGTTCTCTTGGTCTGCAATGTCATTTAAGTAGGCATCGGAGATGCTTCTAGGACTTCCTTCCTGTCTGATTTTTCCCTTGTCTAACCAGATAGCATGATCGCACCATCTAGAGACAGAGGATAGGTCGTGTGTGACAAAGATCAGTGTCTTTCCTCTTCTTTTAAATTCACTAATTGAGTCATGGCAACGAGAGATAAAATGCGCATCACCAACTGCAAGTACTTCATCAACTAAAAGAATGTCAGGGTCTGTGTGAATGGCCAAGCTGAAACCCAGTCGCATATACATTCCTGAGGAGTATATTCTAACAGGCTCATCGATGACGTCCCAAAGTTCCGCGTAAGTTACTATGTCGTCGAATTTCTCTGCGATTTGTTTTTTACTTAGGCCGAACATTACCCCGCCTAAGAAAACATTCTCTCTACCAGTAAAGTCAGGGTGAAAGCCTGCACCAAGTTCAATTAAAGCGCTAAGTGAACCCTTGACTTCTACTTTGCCTTTATCAGGGGAATAGATTCCAGCAATTAGTTTTAGTAAGGTTGATTTACCAGATCCATTTCTGCCAATTAGGGCTAGGGAGGAGCCGGGAGTGATGTTTAGACTGATATCGTCAAGGACGGTGTGTATCTTGGATTGTTCTTTGTTTTTAGCCAGTCCTTTGTCTTTGAATAAAATCTTAGACTTGATAGTTGAGTAAGTGGAGCTACCCCCACCCTTTTTAAAAGTCTTCGTGAGATTGTTGATCTGTATGGAGCCGGGTAATGAGTCTGACACAGGTTGGAGTTTTTTATTTATGAGTTTTTAAGCACTTGCTTAATGCTGTAGCTAAATAGTCAAGAAAAGGCGAATAGTCAAATTCTGAAAGTACTCATATAGAGGACAATATAATATCAGCTCAAGCAATAATCTAGATAGTAAAACTAGAACAATTCCGCATCGTCATTGTCGGAAATGGTAGTGGCTTTATCTTTAGTGTCGGGACTTGTCTCACTAGATGTATCTTCCGCCGCTTCTCGTGAACAGTAAGCAACACCTCCGCAAAGAAAAGCAACTGCGAGGACTAAGTAAAGAGTTCTTCTAAAGATTGGTTTCGCCGACACAGGGAAATAGTCTGGGCTCCAATCTCCAAGATTCGGATCGACTACGACTTCCCTTTTGTTTTTATCCTCAGAGTTGGATTGATCAGACATAAGCGACATCAGATAGATAGTTTAGTTTTTACGTGAGCTATAAAACAGGATATGCTCCATTCGTTTTATATTACCCCGTATTGGGGAATAAGGCTAAAGATAAAATATCATAGTTAGTACATTTAAGAAAATTAAGAATAATGAGAAAAATCAATTTATCAGCAGGCCCATCGGCCCTACCAGAAGAAGTGTTAAACATCCTTCAAGCGGGAGTGTTGGACTATAATGGCAATGGAGTGGGGATATTTGAGTTAGGACATAGAACTAAAGTTTTTATGGGCTTAGTTGATGAGTGTAAGGATAGGCTTTTAAGATTGATCGGAGCTAGCGCTGAGTATGAGGTTTTGTTTATGACCGGTGGGGCAACGCAGATGTTTTCAAGCGTCCCATTGAATATCAAAACAAGCAGTACAAAGCCTGCTGGATATTTTGTAAGTGGGCATTGGGCGAAGGAAGCCATGGCTCAAGCTAAGAAATATAGAGAAGCCGTAGCAATCTCAAGCTCAGAAACAAGTAGTTTTAAATCTCTTCCGCTAATACCACAAGATTATAGTCAATATTCCTATGTCCACCTAACTAGCAATAACACTATTTTTGGAACACAAATTACTGAGATACCAAAATCGGGCGAGGTCCCTTTAGTATGCGACGCAAGTTCAGATATCCTATCAAGGGTGATTGACCCCAATGATTTTGGGTTAATATACTCGGGCGCTCAGAAAAATCTAGGAACCGCAGGAGTTACTATCGTTATTGTAAGGAAAGACCTAATAGAGTCTGGCCTCAGTGCAAAGTTATGTAAAAGTTCTTGTTTTGAAACCTATTCTAAGTCTAATTCACTGCATAACACTCCGCCAGTGTCAGCGATCGTCGCAGTACATGAAATGTTAAAGTGGATAGAATCACAAGGAGGGGTTAGTACTTTAGAGAAAATAAATACGATGAAAGCCGATCTAGTCTATAATGCTATTGATGCCTCAGAAGTATTTACAGCCTATACAGAAAAAGATGCTCGATCTAAAATGAATATAACCTTTAAGACTAAAACTGAAGAACAGGAAAAAAACTTTATTAAATTCTCTGAATCTAAAAATGTAATTGGCCTAGCCGGTCATAGATCTGTTGGAGGCTTAAGGGCGAGTCTATATAACGCAATTACATTAGCTCAAGCTCAGGTTCTAGCTGATTTGATAAAAGAATTTGATAGGGCCAATTCATAGCTAATGACAACAAGCTATACAATCGTTGTAGTTTTTATAGTTTATTTTCTTATTCTATCGTTTTTATCATCTCTTAATCCAGTCTATATTTCGTTTAGGAAAGTTTACCTATTTCGCTGTTTGTTTCCTTCATGGAAGTTTTATGAGGATGTATGTTATATGCCTATTCTCTATTCTAGGGTTAGCACAGATGGGGATAATTTTGGCCCATGGGAACAAGTAATTGAAAAGTTAGAGCGCAATTGCAAGAGCCTCTTTGTAAATCCAGTAGGGAATTTATCTCATGCCTATAGCTCCTTACTTCAGCAGTTAGAAAGTGATAAAGAGGATATAGCGGAAGAGGATAAGGATGATTTAGTTCAATCAGTGTCTTATCGCTTAACTAACAACTTAGTGCGTTCCCACTTGCCTTCAACCACAGCTGGGAAAATATATTACCAATTTAAACTTACCCTAGAGTTGCAAGGTAATTCTAAAGACTGCCAAGATATACTTATTTCCCTAGTGCATGAACATGAAGAGGAGAACTAGTGGATATTTATCAGGCTATTCAATGGGTGCAGAGACTAATAGCGATAGCTATAATATTTCAAACCATTGAAATATTTCAGATAAGAAAATCATTTGCCGATAAAGGGGTCTGGTCATGGTACGATCTTAGGATTGAGTTCAAAACATTCTCTACCTTTAGTCAGAGAATGTTAGATTTTTTTCTGAGCTATAGAAATTTTTTGTGTTTACTTGCTCTAAGACTGCTTCTCGCAACATGTTTATTGTTTTTCTCGAATGTTTGTATTCTCGTGATACTTTTGTTCTCCACGATTATGATTGGACTAAGATGGCGCGGGACCTTTAATGGCGGGAGTGACTATATGACGATTTTAGTTCTCTTAGCTTTAACAGTGCAAAGCCTCTCAAGTGAGTCTTATAAGTTGTCTTTGGCAGTCCTGTGGTATTTAGCTATTCAAGTCTGCTCCTCATATTTTATCGCAGGGCTAGTAAAAGTTCGCAGGCAGAACTGGAGAAGTGGCGTAGCTTTACGTTGTTTCATTGCTTCTACCATATATAAGGAGGACAAATTATCTAAACTAATCCAAGAAAATAATAGTATCGCTCTATTTCTGTCCTGGGCTCTGTTTTTATTTGAATTAGGTTTCCCTATTGCCCTTGTTAACCCAAGTGTTAGTCTGTTTGTAGTAGCGACAGCAATTGTTTTTCATATCGGGAATTTTTACATTTTTGGTTTAAATCGTTTTGTATTTGCTTGGTTAGCCTGCTACCCTGCCTTGTATTTTTGTAGTGGGTTATAAGGGAAGGAAAAAGCGAACCTGAAAAAGCCATCCTGTGCCTATGCCCTGTGTCTGTGCCCAATGTCTATGCGCATTTAATCTAAGAATTTCCTTAGGAAATCCATTGCCCCTTTCTCTCGATGTGGTATAAATGTACTTTAAATTTCAAACCGAAATATAGAACATGCTTGCAAGACTAATTAAGCCTCCTAAATCACACAGTTTTTTTATCTTTGGAGCTAGAGGCACGGGCAAAACTACTTACTTAAAGACCCAGATTCTTAGTGAGAACAGTGTGTATCTTAACCTTCTCTTAGATAGAGATCATCAGGAACTTGCGATAAATCCAGATAGTCTAGGGGAAAGAATCGTTAAGGGCATCACGAAAATTGTTGTAATAGACGAAGTTCAAAAGCTCCCTAAACTCCTAGATATCGTTCATGATCTTTCAGAAACCAATAAAGACATCCAATTTATTCTAACTGGATCAAGCGCACGAAAATTGAAAAGAGGGGGAGCCAATCTTTTAGCTGGGAGAGCGTTTGTTCTCAATCTCTATCCGTTTACTACAATAGAGCTTGGAGATCAGTTTGATTTGTTTAAGGCTTTAAGGTGGGGAACATTACCTAAGATTTTTGAATTAAATGAGTCCGAAGATAAGGAAAATTATTTGAGAACCTATGTTTTCACATATCTGAAGGAAGAAATATTGCAAGAGCAGATTATTAGAAACTTAGATCCTTTTCAGAGATTTCTCCCTGTATCAAGTCAAGTGTCAGGGCAGGTAGTAAATTATTCCAAAATATCTAAAGAAGTCGGAGCAGCGCCTCAAACGATACAATCGTATTTTGAAATTTTGCAAGATACGTTGATAGGCTTTTATCTTCCTGCCTATCATTCTTCTGTTAGAAAGCAAGAGAAGTCAGGTAAGAAATTTTACCTGTTTGATAATGGCGTGAGAAATGCTCTTAGTAGAACTTTAGATATTCCGATCAATGAATCAACTTATTATTTCGGGCAAGCGTTTGAACACTTCATAATACAAGAATTTTATCGTTTAGCTTCATATCGGAATAAAGATGAACTTCTCTTTTATTATCAGACGCAGGGTGGATTGGAGATAGATCTGATAATTGAAAAGCCTGGAAGACCTCTTCTCGCAATAGAGATTAAGTCAACTAACTCTATTTCTAAAGATCAATTGAGGCATCTACGAAGTTTTGCTGAAATTCAACCAAAGTCTAAAAGATTTTGTATCTCAAGAGATCCCAATAGGAAAAAAATAGACGATATCGACTGCATCTTTTACTTGGATGCCCTTAGGATGTTTTATGATTCTAGTATTTATGACCTATGATTAAGATGAAGGGTAAGCTCAAACAGCTCCTTCCAGATGAATTATTTTTTTGAGACAATCTCCCTCCCGATCAAAAAGCACCCCAATTACATCTATTCTAAATTCAGGTCTTTTTTGTCCTTTCCAGTGTTTCTCCGTGAAGATACTTGCTAACGTTCTGAGCTTGTATCTTTTTCTTTGACTGATGTTGTCGAATAAATGTTTTCTAGCGATAGGGGAGTCAAAGCGTGTTTTTACTTCAACAAAGATTAACTTTTCCTGTTTAATTGCGATTAAATCAATCTCACCGTAGGGTATCTTCCAGTTGCGAATAGGTACTTTGTATCCTTTGTTAATCAAGTAATTCGCAGCCTCATTCTCTCCTCTATCTCCTAGAGTTTTGCTGGTAGGTAGTAAGGCGAGTTTTGTCGCTGTGTTTTTTTTAAACATTTTTCTCCATGCTCTATATATATGCTAGCCTCCGATACCATTGGAGCAGCTCTAATAAGTTTAGATGGAGATAGTTTTTAGGTGAGATTTGCTAAATGTTCTTTAACCCCTGCAAAGGTTTTTCTGTGAAATGGCAATACGCCATGTTCTTTAATCATCTGCTTGTGGTGTTTGGTCGGGTACCCTTTGTGAGACTCGAAACCGTATTCAGGATGTTCTTTCCCTAGTCTCATCATGATTCTGTCTCGACTTACTTTTGCAAGAATAGAAGCACAACCAATTACCTTCACTAGTCCATCTCCTTTGATTATCGGATCTTGAGATTGATTGGTGCAGAATTTCTGATTTCCATCCACTAGAAAGTGGACAAGGTTATGAGTGTCAGGGAATTTTAGATTGATTTTAGAAATAATATCTTCAGCTACAAGCCTCATTCCGAGTTTAGTTGCTTGAAGAATGTTTATCTGGTCAATATCTTTAGTCTCTACCAGGACATTAGAATATGCGAGTGCTTTAGTCTTGATTTCTTCAAATAGAGCTTCTCTCTTCTTTTCGGTGAGCTTTTTAGAGTCGTTTATCCCAGAAATCATTTGATCTGCGTAGAAAATAGCACCACCAACGGACAAGGGGCCTGCAAGAGGACCACGGCCGGCCTCATCAATACCGCAGATAAATAGCTTTTTTCTCATGCCAGTTACAGAGACCCTACTTTGAATTTTTTCTAAAAGAAGGATATTAAAAGGCAGATTAAAAGTCCACTTATATTATTGTGATTATTAAAGGGGAGCCCAGTGAGCCTTTCAGATAAAGATGTAAAACACGTAGCTAAACTATCTTCTATCCATCTAGAGGATGAGAATGTTGAAACAGTAAAGTCTCAGTTGAATGTTATATTGGAGTATGTTGACGGACTTTCTAAGATTCCTACAAGGGGGGTCTTGCCTACCTATCATGTGCACGGCATTAATAATTCCTATAGAGAGGATGTTTTAGAGAGCTCCTTTAGCCAGGATGCCATTAAACAAAACGCCTCGGATTTTTCTGGAGGATTTTTTCGAGTTCCTTCAATAATCAAATCTGGAAATTCATAAAAATAAGTTTTAAAGGAAGTAGAAGATGTCTAGTTTAACAAGTTTAAGCGCCTCTGAGATGAGAGATGGCCTAATTGAGGGTAGGTTTTCCGCGGTCGAATTAATAGATACTCACATAGAGCGCATAAATAAAACTAACGAGAACCTAAATTCTTTTATTACTATTTCTGATGAATCAGCAAGAAAGAAAGCAGTGGAAGCTGATAAGGTCATAAAAGAAAAGGGTAAGGATTCACCAGTTCTAACTGGGATACCAGTTGCGATTAAAGATCAATTGGTTACGGATGGTATTCGTACTACCTGTGGTTCGAGGATGCTCGCAGATTTTATTCCGCCCTATGATTGCACAGCAGTTAGAAAGCTTAAGGAAAGTGGAGCAATTATAGTTGGTAAAACAAACCAAGATGAATTTGCGATGGGTTCATCCAATGAGTATTCATACTTTGGTCCAGCTAAGAATCCTTGGGATACTTCTAGGGTTCCAGGTGGATCAAGTGGGGGTTCCGCAATCGCAGTTTCAGCAGGTCAGAGTCCAATCTCTTTAGGAACAGATACTGGAGGATCAATTAGACAACCAGCAGCTTTCACTGGCGTTTACGGCTTAAAACCTACTTATGGTCGAGTAAGTAGATATGGGGCCGTAGCCTTTGCATCTTCTTTGGATCAAATTGGACCATTTGCTAGAACCGTATCAGATCTCGCATTGTCCATGGAGATTATTTCAGGGATTGATAAGAGAGATTCGACTTCCATGAATATAGAGGTCCCTAAGTATAGGGAGGAGCTTTTAGGTTGGGCAGATAAGGATTTAAAAGGATTAAAGATTGGAATTCCTAAGGAAATAGTAGAAGAGGGGATTGATCCAGAGGTATTTCAGGCATTCCTAGCAACTAAAGACAAGTTAGAAAAGTTGGGTGCTGAGTTAGTGGAAGTTGCACTTCCACATGCGGAATATTCCTTAGCCGCTTATTATATTACTGCACCAGCCGAAGCTAGTTCTAATTTGGCAAGGTTTGATGGGATTAGGTATGGGCATAGAGCAAAAGAATTTAATTCTTTAGAAGAACTTTATGAGAAGACAAGAGCAGAAGGGTTTGGTTCTGAAGTACAGAGAAGAATCATGATTGGATCATTTGTGCTTTCATCCGGCTACTATGATGCCTACTATAAAAAAGCGCAGCAAATTAGAACATTGATAATCAATGACTATAGAACCGCATTTACTAATTTATGTGATTTAATTCTAACGCCTGTAACTCCTTCTGTAGCATTTAAGATTGGAGAGAAGTCTAATGCTTCTCCTCTATCTATGTACTTAGCAGATATCTTTACGGTGCCGATTAATTTGGCAGGACTTCCAGGGATCAGCATTCCAACAGCACTATCTACTGAAAAGCTACCAATTGGGATGCAGTTAGTAGGCCCATTTTTTTCGGAGTCTAAGATTCTTGGTGTAAGTAGCGTTTTTGAAAGAGAGTTTGGATTTCCAATTTTAACTAATACTAGCGGCGAATTAAAGTAAAAGAGATAACATGGCAGAATTTGAAGTAGTAATTGGTTTAGAGGTTCATGCTCAGTTGGTAACTGATAGTAAGATATTTGCACGCTCTGCAACCACAAGTGGTAAGCCTCCTAATACGTTAATAGATCCGGTCACTTTAGGTTTGCCAGGATGTTTACCTGTATTAAATAGACGAGTAGTTGATTTTGCGATTAAGTTAGGTTTGGCGACTAACTGCGGAATACAAAAGGAAAGTGTCTTTTCAAGGAAACACTATTTCTATCCCGATCTACCTAAGGGGTATCAAATATCTCAGTATGATTTGCCTATATGTCAGGCGGGACATTTAGACGTTCGAGTAGGCGATACCATTAAGAGGATCGGAATTACAAGAATCCACTTGGAAGAAGATGCAGGTAAAAATATCCATGGAGAATCAGATGGTGTTTCCTATGTTGATTTAAACCGAGCGGGTGTCCCTTTGGTTGAGATAGTTTCTGAGCCGGACATTAGGAGTTCCGAGGAGGCGGGTGCATTTCTTAGGCAACTTCGTCAAATTCTAAGATATGTAGAAGTCTGTGATGGTAATATGGAAGATGGCAGCATGAGATGTGATGCTAATATTTCTATGCGACCCAAGGGACAAGAGGAGTTTGGAACTAAGGTAGAGATTAAGAATTTAAATTCTTTTAGATTTGTAGAGAGAGCAATTGAACATGAGATTTTACGACAAACTGCAATTCTGGAGAGCGGGGAGAAGATAGCCCAGGAAACACGTCTCTATGACGAGCAGAAAGGTACAACTAGAACGATGAGGAGTAAGGAGCAGGCAGCTGATTATCGTTATTTCCCAGACCCAGATTTATTACCTCTCGTCGTTGATAATGAGTGGATTCAGACTATTAGATCAACGTTAGTCGAACTTCCGCAAGCGACCTACGATAGATTTATAAAATCCTACAATTTAGAGCCTGCAATGGCTGAGTTGCTGACAGAGGAAAAATTTACAGCGGAGTTTTTCGATCATGCAATGGCGGCACATGATAATACTCAGTCTATTGCTAATTGGATTACAACTGAGTTGTTCGGGCGTTTAAATAAAGAAGGCGTTTCTCTTTTAGAATCTCCAATCAGTCCAGAAAATGTAGCTGGTTTGGTCCAATTAATTGATGAAGGCGTGATTTCAGGTAAAATAGCAAAAACTATTTTTGATGAAATGTTTGAAACCAGCGCCTCAGCAGATTCTATAGTGGAGAAAAAAGGATTAAAACAAATATCTGATCCAGCATTAATAGAAACTGTTGTTGATGCAGTCTTAGCAAGGTCTCCTAGCCAGGTAGCTGATTTTAAAGCTGGAAAAGATAAGATGTTCGGATATTTTGTAGGTCAAGTGATGAAAGACACAGAGGGTAAGGCGAACCCGGGAATGGTAAGTGAGTTGATTAAGAAGAAATTAGGGTAGTGTGATGACAAAAGTTTCCTGGCCAAATTTCGATGCCTATTCTCTTACAGCAGAGCAAAAGGCTGAAATGGATAAAGCGGTAGTTAGTAAGGCTAGTGTCTTAAGTATGCATTTAGAAGCCTTAGAGATGCTTAAGCTTGATTGGGTTCAGGAGAAATTGAAAAAGCGTTGGGAGAATTTGGAGGAGAGAGATTGGGCGGAGTTTAAGATTTAGTTTGAAATCTTGACCAAAACACTTCAGTTAGATACAAAGTAAGTCTATTTAAATTGGTCAAGGGTAGAAGTTTCTGCGGTATAGTTTCCTTACTCTAGGGTCAATCCCAATAATTCGGAGGATGTAAGAAGCTATTATACTTGGGTGAGACGTGCTTGCCCATGTGCGACAGATGGTGATGGCAAATTCCCGGATACAGGGTGGCGAGAGATTCAACGGCGTAAATATAGCGATGCTGAATTGCTCAAAACCGTGTCTAACTATCGAAGTTTTTTTGCTTGATCCAATGTCTGGAAAGCCCTTCGTGCACATCTGCGGGGGCTTTCTTAATATATAAATATTAATGAATTTCCTGTCGGTCAAAGT
>CAYGUX010000001.1:0-99862 GCA_964353175.1 uncultured Bdellovibrionales bacterium | reverse complement strand
GCTTAGGCCTTTATTAGAACCTTCTTCTCTCAGGCTATCGCCACACACTTTTAGCCCGTATCTCTAGTCCAGATACAGTTCTTTCTAGTCCTTCCTTTGCATGTTCTCCAATATGGACACCTGTTGTTTCAAATTTTTGGAATTCACTTCCCTTTGTTCTTACTGCCGAAAGCCAGTTAAATGAGCCATGCACGATTCTGTCTTCATCCATTATCAGGGTCTTAGTGTGAATTCTATCTGTAATGTTTAATTCTGCAAGTGATTGAACTAATAAGTCTCTTCCATCTTTTGCCTGCGGTTTTAAAGTACCGTTAGGTAACATGTCAATGGTGTTGTCAGTGCATACGATAACCCGAACCCCCCTTTCTACTGTTTCCCGAATTAGGGAGTCTAAATTATCATTCTTAATGGCAAAGTATGATATCCCGGGTGAAGCTATAATAACTCTACGTTGAGCCGATTGTAAAACGTTTCTAAGGTAGTCTTGATGATCTTCTAGGGTAGTAAGTTGATCTCCATCTTTGAAGTTTCTAACATGATCGGATGCTCCTACTTGCAAGCTTAAACTATTTGCCTCTCTCCTGAACAGAAATTCTCCAAGTAAGCCAGACGGAGTGTTTACTTTTCTAAATATTTCTTTGTTCCCAATAACGATAAAACTATCCCTAGCCCGAGAAACGGCAACATTTAAAAGCCTCTTATCTCGATCATATACATACTCACCACTGAAATTTTCATCATAAGCAGGAGAGAACACAACTATCTCTCTCTCCGCTCCTTGAATGGAATGTATTGTCCCAATTAGCATCCCTGGCCATTCTTTCCTCAACATTCCCTCTAAGAAATTTGCCTGTTGAGTAAAGGGAGTAATACATCCAACAAGCTCACTCAATGGCCTCCCTTGATAGAACTTAGAGATTATCCTGGCATTGGACTTCAACCATGAATATATTTTTCTAGCCTCTTCCTGATTTCTTCGACTTGATCCTATTGACATACTTGTTCCCTTCACATCTAAATAACAAAATGGGGGAAAAAGAATTTCTGTAGGCTGTGGTCTTAGAGGCTTTAAGCGGTTTCGATATGCCAAGGCGTTACAAAATTGCGCAATCTCTGGTACGGAACGACGATGTTCTTCGAGCGCAGCACCAGTGGTCTGACCATCGTCCTTTAAACAAAAATATGTGGCCAGATCCATTAGGTTACTAGAAGAAGCGGTAATTCCTTTTTTGGCGATCTCCCTAAAGCTTGAATAATCATAAGTCTTTAAAATTTTGGCATTAACTAGATTAGCCTGATCCACTAGTTCCGGGATTGATGTATAAGGGCTTAACTGTTTAGTGTCGCCAATTACGACAGCTTTATTGGTGAGCGCTAGTGGAGCAACTCCTTTTTCTGGAGAAATTTGCCCTGCCTCATCAAAAAACAAAAGATCAATTGGTGTGATGTGTTTAGTGTCTCTGTCACCAAAAAACTTACAAACCATGCTAATGGTCGAAACAAAAACAGGAGTCAACATCGCCCGCCTTGTCCAGTCATCTCTGGATGTTGCAAACCGTTGTTTTCTGAGAGAGGGTTCCTTTGAAAAAAATTCTTCTGCTGCCTGCAACCATCTAGCTTCCCAGTAGTGTGTTGCTAGAGAAAACATTTTATGTCGAATACTACAGTCGTAACGTTTAAGCTGGTCCAGATACGCCCGCTCTTCATTCTCACTTAAGGCAGAAAGACTTGGGAGGAATAGATCTTTCAGGGAAATGCTAAAATCGACAGCCAAGCAAGAGTTCAAATTTACATACTCAGACTTTAACTGTTTATGGAGATGCTTGATTGCATTTTTCAGATTTAGAGGCTTTTTAAAAAAACTTGAGACATTCCTTAGGTAAATTTCTTTTGCTTTTCTATGAAAGTTTAGGTTCTCTATTTTTGAAGAGAATCCACTACCATCAAGCTGCTCTGTTTGATACATTTGAACATCATCTGCTTTAGAAAAAGAAGAACAAAAAGTACCGTAGCTAAAAATCTCAGGAATCCAGCGCTCTACTCCGCATTGTGTACTGTCAAAGGAGCTTATAACATTTAATACAGATTGGTTGGTCGCTCCACAAACTACCATCACCGGAGGAGTCTTGGCGTTTTCAAGGGCTGCCTTGGTCCAATAATTTGCGACGATATTCTGAAGTAGAGTTGTTTTGCCTGTTCCCGGCGGGCCACTAACAGGAATAATCTCTCCTTGGGATGTTTCAAAAACTCTATTTAAAGATCGGCGTTGGCTTCTAGATAAAGGGTGTTTTGAGGAAAATTGTGCTACGTGCGATTTAGAATTAGTATATAATCCGTACTTAGAACGTTTATATAATTTTCGGTTTGGAGCCTTAGTGGAGGTTACGAGCTCCAAAAGATTAGGTTTTCTTCGTCCATGAAGTACTTCATCAAGAGTGGTAATTAGTTGATTAATTGAACCCTGCCGAAATGAGAATGGGCCAGTGTGATACTCTTGAATTACATCAAAATCTGGAAGTTCAAATTTGCCATAAGATTTACCAGTAACAAATTTAAAAAATTCTTCAGCAAACTTTAAAATCGAGGAAAGATCACTAATCTGCTTATTGCCATGTTTAGCAATAAATTTCTCAGCTGTTTTTAAGCTTCCTATGGTGGGGAGGTTGTCATCGCTTGATGGATCAAGATATCCTCTTTGGATGAAGGGCAATGTGCCAACAGAAGAAATTTTTCCATTTGAAGAGACTGAGGCAGGAATCAAGAGCGGGTTAAAAACTTTTTTTCGTCGTTTGTCTTTTCCTGAATCGACTATGCTAAGTGGACTTATAATAATGTCGTAGGATTCTTTCTCTCTGAACTTCTGATCATTTGCTTTTGCGGAAGCATTCATCTTCTCATATACTGCAACAGGAACTCTGCCGGCGTAAAGATCAGACTCTAGAATTTCTATAAATGAAGAAGCTTTAAGCCTCCCCGCTTCCTCCATTCGAAAGCTTTCCTCTAAGCTATCAAGCCAATAGCTATAGAGAACACTAGAGTGCTTTTTAACTTTATAAGAAATTTGTTTTTTTTGGCCCACTATTTTTGTACTACCGCATTCTTTTCATAATGTTTTAAGGCTCTTTCAACAAAGCCGATTCCGGCTCTTGCAAGGGATGCCTGATTTGTTTCCAAAATTATCGCGTCGAAACCTGGAATGTACTCCTCCCAATATTTATCTTTTTTTCGCAGTTTGCGAAAACGCTCAGAGGATTTATTTCTTTGTTGCCTATAGTAGAAAAATAGAGGAGCTTCCTCCACCAAGCCACTTTTTTCTAGATGCTTTTGGATGGCGAATAGGAAGCTTGTGCCTATCAGCAAAATTCTAGGCTTTCTTTTTGCAGTATCTATTGGCTCTAACTCATGCTTTACGCTAGGCCCAGCTACTATATTTCTTTTTGGTAGTAGGAGATTGGCTATTTGCAATAGATCTAAATCTGCATTTGGAGGAGGATTACTTAGTTCGAAGTGGCCGCAGTTAGTTAGCCGAAGATTTGAACCCTTAACTTGGTTTATTTTAGTTGTTACTTCATTGACTGCTAAGCAGGCAGCAACCTCGTTCCAATGGGAGGCTGTTGGTAAAAACACTGGCAATTTAGTTTTCTCGCCATTTATATCTATATACCCAGGAGTACTCTGATTTTGAAAGTAGGAAAACATGTCAACTATGTTTACTCCTCGACTAAAAAACTCATCCCGTAAAGCATCGTAACTATTTTGTCTGCTAAGTCTAGTCGGATCAATATTCCCAATAGGAACTAATTCAGGTTCAAGTGCGATTCGATTGGGACTAACTAAAACAATTAGAGGAACTCCCTTTGCTGCCAAAATATCTTGAAGTTTTTTAACGTTAGCCGGAACACCGCCTAGTTTTTTATGAGAGTATTTTTTAACCCTATTAAATGAAGTTAGATACATTGGTTGGAAAAAGCTTCCATCCTTTGCACATAGAATAGATCCGTTGGAAGAAGCAGAAATTTGATTGAATAATGAATAAAATATTTGATTGTTCAATTTAAGCATCCAAGGCCAGAGGGTATTTCCTTTCATTAAAACATTAGTCGCCTTTTTTTGAAATTTTTCATCCTTAAAAGCCTTCATGCTAAAAGTAGGAAAAGCTCTATCTACTGCGATACCGTGAAGTATTGTGTGTGGGAGGAAATCAAATAATAATTGAGTTCCAGGTAGAAGTAGTGAGAATAATATCAGAAATAGAAAACTCTTCTTTATCGTAGTGCTCATATTCATACCTAAAACTTAAAGTATATAAATGGAGAAAAATCGGCAGAAGCTAAAGAGAGTATTGATAGGAAAAATAATACGATACAAGAGGTGGCTTTAAAAAAGACCATCCAATTCTGCCCAATTTTAATTCTGCTCATATCGATAGATGGTAAAAAGGAAATTACTGAAGCTAAAATTAAAATGAATACTCCGTAATCTTGAATAAATGAGGAGCGCGGAATGATTTTTTCTGGGAGAAAGAAGCTGGACGGAGTAAACATCATTCCCACAAACCAAGTAGCCTGCGTAAAAGATTCTAATCTAAAAAACACCCATCCTATAAGCACCACTATAAAGGTGAGTATTTGTTGAGTAACGCTTGGTAGGAATTTAGAAATTCTTAGCCATATTAATCTGTCGAAGCATAGGAAAAATCCATGAAAGCAACCCCAAAATAAAAAATTCCAACTGGCGCCATGCCAAAATCCTGAAATTATAAAAACAATCCATAGATTAAAGTAGGTTCTTAATGGCCCTAAGCGATTCCCTCCTAGGGGTATATATAGATAGTCTCTCATCCATCGAGACAAGGAGATATGCCAACGTCTCCAAAACTCAGTAATGTTTTTTGAGATGTAGGGCCTGTCGAAATTCTCTAAGAAAGTAAATCCAAAAACTCTGGCAAGTCCTATCGCCATGTCTGAATAGCCTGAAAAATCGAAATAGATTTGAAATGAATATGACACCACTCCAAGCCAAGAGAGTAGTCCAGTCATTGATGTTTCAGGCTGAGAGAAAACTCTATCTGCTACCGCACCCATAGTATCAGCTATCAATACCTTTTTGGCTAAGCCCACTGTAAATCTACATATTCCATCAAAAACCTTATCGACTGAATGTTCCCTATCCGTAATCTCATGGCTAATGTCATGGTATCGAATGATGGGCCCAGCAATGAGCTGTGGAAAAAAGGAAATGTAAAGAGAGTAGTTGATAAAGTTGGAAGCAGGAATCACGATTCCTCTAAAAACATCTATGACATAACTTAACTTATGAAAGGTAAAAAAACTAATACCAATTGGTAGTACTATTTTAGCTACCTTAATATTCGGTAGATTTAAAATGGAACTCAGGTAATTAAGATCTGAAATAAAAAAATTAAAATACTTGTAGTATAGAAGTGCTCCTACATTTAGAAGAATAGAGAATATAAGCAATAACTTTTTGGTGTTTATTTTATCTGAGCGAGCAATAAACTTGACCAAATAGAAGTCTAATATGCAAGACCCAACATATAGGGGAAAGATCTTTGGTGCTCCCCAAGCATAAAACGCCAAACTCCAAAATAGGAGCACTAGATTCCGAAATCTATTAGGCAAAACAAAGTATGTGCCTAAACAGATTGGCAAAAAATAGAATATGAAAATAAAAGAGCTAAAGACCATAAAATTCACATGATACTATGATAAGATCAACCTCGGCACAATCACCCTACAAATTTTGTTCGGCATATTCCGCAGGATTAGTGTTTATTTGACTAAGATATAGTTTCTTAACGGTGAAATTCAAGATATGAAGGCTGGACATGAGCAAACACTCCTTAAATGATATCCAAAAAATTCTGCTAGGTTATTTGGAGAATAACTCCCCCTCCGACCCAGCCCATTCACCATCTCATGTACTCAGAGTGGTAAAAACGGCTACGGAAATATGCTTCTCTGAGAATGCGAAACTAGAGATTGTGCTTCCTGCAGCTTATCTACATGACTGTATCATAGTTCCTAAGGATTCTCCCGATAGATCAAAGGCATCAACTTTGGCAGGGGAGGAGGCTGTACGGCTTCTTCGAGAGTGGCAATATGAAGAAGGCTGCCTTGAGGAAATCAAACATGCAATTGAGTCTCACAGTTTTTCAGCAGGGATAAATCCTCGAACCTTAGAAGCAAAGATCGTACAAGACGCAGATCGACTTGATGCCATCGGCGCTATCGGAATAGCCAGATGTTTAGCGCTAGGTGGAGCCATGGGCTCAAAGATAATGAGTGCCGAGGATCCATTCTGTAAATCGAGAGCTCCAGATGATAAGAAGTTTATGATAGATCATTTTTATGCAAAGTTGTTTAAACTTGAAGGTATGATGAATACTGATGCAGGTAAACAGATAGCTCGGGAAAGAGTTTTGTTTATGGAGGAGTTTTTGAGGGTGTTAGAGGGGGAGGTGATTTGAGAGATATGCCGGTCTGGCCAAGGTTTTATTTGCTGGGGTTCATTCTCGCGTGAGCGCTTGGCGCTCACAGCTCCGAGGCGTCAGGCCCGATTTGTCTCAGAAATTTAAACTTGCCAAATCGGGCCTTCCAATCCACCCCAGCAAACAAAACCTTGGCCAGACCTTCGCTTATTTATCCTTGATTACTATTTTTCAGGAAAGTATAGTTTATTGAGCGAAAAGCGCTCACGCGAGAATGAGACCCAGGGAACCTCTCAAGCTTAGACGCATGGGCGGATCATTCTGAGTCTACTAGTAGTTTAGAATAATCGAAGATCCAATATAGTACCTTAATAGGATTCACGGAGGAGTTACAGCGCCATCCTCTCCAAAATCCGCCTCAATACAGTTCGATCTAAGCCCAAACTTTTACTAGCCCTTACTTGATTTCCCTCATTCTCTTCCATCGCCTTTCTAACTAGATTTTCTTCAAAAGCATGAACTTGTTCTCTGAAATTTCCTTTAAGTTCAGCGCTTTTTGTTGAGTTTAGCTGCAACTCCTTTTGGCTAATGCAATGTAATCCTCTAAAGTGCGTTAGGTGGCAAGCTTTTTCTATCACTGCTTGAAGCTCTCTAATGTTTCCAGGCCAAGTATATTTATCTAGCTTTCTTTTAGCGGAATTATCTATACATCTGATGCTCATCCTCTCACGGGAGACTATTTCGTTAAAAAATTCTTCTGCTAGAATCGAAATATCGTCTCTACGTTCTCTTAGGGGAGGTAGATCTAAGTTGATATGGGAAACTCTGTGGTAGAAGTCTTCTCTTAGGGTAGTTTTTTTTAAGAGTTCTTTAGGTTCTTTATTCACCGCAGTGATTAATCGGAAGTTGCTTTTCTCTATCCTGTTAGAGCCGACACGCCTGAACGTTTTTTCTTGTAAAACTTCTAGGAGTAAAACTTGTGTTTCTTTCGGAAGTGAATCTATCTCATCAATAAATAACGTTCCCCCTTCCGCTTCAGCAATCAAACCTCTTCTATCTTCGTTAGCTCCCGTAAAAGCGCCGCGTTTATGTCCAAAAAGTTCACTGGCTACTAAGTCAGGATTGCTGAAGGAAGGTTGGTAACGAATGAAGGGTCCTTTTGATCTTTTGGAGTAAGAGTGAATGATTCTTGAGATCACCCCTTTCCCTGTACCAGTCTCGCCGTAGATAAGAATTGCTTGATCGTTAAAGCAGGCGTAATTAAGGGTCTCAAGTACAGGAAGCATGGATTTAGAGACTGATTTTATTCCAAATTTAAGCCCAGCAGGGTTGAAATCTAAAAACTCTGAGCCTTTATTAGCTAGTTCTAGTTGGCTTGAGTTAATTGCGTCTTTAATTAGTGGCAGTAAGAAGTCTGGGTCAGCAGGTTTGCTAATGAAACTTAGGGCACCGCTTTTTAAGGCAAGCTTGCCGTACTTATTCGCATTTTGAGAAGTTAGAACTAGTACTCTTGTGTTGCTAGAAATCTCAAGTATTTCTGTTAAAAGATCAAGACCACTTTCTGGCCCTTTTTTTGAATCAAGTGTGAGGTCGAGTAGTGTTACTTCTGGAGAGTGGGATTTAACGAATTCAATTGCGTCACTAGCCGTAAGGGCGATTAGTATTTTACAGCAAAGCCCCTTTTTCTTTAGAGCTCTCTCTAAAGTTCTGCCTACCTCAGGCTCATCATCAACTATTAGAAGGGTACCTAGCAATTCTAGCGTAGCCAATGCCCCTGACATTATTTAAAGAATACCCATCATTGCTTTTAAGTCTTCAGAAGGTTCCCAGGGAGGAGTAAAAACTACTTCCACATTTACATTTTCTACGCCTGGAAGAGTTTGTAGTTTGTCTTTAACTTCTCCAACTAGCTCAGGCCCTGCTGGGCAAGCAATGGAAGTGAAAGTCATTCTAATATCAATATCGAACTCTTTGATTTCAATGTGATAGATTAAACCAAGCGTCCAGATATCTATAAAAAGCTCTGGGTCGATAATCGATTTGATTAGTTCTATAACTTCTTCTTTTGTTGGTGGAGTTGTTGTGGTCATATTTTTTATTGATTTTAGTGTTGATGTAGAATGCATCAGATCGAGTAGTTAGGGAAGGGGGTCTGAATGGTGAGTTAAGGTGTTAGCATAATTGTCTTTTTTATTGGAATTTCCGCGTATCAAAGAACCTATGGATTAAAAACTTAGAATCAGAAATAATCTAAGGCCTTTTCCGCTAGCTTTGATTCTTCTCCCATTATAAGATTACAACTCTTTACTCTAAATTAACAATTCTTAAGTAATATTATCTTTAAAGTATGTAGGCCACCCTATGTCGCTAAGCGAAGACGAAAAAATATTTATAGATTCAGTAGATGCATTCCTTGACAAAGAAATTCATCCTCATGTTGATAGTTGGGAGGAAGCAGGTGATTTCCCTTCGGACATATTAAAAAAGTTTGGAGACAATGGATATTTAAGTCTGCTTATTCCTGAAGCAGATGGAGGTTTAGATATGGGCCTCAAGTATGCTGCTTTATGGTCTGAAACTTTTGGTAAGGTTCGAAGTTTAGGATTCACCACCGCTCTTAACATGCATAGCTTGGTTATCACTCCAACAGTTGCTAGATTTGGTACGAAGGAGGCTAAGGAAGAGTGGCTTCCTAAGGCTACTATAGGTGAATCTTGGGGAGCCTATGCTTTTACCGAGCCAGGTGCTGGAAGTGATTTATCTAGTATTCGTACGACGGCAAAAAAAGACGGAGATCATTATATAATTAAAGGTTCTAAGATATTTATAACTAATGGAGCGAGAGCGGATTTTGTATTGGTATTAACTAAAACAAGCCCTGATCAAGGTTATAAAGGGTTTTCAACTTTTCTAGTGGATACTAGCCTTCCTGGATTTAGTGTTTCAAGAAAACTAGATAAGTTAGGTTGGTATGCATCAGACACTGCTGAATTAAATTTTGATGAAGTCAAGGTGCATAAATCAGCACTCCTTGGTGCAGAAGGGGAGGGCTGGAAGCAAGCTATGGCGAGCCTGGAATGGGAGCGACTTATGTTGTCTCTATTATCTTTGGGAGGCGCTAATGCTTGCCTTAAGGATACTTTAAGATATGTCATGGAGCGAAGTGTATTTGGGAAGAAAGTAGGAGAGTATCCTATAAATAAAGATAGGCTTGTACTTTCAAAGGCTAAGTTGGAAGTGTCCAAATCCTTAATATATGATTGTGTAAATAAATTGATAAATAAAGAACATTGTCGCAGGGAAGTTAGCGAGTTAAAACGTTATATTTGTGAAGAAGCTTTTTTAATAGCGCATGATTGTTTACAGCTTCATGGAGGCTATGGATATTGTAAGGAGTTTAGTCCCGAGCGTTGGCTTAGAGATTTAAGGTTAAATACTTTGGGTGGTGGAACGCAAGAGATTATGGAAAGAGTCGCAGTAAAGGAATTATTAGGTTAATCATGGATTTAAAGAAAATATTAGGTGAGAAAATCGCAGAGAAAGCTATCTCAGGTCAAATAATTGGACTAGGTACAGGCTCCGCGGCTGAGGCCGTAATTCGAGCCTTGGGAGAGAGGGTGAAGTCAGAAGGCCTGAAAATTCAAGGCGTCTCAACTTCTCAAGTCAGCACACAGATTGCTGGAGAAGTTGGTATCCCCGTATTATCTTTATCAAAAGGACTTAAAATTGATTGGGGATTTGATGGGGCAGATGAGGTAGATCCAAAATGCTTATTTATTAAAGGTAAGGGTGGAGCTTTATTAATTGAAAAGATAATTGCGGTATCATTGCCAGAATATGTTATCGCTGTCACTGAAGAAAAATTAGTAGCGAAGCTCGGCGAGAATTGTCCTCTTCCAGTTGAGGTTGTGCCTGAAGCAATAACTTATGTTGAAAAACAACTAGAGACTTTGGGTGCAAATAAGCTAAGCCTTAGGAGCGGAACGAATTTTTATGGCCCCTTATTCACAGAAAAGGGGAATCGAATTATTGACGCTAGTTTTTCTAAGTTAGATATTTCTTTAGCAGAGAAGATAAAGTCTATTACGGGTGTGGTCGAGCATGGTTTGTTTTATGGATTTCCTAATATGTCCATAATGGTAGTTGATGTTGAGGGGAAGGTTCGATCGATTCTAGCGTAGAGTTAAAACTGATTATTAAGAGGATGCACTATGAAAGTTTATTCAACAGTTAAAGACCTTAGAGCTGAATTAAGTAGAAATAGTGAGCCTCTTGCGTTGGTGCCGACGATGGGGGCTTTGCACCCTGGGCATATGACTTTAGTGGAGATTGCTAAAGCTAAGGCTCAGAATGTTATTGTATCTATTTTTGTTAATCCCACTCAGTTTAATAATTCAGAGGATCTTAAGAAATATC
This sequence comes from uncultured Bdellovibrionales bacterium, assembly GCA_964353175.1. Classification (GTDB taxonomy): domain Bacteria; phylum Bdellovibrionota_C; class UBA2361; order SZUA-149; family DAOLCO01; genus JAIYCX01. The sequence goes on along the minus strand of CAYGUX010000001.1, from coordinate 88,995 downwards.
CCAGAGATCTTGAAAAAGACTTAGCTTTGCTTCAAGAGCAGGGCGTTGATTATGTTTTTACTCCTGATGCAGATGAAATTTACAAGGGTAATCATGGCTCTAAAGTTCTACCTTCAAGTTTAGGAGAGGTGATGGAAGGTCCCAATCGGCCAGGTCACTTTGAAGGAGTTTGTACTGTTTTGACGCTATTTTTTAATATCGTAAAACCTCAATTTGCAGTCTTTGGTGAGAAGGATTTTCAACAGATGCGTATAGTAGAGCAAATGGTTTCTGACCTTAAGTTTGATTTGGAGATTTTAAGAGCACCGATCGCTAGAGAAGATCATGGACTAGCGAGGAGTTCAAGAAATGAACTTTTGAGTAAGGCTGAAAGAGAGCAAGCGAAAATTATCTATGAATCACTAAGTCTAGCTAAGGATTTGGTTAAGCACGGTGAGAGAAACGTAGAGAAAATTTTAAGATCAAGTAAGCAAGTATTGGAACGGCTCGCAAGCCTTAGACTTGAATATTTAACGATCAATAAGGATGAAGATTTAAGAGAAGTAGAAGTTCTTAGTGAATCAGAGAAGCATCGTATTTTCTTCGCTGGTTATCTTGGCCAGGTTAGGTTAATCGATAATATGGCCGTTTAGATTGGGCTTTTTCTAGTATCTAGCATTCTTTAGGAATATAGTGTAGATACTCTCGATTGAAATTATAGGAAGAAGAGGAATATTTATTTCTTTCCCTCTGGTGCAATTGTTGCGCTAGAGGGCAGGGAGTAGATAAGATGTTTTATCTACTAGGTTTGTTTGCTCTGAGAGGTATCTCTCAAGGAGGTTGCAGTGAGGGAAGTTGGATTGGAGTGGTTGCCATACGATGCCAGCGATCAAGTGGTATCTCGTGAGTTGGTTGGTTTTGTGGTGCGATGCCAGAAGCTTGGGATTTCCGTTCAGACCAGTGGTAACTCCTTTGTTTGCAAGGAGTTATTAGCGAACGGCGGCTTTCTCGTTCGAGGATTTTTGCACTATACTATTGCTGGGACCACCTGTTTGGTTGACCAGATAGTACTTGACCCTGAAATATTATATTCTGAGGTGCGTCATCCTGTGTCATATCGAATCTTGAATGGTTTGATACATGCTCTCAGAATTCGTGTATATGCTGCGAGTACAAGAACATCTCAGGTGACGGTGTTTATCAAGAGTTCGCAACCACAGTTTGAAGTTGCGAATTGGGTTTTACTTGACGAAGGAGGTGCTGAGAAGGGAGGCAACAAGGCTTCCAGATATATTGTGGATGATCCTATTGGACTCTGTTCGATGACCTCAATTCTTGCCGATCGAGCGCATCGAGAGAGCATCATCCATCCTATGGAAAGAAATTTTCGTGATTTTCTAGAAAGGCTTTCCCCTCCGCCTGAGAAAAAGCCAGGTGAGGAAATGACCTAGCATAGTTTCCCAAGGAATGTTTCAAGTCTCTCGTCAGTATGCTTTTGCTGACGAGAGACTCTTTTAGTTGTAATTCGCATCCAGAATATAAGGTTTTTTTATCTACTCCTCTCTTCCTTTTCGCCTCTCTGTTGTCACCTTTATTTAAGTTTGAGCTACTGTGCGTATGGCTCAGATTAATGGATCTAACTTCTTGGTGCATACTGCGATAATACATCTTGTCTGTCAGTGTCATCACCATCAAGAACGGGTTGGCTACTTTTGTGAATGTCTCTTTGTAGCTTGATTAAGGCGTCGAGAATGGTTTCGGGTCTTGGAGGGCAACCTGGGATATACATGTCAACTGGAATGATTTTATCAACGCCAGCGACAGTTGCGTAGTTGTCATAGAATCCGCCAGTTGATGCGCAAGCACCAAATGCAATTACCCATTTAGGTTCTGCCATCTGTTCGTAAATTCTTTTTAATACAGGAGCTTGTTTGTGAGTGATCGTACCTACAACCCATAATAGATCAGCTTGCCTTGGTGTAAATCTAGGTAGGGCAGCTCCAAATCTATCAGTGTCATAATGTGAGCAACTAACAGACATGAACTCCATCCCACAACAGGCCGTAACAAATGGGTAGGAGAAAAGGGAATATTTTCTACACCATCCAATGGCAGCGTCTAGCTTGGTTGTTACATATGGTTCTGCTGGATTCTCAAACATGTTTTATACCTGAAATAATTTTAATTCGTTGCTATCTTAGTATAAATAATCATTGCTATGAAGGGATAAAATCTAGAAGAGTAAATAGGTAGTAATTCTAGCTACTTGATCCTTTCTCTTCTGTTATTTGTTTATCCATATAAGGTACTAGATCTTTTAAAAATAGCCTTATTGTTTCTTCTGATGCTTTTAACGATTCTTGGCTATTGCCTCCTCCTTGAAGAGGGGTGCTAATCTCAACAATTCCACCGTCACTCCGCCCATGAATAATATTTTCAAGAGAAAGTTTGATTAAGGCATACCACTCACTAGAATAATAGTCTTCACCAGCGAAAAACCAGTAGTAAAAAAGCTCTTTATTGGTCCTAAGTTCTCCAATTATCTTTCTAGCTTCGATAGGGGCATGGATATTGTACTTATTTTCATCTAAGGTTTCTGATTCTAAATGGCTTGTCAGCCAGCCATTTGATGGCAAGCATAGGGCGGGTGAATGTTTAGCTGCTTGATGTTCACCTGATTGTTTTTCCCAGTAGCCTGCATAAAGAAATACAGACTTACCGTTTGGATGCTTATAAACTCTTCTAGTATATGAGCTAAGTTGTAAAACATCTAAAGATTTATCATCCATCCCTAAGCTATCTTGACCTACCCACTCACCTAAGTTTCTTGGGAAGTCTGCTAGGTCGATAGAGCTTTTATAGGAATTACTGTTGTGGTTAAGGCCTTTTAAGGAAATTGAGGTGACTAACAAAATAGAGAGGCTAAGTAGCGTTCCTACTCTGTTGATTTTTTGGAAGTGGTTATTCATATTAGCGTTCGCTCCTCTTAAGTAAGATGCCAGTAATCCAATATAGGACTGGAAGGCCAACTATAAATACAATTAATCCAGAGAAGGTATGAAAAAACCCACTAGCAGCCTCAGGATCGTAGAAATGGGCTAAAACTCCAGTCATCGCCACTCTAAAAACATTAAGTGTAATTGCTAGAAGTAAGGAGAAAAATACAATCAAAAATTTATAAGACGTCTTTAACTTGTTAAGTAGAATCATTATGAAAGCTAAGGTAAGTAGTGCCATGACAGAGCGCATACCACTACAAGCCTCTTCTACTAGAAGTTTCATGGATGGAATTTCAATTACATTACCTGAGAGGTAAACTGGAACTCCAAGGACGTCTAAGGTCCAACCACCAATTTTAGCTGCTAGCACTTGAAGAGGCCAAAAAATTCTTACCACGACCGAATCGGGTAGGGGTTTAGCCATTATTAAGAGAAGAAAGGGTCCAGAGATTGCCCACATGAATTGACTTCCAAAGGCTAATCCAATAACTCCAAGAGTTGCTGGGAAAAATCCTATCCAAGAGAAATAGGATAAGTTTGAAGTGATGCCAAGGATATGAAGAAAAACACCTGAAATTAGTAGAATGGCCGAAAGGATCGATGGCATTTTATTCGGAGTAAGTCTATCGAATAGATTCTCAATTTTATTTCTTCTGTCCCAATATATATAGCCAATTACGAATGGAAGTAGAAGGCCATGGGAATAATCGTCGTCAGTGCTACAAATCTCGTAGATGTCTATTAAGGCTGGTACGAATAGTGTTAAAAGCAAGAGGAGACAAGATGCTAGGCTTAAGAGGCCGAGTAAATTCAAGTCATTGTTTTTCATTGTATCCAGGTTCGATTGGTTTCTTTATTAGCAATAGAATAGACTATCGACTACTAGGGACTATGGGAATAGCGAATTCTCTAAGGAGTTGAATTTTTTAAACTTTTCATCGGATTGTTCCCGTAAGGCCTTTAGTTCTATCCTGCTCGCTTCTAATTCAGATTTTAAAGTATTGGAAACTTCAAGGAAGTCAGCTTGTAAGTCTTTTATGTCTATTTTCCCGCTCGCAAGAACTTCGGAAGTTTTTTTGTAAGCATCTCTAAAAGGCTCACCTTCTTTTACGAGCCTGAATGCGTAGTATGTAGCATAAAGTTCCTTAGATTTAGCTGATTCGATTTTTTCAAGATTAAATTCAGTGGTTTCCATTACCTTTGAGAAAATCTCAAGACAGGTACTTGTGGTCTCACAGCTTCTCATTAATGGTTCTTTTGTGAGTTGGAAATCACGGTGATAGTGTGAGGGGAGCTTCGAGATAATGCCTTGAATTTCCATGTCGCATGCTCGGATCTTAGATGCGCTACCACGAAGTAATTCTAGTACGTCAGGGTTACGTTTCTGAGGCATGATTGAAGAACCAGTGGTAAATCCCTTGGGAAGAATTGCCCAGCGCATTTCATCCATGCTGTATATGATTAGATCAAAGGAGTACTTCTCTATCCAAGAGGCAATGTTAGATGAAAATTTTGCAACAGCCAGTTCAAATTTACCTCTACTGTTCTGAGTGTTGATAGGATTCCTTTGAGTTCGTCTGAACTTTAGTAGCTTTGTTGTGAGGTCTCGGTCTAATTTTAAGGGAGACCCAAAGCCTGAAGCCACTCCTAGCGGATTGATGTCAAGATTGTTTAGAAGTGCAAGCCCTTCTTCTAGCAACTCAAGGGCACCTTCTCCTACTGCCGAAAACCACATTCCAATTGAGGCCGGCATTGCTTGTTGGAAATGGGTATGGCCTGGCATTTGAAGATCTATAGTATTGTTCGCTCTTTCAAAGCAGTTGTCAGAAATTCGCCCTAGCTTTTGAAGAAGAGAAAGAAGGTAGTCTTTTAAAAATAATCGAACAGCAACTAAAACTTGATCGTTTCTGGAGCGACCAGTATGGATTTTTTTCCCAGAGTCTCCAGTATTCTCAACTAGATAGTTTTCAATCGCAGTATGGCAATCTTCTAGGTCTCTTGGAATGGTGAATTTCCCACTGTCAACGATTCCAATTAAGGCTTTAAGGTGGGTTTCGAGGTCAGATCTTTCTTGAGATTTTAATAAACCTACAGATTCGAGCATCTTAGCATGCGCCATGCTAGCTAGAATGTCCCAGTAAATAATCTTTTTATCAATCTCGGGGTCGCTTCCAACTGTGAAATTGTGTATGATCTGGTCAAGAGATTCTCCCTTATCCCAGAGTCTGTTTGTTGACATAATAATTTAGATAATAAAGTTCAATACAGTAATAAAAGCTTAAAATAGCCGTTTTTTCCCAAACAGTAAACATGATCAAATATTCAGTAATTACGCACTTCCCAGAGCTCTTTGAGCCATTCTTAAGTAGTACTTTGCTCGCAAAAGCCATTAAGAACGAAAAAATAGAAGTTAATTTGGTCCCATTTAGAAAATACGCGATAAATACCCATGGCCAAGTTGATGATACTCCGGTAGGTGGAGGAGGGGGGATGTTGTTGAGACCTGAAGCCCTCTCGGCCGCTCTTGAAGATGTTAGGGAGAAGGGAATAAAGTCTAAGGTTGTTGTATTTACTCCTAGAGGCAGGCCATTAAATCAAAAGTTAGTAAGGGAGATTATTTCCCAGGGAGACCAGCCTACTCAGCTGATATTGGTTTGCCCGAGATATGAGGGGCTTGATGAGAGGTTTTGTGAAGCGCATGTAGATTATGAGCTTAGTGTTGGTGATTGTATCTATATGGGTGGCGAAGTGCCGGCTTTAGCTTTTTTAGAAGCGAGCGCACGACTTGTGCCTGGAGTGTTGGGTAATGAGGTCTCAACCGTAGAAGAGTCTTTTGAACTAGGTGGAATTGAGTATCCGCAATACACTAAACCAAGAGTTTATCGAGGCAGGCATGTTCCAGAGACTTTGCTTAGCGGTAATCATAAGGAGATAGGCGCCTATCGAAAGAGTGAGTCCTTAGATGATACAAGCTTGCGTAGGCCAGATCTTCTACCAAGTGCCCTAGAGGTAACTCCTTTAAGCTCAAAAAATAAGCCACCGATCTATTTAGCTCTGATTCATCACCCAGTGGTGGATAAGGCTGGAGAAATTGTGACATCTTCTGTGACCAATTTAGATGTTCATGACATCGCTCGAAGTGTTAAGACTTATGATCTTAGTGGATATTTTATAGTTCATCCTTCAAGAACATTAAGAAGGTTGATGGAAAAAATATGTTTACATTGGTCAGAGGGGAAGGGATTAGAATATAATCCTAATAGGAGCGAAGCTTTGTCTTTGATTAAGTTGGTGGCATCTTTTGATGATGTTATTAGTTCTATTGAAGCACAGCATGGAATGCTTCCAAGGGTTGTTGCAACTTCAGCCCGCCCTGGGGAGAGGACCATTGATTATCGAAGTTTTAGAGAACTTGTTCCTAATATTAAGCAGCCATTATTATTTCTATTTGGTACAGCTTGGGGCCTTCATGATTCGTTGGTAGATCGGGCTGAGTATCGATTAGATCCGATATATGGACCCGCGAACTATAACCACCTATCCGTTAGGTCTGCAGTCGCAATTATTTTAGATCGTTTACTTGGCGAATAGTAGGGCTTGTGCCGAGCCTATTTCCTTGATGCTATTCGCTTCAGTTGTTGTTTTTCGCCTCAGGAGTAGCATCTTTAACTTCTTGATTTTAAAAGATAATTTATAGCCTTCATATTTGGCACGCCTTGCATATAGATGTTGGTGTGGCGATGGTGTCCCTATCGCTGAATTTAAGCCAATAGAAGGAGGAGTCTAAAATGAAAGAAGTTTGTAATGTAGATTTTTTTGAGTCGAAGGAAGTAGCGGGAAGACACAGCATAATAAATGAACATCTATTGTATGCAGAACGTTTAGCAACGAAGTTCTATGGTAGAAGAGCGCATACGCAAGCAGAATTAGAAGATATCGTTGGTGCAGCCTATCTTGGTCTATGTGATGCAGCCGCGAGATTCGACCTTAAAAAAAGCGATGCTTTTAAAACATATTCATACTTTAGAATTCTCGGAACAATGTATGACTATGTTCAAGTTAACGGTGGAATTTCTAGAAATACCTATAAAAAAATCAAGAATAAGAATCAAAAGAACGCAGAAGCATGTAGTGTTACCTCAGCTCAAGCACTAGGTAGCTTCAAAAGTCTAATAGAAGATAGCGGAATTACAGTTCACTATAGTAAATCTACACAAGGGATAGAGATTAGTTATGTTGAGCAAGCGCACCAAGAAGAGAAGGTCTCCAAAAAGCAGGTAGCAGAGGTGCTAAGGAGAGCCTTAGCTACTTTAGACCCAGTTTTACGGTTAGTGTTAGAGAAGCGCTACTTCGAGGAAAAATCACTAAGTGAAATTGGTAGAGAATTACCTGAATACTCCAAAACATTTCTCTGTAGGGCACATCAAAAAGGCTTAGATCAACTTAGATTCATTCTACTGCGATCACCTGAAGTAGAAGTGTTAAATACTCTATAAAGGAAAGCAATGCCAATGTGCCAGTTTAAATTGAGTCTGATCTTTCTGATCCTCTCTACCGTTGCTTGTAGAGAGGATCTTGTTCACCTTAATAGTGAGGTTGAAGCAAATCGAGTACTTTTTGCTTTGATGGATAAGGGGATAGTCGCAAGTAAGAGTTCAATTGGTAAGGAATGGTTGGTGCGAATTGAAAAGTCCGATTTAGTTGATGCCCTAAGAGTGCTAGAGAATCAAAAAATATTTCAGGAACAATTAGATATCTCCACAACTGTTGATGGAGGTATATTCAAGTCTAAAGAAGATAAAAAGAACACTAGAGACAGAGAACTTGCGAGAAGCCTCTCTTCGAGTATTAAGTTGTTCCCCTTTGTAAGAGAAGCCAGGGTGCATATCTATGATGACTTTACAGATCCCTTGGCAATAGAATCAAAGAATGAACGATCTGCTTCGGTGTTAATTGTGCAGGAGGCAGGTGAAGTGAATGAGGAAGTCGTAAGGGAATTAATTTCTAGGGGGGCTGGTTTAGATCGGGAGAAGGTATCGGTATTATTTGTCAAATCACCAAATGTGCGACCGACGGAACTCTCAGAGAGCGAGATAGAGCCTGCAAAAAATAGCACAGAAGAAAAATTACCAACTCAAGCTTTGTCCCATAATAAGTCCGGATGGAGGCAGTCCTATCAGGAATTAAGAAAACACTTAAGTATAAAGTTGTGCCTACTAGTGATTTTTTTGTTGATAGTAGTATTCACTTTAGTTAGAGGTCGAACAAAAGGTTCCTCCGCATCAAGAGAGGCGATATTAAAAAAACTAAATAAGGAGGGTCTGAAGAATGAGCATATTTAGCGTTCTGAAGGCGATTGAGGAAAAGCAAGATCGCTATTTTATGAATTTTGACGCGCCTTATGAAGGACTTTCTTTGGAGTCTATTTTAAGTGGCGAAAGAGTAGCAATATCCCTGTCGGGGTCATTCTTCCTCCCTAGAATTTCCATTTTGTCTGAATTCTCCCAAGGATTAAGGCTGACTTTAAGTAGGAAAGACCTTGATCTCGAATCGCTTGAGTATCAAAGCAAAAAACTTAGGGTGAAAAATGTTGGAAATTAAATTGGATGAGGACAATACTGAGGAAGGTATCAGGAAGTTCGGAGATGACTTGCGCCTGCCATTGCAAGTTTCTATCGGTCAGATAGAGGTCTCCCTCTATGACTTTATGAATTTAACCAGTGGTTTTGAGCTAAATTTAACTTTAAGTGAGAATTCATCGGTGACTCTACTTTTTGGTGGCGAACCAATAGCTACAGCGGACTTAGCAATGCTTGGTGACCAAGTGAGTTTAAAATTAAAAGAAGTTTTTTTGAATCAAGAGTCAAAAAAAAACGATAATCAGAAAGAAGGGGTTGAAAGTATTCAATCCCCATTAAGTGAAACTATTAATTAAAGGAATTTTAGTATGTCAGCAGCACCAACTATAATGTCGGCCTTAAAATCGCTAGGGCAATCTACTGCTAGATTTTTACCCGAACCCGCAGCAAGTGGAGTGTCGTTTGCATCTTCATTGTTACCTGGAGATAGTTCTCAGACAGTTGATATTTCGGCGAATTATCAAGCTTTAATTGAAAAACAAATACAAGTGCAATTAGAGCAACAGCAGGTCTCATTTACTTCCAATATCGAACGATCTCAACACGAATCGCGTATGGCGGCAGTGAGAAATTTAAAATTAAGTTAAACGTAATAGAAAAAGGTGAAAAATGGATAGTACAATTAATTCAGATGCATCAAGTGGAGCCGCTAGAACGCAAGAGTTTATGGTGGAAGCTCAGAAAGTGGTTATGAACCCATATTCAACAGATTCAGAGATTATGGGATTGTTACATGGTTATCTCTCCAGTGAAGGGTTTAATGAGCAAGCGATGACCTACTTTACTACTTTAATGAATATGAGGAGCCAGAGAGCAACTGCTTTGTCAAATCTGGAAGATAAAAAGCATTCAACTGCAATGTCTATTATCTCAAACTTGAAGTAATAATTGTTATGCTTATGCAATTGGGAACTGCTTAATGCAATTAAGTTTCAAACATATAAACTGGAAAGATTCTTTTTTGCCTATAATACTACTAGTGGTAGTAGGTATGATAATCTTTCCAGTCCCATCATGGGCGTTAGATTTATTTCTGGCTTGTAATATCGCCTTCAGCATCATGTTGTTGCTTGCATCTGTTTTTGTAGCAGAGCCTGAGCGGTTTACTTCCCTTCCATCTATTCTGTTAATAACTACATTGTATCGCTTAGGACTGAATGTCGCGAGCACACGTTTGATACTGAGTGGCAGTGATGTGCCTGAGTTGGTTGTTGCATTCGGTCAGTTTGTTGTTACTGGTAGTACAATAGTGGGCCTAGTAATATTTTGCATTATTTCGATCATTCAATTTTTAGTTATTGCTAAAGGATCTGAGAGAGTGGCCGAGGTGGCTGCTCGATTTACTTTGGATGCGATGCCGGGCAAACAAATGTCTATAGATGCCGACATGAGAGCAGGCCTATTAAGTATCTCTGATGCTAGGGAAAAGAGAAGAGAGTTACATAGAGAAGCAAAGTTATATGGCGCACTAGATGGAGCGATGAAATTTATTAAAGGGGATGCGATTGTAGGCTTGTGCATCACTTTTATAAATATCGTAGCAGGCATATTGATCGGAGCTATAAGGGACGGCCTTCCATTAAGTCACGCGATCGAAAGATATACTTTATTAACAGTCGGGGATGGTTTGATCTCACAGCTTCCAGCCTTACTGGTATCGGTATCGGCAGGTATTGTGATTACCAGGGTAAGCGCAAGAGTAGGTGGGGTGTTATCAGAGGAGATAATTGGGCAACTTACTAGAGAACCGATTATTCTATTATTGACTGGCTTTGTTCTTTTTGGCCTTTCTTTTGTTCCTGGATTACCTGCAATTCCTTTTTTACTTCTCGCGGCAATACCTTTAGCTTTATGGGCAAAGGCGATGAAGGCTGTGGAGAAGGAGAAAATGAAGAAGTGCGACTTCCCTTTTAGGCCAAGGGTTTTGCCACCAATCGTTATTAAGTTAAGTCCCATGGGAGCGATGAGACTGCAGAGTGAGGAAACGATTAGTACTTATGTAGATGCTATCAGGGGAGATGTCTATGATAATTTAGGTGTTTTGTTACCTGATATTACGTTTGACGTAGATCCAGGGGTTCTTGATTTGAGAGCAGAGCTGTTTATATTTTGTCAAAGTAGGGGGGCGGTTCAATATCAAGTTACCAATGGAGATGAGAATGAAAAAGATCCTTGGAGTCGAATAGTGGGGAGGTTATTGAATAAAATATTAAGAGACACGATGTTAGATTTTATAAATGACTCTCAGTCTAGACAGTTGTTAGATATGTACGAGCCACATTTCACCGACGTTATAAATGATGTAATACCGGAAAAAGTTAGCGTAACTACATTGACACTGGTCTTACGACAGTTGGTGTCTGAGGGAGTGAGTATTAGGGATTTTGGAGGGATTATGCAAGCTTTAGCTGAGCTTTTCCATAGTGAACAATCTCAACACCTAACTAAGAATCAAGTTGATAAACTATTCTTCGAATGTTTGAGAGCAGTTCGAGAAAAGTTGGGTTCTACTATCTTACAAGGCGTTATAGATTCTAAAAATACGATATTAGTAAATGTGCTACTTGATAGCTTAGAGGAGCAGGCTGTAACGCAAGTCGAATCTGGTCTTAGCCTTAACCCTAAGTTGAGCGAACAGATTCGAGGATGGGCAAGGAGAGGACTTCAAGGAGAAGCTAATACTATTAAGGTTATTTTAGTACCTAGTACTATTAGAACTCAAATCTATCGTTGTTTGAAGCGGGAGGAGGAGCGACTTATGGTAGTTTCACCTGAGGAGATTCCCGAATATTGTTCGTTGAATGTGGTCGAGCAACAAGAGATTGAAGATGAAGAGGTATATGATGAAGCTGCTTAAATGTTTAATGGTGTTAGTTTCTTTGGCATTTTTAAGTTGTAGTGTGAGACCAGTAATTAAGCCGCAAGTGACCAGAGGGGAGTACCTTAAGGTCGTTGGAAAGGGGGTGCTCTATTTGCGAGTTTTTGATGAGAAGCTCATGAAGATTGGTCGAATGGATGCGAATAGCCTTAATCAAGCAGAGGCTTTGTTCTCTTTGGCTAGGGACCTTAGACCGGAAGATCCAGAGGCTGTGGATGGATTAGGTTCTATTCATTTACGAAAAGGTGATTTGCAAACAGCAAGGGTGTTATTTCAGGAAGGTTTAAGGTTAGATCCTACTTATTCAAGAGGGTATATAAATTTGGCCTACTTGGAGGAGCTGGAGGGGAGGAAGGGTGTTAGTAAGCAACTCCTAAAATCTGCAATTAACTCTAGTCCAATTGATGTCCATGCCTTAAACAATTTAGGCGGGATTATGTTTGATGAGCACCTTGATCCGCAAGAAAAATCAAACGGAAGAAAGTTATTGATTCAAGCGATCGAGCTAGGAGATAAGAATAGTCTAGTACTTAAGCATAATAAGAAGCTTGTATTTGATTGAATTCCTTCATGAGATAGTCTATGTTGTGGCTTGTTATGACCCTTAAACTAAGCAAGTGATCCTTAATTTGTCCACAGTACTTATTATTACAGTAAACTATAACTCACAGGATAGCCTGCGAGACTTAATTGATTCAACTAAGTCTTTGAGTACGGACGGTGTTGTTCTATGTGGGTTGGTGTTAGATGTTACTGGGGAAGTCTCGATAGGTAGTCTTCCAGATAATTTTAAACTTATTCGTGTACCAGAGAATAGAGGTTATGCTTACGCATTAAACATAGGTTTAAAAACTGCTGCTGTAAATAAGGTAGATTATGTTTGGATACTTAATCCCGATGTGGTCTTGGAGGAATTAAGTTTAAGTCCCTTAATGAAAGTGTCCTTTGAGAATCCTAGAGCAGTCGTAGGAAGTGCGGTTTACGCATTGGGGGGTATGTCCAGTGATAGAGTGGCATGGGGAATTGGAGGGTTTGTAAGTGGATCGGGTGAAGTATCCATGAGAGAGGTTGTTCCTACTACTTTAAGTAATACACTTGAGTGTGATTATGTGCCGGGGTGTAGTATATTTTTACCCGTTGGTTTGCTCCCCGAGATAGGCTACTTGCCCGAAGAATATTTTTTATATTTTGAGGAGACTGAGTGGTGCTTAAAAGCTAAGGCTAAGGGGATAAAAATGTTAATTTCCTTAGAGTCAGAGATCAAGCATAGAGTCTATCCTGGTAAACTTGAAGAGACTTACCGAGTCTATTTTTACAATAGAGGTCGCAGACTGTTCCTATGGAGATGTCGAGATATTCTTAAATCAAATATCCTAGAGACATCCTTAAGGGAAGTCCCCAAGGCCTTTTGGTCAATGTTTCGTTCTCCTCTTGAGCTTCGTGAAACTTTCCTTGCTCATTTTTTGTCTTTAGTGGATTTTTTTAGAATTTCTTTCCATCTTCCTTGGAAGGTTGACCCTGCAATAATCTCTCGAAAGAGATTAAAAGCTTTCTTAGGCCATGGCAAAGCTAACTCTTAGAGCATACAGTAAGGTCATAAGTCCTAGTAGGAATGAGTAGGCGAGTAAGAGAAGCAGGATCGTTTCATCTTTTAAGTTTTGAACTAGGGTAATAGGCAGAATAACTAATGGCATAATTAGTCTAGATATTGATAATACTGTACCTGAACTTAGAGCTGAAAGAACTGGAACTAAGGTGATCAATAAAAAGCCATAAGTTTTATTCCGTATCTGGAGGATGACTACTATAAGAAGTAGAATTAGAAATATAGTATGTAGGATATTTAAGGACCAAGGCGCTACTAAATTCTCAATACTAAAATTGCCGAAGTTAAAGAGATCTATAAAAGTTCCTTTTCTTCCCCAGGCAGTTTGATTGTGAAGCCAGGCGAGCGGATTGCCTGTCGTCTCCCAAAGAAAAGCACAGTAACCTAAGAAGGGGGTAGAGCTCAATGCTGAGAATAGAACTACCGGCAGCCCACGTTTTTTTGCGATTAATGCAATGCCTGGAGCTATAAGCAATCCAGTTGGTCTAGAGATGATACATAATCCAAAGGCAATAGAAGATAGGCCAAGAGATTTTTTTTGTAAAAATAGAAGGCTCGCGCTTAAGCAAAGTAGGAATATTGACTCTGTATGAGGGGTACTTAAAAAATAACTTAAGGGATTAAAACAAATTAAGGCTATAACAAGCTTAGTCGAGCGTTCTCCAAGACCTTCCGTTTGTAGGTATTTTCTTATGATTAGGAGGCTTGTTAGAAGGCATAAGAAGTTTAAGAGTAAGGCTCCGAATAGGTTTGAGTGACAGAGGAAACTAAAAACTTTTATTAGTATAGGGAAAAGTGGAAAAAACACCCAATGCAGTGCTTTTGCATCAGTATATTCTTGAATTGGGTAACCATATTTTGCAATTTCTAAGTACCAGGAAGCATCCGCAGAGAGCAGGATGTTTTTGAAGTGGGTCAGTGCGACATTGAAATCTAAATTAGAAATGCTGTGTAGAATAGGTTCATCCCTTGCTGGGATGAGGTAGCTATAGGTGTAGGATACTAATCCTATGACGGAGAATACTAAAATTCTTGATATCGAAAAACACAGAAAAAGGAATTTGAGAGAATCCTTTGTTATTTTTGATTGATCTGTATTTTGGTTCATCTGCTAAGTTTGATAGCTTGTAAAGCTATCAAACTTAGCAATAATGTTGAAATTCGACAACTAAAAGTCCTTCTAGCTTTTATTCACGAAGGACTCTGCTTGTGTTTCAGTGGAGAAGTTTCTATGCTGAAGCTGAGAACGTGCTTTGTGCTTCTGCCTGGTTTCTAACTTCTCTCTTGCCCAAATCTTGCGTTTCTTGGGTCGCTTTTACATCTTCCTTTTGTTCTTCTTTTTTTTCAGGCCTTTCAATAGGCTGTGCTTCTTGTCTTGCTGCGACTGCTTCGATTGACATATATTTAGTTTCCTTACTTTAAGTTACTATCTATTAAAGTGTTTGCTTTGTTCTCTCGCTATTTAACGATTGTTTCATGCAACATTAAAGTAATCGTGAGTTTTTCATTAAAACTGAAGGCTTTGAGTCGGAGAGAAAGATATTTTTGCCTAAAAGTATAATGCCTAGTAAATTTAAGCACTTATGAGGCAATCTTTTTAGGGCTTAATTTAGATAGGACTTGTCTTATCTAAATCCATAATGTAAATGGCCTGCTTCTTATGGTCGAATCATACAAGAAAACGCGCGAACCCCGCCAGATCCGAAAGGAAGCAACGGTAGCGCTAACTTTCTGTGATGTGGTTCGGCCGCTTTTTTAGGTGCCTCTAGTTTAACGGTCCTTGCTCCCTCCATCTTTTATACCTAAACTTTTCTTTCATAGGGTTTTATTGTACCTTTTCGCTCAATAAGTTAGGATCTACAATATGTCATATCTAGTATTAGCCAGAAAATATCGCCCCCAATCTTTTAGAGAGGTGACTGGTCAAGGTCATGTTACCACCGCGCTTACTAATGCCGTGGTTCGAGATAGGGTGCCACATGCATTGTTATTTAGTGGGCCAAGGGGGGTAGGTAAAACTTCCTGCGCTAGAATCTTAGCTAAGGTCTTAAATTGTACAGGCAGGGATATTTCGCCTGAGGATGTATCCCCGTGTGAGAAATGTTCTAATTGTGTTGATATTACTAGGGGTAATAATTTAGCTGTAGTTGAAATTGATGGTGCTTCAAATAATAGCGTAGAAGATGTCCGTAGTTTAATAGAAACCTTATATATAAGTCCTCCTCCAGGGATAGCATATAAGATGTATATTATTGATGAAGTCCACATGCTTTCAACTTCTGCTTTTAATGCCTTATTGAAGAGTATTGAAGAGCCTCCAGCTAACACTATTTTTATTCTAGCAACTACAGAGGCTCATAAAATTCCTGATACTGTCAAGTCTAGATGCCAAGAGCATACATTTAAGCGCCTACTGGTAAAAGACATTGTCTCTCAATTAAATAACATTCTTGTAAAAGAAGGTGTGGAGGTAGAGAAAGAGGTGGTTCGAATACTTGCTAATACTGCTGATGGTGGAATGAGAGATGCAAGTAGTTTGCTTGATAGGGTTTTGGCATTAAGTTCGAGTGATCTTACTCCTTCTTATGTTGCAGAAGTCTTGGGCACTTTGGACAACTCCTATTTCCTTGATCTTTTAAGCTCTATTTTAGAGGAAGATGAGTCTTTTGCTTTATCTAAGATCTCTTTCGCGTTTAATCGTGGATTGGATATTCGGGCCTTCTTATCTGATTTTGTGGCTAGTTTACGCATAGCTTTTTTATTCTCCTTGGCAGCGAGACGAGGTGAGCAGGCAAGGGAGCGATTTGCTGAGTTAGAAGAGTTGAGTGATGTTCAGGTGGAAAAGTTGAACGAGCTTGTTTTAAGGCAAGCGAGCGATTACTTCTCCATTTTATTCGATATGGGAAGGGAGATAGCGGAGGTTTGTGTGCGAAGCGAGTTCCCTCAGGCTGTGATGGAAGCAGGGGTTGTTAAACTTTGTTTTTGTTCCAGAGTTCTTAGTGTTAGAGACAGTTTGGATGGGAGAGTAGGTGCAGGTGCTAATACTGTGCCTCGCGTTTCTACTAGTCTAGCTCCGACTGAGAGTACTAGTTTAAAAAAAATAAGTAGCGAGCCAATTCCACGGACTCCGGAAGTCAAGACAGCGGAGACCTTAAGTGAAGACCAAGTTGAATCTGGCCCCTTAAATTGGAATGGCTTTTTAGGTTATCTTAAGGAACAGGGGCAACTGCTATTAGTTACTTATTTGAATCGAGTAGCGCCAGAGGAGTTTTCGATCAAAGGTAATTTAGGTCACTTGAGGGTTAAGGGCACTAGTTTTGTTTTAGATAATTTTAAAGATAAGTCATCTGATGAGAGCTTGAAAAAGTATTTATTCCAGTTTAGTGGGGTCTCAACGTGGAGAGTGAGCTTTTCAGAGGTCGATTCTAGTGATAGTCCTACTATTGGTAGTCCTACTAATGAGAGTGTAAGAGGTAGTAATCCTGTAAAAGGCTCAAAGCAAGCTATAGTTGAGGATAAAAGGCGAGTAGCAAGAGCTCGGATAGAGACTGAGGCTAAAGATAAAGTGGCGGTTAAGAGTGTTATGGATGCTTTTCAAGGAACTGTCATCGATAAAGTCGTACCAGAAACTAGAAAATAGAGTTTGTAGTCTTCGTTACTTTGAAGTTTATTAGTTGAGAAAAATATTGCCATAATTTGCATCTCTAAATATAAGTAAGCATTACTTTTTAGAGCCATATAAGATGTTCCCCAAATCATTAAAAAAACTTGTTTTTGAATTAGGTAAATTGCCTTCCATTGGTGAGAGGAATGCCTATCGGATTGCTTATCATTTAATTAATAAGTCTGACGACGAGGTTGGCAACTTAGTTGAGGCTCTGAATGGAGCGAAAAAGAATTTAAGATGGTGTGAGTGTTGTAGGGGTTTGTCTGATGAGCAAGTTTGTTTTTTTTGCTCTGACTCTAGTCGAATAAAGGATCAACTTTGTATAGTGGAAAGACCTTCTGACATTTTTTCCTTAGAAAAAAGTGGCGCATACCGAGGACTTTATCATGTGCTCCATGGCGTATGGTCTCCTTTGAAGGGGGTTAGGCCAGAGCATTTAACTATTGATAAGTTATTATCCAGATTGGAGGCAAGTGGTCGTGATACGATAGATCCTTTAGCCACGCCATTAAGAGAAGTAATCATTGCGACTGGAACTACCGTTGAGGGAGATGCTACTGCTATGTATCTATCTAGTGTATTGGATACAGAAGGCTTAGTTATCAGTAGGTTAGCTCAAGGATTACCCAAGGGAGGAGAGTTGGAGTTTGCGGATGAGGTGACTATTGGAATGTCTTTTACGGGAAGAAAGACCATTTAAGCGAGATTAGTCATAATAGTTATAGAGTTTTAATTGGGAGTTTTTGATGGGTCTAGATTGGGTTGTTCTATTTTCGATTGTGATAGCATGTCTTGTAATTGATCTCGGGGTTTTTCATCGGGAGTCTCATGAAGTTAGCTTTAAGGAGGCATATATATGGACAGTTTTTTGGATTCTTTTATCTCTAATGTTTGCCGCTGGAATTTGGCATTTCCACTCTTCATCTGATGCAGTATTATTTTTAACCGGGTATGTCGTGGAAAAGACCTTGAGCGTTGATAATCTTTTCTTGTTTATAGTCATATTTAAATATTTTTCTGTTAAGCCGAAGTATCAGCATCGCGTTTTGTTTTGGGGGGTGCTTGGGGCTATCGTAACACGTGGTTTATTGATTTATGGCGGGGTTGCTTTGTTGGACCGCTTCCAGTGGCTGACTTATGTATTCGGTGCTTTTATTCTTTTTACAGGCATTAAAACATTAAAAGCTCCCCAAGGAGATATTCATTTAGAGACTAATTTTATTCTTAAATTCGTCAGAAAATTTCTAAGAACTAAGTTGGACTACGAAGGACAGAACTTTTTTATTTTAGAGAAAGGTACTTTGTATGCAACTCCACTGTTGGTTGTATTAATCGTAATGGAGTTAACAGACATTCTTTTTGCTTTAGATTCTATACCCGCTATCTTAGGCATTACCAAGGATCCCTTCATTGTATATTCAAGTAATTTGTTCGCCATCTTAGGATTGCGATCATTATACTTTGTATTGTCTGGTTTGATGGACCTATTTAAACATCTCTCGATTGGAGTGTCTTTTATTTTGATATTTGTTGGGGTGAAAATGTTATCAGAGGATTGGTATCACATACCACCTGTCATATCTCTCATGGTTATCTCTCTTATCTTGATTAGCTCCATACTCCCTTCGATCCCAGGAATCCTTTCTGCGCGGTCTCAGGGAAATAAGGAATAATCAGTTCTTTTAGAAGTCCATGACGCAAGGAGAACCTTGTCACGATGATGTCGTTTGGATCAGTGGCGAATATGATCTCTCTGAGTATCCCTAAGCCTTGTGGTAAGAGGTCTCTTCTTTCTTCCTGGTCTTTAGTAAGTTCTATGAAATCAGCCTTTGTTGCATTCTCTAGTAGGCAGAATGCTTCTCGGTAATTATTGGAAATGTCATCAGGCACGATTCCAAGCTTTGGAAGCATTTTATCAAAAGCTCTAAATGTACCTCCTGAACCTACGAGAGGGATGTTAGGATGATCTATTTTAATCTGGGAGATTAACGCTTCAGCCTTTTTAGGCAGATGAATGGGGAGTAAATTTTTTATATTAGTGCTTTCGTTCATTAGAGCACCAAATGGTATGCTAATAGACCATTCTATGGAATTGTTGTTTATGAAGGACACTTCAGAACTTTTTCCGCCGATATCTATAAAGTGTAGCTTGGAAAAATTAAATTTTTCAAAATACAGAATACCATCTACAGTGAGTGTCGCTTCTCGTTTTGGAGTGATAATGTCTATTCTATGCCCGATTACTTTGGTGCAAGCAGTAATTACATCTTCACTATTTGTGGCTCTTCTTAGGGCTTCCGTTGCAACAAAAACTACTTCGATATTTTTATACGAGCTTAGGATGTTTTGGATGGAATGTAGAATTCTGAGAAGTTCTTTCTGTTTTGTATCGGATATTCGCCCACTATCTAGGTGTCCTAATCTCAATAAGGCTCTTTTTTTCTCTATTAATTTTAATTTGGGGCTTTCGGAATCCAGGGATAATTCAAATAATTCAAAGCGAATAGCTGCAGAGCCTAAATCTAGTATGGCAAGGTGCCTATAATTATTGATGTTTTGCGTCATTGCTCATTATCATATATATACTGTCTCCAAATAATTACTCAATTTATTTTGGGTATTTTCCTTGGAGTTAGATTGTCGCTATTATAAGCGGTAATTTGTAATTAAAACAGGTCAAATTTAAATATAGAATATAGAGAGAAATATCATGAGAGATATTATAAAATTAGTTTCCACAGCTGCGACAGGTCACTTTTATACAATTACTAAAAATAAAAGAAAAAAGCCTGAGAAAATGGAAGTTAAAAAATACGATCCAAAAGCTAGAAAGCACGTTCTCTACAAAGAAGGGAAAGTTTAGTTCCCTTTTTCTTTTTGGGCCATACAAATCGGGTGGCCTATTTAGATTCTTTTATAATAAGAAAGGATCACGTTAGAAATTTATAACTTAAAAACTGTTATGGGCTCAGCTATGGCGAATAAGAAAGAACCAATTTCGATTAGAAAGGATCGACTTGACCTTGATGATATTAAGAATCTTTTAGAGACTTTAGAAAGGCATGAAGTTACTGAGTTTAAGCTAGAGAGAGATGATGAAAGCCTATGGTTGAAACGAGGACCTCAGGAGCAAGTAGCTACACAGGCTTTGCCACCAGCAATGTATCCTTCTCAATATCCACAGTATTCATACCCACCAGCTCCTCAAGCAGCAGTTCCGCCAACAGCGGCAACTGGAGAGAACGCTCCTAATATTAGTATAGTGCCTAATAATTCGCCCTTAGAGTCTAAGTCCTATAAGGAAATTAGATCTCCAATGGTTGGTACTTTTTATAGAAGACCTGCGGTTGATGCTGAGTCATTTGTTGAAGTAGGAGACTCGGTTAAAAAGGGCGCAGTACTTTGTATCGTTGAAGCAATGAAGTTAATGAATGAAATTGAAAGTGAGCTTAGCGGTAAGATTGTCGAGATTTGTTTAGAAGATGGTCAGATGGTTGAATATGGCGAGGTGTTATTTAAAGTAGATCCTTCCTAAGTCTGTACTTTTTATAACTAAGACCATTTTAGAACATAGATATGCGAACAATAGCACCACCATTTAAAAAGATTTTAATAGCTAACAGAGGAGAGATCGCTGTTAGAGTTATTCGAGCTTGTCACGAGTTAGGAGTAAAGACTGTTGCAGTTCATTCTGTAGCTGATGCTGATGCTTTGCATGTTAAGCTCGCAAATGAAAGCGTATGTATTGGGCCACCTAGCCCGACAGAATCATATCTTAATTTTTCATCAATTATCTCTGCTGCAGTAGCGACAGGTGCGGAAGCAATTCATCCTGGGTATGGATTTTTAAGTGAAAATGCTGCATTTGCGGAGATATGTGGGCAGTGCGGCATTACTTTCATTGGCCCTAAAGTTCGTCATATGAGATTGATGGGGGATAAGGCAGTGGCGAGAAAGTTAGCAATGAAACATGAAGTTCCCGTTGTGCCAGGGAGTGCAGCTGCCGGGACAAATGCGGAAGAAGCTTTAAAGGAAGTTGAGGCAATTGGCTATCCAGTTTTAATTAAAGCGGTTGCTGGTGGTGGTGGAAGAGGGATGAAGATAGTTCATAGTGCGGAAGAGTTTACTAGGCTTTATGAACAAGCTAGTCGAGAGGTTGAGGCGGCATTTGGTGATGCTAGTCTTTACGTGGAAAAATATATTCCAACTGCAAGGCACGTTGAAGTTCAAATTATTGGTGATAGTTTTCATAACGTAATTCATTTGGGAGAGCGGGACTGTTCGACTCAAAGGAGATATCAGAAGTTAGTTGAGGAAAGCCCTGCACCTTGTCTTTCACAAGAAACTAGAGAGGCAATGCATGAGTCAGCGGTTAGATTGGGTCAAGCCATTGGATATTCTAGTTGCGGAACGATAGAGTATCTTGTTGATCCTACAACGGAAAAATTCTACTTCATTGAGATGAATACGCGTTTGCAGGTAGAGCATCCTGTTACTGAGTTTGTAACTTTAACTGACATTGTTAAAGAACAGATTTGGGTTGCAGCAGGTCGAGAGCTTTCATTGAAACAAGAAGATGTGAAGTTTTTTGGTCATGCTATAGAGGTTCGCGTTAATGCGGAAGATCCTTATACTTTTATCCCTAGTCCAGGATTAGTGGATGGGTATCATCCACCAGGTGGATTGGGCGTGAGAGTGGATTCGGCGATCTATGATCGATATAAGATCCCTCCATATTATGATTCTTTAATTGCTAAAATCATCGTTAGGGGAAACAATAGAGAAGAGGCAATTCAAAAGATGTTAGTTGCTTTAAGCGAGTGCATAATTGGAGGCGTCACTACGAATATGCCACTCCTTAAGAAAATACTCTCAAATGAAATTTTTCAATCAGGCAAAGTGCATACTAAGCTAATCGAAGTTATGTTTGAAGAAGAGAAAAGAAAAAGTGCGGAACTTTTAGTAGTAAATTCTAATCACTAATAGAGTCGTAAAATACTCTAGGTACTAAATTATGGGCACTGCCTTGTCTAAGTTTAAAAGACATTCTTTCTTTAGCCTTTGGGTTTTAATCGCTTTGCTTTTTAAGGGTAGTGCAATCGCTGAGACGGTACAAACGAGCGAATTAACGGGCCCTAGGATTTTTATTCCCAATACTAGTAGGGATTTTGGCGAAGTCGCACAAGGTGCTATCCTTGAAGAGGAATTCAAGATTAAAAATATTGGAACAAAAGATCTTATTATTCGATCATTAGATCCAGCTTGTGGCTGTACTTCTGCAGTAATCAATGACCCTGTAATTAAGCCTGGTAGTGAAAGTTCTATAAGACTAAGTTTTAATACTCTTGGTTTTAGGGGCGACAAGGAAAAGGTGTTACGGATATATAGTAACGACCCTTTAAACTCATCTCAAGTAGTTACCGTTAAGGCAAATATAAAGAATGATATTGTCTTTTCCCCGGAGGCATTAGAATTAGGTGAGGTCACTAGGAGTAAGGGATTCTCAGTCCTAGTGACTTTAGAAAGTCCGACTTTAAAAACTTTTAAGATTAAAGAAGTTATTCCAAAGGCCAATTATTTTGATGCCGAAGTAGTGAGTGCCGTGGGCGGTACCTATAAGATTAAGCTTTCCTCAAATATAAATCTTCCGCTTGGAAATGAGCGAACCAGATTGATCGCCAAAACGGATAGTGAGAGTACTCCAACTTTGATTTTGCCAATAAATTTTTACGTTCAAGGAGACTTGGTCGTTACTCCTAAGTCAATAAATTTTGGATTCATTCAGGATACTTCTAGTGGGGATATTGCTCTTAGTAGGATCTTACGCATTAGCAAGGCTACTGAAGCGCAGAAAGCAAGAGTCTCGTATATCGAGAAGTCTAATCGGGGTGTTGATGCAGAGCTTTCTGAGGATTCCTCTGGTCAGTATGTGACTTTAAGAATTAATTCTCTCGCGAAAGGGGTCGTGCGGGGTAATTTGGAATTATATACAGATAGTGAGATTGAGGGGGAGAAAATAATAGAAGTGCCATATTTTGCTGTAGTGGATTCTGATGTTAAGTAAGTTAAGGGCATGGATAGGTATTTCTTTTGTACTTTGTTTCGCAACTTATACTCACGCGGATAACGTAGAGCCTCTTTCTTTGGAAAGTATGTGTGCGGTACTTAGGGAGGGAGGGGATGACTCTGAAATTAAATCAAAGATATTAGGACTATCCGAGACGCTCACTAAACCTGTAGTGGATGAGTCAATCTACTCAACTTCGATTGGACTTCTGCTCGCTAAAAGAAATAACTCCTGTTCTTTAGAGGAGCTAGATTTCATAATTCAATATTTATACCCGCCCGCAAGCCAAACATCTATGTTAAATAGGTCTGTCCGTGGATTGTTGGCGACTTTTAATGCTACCGATGGTTTAAGCTCTAGTATGTCTAGCTCATTGGATCACATAGACTATCTACTCAAATTAGAGAACTTCCCTAGTGAAGAACTTTTAAGTAAGTTAAGTAAGTTTCTAGAAGGGGTAATGCTAGATGCCTCGGAACCATTTAGCTTTAGGTTTTACGCCTATCAATTTTTAGCATCAACATATTTCCTCTCAAGTGAAGATTGTCCGGTATGGACAGAGAGCGAGCAGGCGAATTTAGATTTAATAGATTCTGACAATAACCTTTCTGTATTAAGTATTCGACCAGAATGTAAGGAAGAAGTATTTAATAAATTACTTGAAGTAGTTAAGAGTATAGCGAACACTTCTAGCGTAGAGTCTCTAGGGAAAGTTGTTGGTTTTTTTAAATCAAGATACCCATCTTCTACCGATCAATTGAAGATTAACTTAATGTTGTTAAGAGAGTCATTTGTTAATAAGAAGTTAGAGTCTGTTGCATTTCCCCTGATCTCAAGGGAGTTGATTTCTGAGCTAAATTTATCTGAAAAAGGGCATTTGTTGATTTTAGGGCAGATGCCTCTATTTGTTTATTTAATTTTGGCCTTTAGTTTTTCTTTGCCTCTTATTATTTATCTGCTCATTTTAATGTTGGCGAAGCTTCGGTCTAGTCCCAGTGAGGTTAAGAAACCCTCACAGAAGCCCAAAAAGGCTAGGGGTGGCACGCGCCTAAGAGAAGTGAGCCATGCTAGTCACATTGATGAGTATAGTAACTTGCTTGAAAGTTTCGGTCTAGACGATCGAGCAACTGAAGCTGATATTAAGAGAGCTTATAGGGATCTGGCAAGGAAATTTCACCCTGATTCGGCAGATGATCAGATGCGACAAGAGTTTGAAACCGTCCAGAGTAATTATGATAAATTAATGAAGCTCAGGAAGGGATGGTTTGGTTTGACTAGGTAGCTTAGGGTCAAACATACTTTTATAATTTTTCTTCGATTTCCCCTAGTAACCAATCTCCAGTTAAAATCTCCGGTTTTACTATTATCTTAAATTTTAAACTTTCTTTTTCTGCTTCAAGTAAGGCAAGCACATGGTCTTTGGTATGTGTGAGGCTTAGGATTACTACCTGTGCTTTATTGCTATCTATAGTTCTTAATTCTCCTATACCTTCATAGGATTCTAAGAAAAACTTGAGTAAAACTATGTTTTCGGGTGGCAATTCTAGGTAGATGGGGTAGAAGATGTCTTGCATTTAATATAGAAGGTAAATGATTGTAAGTTATAAAATCCAGTATAAAATACATTAAAGAGTAGCATAAATCTAGTCTAGGGAGAGAGAACTAATATGATCGAGTTTTTCAGAAGAAATAGAAGAGGAGTTGTCGGACTTTTTCTAGTAGGTATGTGTGCTTTTTTAATGTTGCCGTTTGGTATGGACTATTTTCAGAAGCAACCTGGAAGTGAGCTTATTGCGACTGTTGGCGGTAAGAAAATTAAAGCTAGGGAATATTACTTAGAAGTTGATAGAGTAAGATCGATGTTGCGGAGACAATTCGGAGATCAGTATGAACAATTTGAAAAAATGATAAACATTAAGCAGAAAGTGCTTGATGAGATGATAGACAAGTCTTTGTTGGAAGTGTTTTTTAAGTCTTTAAATTTTGTTGTTTCCACAACTCAAGTTGAGACGTTCACTAGAGGATTGCCAGTTTTCGCAGATGGAGTTGATCGGCAGAAGTTCTCAGCCTTTTTACAATCACAGGGAATGACCGAAGGTAGTTATGAAAGTATGGTGACTGATCAATTGAAAGAGAATCAATTGAGCCAAGTTTTAGGGTCTTTGGCATTATATGGAAAAGCTGAGAGAGAAAAAAGATATTTACTGAAAGAGTCGCAGATAGGTTTTTACAGTGCTAAAATCAGCTCGCCTCTAGTTGGTATCGAAATTAGTAATGAAAAGATCGAAGAATATTATCAGGCTAATAAGTCAAGATATCAAACAAGCAAGCAAATACTACCATTGGTAGTACGTTTTTCCCCCGATCGATATCAAACTACTGTGAAGGTCGATGAACAGGAGTTAGTTGATCTATATGAAGCGAATCGAAAGCAATATGAAATTCCAAGGCAAGTTAGATACTCAACTTTAAGTTACCTTACTTCTAAGAGTGCATTAACAGAACTGATAGAGGGTGAAAATTCAAACCAGGATGCTGACGATAACATCAAGTTATTGGCTGAAGATCTTAGAACGCAGATAGTAACTTCTCCTGAACAATTTGAGTCTTTGGGTAAACAGAAGGGAGCAACTTTTAAATCCGAACCGGAACTTCTGAGTATGGATAAAATTAATGTAGAGACTCAAAATATTCTACAAGGCTTGAAAGTGAATGAAATTAGTCCTGTCACTAAATTGGGAGAGGAGTATGTGTTACTGAAGGTAGTTGAAGATGTGCCAAGTAGCGTAAAGCCATTTGAAGAGGTTAAGGAACAACTAAGAGTGGAAATTGTAAACAAGTTAACTCCTGAATATGCAAAGGTTGGAGGAGAAAATTTCCTACGAAGTGTTGAAGATCAAGGGTATCAAACTAGAGAAGACTTCATCAAGAAATTAGCTAGTGAAAAGGGTCTATCACTAGAGGAATCTGGCACACCACTTGGGATCATTTCGGATGTTGCTTTGGAGGATCTGTCAGAGGTAATGTCCTTAGCGAAGGGATCTTCCGTATTGGTCTCTGATAAAGCTAAGACGGGTTATGTCTATGTCTATATTCGGGATGTATTTGAGCCTAAGGAGAAACCTTTAGAGCAAGTTAAAACAGATATTGTAGCTGAACTTAAAAGAGTAGAAGCTTTGAACATTTCTAAAGAAAAGGCGACTAAGTTTTTAGCTTCTTTGCCAGACGTTGAAGTAGGGAATGCGTTAGTGAGAGGTCGAGCGGTATCTAAGTTGTTGACTGAAAAAGGATTAAAGGTTGAAGAAGTGCCCTTAGCTAAGAGAGAAGCTATTGCATTAACTATGATCGAAGATCCTAGACAGAAAGCAGATATTATCGCGGCAATTGAATCAAACGGATATTATTCTCAACCTTATGTAAATATGAGTGGTGAGGTATATATCCTTGGAATGAGTAAGGTTGAGAAACCTAAAGATGGTATCGTTCCAAGTGAATTGCAAGCTTTTATGTCAAGAGAACAACAAGCTGTCTCTGCAAGTGGATTAAATCAACTCATCAATTATTTGAGAGCAGAGATAAAACCAGAAGTTTCTTTGCAGGCTGGGTTATAGGTTCTCTCGGAGCGGGGTATTGAGAAAGGAAATTAAAGTTAAAGATCAGGGTTCCTGGATATACAAGGAGCGATGTTTCAACCTCGAGTCTGCATATCAGTATCAACCTATCTGTTTGGAACGAGTTTTGGGTCTAATTATTTCAGTTTTAGAACTAAACACTAGGGAAGGCTATCTTAATCAAGTCGCAGGAGCCTTGAATGGGGAGGGCTTATTGCTAACTTTAAGTATGTTCGATAGCTCTGACGATCACAATGAAGATCGTATTCTATCCACTGCCTTAAAAACCACGTTTTCTTTTTATAAGAAAATGTTAGTTTATAGTGAGGTGAATGTGTCTACTACTTCTACTTATTTTAAGGATTTGAATAGTACGCAGATTGTTCGTCAACTTGGCTATGATTTCGAATCTTTAAGCTTCGGTATAAAATTTTATTCGTCTAAAA
Source organism: uncultured Bdellovibrionales bacterium (assembly GCA_964353175.1). GTDB lineage: Bacteria > Bdellovibrionota_C > UBA2361 > SZUA-149 > DAOLCO01 > JAIYCX01. The sequence continues at coordinate 62,103 of CAYGUX010000001.1, read as the reverse complement.
GTAATGTAAGTAAGTGGTTCAAGGTGCCAATGGAAGAGGGCCGATTGATCTTGAATATTACAAATTCAGATATTCGTTTAGAGGCCAGTATCCGAAAGAATTGTGAAGATAAGAATTTAGAGATTTTTAGAGACATCCTTCTTCTAAGTGCAGAAGTAGCAGAAGTTGATAGTTCGCAATTGAATGACTATCTTAGGCTTTCGACTTCTCTTCATAGAACTTAACCTCACCAATAGACCAATCAAAAGTGTTATCTCCTCTGTTGACTGTGAATCTAATTGTTTTAAAGCGCAGGGGTTTATCGAAAGCTAGTTCAATTTCTTTTTGTGGTCCGAAGTAGGGTAGGCCGCTTTTTGTTTTTCTAATTGGACCTAACCAGTCTTCTAAGTTCAAAATAGAGGTAGAGTCAGTTGTTATGGAGAAGCCCCTTGCGAAATCGGTTCCATTGTTTCCCAACTCCAATAAGATTTTATCAAGTTCAATTGTTTCTTTGCAGGCAATCTCAAAATAGTCACCTGCTTGTTGTGGGTTTTTAGTCGCCCATCTTGTATTTGTATCCCCATCTAATGCTCTAGCAGCTTCTTCTGGGAATGCTGAAGAAGTAGCTGTGCAATTAGGGGAAATGTCTATTGAGTTATATTGGGATTCTTCTAAGGTCAGTTTTAAGCCTTTATAGGTCTTTAGTAAGTAGTTTGAAGGAGTGTAGTGTGGCTCAATAGTAGGAATCGTATTTTTTTTATCTGAGAAGTCTCTATTCAGTGCGTAAACATTCTGTGAAACCTGTGGGCTGTTAAAGATAAGGAGAAAGCACAGGGCCGTAGGTAGAAAGTATTTAAATTCCTTTCTGTGAATATTGAATATATCTAAAATAAAGACTGCAATTAGAATCGGTACTAGAACAGGTAGGGGTAGGAATGCATAGCCCGGTAAGAATCTTAATAGCGGAATGTCTATAAGCTGAATTAAGATGGTATGGTTTAGGTAGATTGAGAGTAAACAAAACATACAAACAAAAGCTGTTTTGATTTTATTCGTGCGAGGGTGGCGCATTTGAAACAAAATAAGAGCGGCTGAGAGTAGTAATAAGACTAGGTAGCTATTCTCTCTGAGTCCTAAATAACTGTTGTAAAGTAGCGTAAAGGGCATATTGTCAATGCCGAAATTTACAACGCCAGCGTGTATTAAAGGAGAATAGGGCGTTACGTTAGAGTCTCTTGGGTAGTCGAAGAGTGGAGCATTTTGAAAAGTTAAATATAGGGATAGAATTCCTAGAAAGAAATAGCCTACTTTAAGTAGATTTTCAGAAGTGGATAGGTTTTTTATTAAGATAAAAATAAATACTAAAAGAGAGAATGGTTGACTAAATAGGATCGCGAGCAAATACAGCGTAATATGACAAGCGCATCTCGGTATGTTTAGACCATTTTTAAAATTTAACAGTGAGTTTGCGAGGAATGCAAGTAAAAAAGAGTTTAATAGGGGGAGGGAGAGGAGTGAGCTGTCTAGAAAAAAAATAATACATAAAGTTAGGATACTCAAACATAAGGTTTCTAGTTTTTCGTGTCCTAAGTTGTTTTTGATTTTGAGATTTAAGCGAACATTGGAAAATAGTAAGGCTATGAAAATTAAGCCCTCTGAAAAAGCAAATAGTTGATACTTAGAGACGGGATTATCGGAAAATGACGTTAATAATGAGCTTAAGGGATTTAGGCTTAGTATGGTACTAAGGTTTAGCGTAGAGTTGAATATGTATAGTTCGTGCATCTTTTTAATTGAAGCTATAATAGGAGTCTAAGGCAATTGATGATAACATAGCGGGGAATTATTGCCTATCTGCGATGCTGTAAAAAGAAGGATATTCTTACTGGACAATTAGCGGTAAATAATACAGAATAGCAACATATAAATTGTTAGGAATCTTTTTTTGTAATGCATTTTAAAAAATTAATCATTCTATTCTTAGTGTTCTTTGTTTCTTGTAGTGCATCTAATGAGGCATACATTGATCCAAATCTTGTTTCACCAGCACCTATAAGTGAAATACAGGAGAAGTATTCTGGAAGTTCGGAGGAAGCTTTCTTGATGGTTCGAGATGTTCTTGAAGCTGAAGGCTTTAGTGTTCCAGCTGGAGCTGATTTAGAAGAGGGGTTTGAAACTAGCTCTTTAAGTGTGAAGGATAAGCTATGTAATTCTACTTATGATGGAGATACTCCACTTGCTTGTCGCATAAGGTTTATTGTTAAGATTAGACCAGAGTCCGGTGGAACTACTCGAATTATTTTACGATATAAGGAGACTTGCTTAGATCAAGAGCATATTAATGTATTATGTAAGGATTCTAAAGGCGAGAATCTTTTATTTAAAGTACATAGAAGTTTATCTTCGAGATCTTAGTTTACTTTGACACCTATGAAAGTTCTGCCTTTAAGAATATTTCTAAATCTTTATCTTTAAATATATATCTTGCGTCACTCAATTTTTTAGGTACGATTACTAGGTCTGCAAGCATGAGTTGATCCGCCATTTCACCCAAAATAAATTTAAGCAATTTTTCTGGAATATTAAAAAAAGTAGGTCTGGATAAAGTCCTTCCTAGTGTCTTGGTGAATTCTTCATTGCTAACAGCTTGGGGACTACAAATATTTATTGCTCCTTCTAGAATTTCATTTTCAGCTACATACATTATGCTAGTTACGGCATCTTTTAAGGATACCCAGCTCCAATTCGCTTTACCATCGCCAAGCTTCCCTCCAAGGCCTAGTTTAAAAGGAAGAAGCATCTGTTTTAAGGTTGCGCCGTGTTTGCTTAGGACGATGCCAATCCTAGGAGTGGCAACTCTAATTCCAAGTTCTCTTGCTTTATTTGCTTCCTTCTCCCATTCTTTACAAACTGTACTTAGAAAGTCATTTCCAGCTTCAGCGGACTCATCTTGCGGAGCAGGGCCTGTCTTATAGTATCCGATCGCTGAGGCATTTATTAGTGTTGTGACTTGATGTGTTGGACTTCGAAGGGCATCAACGATTGTTCTTGTTGAGTTAATCCTACTAGTCAAAATCCTTTCTTTCTTGGAAGCTGTCCATAGGCCAGATGCGATATTCTCTCCAGCTAAGTTGATAATAGTATCAACTCCAACTAGACAGTTAGTATCGATTTCACCTTTACTGGGGTCCCATTCAAATGAATCGGGGTAGCTATTTGAGGTTCGTCCAAGAGTGTTGACCGTATGGCCTCGTGAGATTGCGAATCTTTTCAATTCACTACCAATAAGTCCACTTGCTCCAGCGATCAGTATCTTCATGTTGACTCTATGCTATTAGATTGAAATACATCTTTGATGAGTTCTACAGGATTTCCACTGGGATCTGCTATGAAGGTTGAGTTGCAGAGGTCAGCTTGTTCGTGTAGTTCGCCAAAAGTTTCCGCATCTTCTTTGATGAAACCTAGGTGTGGTCTTTGTTCGCTAGGTAGGCTGAGCACTACTCTCATGTTCTTAAATTGAAGGATGGCTAGGGTTCTAGTTCTATAAGCAAGTTCGCATGAAAAGCTTGAAAGGTACCAGCTAATACTCGTATCAAGATCAGCTACCATTACAACGCAATGATCTATTTCTGTAAGGTTTGTGTCCTTGTCTTTTTCCATTACTTCCTAAGTTTAAAAAAGTTGCTACATTCTTTAGCATCTCTAGTGTTTAAAATTGATTTTTCCTTAATATCTGCTTTGTTGGCCATTAATATGCCATATCGGACAAGGGATAATTGTTCCTTTGAGTGAGCATCTGGTGTGATGGCTAGGTTGGGGAGGTTTGTAGTGTTTTTGGCCAATTCTTCCCAACTTATGTCTAATCGCTTCGGATTTGAGTTTAGTTCTACTACCACCCCCTCTTCCTTCGCGACTTTAAGAATTTCGTCAACATCTACTTCATAAGGCTTTCTTTTTAGGAGCAATCTTCCAGTAAGATGACCAAGGATAGTCGTGTGTGGATTCTTTAGCGCTGTGATAATTCTTTTAGTCATCTCTGCTTTCGACAGGGTGAAGCCTGAGTGTATGGAGGAGACTATAAAATCAAAGCTTGAAAGAATACCTTCGTTATAATCTAGTGATCCATCAGTAAGAATGTCAGACTCGATACCTTTAAAAATTCTAAAAGGAGCGAGCTCTTCGTTTAGTCTATTTATTTCTGTGTGTTGTTGTTTGATTGCTTCTGGTCTTAGGCCACCTGCGTATCCAGCAGATTGAGAGTGATCTGTTATGCCAATATAGGAGTACCCCAATCTGATCGCTTCTAATGCAAGGTCTTTGATGGAGTCCTTCCCATCTGAGTACGTTGAGTGCATGTGTAGAAGGCCTTTTAGAGATTTAGTATCAATCTTAGGCTTTCTGTTGAAGGTGTCATTCTGTTCTATTAACGTAGTGTAATCAAAACTATTTTTTAAATTAATTCTAATAGGGATTGAATTAATGGATAGGAGTAGTTTGTCGCTCTCCTCTGTGTAGCTTAATTTGTTCGCTTCCAAATTCATTCGAAGTGCCGTAACGCTAGATCTCTTTATGGCAACTTCCACGGAAGTGAATGTCTCACTTTTTTCTAAAGTTAATTGTTCGGGTAGCAACTCATTCGGAGCCAGTGCGAGTAACCTCTCAAGAGTTTTTTCATGTGCATCGAGTAAGAAGTACTCACGAGAATCGAGGTAAAGGTCTAAGTTCTCTTTGAGGCTGACTAAAGTTTTTTTACCAAATCCTTTGATGTTGTCGAGTTGCTCACCTATCAATGCTTTTTGGAATCCCTCTATAGAAGTAATACCTAGCTCTTGTTTTAGTTGAATGATTTTTTTAGGCCCTAGTCCTCTAATATTTAGAAGTTCTAGAATTTCTTTTGGGTACTCTTTTAGGAGTACTTGATGGCTAGCCAGTGCTCCTGAAGAATAAATCTCCCTAAGGTCTTTTAAGATCTGTGGACCAAATCCTAAACTTTGCCCACTATCAATTTTTTTAACAAGAGAGCTAAGGTCTTCAGAGAGTGCATTTAGATTCTCTATTGATTTTTCGTATGCTCTTATTTTAAATGGGTTTTCCCCACTTAGCTCCATAAGGCTTATGAGCTCCTTAAACAGGCTTACGACTTCTTCTGTGGTCATTGATGACGCTTTAAACGAGATTGATATTTTAGCAGTTAATTGATCGTATCTTATCCTTATTGCGTCTGCTTGGCAAAATGCCTAATGATGATTACAATATAGCATTATTTATTAAGAGAGTAATTCTATGCTTGGATTTGATCCTATGTATTTCATTTTTTTAGCCCCAGCTATGTTTTTAGGGATGTGGGCTCAGTATAAAGTAAAAGCGGAAATTCAGAGAGCGAGTAAAATACCTGCGACCGCGGGTATTAGTGGCGCTGAAGTCGCTCAAAAAATTCTTGACCTAAAAGGCATTCGAGGAGTCGGAATTGAGAGAATTAATGCAGCTATGGGGGACCATTATGATCCAAAAGCTAAGGTCTTAAGGCTTAGTGAGTCTGTATATGGCGGGCGATCACTTTCTTCCCTAGGTATCGCTGCGCACGAGGTTGGGCATGCTATTCAAGATGCTACTCAATATGCTCCTTTGGTTATTAGAAACGGGATAGTGCCCTTAGCTTCTGTAGGCCCAAAAATATCCTTCTTTCTTATGATACTTGGCGGAGCCTTGGGAATGTTTAACTTAATATTGCTAGGTATCTTTGCGTTCTCTTTGATAGTAGTATTTCAGTTGATTAACTTACCAGTGGAGTTTGATGCTAGTAATAGGGCTAGGAGGATTCTGTTGGAGAATGGGATTATTTCTAGTTCTGAGGAAAAAGAAGTTGGAAAAGTACTTAATGCGGCAGCCATGACTTATGTGGCTGCAACTGTATCCTCTGTCTTGACTCTTGTGTATTATCTATATAGGTTTGGAGTTATCGGTGGAAATCGGGAGCGAAATTAAATGAGCAGACCAATTTAAAGGAATCCAGTGTTATGAGTCTTTATAAAAAAATAAGACCTTATTTGTTCAAAGGAGATCCTGAAAAAATGCATGAGTTTGCTCAAGGTGCCTTGAAGTTCACTCAATACGTGCCTTATATGCCTCAAGTAATGGGCAAATATTTTAGCTACCCTAGCTCTTTATTAGAACAAGAGTTATTCGGCACAAGTTTTAGTAATCCTTTTGGATTGGCAGGTGGGTTTGATAAGAATGCAGATGTGCTTGAAGCAATGTCAGCTTTAGGTTTTGGTTTCCTTGAGGTGGGTTCGGTTACTAATAGTCCATCATCTGGAAATGATAAGCCAAGATTGTTTAGACTAGAAAAAGATGAAGCTCTAATTAATCGTATGGGATTAAATAATGTCGGCGCTCAGAAGTTTTTGCACAATTTCCATAAGGCAAGAATTGATAAACCAGTTTTTATTAATATAACTAAATCCAATAACCCCTCTCTTAACGGGGAACAGGCAATTAGGGACATTCAGGAATGTTACGAGATTGTAGGAAGTACGGCGAAGGTATTGGTATTGAACTTAAGTTGTCCTAATACTAAGGATGGTAAAACCTTCGAAGATGTTGGCGCACTAAGAGAATTATTAACCGCAGTTGCCACCACAAGAGAGAAGTTTAACTTTAGGCATGATTTATTATTAAAGCTTTCTAACGATGTAGAATTATCGCATTTAGAGCCTTTGTTTACGGTTTGTGCATGTTTCTCAATTCAGGGATATGTTGTGTCTAACACATCAGTTTCTCGAACAGGCTTAAATACTCCTAATGAGGTAGTAGAGAGTATTGGTAAGGGTGGGCTTAGTGGAAAACCAGTATTTGAAAGATCATTGGAGCGAGTGAGAAAAGTTTATGAACTAACAGAAGGGCAAGTTCCTATTGTTGGGGTCGGCGGTATTAGTACTGTAGAAGATTGCATTCGTATGTTTGAAGCAGGGGCATCTTTATTAGAGTTTTATACGGCCTTAGTTTACGAAGGGCCTAGTTTGATACAAACGCTCTCAGAGGGCGTAGAAAGAGAGATGATTAAAAGAGGGCACTTATCTATCTCTGATTTTAGGTCTTAAGTAGCCCAACTTCTAATTTGATGTCCATGCATTTTTTCTGAATTATGCCTTTCGAGTGCTAAAGCCACATATTGAAATAAGTTATTTTTAATAGTAAACATTTGCCGTAATTAGATAATAATTACACTATGTAAGCTAAGAAGCAGGTCACGCGAGTGCTCCAGCTAAGTACCTAAGATTCCAAGCTATTTTATGACTAAAAAAATAACAACCAAGCAAAAATCATCCACAAAAACTGTGAGTAAAAAGGCTTCACCCTCAAAGGTAGCCTCTAAGGGATCTCCTAAGGTAAAAAAAAGCTCTAAAGTGGTGCCCATAAGAAAAGAGGAAGCCCCTCAGAAAAAGAGCATTAAAACAGTAGTTAAATCAAGCAATAAAAATAAGAACAAACTTATGTCTTCTGAGAATTTAAGCGAGAGAGAGATTATTGATTTATATAGAAGGTGGGGACACTTAAGTGCCACCCTCGATCCTCTTGGATTTATGAAGCCTATTATCCATCCGCATATTGAGGCGATAGATAAGGATAGCTTATTGGTTAAAAATCTGGAATCAGTGTACTCCGCGAATATCGGAGCTGAATTTATGCAAATGTCCATGCCTGATAGGTGTGACTGGATTTCTGCTAGAATGGAATCAGCTCCAGAGGAGTTTGATGAGCGCGCAGTTTTAAAACGCATATTATCAGTTGAGACTTTTGAGAAGTTTTTACATACTAAATATGTTGGAGCTAAACGATTTTCTTTAGAAGGTCTTGCAGTTGTGGTTCCTCTTATCGATAGTATTCTAGATCAGGCGGGAGAGGAAGGTGTTGAAACTGTCATGATAGGAATGGCTCATCGTGGTAGGTTAAATATATTACATCATATAGCGGATACCTTGGCTGAGTATATCGTTGCGAAGTTTGAAGACGTTGATCCTCGAAGTGCATTGGGTGGGGATGATGTAAAGTATCACCTAGGAGCAACTGGAGTTTATGTTACTTCTTTAGGTAAGAAGATAAAAATCGAATTAGCGCCGAACCCAAGTCATCTTGAAGCTGTTAATGCTACAATTATGGGAAGAGCTAAGGCTAGGCAGGATTTAGATGGGGATACCGAAGGTAGAAAAACTCTATGTATCATACTTCATGGAGACGCCGCATTTGCAGGTCAGGGAATTGCAGCGGAAGCTTTGAATTATGCATCGATTCCTGGATTCTCCATCGGCGGTACGGTTCATATCGTAGTGAATAATTTGATCGGCTTTACTGCGACTCAACCATCACTTTATTCTGGCAGGTATTGTACTGATATTGCTAAGAGGCTAGAAGTTCCTATTTTTCATGTGAATGGAGATAGTCCTAGAGACGTTATTAAGGTCGGTAGAATTTGCGCTGATTATAGATGCGAGTTTTTAAGTGATGTAGTGATAGATGTTGTTGGTTACAGAAGATTCGGGCACAACGAGGCAGATGATCCTACTTTGACTTCACCTGTGGTGTATCGGGATGTCAAGGAAAGGCCAGTGTTGTTTAATTTATACGCCGCAGAGATTGGCGTATCTGAAGAGAATATCCAACAGTTGGAAGAGGGTGCTTTATCTTTATTAGAAGAGAGCTTAAAGCGAGGAAGAGAAATCACGACTAAGCCAATTTTAGAGAAGTCCTCTAATGACTGGGCAAATTATGTCGGAGGTTTTTATGATGAATCTTACGAGGTGCCAACTCAAGTAGAGAGTTCTACTTTAAGTCAACTTGGAGATTTACTAGTCACTACACCAGATGATTTTAATGTTCATCCTAAGCTTCAGAAGCTGTTGGCTCAGAGATTGGAGATGGTGCAAGGGAATAAGGGCGTTGATTGGGGAATGGCTGAGGCGCTAGCTTTCTCTTCTCTATTGCTTGAAGGCTTTAGTGTTCGTTTGATAGGGCAGGATGTTAGAAGAGGAACTTTTAATCATAGACAAGCGATGCTCTACGATTATGAAAACGGTAGGCCGTATTCAACCTTGCAAAATTTATCTTCAGATCAAGGAAAGTTTACTATTTATGATTCTATGTTATCAGAAGCGGCCGCTCTCGGTTATGAGTACGGATATACGAGGGAGCACCCTAAGGCACTTGTATTGTGGGAAGCTCAGTTTGGTGATTTTGTAAATGGCGCACAAATTATTATTGATCAATTTATCTCTGCTGCGGAAGATAAGTGGGGGAATCTCTCTGGTTTAGTAATGTTGTTACCGCATGGCTATGAAGGCTCCGGCCCAGAACATTCGAGTGCAAGGTTAGAGAGATTTTTACAACTTTGCGCAGAAGATAATATGCAAGTTGCGCAACCTACCACTAGCGCTCAAATGTTTCATCTTCTTAGAAGGCAACAATTGAGAGCATGGAAAAAACCCTTAGTTGTCATGACTCCTAAGGGAATGTTAAGGTTGCCTGCTGCGAGCTCACCTATAGAAGAATTTAGCAATTCAAGTTTTCAGAATGTTTTAAATACTGAGGTAGCTGAACGTCCTTATGCTGAAAGGTTAATTCTTTGTAGCGGAAAGGTTGTTCATGAATTGAGGAAGTATAGAGAGATAAAAGGTATAGAAAATACTGCGGTTGCTTCACTGGAACAACTTTATCCAATTCCAGAAGCAGAACTTAGAAAGGCTATCAAGGATTACCCTAATTTAAAGACGATAATATGGGTTCAAGATGAGCCATCAAATATGGGCGCATTTACCTTTATTTATCCAGCATTAAAAAGAGTAGCTGGGAATATCTCAGTGAGGTCAGTGAAGAGGTCTGCAAGTGCAAGTCCCGCAACCGGATCACCAAAAGCTCATAGTATGGAACAAGAAGCACTGCTGAATATGGCTTTTACGATTAGTTAGTAAGGTTTTTTTCAGACTTTGGTCATAAGATGGTTCGGAATTTATGGCTAAATTTAAGGTTGCCTTAGAAAAGGAAAATGCTTTAGTTGAGAGGATGGAGCGGTTCGGTATTACCGAAGAGAGTCTTCAGGAGAAGTTTATTCGTGGGTCTGGACCGGGCGGACAAAAAATAAATAAAACTTCATCAACGGTATATATCTTTCATGAAGCAAGTGGCATCGAGATTAAATGTCAAAAGACAAGATCGCAAGCATTAAATCGATATTACGCCCGAATTCAGTTATGTGAACGGATAGAAGAGCGAATTCTAGGAGATAAAAGTAAGAAAGAACAAGATCGAGAGAAGATTCGAAGGCAAAAGAGAAAACGATCTAAAAGAGCAAAAGAAAAGGTTTTGCAGGAAAAGAAGTTTCAGAGTAAGAAGAAGTCAGCTCGAAAGGTCTCTAAAGATGATATCTAATGTCAAATATATTAAAACGGTAGTTACGTGAAATCCAATCAATACAGTGTAGTTAAGGATGAAGATGGTTTTAAGAAAACTCTCTCTCAGATATTAAAAAGTGGAAAGAATGAAAAGCCTTTTTTGCTTGGTTTATGTGGAGGGAGAAGTATCTCGCCCATGATCCAGCTTATCGACGGGCTAGAATGTCCAGATGTTATGTCCGCTTTAACCATAGACGAACGTGCTGTGCCCATTAATGACCGAGATTCAAATTATTTATTACTTAGACATGAGTTAGATAAAACTACTCAATTAAAGGATAAGGTCGATCTTGCTCCATTTAATGTGGAGAAAGAAGAAAATTCAGTTTCAATTTATAGCTCTGTTCTTGAGAAACACCACGGAATATTTGATTTGATATTCTTAGGTGTTGGCGAAGACGGGCATATTGCCAGTATCTTTCCTAACCTGCGGCCTTCACACTCCTTGAAGACGGATTACATCGTATTTGAGGGCTCACCTAAGCCACCTAGTCGAAGAGTTACTGCAAATCACAGCGTTATTTCTAAAGCCAACAATAATATTTTATTATTGTTTGGTGAGGGTAAAAGACAGGCATATGAAAATTTGCTTAATCCAGAACTTACTCCAATGGATTGCCCCGCGAAGTATGCATTGGAGTCTGCAAATACTGTGATATTTACAGACTTAGACTAGCCGACCTTACCACCACCATAGAGACCGCCGATTAAAATCAGTAGGCAGACTAGTGAAATAAAAGCATTGGTTTTAAAGAAGTAAATAGATAGTCCTAAAAATATGACTACAAATAGAGTGAAGCCTTTCATGCGTTTCCTTTGTTAGTTATTAAATTATTTAGATTATTACAAGCGGACTCAATTGTTATGAAGACTTTTTCAAAAATTGAAGAGTCTCTACCATAGGGGTCTGTAATTAGTTTTGTAGAGAGTCTTTTGTCGGCAATTAATCCGCATAGAAAAAATTTCTTTGTACCTAAAGACGGGAAGCTTTTAAGAGCTTGGAAGAAGTGCATTGGTTCCATTAGTAGGATTATATCATGTTTTTGAATGAGCTCTTTTGTTAGCACGGAAGTTCGGTGCGAGTCTAGATTAATTCCTCTTGTTTGGGCAGAGCTTTTAGCCACTTCGTTTGCTGAAAGGCCATTCTTTGCTTTGGTGCCCGCAGACTCAATTACTATGGAGCTATCGGAAATTGACTTTAGGTAAAATTCACCAAATGGACTTCTACAAATATTTCCAGTACAGACAAAAAGAACCGCTGGATTGGGTGTAGAGTCTAGGAGTTTTCTCAGTTTTTCATCAGTTCTTGACCTAGAAAAAAAGATGGAAAGTATGCTGTTTATAGTTTTATAAACCTGATATGTCATTGGAGTCTATTACTATTTGTCGGCTAGTTTTGGAAGTATTATATATAAAGATTTCATCGAAAATAGTAATGCTTCACTCGATAGAAATGAGTTTACCATATATATTGGGAGTGTCCGTACCGAGCTAGGGCGGTTTAGTTCTGATTAGCTTTTTTAAGATAGCTTTTTAATCTAAGAAGCCCTCTTGATCTAATTTGTGAAGCCCTAGATTCTGTAACTCCAATAATTTCACCTATTTCTTTCAGGTTTAATTCCTCGTAGAAATAAAGGGTTATTATGAGTCTTTCTTTTTCTGGAAGTCTATCAAGTGCTCTCGCTACAACTTCGACTTTTTCTGATTCAAGAAGTTGACTAAGTGGATCAGGTCTTGAAGTTGCTAGACTTTCATCAGCTCTAAATCTTTCTTCCCCATGTCCAAATCCTAGCTCCTCAAGACTTAGTAGAACCACGCCTGTAACTTCCCCTAACATCTTTTGAAAGGTGGGCATGTCAACTTCAAGTAATGTAGCTACTTCAATTTCCTCCGGAGCTCTTCCCAATTCTTGTTCAAGTTTGGCATAAGCGGCTTCTATTTTATGTGCCTTATGTCTGAGAGATCTTGGTACCCAATCCTGAACTCTAAAGCTATCTAGTATAGTGCCTCTGATTCTAAATTGAGCGTAGGTGGAAAAATTGGTTTCATGTCTTGGATCATATTTTTCAAGTGCATCCACAAGACCTATAATACCAGAGTTCAACATCTCTTTAATATCAACTTCCGCAGGAAGTCTTCCCGCTAGTCTATGAACTACTCGTTTAACTAAAGGAAGAAAGCTACGAATGAGATCTTCTCTTTCGTCTTCGGCAATATTTCTAAATTGCTCATCAGCAGTTTTTCCTTTTAGTTTAGCTTTAGTCATTTTTGCCTCTTAAATCCTACTTTGCTTTTGTCACAGGAGATTTTTCTTGTATGTCATCAAATGAGCTCCAAAGTTTTAAGACAACTTGCATGAAAAATCCGATTCCAATAACGAGAATTGAAGATTTATACAGTACCGTAGGGGCGGATACACCATGTAGTACTTGTCCGCAGACAAATACTGTAAAGCAAATAACCATTAAGCCAGCTCCTATTCTTCTTAAGAATAGAAACCGGGTATTTTTTATTTTTTTTGGTTTTGCCATTTATCAAATATCTTTAAACTTTACAGAACCTCACTTAAGCTATGATTGAGATGATGGGGTCAGTAATAAAGATTCATTATTTCTATGCCAGTAGGGATTCAAAAAAGAATTTTAGTCCTCCAGAACCTATGCTGGTTTGAGGTAAATTCTCTAATGATTTCGCGATCCTAACTATATCTCTACTTGCTCTAGTTGATGGGTAGAGTAAAAGGTATGGAGTTTGTCTCACGATTGCTTCATGAGCACTTGAATCATCTTGAACCACTCCTAAGAGATTGATTTGAACATCGAGAAATCGGCTGGCAGCTGAAGCCAGCTTTCGGAAAATTTCTCTACCATCGTTACCTTTAGGTGCTCTATTTACGATTACCTCAAACTGAGTCACATGGTGTTTGGTTGAAAGAAGTTTTATTAGAGCATATGCATCGGTAATTGAAGTCGGTTCTGGGTCAACTACTACTAATACTCTCTGTGCCGCACTATTGAAGTATAAAACATTGCTACCAATTCCCGCTCCTGTGTCGATAATAAGGTAGTCATACATTCCGTATAGTTCTTCAAAAGCATCAAGTAGAACTCGTTTTGATTCATCTTCAAGGTTTGTAACTTCATATACTCCACTGCCTGAAGGGATGATATCAAGTCCTGAAGGATGTGAGACTATTATTTCATTAATGTTAGCTTTCCCTTGAATGAGATCGTCAATTGTCCCTTTAGGTTTAAACCCTAGCATGATATCAACATTTGCGAGCCCTAGGTCAGCATCCAAAATCAATACTTTGTGTTGAAGTTGAGTAAGCGCTAGTCCAAGATTAATGCTGGTAGTTGTTTTGCCAACTCCCCCCTTGCCACTGGTAATAGCAATAACATTTGTTCTCTTATTACCTCTACCACCTCTTGATGTGTGGATGTTTTTTGCGATTCTGTTGGTTCTTTCTACTTGTGAGTGTATCATTTTATTCTATTCCTAATGTTCCTATTGCTTGTACTTTGGTCGAGGGTGAAATTTCCTGATGCGAGAGAATTATAAAACCTGGGATAAATCTTTCAGTGAAAGAGAATAGAGCTGCTCTAAGGCTGCCAGATGCTAGTACCACGGGAGGAAGCCCTTGTTGCCCGAACTTTTCTGCTAATGGCTTAAGTCTAGTAATAATATTATGAGCAAAGCTTGGTTCAAGGGCTAGATAGGAGCCTTGATCTGTGACTTGTAAGCTTTCATTTAAAATTCTTTCTAGACTTGGGTTGATATTGATAATCTTTAAAGTGCCATCTTCTGAGGCATGTTTTGAGGTGATTGATCTGCTTAGTGACCTTCTGCAATGCTCAATTAACTTTTCAGTGGCTTTTACATTCGGTGACCAGTCGGCGAGTGTCTCCAATATACTTCTCAAATCTCTAATGCTTACACCTTCTCTTAGTAAGCCAGAAAGTACCTGTTGTACTCCTCCAAGTGTCATTGAGTTTGGAACAACTTCTTCTACTAGTCTAGGGGCATCAGCGCCAATTGTGTCAAGAAGTACTTGAACTTCCTGCCTGCCTAGAATCTCATGGGCATGAGATTTGATCACTTCTGTTAAGTGAGTTGTTATTACTGTGGCTGGATCAACAACCGTGTAACCCGCAAATTGCGCCCTTTCTTTTTCAGTTTCAGCTATCCATAGTGCATCAAGTCCGAAAGCAGCTTCTTTAGTTGGGATTCCTGGCAATTGAATCTCTATTCCACCTGGATCCATTGCGAGAAAGTGGTGTCTCATGACTTTCCCAGTAGCTATTTGTACACCTTTTAGCATAAGTCTGTATTGAGTAGATTCAAGCCGGACGTTGTCTCTAATATGTATCGCTGGAACAATAAATCCTAAGTCGATCGCAAACTGTCTTCGTAGAGCTCTAATTCTTTCAATTAGATCACCACCGGTGCTAGTATCAACCATAGGTACAAGTTCGTATCCAACCTCTAATTCAAGTAGGTCAACTCCAAGAAGCGTTTTTACTTCTTCTGTACTTCCTGGAGGAGGAGGTGGTGGACCATCGAGAAGTTGTGTTGCTTGTATGTCTTCTTCGAGTAGCGCTTTCTCCTTGATTTTTTCGCCTTGCGCATTTGCGCCTAATACGGCAGTTGCTATTGCAAGAACTGCAAAGGGAATAAATGGTAAGCCTGGGATAAGAGCAAAAAGTGCGCATGCTCCAGATGATAGATAGAGTGGTTTTCTATTAGCTATTAATTGTGAGGTAACCTCTGTTCCAAGATCATCTCCACTTCCAGCTCGTGCTACAATAATACCAGCACTAACTGAAACTATAAGTGCAGGTATTTGACTCACTAGTCCATCACCTACTGTTAGAAGTATGTAGGTGGTTGCAGCTTCTAACCAACCCATACCATTCATGATTACTCCAATGAATAACCCACCGATTACGTTAATACCGGTAATGATAATACCGGCCATGGCATCTCCTCTTACGAACTTTGAGGCTCCATCCATCGCCCCATAGAATTCAGCTTCCTGACTTAGTTCTTTTCTTTTGGTTTTTGCTTCAGTTTCCGAAATAAGGCCACTATTTAGATCTGAATCGATTGCCATTTGTTTTCCAGGCATCGCATCTAAAGTAAATCTAGCGGCTACCTCTGCTATACGACCAGATCCTTTGGTGATTACTGTAAGGTTTACAATCATTATGATAATGAAAATCACGATCCCGATTACAAAGTTACCACCTAAAACGAAGTTACCAAACGCTTGAATTACGTGGCCAGCAGCATCAAGTCCCTCATGACCATTCATTAGAATCAGTCGCGTTGAAGAGATGTTAAGTGAAAGTCTAAATAGGGTAGTCATTAGTACTAGTGATGGATAACTAGTAAATTCTAAAGGCCGTCCAAGGAAAAGAGATACGAATAGAATAACTACTGAAAGGGCTATATTGAGGGCAAGTAAAATGTCTAGGAAGAATGAAGGAATAGGAATAATCATCATGATGATGATTCCCATTAGTAGAACCGGCATTGCGTATGCCATTCCACTCATCTTCTTTTTTTTCATTACTAATGCCATTTGTTATCTTTAGTTCTTTTTCTTAAGTTTTGGCTTTTTGCCTGAAATTTTATAAACATAAGCCAACACTTCTGCTACAGCTTTAAATAGATCATAAGGGATTTCTTTTCCGACTTCTACTGAAGCAAATAGAGCACGAGCTAATGGCTTTTTCTCTACAATTGGGATTTTGTGTGCAGTTGCAATTTGTCTGATTTTTAATGCCATATGGCCTTTACCTTTTGCCACTACAATTGGCGCAACACCTGGTTCACCTGTGTATTGAAGAGCAACGGAAATATGTGTAGGGTTCGTGACAATAACATCCGCCTTAGGAACGTTCTGCATAATTCTGTTACGACCTCTATGAAGCGCCATAGAGACAATCTTTCTTTTGGTAGCTTCATCACCTTCAGTTGCCTTTGATTCATCTTTAATTTGTTGTTTACTCATTCTGAGTTTTTTGAAATTTCTATACTTTTGCCAAATGAGATCCAAGATTGCTAGGGCCAGTAGATAAAGAACAATTTTCTTAAATGCTGTTTGTATAACTAGTGATCCAATCGTAAGATGTTGACTTACTGGAATATCGATTAGACTTAGAAATGATGGGAAGAAGTTAAGAAAAGCGAAGTATCCAATCGGGCCAATAACCCCAAGTTTAACAACTGACTTTCCAAGATTGACAAGATTATTCAATCCAAAAATTCGTTTTACACCGTTAATTGGGTTTAGTTGGCTAAACTTTGGTTTAAATAGTTTCGGTGACCATAGAAAATTAGTTTGAAGTAATGTGCTAGAAGCTCCTAGGAAAGCAGAGGCTCCCATAATCATAAGAACTAGTGGCCCAAGATCCATTAATGAAGGAACAGTTCCTCTAGTAAAAGCCGTATGGGTGGAAACACCTTTAAAGGTTGCAAAGTTAAGATTGGACTTGGTTAAGGATATAAATCCATTCCATACTGCAGGTCCTAGGAATAGGAAGGCGTAGAAGCCTCCAAGCATACTAAGTAAGTTACTTAGATCTGCAGAGGTACCTACCATACCTTGATCCCGAGACTCTTTGAGTTTCTTGGCGGTGGGTTTCTCGGTTTTCTCTCCTGCGTCGTCTTCTGCCATTACTGCGAATTATGAATGCATTTAATAATCAATTAATATTAGCAAGCCGCGTGCCAAGCTGTAGGGCTTATATCGTTAAGATTATTAGATTTTTAAGTGGATAATAGATGGAAATTTGGAGACTGCGTCAGGATTTTGGCGGACTCGATGATTCCTATTTTGGCTAGCTTGAAGGTCCGGGAGGTCCGATAAGATTGACTAGGGCTCCAGTGAATTCTTCTAGCTCAGAGAGTTGCTCTGTAACTTTGGAGGAAAATGGTTCTATCGTAAAACTAAGTATATAAAAGCCCATTAATACAGACAGGGGAAGGCTGATTATAAAAACGTTAATGGTTGGAACAAACTTAGTGATTAAGCCTAGAAGGAATTGAGAGGCGAGTGTCGCAATTAAAATAGGAGATGCCAATGCTATCGAGAGTTCAAAAGATTGAGTAAAGCACACCGTTAGAATCTCAACAGATCTACTTAGATTGTCTTGTGTTAAATTCTGAATAAATCCTACATGAGTAGATGCTGCTTTGAAAACAACATGATGTCCATTTATTAGAAGAAAAACGATTGTGCCTACTGTCATATTAATTCGAGCAAGTACCGATACGCTTTCACCAAGTGATCTATCGATCATGTTAGCCTGTCCGAGTCCTATCACTCCAGCAATGATTTGTCCGCTTACTAGTAGCCCACTAAGAATAAGAGATGGTAGAAGTCCTAAGATAGCGCCAAAAGTAAATTCACCCAGGACTCCAGCTAGAACTAGATGAACTTCTTCTGGCATAGGGGTCTTTGGGATAGCGATACTAATAACAAAGGCTAGTAGTAGCCCATTGAAGTATCGTAAACTTTCAGGAATTTGATCTGTACCAATACCGGGAAGTATTAGGAGGATCGCAAATAGTCTGCAGGAAACCAGAATGAACGTCCAAAGCGGGGCAATGTCAAGGTTTAGCGAGGTATCTATTACACTAAGCATACCTAGCCTCACTATCTATAAGTAGTGACCATGTCATGAGCTTACTCTAGGGATGTACGTTAGCAATTTGGTTAAAAGAAAATATGGCAAAGGTTGTGAGCTTTGACCCCATCCAGTTTCCAAATACAATGAGAGCAATTACAGTAGCTCCTATTTTAGGTATAAATGCTAGAGCCGCATCGTTAATCTGAGTAGCAGCCTGGAATATACTTACAGATACGCCAGCTACTAGTCCTGAGAGTAGTACAGGTGCTGATACCATCATGGCTGTTTGAATTCCATATTGAGCAACTTCAAGATATTTTTCGATTTCCATATTTTAAACCTGATAGCTTTTTACTAAGTTAGCAATAATTAGGCCCCAACCATCAATTAGTACAAATACTAACAACTTGATCGGTAGGGATATAACCGTAGGCGGTAATGTGATCATACTCATTGATGTTAAGACTGATGAAATTATCATGTCCAGCACTAAGAAAGGTAGATATATTAGAAACGCAATTTGAAATGCGGTATTTAGTTCGCTCACAATAAACGCAGGAATTAATATGATCGCTGAGATTTCTTCAGGTGAAGCAGGAGTTTCTGTTTTAGTAATGTCGATAAATAAGCTTAAATCCTCTTCTCTCGTAAGTGGAAGCATGAATTTCCTTAGAGGCTTAAAGGCGTTGTCCATGGCCTCATCAATTTCTATCAAGTCGTCAGAGTAGGGGATAAAGGCTTTCTCATAGATTTCTTTAAATTGAGGACCCATTATGGCAGCAGTTAAAAATAGAGCTAGACCAACAAGAATCTGATTCGGTGGAGTTTGTGCTGTACCTAATGCTTGTCTGGTTATGGAAAGTATTATCGCAATTCTAGGAAAGCAGGTAACTGCCATCAATAGTGATGGTAGGAACACTAGCGCACTCATCATGGTAGAGATTTTCAGTGCAGCGAACACATCTCCTTTGCTGAAGCTAGTTGAAGTACTTGTATTTATTGAGACTACGGGAGAAACTGGATCGCTCGCAGCATAGGCTATGGAGCTGATTAATGTAATAGCTAGTATAGTGAGAATTAAAACAGAGGTATGAAAAATATAATTTTTCATACTATTATGACTCGTTTGCCACTAGCGAAATATTATTATTGCTCGAAGCGATGTTCGTCGTAGAGATCTCTTTAATTAGGGAAATGCCGTTAGTAGTTTTACTAAGAACAAGAGTGGTTCCACTAACCTCAACTAGAAGAATTGATGTATTTTGATCGAGAGCTCTTTTTTCAATTATTTTTATCTTAGACTCAGTATTTAAACTTCCTTGTCTATTTTTGTTGTATGCAAATGCTCCGATGGGTGCGAAAATCAGAAATAATGCACCAAGTACTTTAACTCTTTTGTCTAGACCTATTCCTTTTAGGGATGGAATTTCTTTTGAACTTGTTGATACTTCCGGTTCAGAACAGAATGCATTCGACAATCCAAATAGAATTAGACAGGCGAATATATACTTAATTGCTGAGATTGGACGGAACATAATTATCCTAGACCTTCAATACGATCAGTCTGAGAGATAATATCTGTAACACGAATACCAAATTTTTCGTTCACAATTACAGCTTCACCTCTAGCAACAAGCCTATTATTTATATAGACATCTAAAGGCTCTCCAGCTAGTTTTGTGAGTTCAACAACAGAACCCTGTCCAAGTTGTAGTAGATCTTGAATTGTCATCCTAGTTCTACCTACTTCTACACTTACCTGTAGATAAACATCCAGTAGGAAGTCAAGGTTTCTTGGCAATTCTTGTGTTGCCTCCATTACTGAATCAGCTGCTTTGCTTATTCCTTCTACTGCTTCTTCTGTTTCATTCGCCATGGCTTTTCCTAATATTTATTAATGTAGGTAATATATTTATTCTATTTCTTCTTCTGGTTGTATCGCTCTAGTGAATTTGACTGCCCTGTTCGCCCTATAAGAGCCTACGAAACCTCTATATTTAGGGGTTCTCTCAACTTCGATTACTGCTTCTTCTGTAGGGTTGGTGTCTAACTGCATAATGTCTCCAACCTTTAAATTTAAAGCTTGCTCCGTAGTAATTTGACCTTTAGCAAGTTGAACTCCCATTTCTACTTGAGTTTTCTTAATATTAGCTTCCATACGTCTAATAACGTGCGAATCAACTTCAAGTCGATTACTTTGGAATCCTGTAGTAAGCTTTTGCCGGATTGGTTCAATCGTTGAATAAGGAGTGCAAAGTGTTAGTGTTGTACTCTCTTGTTCTAATTCTACTTCTACGGTTACAATAATAACCACATCTGTTGGTGGTACGATGGCGATTGCTAGGGGGTTAAACTCAGATCTAACATATACAAAGTCAACTGGATGAATTGGAGCCCAAGCTTCTTTAAGTGTTTCCAAGGCCATCATTACTACCTTGCCAATTAACCTGGTTTCAATGGCAGTGTATTCTCGTCCCTCAACCTTTACTTTCCCAATACCTTTTCCACCAAAAAGACTATCAACCATTCCGAAAACGAGTGGGGTTGATACTACTAATAACGCATACCCTTGAAGTGGAGGCATACGGTAGATGTGTAAGCTAGATGGCAGTGGTAGCTTCTTCATGAAGAGCCCGAACTTAACGATTTCTATACCACCTACGTTAATGAAACATGTTCTACCAAGGAATTTAGATAAGGCTGTTCTGAAAGATCTAGAGAACCGATCATGGATAAGCTCCATCGTCGGCATACGACCCCGAATAATTCTTTCTTGACTCGCAAGGTCGTATTTTCTAATTCCTTCTTCGGTATTATCCTGAAAGGTATCTGCCTCAACGTCGGAGTCAGACAGACCTCTTAGAAGGGCATTGATTTCATCTTGAGTAAGGACCTGATTCATTTTTCTTCCAGTGTTATTGAATAATAAATTCAGTAAAATACACTTGCGTTATTTCCTCTCCGCCGAGAATCTCATTAACTGAGTCTCTAACTTCTGATCTGATTTTATCTTTTCCTTCAGTGGTTAGTAGCTCCGAAGATGACTTTCCACTTAGTACTCTGATAATCGCATCTTTAATCTTCGGTACATCGTTTTCTATAGTGTGGGGAAGTTCTGGTTCTGCAAACTCTAGTTGTATAGTAGTTCTTAGAAAACTCCCTTTCACTTGAAGATTAACTATGAAGGTTTCTAGTGGGAGCACTGCTGGAGGAAGTACAATGCCTTCTGCTCCTTCTCCGTGTTCTCCGCCATGTTCTCCGCCTTCTTCTAAGCCTTCTTCGCCTTCTGCGTGTTTATCTGATGAACCCATTGCGAGAAACGCGCCAACTCCACCTCCTATCACTAGAACTGCAACAGCCAATATTATGACTAATTTCTTTTTTCCTCCCGCTGGAGCCTCTTCGCCTTCTTTTTTTTCTTCAGCCATGATGCTGTACTCGCCTTTTATTATTATTTATAGTTTCTTACGGCTTTTATTTAATACAAACGATTGTGATTAGGATGCAGGCCATGCATTTTTTGGGTTCAGAAAAGAGTGCCAATCGTCAAAGAATTAGCAGTCATTTTGTAACAAAGATGTAAAATCAGCCCACTAAGACCGATAACTTCCATTTTTAACCGTCATATTATTGATGCGAAAGTGTCGGTAAGTTGACGAAAAGCACAAGATATTGGCCATCAATAGCCAAGGCCACAGCGAAATGGCGTAAATCTAGAGTTCTCTTTCCTTATTCAGAAAGTAGGGGGGCAACTTAAAAAAGCTACAAAAGTAATGCCTGAGAAGTGATAGGCCCATTCGAGCACTTTCAATTAATCTAGGCGGTTATAACTTTAACTAACTTAAATCTAGCTCCCGCCCCACGCTCTGAGGCCTAATTATAGGAGCCCTTGCCTCAGGCTCAGGACCTTTTTTAGGGATCTTTTTTCGTGGTATTATCCCCCTTCTTTGCGGTCCCTTTAAATTCAGTAGCAAATTGTGCGACTTGAGATAACCATAGAAGTTTTTCTTCCGCACTTAATTTCTGAAAGTTAGTATGACCATCAAAGTCTTTTGAGATTTCTTTCTTCTTTTCCATTAACTTTTTTGAATTTTTTCTAATTCAATAATATCACTAAGATCCTTGGGTCTAGAAGCTTTCCGTTTCATCTCAATAAGTTTGGATATCGACGCGATATTAATTCTCCTACCCCATATATCGACATAGTCTGCGCCATGTATTAGCTCCGAATATGAATTTTCTTCGGTTAAGAAAACATCAATCTGTTTAATAGGTTGCTTTGGGTCTGAAATCGTAAATACTAAGGCATTCTTATTCTCAACGGCATCTTTAATCTGTAATGGATCTAATAGGAATTCTAAGGGTACGGATATGCGTGGCTGGAAATTTAAATCTCGAACTACGATAAAAAACCTATTTAAATTTTCTTTGGACATTTCTAGAGCCATATCAATATCTAAAGTTAGTCTTTCGACGCCATGTAGGAGACTTGCAACGCCTCCAGCCACAACAAACTTAACTTTAGCATCCGCGAGTTTAACTAAAATATCAGCGTATAGATTTTGCATTTAACTATTTTTGATCTTTTATAGGAGTTGAAATGTCGGCTATTTTTAACATAATTGATGTGTAATCGCTACTCCGAAGAAGACTACACTTCTTGAGCCCCCGCCACACCAAAATATAATATTAGCGGAATGCCCAGCTCTTAACATGCTGCTTTGAGGCCTATTGTAGGGGGCATACTCAAGGGAGGAGGGCTGCCATGCCACTATCTTTCCAGAGAGACCTATAACATTTAGAAATGGTTAGGCCGAGATTCTAAATTTAGCTCTTAGGCCGGATCTAAGTACTTAGAATTGTATGGTAAGTTCTTCTACATCAATGACAAATAGGGATTACAAGTATGCCTGATTCGATTTTAGATAGTAAGCCAAGATGCTTGACTGATATTCAAAAATCACAGCTTGAGATGCCTAATCTGCGGGAAGTCTCAAAAGCATATGTAGGGGAGGCTAAGAAGCTACGAGATCAATATATTGGATCTACTATAAGATATGTAAAGCTACTGGAAAAAGATGGCATCAAAGACCCCGAACAACTATTAAGGAATCTAGATTCAGCCTCTAGTTTTAATGAACTACCTGAAGAATCTAAAAGTCAGGTTATGGGACTTTTAGAAAAAGAGAAAGATCTGAGATCTGAGCTACCAGTACTTCAGGAAGAGGCAAGCCTGATTACTAAGTCAAAAAAAATGGTATCTGACAAAGCCTACGAAATTTTCACCGACTATATTAATGATAAAAGCCTCACAGCTATTAACTCTACAAGTAAATTGGAGACAATAGTATCGAAATTAAACTCTGACTTAGAGGCATCTGTACCCACGCAAGATAGAATAAATCTTACTCACTTACTTCGAATTAGTAAGCAAATTTTAGAACGGTTTCAAGTATATGATATTCGCTTCGAGAAAGCCATGGAGAATGGTTTTGACATAAAGAAACAATTTATCCAAGTTAGCATATTAGATCCAACTAAAAAATCCGGGTACAACAGGCTGATAAATCCTATACCTAGCAATAGGGAATTTGAGAATTTTATAAAGTTAGATGACAGCATAGTCTCTATTGAATCTATATATGCTCTATTGGATAGAAGGGCCAATGCCATAGGTACTGGCTTTTATGAAGAGGGCAAATATAACATTTGGAATGCAGATAGCTTTTTTAATTACTTGGTTACGGGGAACCCAAGAGAAATGAGTAGTTCAGATGTTATAAATACAATCAGAGCAGCAGATCACCTAACTAATACTGGAGATGTTAGGCTAGACTCTACTCGAATTCCTTCAATAACACCTAGGCATGCAAATATTCATACTCTTGCTTTTACATCTCAAGAAGATACTTCCGAATCGCCGGTGTGGATGAGTTTTTATAGGGAACTAAAAAACAATAATTCTATCAAATCCGCAATAAGTAATTTATTGCTATTGCCTCAAGCTGAAAAATTTCAAACTTCTGTTGATTTCCCTGAAGGAATAATCAAAAATGATCCTAACTCTGCTCCAATTATTGCCTTTATTATTAAGGGGAGGAGACTTAATCCTGAAATTAGGCTCACAGCTGAGCGTCACAAAGATTTACTAATTGAGGCAGTACCAAAGTTGGAAGCTGAAAATGTAATTTGTTTAGAGCATCCTTCAGAGGAAGAGTTTAACGAGAAGTTAAAAACTTTAAGTGCAAAAATCGATAAGTTAAATCTTCATAGTAGTAGGGCACCAGAAATTATTCTTATATATGCCGGACACGGTCTATCCTATCCTGACACAGGTGTCCCTAAACCCTTTCAAAACTTTCAAGGATCAGATCTTGGCCAACTATTTATCGGGAAAGATTTTGAACCATACGAAACTAAGATTAATGAAGCTTTAAAACCAATTGCGGAGAAAGCTAAAGTATTTTTTATAAACGGCTCTTGTCATAGTGGAGCTTGGTTATACTAATGGTCGCATATGATTACCAAGGTCTAATGACCTATCCCCCAATACTATATCCTCATTTACAAACACATTAAAACTAAGCTCAGATCTCTAAGGTAGCCTCGAAACGAACAATAGGAATACTCTACCCTGAGGCCGTTGAAATAACCCATGAAATAAGTCTTAACGCTTAGATTCTTTAAGGGAAAAAGTTATCTTAACTAAACTCCACAATGATCTCCTCTCCAGCGCTCTCTCTTATGATCTCCCAAGTTAGAAGCGTACCTGAAATCTCACGACCTTTTATTTTAATGCAATTCTTATCACTTCTATAGACTCTAAGGTTTATTTTCATCTCATCTAACTCACCTGATACGGAGTAGTCATGCCAGTCTGTTGGGATTTTTGGATTAATTAATAGTCCATCTTTGGTTCGTTTTATACCTAGGATCCATACCCAGCCCATTTGGTACATCCATCCGCTTGAACCAGTGTACCAACTCCATCCACCTCGACCTGCATGGGGCTCGTAACTATAAACGTCACCGCATGTTACATAGGGCTCTGTCTTATAACGCTCTGATTTAACAATTGAGTCAGAATGGTTAATGGGATTCATAGCTTGAAAAACTGCAAAGGCATCGTCGCATCTATTTTCCTCACAAAGGGCACCTATCATCCATGTTGAACCATGAGTGTATTGTCCTCCGTTCTCTCTTATTCCCGGAGGATAACTTTGAATATACCCAGGACTTGGATCACTCGTTTGAAATGGAGGCCAGAGTAATCTAACTAATTGATGATCTTTATCAAATAGATATTTGAGTGCGCTGTCTAATGCAGTTTTCCTTCGATCTTTATCTCCTAAGCCAGTTAGAGCGCTCCATGATTGAGCAAGGGAATCTATGAAGCATTCATCTCTAGATTTAGACCCAAGTGGAGTGCCATCATCAAAATAGGCTCGTTTGTACCACTCCCCATCCCAGGCGTATTGTTCAATGGAATTTACAAGTTGTTTGGATTGTGCAAGGTATTTTTCTTGATTTGAATGATCTCCTCTTATTTCGCAGATGCCAGCAAAGCGCTTTAAAATAAAAGCCATAAACCAAGCAAGCCAAACAGATTCTCCTACACCCTTTTCACCAACAAGATTCATTCCATCATTCCAGTCCCCAGCTCCCATTAGGGGCAGGCCATTGGGACCTCTTTTATCAGATCTATCTAGTGCTTTTATACAATGTTCGTATAAGCTGCCAGAGATAGAAGAAGTTTCCGGCGTAAAATATAAATCGTGTTGATCTTCTTCTAGCTGTGGCCCCTTTAAATAATGTGCCGTCTCATCTAGGATATCCAATCTCCCAGTAGCATCAATATATTCAACTACCGCTAAGGGCATCCACATATAGTTATCAGAAATTTTACTTCTAATTCCTCTTCCACTGGGAGGATGCCACCAATGTTGAACATCTCCTTCTTCAAACTGTCTAGAAGCATTAACAAGAATTTGTTTTCTAGTTCTCTCAGGATTGGTCAGTATGAAAGCCATAGAGTCTTGAAGTTGATCTCTGAAACCAATTGCCCCGCTACTTTGAAAGAATCCAGTTCTAGCTTTAATTCTACATGAGAGTGTTTGATATAGAAGCCAACCATTTAGAATGTTATCAAAACTAGATGAAGGTGTTTGAATTTTAAGTGGAGAAACTTCTTTTTTCCAAAGTTCCTTATTTTCAACTTCTTTCTTTTGGATACTGGGAATTATAGATAAGCTCTTAGAATTCTCCCTGAGCGCTTCAATGCTATTCGCAATGCTAGCGTAGAATGCAATGTTTGCATCTTCGCCCTTTGGTATAGTAACTTGGTATTTGAGCACTGCACAATTATCAAATCCGTAACCAACACGCCTTGATAGGCTAATACCTGAGGGGGCCTTTGATTTAAGTCTATTTCGACTAGTGCCAAACGCTAAAGCATAGGGTCTGTCGAGCCTAGCGTTATTCCCCAGAAAATCACCTCGATCGGTGGTGTAGTCTTGAAGGTTTAGGTTTGAGCCAACAGCTAGGATTTGATCAGCAAACTCTGCATTCCAATAGTTTCTTGCATAAAGGAAATTGCCCTCAGTATCTACATTGGTACTAATATGTCTGAAGGAGTCAGTTCTCGATACGCCAAGGACCCACTCGAAGTAGAATATTAACTCAAAGGATCGTTCTTCCGTACTTTCATTTTTTAAATTCAAGGACCAAATTTTTGAAGATGTATTTTCGTCAACAAAGATATTTAAAAGGGAAGAAATCTCGTTCTCCGTTTTTTTGAATGTCGAATATCCAAAGCCATGTTTAACGGAAGTGTGTACTTTAGAAGCGATTGGCAGTGGAGTAGGTGTCCAAAGGTCGCCGGATACCATGTCTCTAATATATATGACTTCTCCAAGTGGATCTTGTACTGGATCATTGGACCAAGGTGAAAGTCTAAACTCTCTACTATTTTTAGCCCAAGTATATCCAGCTCCAGAGTCTGTTACTAGAAATCCAATGTTGTCAGAACCAATGACATTTGACCAAGGCATTGGGGGAAGTGAGTTTTGACTCACTTTCATTTCATACTCCAGACCACCATTGACGAAGCTTCCAAGCATTGGCTCAGATTTTTCAGGCTTTATCTCAGCTTCTATCATCGGTGCTTTAATAGTTTCAACGACTTTCGATGTCTTGCTTTGCGCTATGTTCAGCTGTTTTGATAAGCTCCCCTTTGACCCATATAGCCCAATTCTGGCACTGGAAAGTAGTAGTTGCTCTTCTTCTTTAGAAATATGATGTTTGGAACGGATAAATATACCACCTCTTTGATTGAGCAGTCCGGAGGAAAGGCTAGATCTTAGTAGAGACTCGAGCTCATCACTCAAAGCTTGGATATACCCTTCGGCCTTAGAGTTCAGTACAACAAGGTCAAACTTGATACCTTTTTGCCGCAAGTATTCATGAGCTAAAATTAGTTCTTGGAAAACATTTAGCTGATCTAGGTCGTCTAGAATAAGTAAGCATATAGGTACATCACCTGATATTCCAAATCTCCACAAGGCAGATTGAGAAAGAGTGTTTGTGCTAACGCTTGGCCTTAACTCTTTAATATTATAAATCAATGCGTTAGCCAGTTTTTGGAAATCGATAGAGGATGATTTTGAGAACTGTTGATTTTTTAGCTCAACATACGCGGTACTCCAAGCTAATTCAAAGGCTCTTCGGATTGAATGACTCTCTCTGTACTTTTTGACGAGATGATTTAATTCATTCATGTCTTTAGCGATACCAGTAATGAAACAAGCTTCAGTAGATTGACTATGATCTAGTTCAATCCGATGCCGAATGCTTGCGATTGGATCGAGTACGTAACCTTGAGTTCCTGGTAGTTTTTCGTTCATTGCTAAGGCAAGAGGATTCCTTGAGCTTCTACCCCTGCCAATAAAGTTGTGCCTATCTGTAGTGTATTCGGTAGGAGCCCATACAAGGTCTGTAGCTAGAAAATGGAAGAGTATAGGCGTGTGATCACTAGAACTTCTTGGTCGTCTTTTAAATACGAGTGTTTCAATGTCCTCATGCCACTCAGAATTAATAAAAAGCTTTGAAAAGGCAGGGTGTGCAGCATCTGCTGAGAATGAAGCCAAGGCCACTTCAAAGAAACTAGTAATTGAAAGTTTTCTTGTCTCAAGCGAATGATTGGTAAGAGAAATTTTTCTGATTTCCAAAGAGTCTTCAGGAGCTACAATTATCTCTGTCGAGCTTTGTATGCCAAAGTTCCTTCTCTGATACTCCGCCTTGTCTGGTGAAAATATGGCTTCATAAGATTCGGCTTCAACACAAGTTGGTTGATATGTGTTGGACCACAATTGATTGGTCTCTTCATCTTTAAGATAGACATAAGTACCATAATTGTTAGTGGAGTTATCTGCCTTAAATCTGGAGATACTAAGGTCAGTTTGATAACTTGAAAAGCCGCTTCCAGCTTGATCTAAAACTACTGTATAGTCTCCATTTGAGAGAACTCTTGTTCTAGGGTAAGTTTGGCTAGGATCATTATAATATTCTCTGGTATCACCTTCGGCATCTGAATGATTCGACTCGAGTAGCAGTTGTTCTGCTTGATGCGGTTGAATGATCGGTATTCGTGTGGGGAATTTCTCCTGTAGGAATAGTGTGCAAGCTTCAACTCTATGATCTGAATGAAACCTATCTTGTAGAATGTTTTTATTCAAGCAGTTGTTGATAGCGCACAAAGACATTCCTTGGTGATGAGCGAAGAAGCTCTTAACTACATGGAACTTTTCTTCTCCCACTAGCCTCTCTTTCGTATAGTCTATTGCTTCATAGAAGCCATGCAATCCGCGAGCAGACTCCTTTTCAAGTCTGCGAAGATTTTCTACTGATGAGATCGGATCTATTAATAGTGATAACACTGTGGAGTAAGGTGAGATTACTAAATCATCTACTAATCCACGTTTTAATCCAAGGCCAGGTACTCCAAAGGCTCTGTACTGATATGTGTTTTCATAATCTACAGTGCCATAAGCAGATTCAGAGATACCCCAAGGCACATTTCTTTTTGCGCAATACGCCTTCTGCGCGCGTATTACAGATCTATAACTTTTACCTAGGAGTGTGCTAGGGAAGTCTTTCATGACGACTAATGGCATTAAATACTCGAACATCGTTCCACTCCAGGAGATTAAACTTAAACCACCAAGTGAATTTGTTAGAGTTCTTCCTAGTTGAAACCAATGGGAATCAGGTAAGTCGCCTTTTGCAATGCCAATAAAACTTCCTAAACGAGCCTCTGAGGCCAATAGATCGTAAGAGCCTGTATCAAGTTTAGCATTCTCTACGTTGTAACCAATAGATAGTAAGCCTTTGGCTTTATCAAATAGGAAAGAGAAGTCCATATCTTGAATAAGTTTTTCAATTTCTATTTCTAGATGCGATATGGTGTTTTGAAATTCAATGAATGCCTTTGAAGCAATTTCTAGTGACTCAAGGAGCTCGCTTATTTTTTTAGTCTCTTTCTCAGATAGAGTCGCACTAAGTAACCTATCCTTGTTTTTTAGCAGCCTAGAAATTATTCTCTGTAAAACAGCCGGTGATAGATTCCTATTTTGAATTATAAAATCAATTCTTTCGAGTTTTTTGGGTAAGCTTCCTGTAGCTCCTAGTTCTTCAAGTATCTGAAGTTTGCCTATCCAATCTATGTAAGGCCTTGCAAAGTTAAGATCTTCAGATAAGTTTTTTATGTTCAAATTATTACAATCTGACCTTAGTATTCCTTCGTCATTAAGTAAGTGGGATTTGTATAAGTTTAAAATGTCGAGCTCATCCGAGAGAGGGTACAGAAGGTCATTGGAGTTCTCTTTTAGAAGAGGGAGAACTTGAGGGCTAATAATACTCTTATAATAGATCTCCTTTATGGCGTGTTTTAGCGTAACTAAGTGACCAATAAAGTTTCCGTTATCTACGGAAGATACGTATCGTGGTAGGAGTGGTCTACTGTCTTTTATGGCGTACCAATTTAGTAGGTGCCCATTCCATCTTTCTAGCTTCGCTGTAGATTCTATTATGTCTTTTGCTCTCACTAGTAGTAGGGGAGAAGGAATAAAACCAAGATCATACGCAGATACAAGTGCTAGTAAGGATAAACTTATGTTTGTAGGTGAAGTGCGTTCAGCAATAACTTCTTGTGGAACGAGTTGTGAATTGTCAGGTATTAGCCAGTTA
The DNA here is from genome assembly GCA_964353175.1 of uncultured Bdellovibrionales bacterium. Lineage (GTDB taxonomy): Bacteria > Bdellovibrionota_C > UBA2361 > SZUA-149 > DAOLCO01 > JAIYCX01. The sequence continues at coordinate 31,799 of CAYGUX010000001.1, read as the reverse complement.
AATTCAGGTCTAAGATTCTTCCTAAAGAAACTCCATGTATCTAAGGCAATGCTATGTAGGTATCCTTGATCACGAGAATTAAGCGATTCTACCTTAGTGATACCGGTGGAGCTAATTAGCCAAGCAACAAATGGAGCGATTAGCCAAAGATAACCTAATGATAGGAGGGAGAACGTGTTGCAATAGAAGCTCGCGAGAATTAAACTTAGTCCCAGCAATATGCAGGCTATCATGGGACGAACAAAACTTTCAAGAGAGTCCTTTAGTCTGCCTTCTGTTTGAAGCGCAGTTTCCCATTGAAGTAAATCTTTTTTGGAAAAGTATATTCTATAAATAGTTCTAATTATAGCATCAACGCTTAGATATGCTTGGTGAGGGAGGGTCGCAAGTTCAAATACCCAAGCACCTAAGGAAAGCTTTAAATCTATCAGTAGGGTACCGTAAAATGTTCTAAGCGAGTACCCAAATGGAATTGAGAATAATCCAGTGTATAGGAGGGAGTAAACTCTAAGTCCAGTAAGCAAGAAGACTATACCCAACCAAAAAAATGGATTTATAGTTTTACACGCCACAATAACTAGTAGAAGAAGTGTCGTAATTGGAGCTACGCTTCTTCTGAGGTTGTCAAATATCTTCCATTTAGTAAGTGGGCTAAAAGGTGATTTTTTAGTGCCTTCAATCGTTGGTATTCTATTACTTAACCAAGGTAGTAGTTGCCAGTCTCCTCTAATCCACCTGTGTTGTCTTTTGGCATGTGCATGATAGCGCTTAGGGAAGTCATCAAATAGTTCAATGTCTGAAGCTAATCCGCATTTTATAAATCCGCTTTCGAGAAGGTCGTGACTGAGAATCGCATTGTCAGGCAATTCTTTTCCTAATAGCTTGTTAAAAGTATCGATATGATAGAGACCTTTACCGATATAGGATGCTTCTGAGAAAAAGTCTTGATATAAATCTGAGACGGCTTTCGTGTATGGATCTAGGCCTGATTGTCCAGAGAAGTATCGCGAAAAAATAGAAGCAGTCGCACTTTCTAAAGTTATTCCAACTCTAGGTTGTATGATTCCATAGCCTCTAGGTTCTTTTGAATTGGCAGTTGGCATAACCAAAGGGTGGGCACCACAACCAATTAGCTTTTTAGCAGAATTTGGTGGTAGTTGAGTATCGTTATCTAAAGTTATTACAAATTGACAACTTTTTAGTTTATCTAAATCACCTTCGAATGTTTTGAAGGTGGTATTCTCGTCTCCTCTTATCAGCCGATTGAACTCAATAAGCTTGCCCCGTTTTCGTTCCCAGCCCATGTGTACTTTATCGACTTCGTTGTAACTTCGTTCTCTAAAAGCAATAAAAAACGAGAGCTCTTGGGGTTTGTAGTGTTCATTGAGTTGTTTAACGGTATCGATACCTACTTGAAGAATGCCTTTATCGCCCGACGTATGTGTCTCATTGGCGTCGGGTAGATCTGCAAGAATACCGTACATTATGTTTGAGTCAGTGTTACAAATTGCCCTTACTTCTAAGTCATTAAGACTTGAAAGTATGTGACTTCGACTAGAAACTATGCTTTGAACTACGACTGCAGTCCTAGCTTCAATGGGCACTTTCTTTTCAAAGTCGAGCTTAGGTAGCAACTTTGCTCTGATAAGTTTAGAGCTTAGCCATTGAGCTAGGTCTATCGCAAGTTGACTTGTTAGAATTAAAAATGCAAATAATGAGATGATGCTAAGCGGGAGATTGGTACTTAAACCAAAATCACCTCTAAGTTTGTTTAGTAGCATGCAACTGAGTGCTATGGAGAAAATTGCTATATAAGCAAGGTAGTACTTAGTACCGTTTTTCTTAATCTCTCTTATTGTCCTGATATGAAGTGGTGGATTAGATCTAAAAGTATCTTCTAATTCTGGAAGCCCTTTATCTATTATATAATAAGCAGCATCTCTCTCCGGGGAATATATGTTCGTACCTCGTTTTGCTTGGTCGGCTAGCTCCAGTGCCTTTCGTGCCAGTTCAACTTCAGTGACTTTAACTCTTTTCGTAAGGTTTTCTATCCTGTGTCTTATGAAGTCACGAGTGTTAAAGTCAGATTCTTGATAGGAACCCATGTTGTCTGAAAGTAGAATATCATGAACAGGACTAACCGTTTCTACCCACTTTCTCCAATTTAGTTGGCCAATTTGTTTTAAGCTAGTTACGCAGTTTCCAATTGAAATTTGATCTATTGCCTGTAGGTGAGCTTCTTCTTTAATTAAGTCACTTAATGTTGTTCCTTCTTCTTTTAATTGTTCTTCGATCCATTGAATAGCCAGGCCAGAGGCGGTACCTAGAGTACGGAGATCTCGAACTAAGGTTGGAGCGATTCGTTTTAACTGTCCTTTTTGTGACTGCATTTGGCTAAGCAGTTTAGAGAGAATTGAAGTGGGCGAATTGTCTAAATTTCTATTGATCGCGTCGAATATGAGAGAGGCGCTACGTCTTGAAGATGTGATCTTCATAACAGAGTGAGACAGTCTTCTGAGATTTTCTACGACTGCTAATCTGAGCATGATTGGAATTGCCCAGAGTTCTTTTATTTCTAGTATAGTTATGTTCTGATACCCTGTTAGGTATTCTGTCAAGGCATCTTGTAGTACCATTGAGTCAGTATGCTTTAAGTAATCGCACGCAATTCGGTAAGCTCGGGGAAATCCTTTCCAATCGGTAGAGTCAAGCCTTGGAAGTGCTTTATAGTAACTTGTAGGTAGATCTCTTCTTATCTCTCTCGCTTGTTCGTCGATGACGTGAAAATTATCTAACAACCAGTCTGCTCCAGGAGCAACATAACCCTTTTCCCTACTAAGCTCAGAAAAAGTAAAATAAGTATTATTCAGTACTCTCCAATTGTCTTTAAATCTCGCCTTTAAATGAACGGCCTTATATTTATTGGAAACAGCATAGTACTTTTTGGCTAGTTCCTCTGCTCTTAATGCTAGTAATTCTCTCGAAAGTACTTCGCCTCTGAATGGTTCAAGAGTTTGAGTGTTTGTAAGGTGTTTAATTATAGCTAGAGGATTTTTGTTCATACTGAGTTTGTTCTTTTTTTACTATTTTATCTTACTAAAGCAGTTCGGGCTATATGTTTAAGATAGAATTGGGTGCTAGACCTAATGGTTTCATCATTAGTTGTTGTTTTTAAGTGCTCTAAGGTTTTCTGAAATTTTGTTGAGTGATTTGAATTCGCCATTTCTCTAAAATGCCCATATTGGAGCAGCGAAATTAAGCGGTATTCGATGGAGGAATCTATTAGTGTCTGATCCTCAGGAGAGTTATTGGCAGGGATATCTAGTAAGATATTAACTTCCTTGATGGCTTTAAAGGGGTTCTCAATGATTTGCTCTAGGGAAGGTTTAATGGCAATTTTGCAGTCCTCAAACTTTAAATATGGACAAAAGAGATTTTTGACTTCCAGGTCAAGGTTTAGATTGGTGTCGGAATTAGTGTGGCTAACAATCTCTTTTTTCGTGATGTTAGGAAGATGTTGTATTAACTGCCTTAGGTCTAGCTTGTTTTTTTCTATGATTTCAAGCAGTGGCACCAAGTCCATTTTGTCTTGTTCATTTGAAAGTAGTATTTCTTTCGCAATAGTTAAGATGGATTGTGAAAAGTTATTTTCAATGATGCTAAGAGCAATATCTTTGTTAAAGTCACTTGTGCTAAGCCAGAGTGCATAGGTAGATTGTTCTTTTAAGCTAAGGTTAGTGCTAAGATTGGAGATTATTTTCTTTAAAATCTCAGTAGGGAAATCTTTAGGTGGGTACAACAAGTTTAAGTACTTTAATCCATCTGAAGCATGTAGTTGAGTGGAGCTCATGCTAGAAAGTATGGATTCAAGGCGTTTAGTAGATTCTGGGCTTAAGTTAGATAGCATTGAAAGTGTGTTTATGGATCTTTTCCCATAAGGTCCTCCGTTCTCTAGGCAACTTAAAAGATGTGACTCAGCTTTTTCTTTAAGACTAGGCGCCAAATTAATCAGGTCAATTTTAGAGATCGAGGGAAGATTGACCGATGCTTCTTGGCATTTCAGCTTGGGAAGTACAGCGATTAGGTCTGATGCCACAGCTTCTCTAGCTTTAGTTTTACTAGGATCTAGATAGTTTAAGCTTAGCCTTGCAGTGTAGTACTGGTGATATGCGCTTTTAGAAGATTTGTTCTTTGATTTACTACGCGGGTATTCTCTTGGCTTTTTAAGTAAAGCTTGAAATGCAAGTCTTCTAATTTCTAGGTCTTTATTAGAGAGTAGCTGTTCGAGGATTAATTGGAGTTCCGGATATGTAAGGTAGGTGTCTGATAAGACAATTGAAAGCCCTTGTTTGAGTAGTAAATTGCTTTTAGTGTTTTTTAACATAGTTGCAACTGGCTTTATTGATTGCCTGCCAAGAGAAGAGAAAAAATCTAGGCTTGGATTAGCTTTTGTTGTAACTAAATTTTCTACTTGATTAGGGTAGATGGGTTCTTCTGAGATTAATTCTCCTGCCAGCTTGAGAAAACCCACCTTAGAATTGGACTTTTGATTACTATTTTCTAGGTGTAAGATATAATAAGCGACCTCTCTATACTCTTTGGGAGCGATCGAAGGCTTTAGAAGCTTCAGTTCTTTGTATAGTTGAGGAAGAGTAGTTTTCTTTAGGTTTGCATTCTTGGATATGAGTACCAAGCGAAGCACAATATTACTGAGATCTAGTTTGACTTTAAGGCTATTAATGAACGTTGTGTTGGTATTATTCGCAGAACAAAGACTAGCTAGAAAGATCCTTTGATTAACATTTAGGCTTGATTGTTCCTTTCCTAACAAGGAAATGGTGCATAGTTTTGATTGTTCCTCTAGATCTAACTCTCTGGCAGCTCTGATTAATCCATGTAATTGATTTTCTTCCGCTACATTTAATAAAGTCAATAAGGTTTCCCCAGTTTGATCATCTATCTTTGATGGAAATGATGAAAGCTCTTCATTTGAAAACTTTACTAGAATCTTAGTTAGAAGTACTGATTCTTCTACTGTTAAGTTATTTTTTATTCGTTGTAGTGATTCTAGGATAGCTTTAACACCTTCTGGGTAGTGTGAAAGTGTATTCAAAGCAAAAGTTTTTATAGCAGAGGGGTTCTCTCCAACTAGATGTTTTATAAGGAAAGGGATTTCATTCTTTCCATTGGGATCGACTATGTGTATAGCAGTAGCCAGAGCTTGAGACTGTTTATGTAAGGAAAGAGAACTGAAGAAGTCTCTATGCATTATGACAAGTGGAAGTATTGTTGGAATAAGAATCTCATCTTGAAGAATTTGTTTATTGCTTTTAAACTCTGAATCTAAAGCGTTTAAGGTATAGTCTTTTAAAGGTTCTTTTATAGATTTGACTAAAGACCTAGCACTCTCAATCATTAAAACTTTTAAAAATCTAGGAGCAGAAGTTTCTTTGGAAGCAGAGAGAAGGTTCGGAACAGTTATGATCGATTCTGGGAGCAGCGTATGTAGATTTTTAATCGCACATTCCTTTGCTTTGTTCTCTGAATTAGGATTTAGAGTTAGAGAAACGTCAAATGTTTTAGGGTTAAAGGTTGCCGAAGATGCGCCGGGGAACTGTGAGTTGCTAGGCGTTTTTAGGGAGATGATTTTACTAAGATTCTCCGCGAGTTTTAATTTGTTAAGTGAAGGCAGTTTTGGACCTTGGACAACTAAATCAGCTTCTAACTTTTTGCAGTCAGAGAACGCAAGATCATAGACATTCTCAGGTGACAATAAGTTCTGAGCTTTAGCAGGACAAATATAGAAAGAAGTTAGGAAGACCAAAAACAATTGAAAATATCTAGAGCAAGTTATCATTTAACTTCCTTCCCATATACTACATTGTATTCTCCCTCTGGAAGAAGCTCTAGAAATGAGCTGTGGTATGTGCTCATGGATTCATAATAACCAACACTTACCCAAGCCTTGCACTGATTTTGAATTAACTTATAAAGTTCTTTTTCTCTCTTTTTATCGATAGAAGTAGTAGCTTCATCTAGGAAGATATATTTTGGTTTTTGGATTAGCATTCTTGCAAACTGAAGTTGCTGTTGTTCTCCTGAGGATAATAAGTTCGACCAATCACAAATTTTGTCTAGCCCCTTAGCCCTGTCAACTGCGTTCTCTAGGCCTACTTTGGCAAGGGTTGAGATCAATTCTTTGTCTGTATAGCCAGAATATTTACTGCCATATAAGAGTTGGTTTCTTAGTGTTCCAAGTACCAAGTATGGCCGTTGAGGAATAAACAGACATTCTTCATCTTTAGGTCTTGTTATTTCCCCTGATCCAAAAATCCATAAGCCAGATAAAGATCTTAGGATAGATGTTTTCCCCCTACCACTAGGGCCATGGATAAGTAGTCCGCCGTCACTATGTGTGAAGTTTAAGTCTTTGGCGAGCTCCTGATCCCCGTGTGGGGTGGTGATATTGACATTAGTCATCTTGATGAAATTGTCATGTTTGGTATGGATTCTAGGGAAGTAGCATGAGGTTTCCTCAGCGGCGCTCTCGAGTGCTTCTGAGAATGACCCTAGTCTAGTTACCAAGGCTGCAATAGAACTGATCGTGCCGAAGTGAGCAACCATTACCGATAAAGCTTCTACTACACGTACAAAGGCATCGGCGGCTTGGGTGATTTGTCCAAACTCAATGTCTCCTCTCATAAAGAGCGGAGCAACGATCATAATCGGGATTGCTGGTTTGAGATAGTTGTAGATATTAACAAAAAACCCTAATTGGAAATTTAAATTAATAATTTTTAAATAGTTAGCAAGAGCGTCCTTTAACTTTTGTCTTGATCGAATGAATTCCTTAGGCGCCCCTTTTAGGAATGCTATGGATTCGGCATTATCTCTTATGTTTACTAGCTTATATCTATAGTCAGCTTCTTTTTTTAATTGAGTAAAATTTAAAGCAATTAATTTTCGCCCAATTAAGAAAGTTAGTATGGAGCCGATGAAGGAATATACTAGGACTGCAACTATGAGTTGGCTTGTAATGGTCCATAGAATATTAACAAACATTACGAGAGTTAATATCGAGTTAATCATTATGATGAATAGACTAATAAGGCTCGTCGTGAGCGATCGAATATCTTCTTCTATTCTTTGGTCTGGGTTGTCGATTCCTTCGTACCATCCGATTCTATAGAAGGATAGTTGATTGAAGTATTTCTGAAGAATCTCTCGGCTGAGCCATTTCCTCCATAGTAATCCAAGTCTTTGTTCGGTGTAGGCATAAAGTACGATTACAGGAGTTGCTACTAAAAATCCGCCGATTAGGTATGTTAGTTTTTCAAAAAATGTAGCCTGATTTTTTAGTGCAAGAGCATTGAACAGATCTCTATTAATGTAACTTATTTTAACATTCAGACCTGCAATCGCGAGTGCGAAAATAATCAAAAGTAGTAGCAAGCCCATGGCGTGCCACTTAATTTCTGATGTTAGAAAACCTTTGACTAACCTCCAAAGCCTTCTAAGTGTGGGACTGAATGACCTTGCCAATACGCGCCTACTCTATTTATTAAAATTGCCTATTAATTGCTGAAGCTAAGATGCTCTAATTAATTATATTCTTTATATTCAGACGCTATCATAATAAATTGGATTCCTAAACTATTAAGCGACTTAATTGGTCTGGTATTTGGGCGATAAGATTTGAAATTTACTCATTAAAGATATATGTGAGCCTTAAATTCCGACATAATTAATTGTCTATTGATTTAATCTGATTTAAGGGCTTTAAGAAGCCTTAAAATTAAAGTAAGTTTTTAATATATGGCTTCAAGAAAGAAAAAAACTTTTATGCCCTTAGTTAAGGGTGCTTGGGAAGCAATCGCAGAGGAACGCCCACGGTTTTTCCTTTTTATATTTCTCTTTGTTATCGCCTACACTATTGATCTGCTCGTTCCATGGGCAATTGGATACACTTTAAGCGTTTTTGTCGAAAAGGGCCCAAGTCAGGAGGCATTTGACTCTGGTTTGGTGGGTATTGGTTTGTATTTTCTATTTAGATTGGGACATACCTTATTTCACCACTTAGCTAGGTGGGTGCAAGCAAGAGTGGCCTATGTCGCTCGAATCAATGTGATGACTAAGGTTTTTGATGCTTTAGTAGATTTCCCTCTGTCATGGCATGTGAAGCATCACTCTGGTGAGAACCTTAGTCGATTGCAGAGATCCGCTGGTGCGATTGAAAGTATGGTGGGTACTTATATCTGGTTGATAATTGAAGGCTTAGTTAAAGTACTTTTTGCTGGAATTGCAATTTTTGCCTTAGATTTTCAGGTCGCAACTAGCGTTATTACATTAGCCTTTATTACAATTTTTGCGATGGTGTTGTTTAATAAGCGCTTGATCGTGATTATGCGTAGAAATAACATGTTTAGTGATAAGTTAAGCAGAGTCTCCGTGGATTGCTTAAGTAATGTGGTGACAGTGAAGACTCTGTCTTTAGAAGAACCTGTTAAGTACCGTTTGAAATCTTTAAAGCCAGAAGGACTAAATCTTACAAGAGTTATCTCCACTTTTATGGAATTAAAGTGGGGCTCAACTGGAATTGGGAATGCTTTAGTAATTTCTATCTCCCTTGTAATATATTTCTATAATCATGGTCGTAGTGGTGCTGCTTTGGATGTTGCACAAGTTTATGTTCTACTAAACTATTTAGATCGGATTTTTCAAGCTATTGGGTCTTTCACTGGTTACTATAGCGGAATTATAGAGGCTTCTACCGCGTATGAAGATGCTATTTCCATATTTGAAGATGCAGAAGCTTTTGGCAAAGTCGGTAAATTAGTACACGTAGCTAATGATTGGTCCGAAGTTAAAATTAATGATCTTAATTTTAGTTACGTTGCTGGCGAAAAAATGGGACTTAATGGTGTAAATGTAAATTTCAAGCGAGGCGAGAAAATTGCCCTAGTCGGACCAAGTGGAAGTGGTAAATCTACATTATTAAAAGTCCTTGGTGGATTGATATTGCCTGATACTTATGAGTTGGGTACGGATCTACAGGAGGGATTAAGATTTAATGACCTAGGGCCTATCTCTCTATTGTTGCCACAGGAGCCAGAGATATTTTCAGAGACCTTTTCCTATAATTTAACTATGGGGGAGGAGTTCTCCTCTAAGGAGTTAGCCTTTTTTATCTCTTTATGTAAATTGGATTCTTTGGTTGCCAAACTATCTAAGGGAGTTGATACTAGTTTGGCAGAGAAAGGCCTGAACCTTTCCGTAGGGGAGAGACAAAGACTTTCCTTGGCTAGGGGACTGATTCGAGCTAGGAAACGAGATATTATTCTATTGGATGAACCTACTTCTAGTCTCGATCCTAAAACTGAAAAAGAAATATATTTAGGCCTTTTGTATCATTTTGCAGATCGAACCGTTGTTTCTTCTTGTCACAGACTTAATTTAATACCTTTATTTGATAAAATTATTGTGATGTCTAATAGTCAGGTGGTCGAGGTGGGGTCATATGGAGAACTGATCGACTCCAAAAAACATTTCTATAGAATGTGGCAAGACTACGAAAGGAATATTAAGGATTCCGAAAATGGTGGATCAGGGGTAGAGGTAGTCGGGCCATCCTTAGTCGATATTTCTAAGTGAGTAAAGTCTTAGTCATAGGATCAGGATACTTAGGTAGTGAGATAGTCTGTCAATTTAATGAAGGGCATGAAGTCCTATCTACCTCTCGCTCAGGTCGAGACAAGACACATCAGTTTAATGTTCTGGATGTTCTAAGCTATAAAAACTTACCCCTAAATATAGATCATATTATTTATTGCGTATCAGCTGATAATGCTGAATTAGATTCGTATAATGAAGCTTATTATCTTGGAGTAGAAAAAATCTTGTCGTACTATCAAGATAAGAACTTATCTTCTTTTACTTTCATATCATCAAGTGGAGTTTATCTTGAGAATGATGGCTCTTTGATAGATGAGTTAGGGGAGGTCCTTAGTAACTCTCAAGATAAGTCTAGTTTTATCGTGAGGGGAGAGGGTTTAGTCCTTGCTCAGAACTTTACATTGGGGAGAGTTTGTCGTTTCTCTGGTATCTATGGGCTTGGAAGAAATTTTCTAATAAAAGCGGCAGAAAATTTTCCAGATGGAATCTACGATAGAGCACCTCATTATACCAATCGAATTCACAAAATAGATGGGGCTAGGGCAGTACATTTTTTAATTGAAAGAAGTTTAGGCGGCGTATGGAATATTAGTGACTCCTATCCCACAGAACGTTTAGAGGTGATGAATTTTATAAGACAGGTTAAAGGCTTGGACTTATTAAAGCCAGGCACAGATTATTTAGACTCCTTAGGGAAAGGGATTTGTACAGGAAAGAAAGTTGCCAATACAAAACTAGTTGAGACTGGATTTGAGTTTAACTATCCTTCTTATCGAGAGGGGTATTCTTAAAGGGATGACAGGCAGTAAATATAAGCTTCACTGCCTTAGGACGATCAACTATCGTCTATTCTTGTGTTTATCAAGGTTAGTTTTTTTCTTCATTAGCCAGTTTAGGCCAGTTCTTCTGGACCAATGTCCGTATCCAGTAAGTTTACATTCAGGTCCAAGCTTATCCTCATGGATTTTTGAGACATTAAACGTAACCGGTGTAAATCCTCTTGTTGCCGTACAAGTGATCTCGTACCTTAACTTATGGGAATCAAATACTCGACTAATCTGAAACCCAAGTAGGTCCTTAGAGGAGACTTCTTTCGTTTCTCCAGGGTAGATCCTTAGCCTATATCTGGCTTTCACTCCTTCCTTAGTGGTAATGCTGTCAACTTCTAGCAATGAACCTTCGTCATCCTTGGAGAGTGAATTGTTTATAAGAACATTCGATCCCAAAACGGTACTCGGAATAGCAATGCCAATTATCAGGCTTATGACTATTGTGAGTACTGTTTTTTTTATTCGCAACATTATTTAGATTTTATCCACAGTTTGCCCAGTGATACTTCGGTTGAAAGCTTAATACCTGGATCTACTACTATTATTACTAAACTCGCAGTTTCTGTTTCTTCCGCTTTTATGTAAACAAAACCTTTGAAGGAATCTGGTGGGTATTGAGGCAAGTTAAGGTGCTCAGCTCTAAGCCTAGTATTCGGTAATTCAAGTACATATCTACTCTCAGAGGCCTGTTTTAAGTCGTAAGCTCCTAATTCGCTTAAGGAAACTGCTATGGTGCTTTGTATGTTGTCAGAGGTTGTTTGAAATACGACATTTTTTAAGACATTTTTCTTAAGCATATTAGATTTTTTTATATCTAATATGGCTTGGTCGATTTCCCCTAATGGGGTTGGTGCGATTAATGGCACTGCAACAGCATCCGTAATTGAAAGATCTATGGGAGGCGTTTTACTAGATTCCTGAAGTTTACTTGCGAGTGAGTTAGCTGCGACAGAATCAGTTTCAAGTTCCTTTGCGGGGATTGGGTCAGGTAACTTAGATCTTATTTTCTCTATTGGTTTTATGCTTTCTGGAGTTGCGAAGTCCTGATGTAGATCTTCTGTCTTCACTCCTTTTAAGGGATCGGTTTTTAAGATTTCTTTAATCTTAGTGTCTTCTTCGATAACTTTTTTGGTATTATCTTCTGGTAGTTTTGGATCCTCTTGATCGTTTTTAGAGAGGGTCGTAAGTTCTTTGTTTACTTCGTTAGACATTCGTTCAGTCTTATTTAGTGGCGTTAGTGAGGGTGTTGGTAATTCTATGCTTTTGTTTAAGGGAGTTTCTGTGGAGGATGAGGCGTTAATTTTGGAGGGCTCGACAATGGAGTTTTGGTGAGGTATGTTCCCTGTCACCTTGAATTCATATTTATAGTTGCCTGTGTTAGCATCAGACTTATCTGTATTTAGAAATTTTAGGGAGTCTATGTCTTTTTGAAGATCAATGACAATTCTAGTCTTATCTCTATGAATTCCAACTCTAATTTTTTTTGCAAGCTCCCCATCGAGTCCTATGGATCTCGCCGTATTCGAGCGCACGCCTAGTACGTCAATTAGAAAGCGATCCGGATTGGGCACGATCTCAGAATTAGTCTTAAGAGGTCCTTGTTGGCCATTAAGCTCAATATGAACTTGAGAATTTTTTTCAATGAGCTTTAAGTTGAAGCCTTCAAATGCAATTTCTTTTTCTATCGATTGAGAAAAACAACTTGTTGCTAGTAGGAGATTGCCAAAAAATAGAAATGTCAGCAAGGTCATTACTTTAAAGTTATTTTTATTAGTTGAAAGTAGTGTATAGATCATTTTTAATGGGGAATTGGAGTATAAAATTTATTGTAGATTAGTAATTTTAGATGCTTAAAGCAACGTAAGAGTTCAATCTTATTGGTAATATGAGACAGCATTTATGAGGAAAGGCACAAAAAACTCTCTTGATGAAGATGATCGGAGCTTAGAATTTGTTTCTGATGATTACTAAGGAAACAATTTAAGATTTACAAAGTCGCTTTAACTTACTTGATGTTACTTAAAGTATTAAGGCGTTCCAGTTTGTCTGAGTTTCTCTAATGTCTCTTGTGATTTTTGTGCTTCAAAAACAAGAGCCTGAAATCGTTTTAAGAATACATAATGTGCACCTGTATATTTAGACCCTAGTCTTGCTGATCGACCTTTGCTCATGGAAGAACCGTGAATTATATAGTTCGAATATTGAGAATCTTTTTCATTTATTTGTTCTATTATGGTATCAGCGATAATTGGCGTAGCAAATTCTAGCTTAGCCCCACCTCTTTTTTCAGAAAGAACTAGTAGTCCGCCCTTCAGTAATATGATCCATACTTCTTTGTCAGCGTTGCCTTGATTATTGAAGTCTATGGATTGGCTTTGAAGATGTAATTCTTTATCTTCTCTATTGTTAAAAACCTCTTCAAAAGTACCTTTATAAACTAAGATTAAGTCAATATTGGTTAGTCCAATAACATGAGCATATCTCCTTGAGACTGTCCTAATCGCAAGATATGCCAAAATGAGCGAGGGTTTCCCAGATCTCCATGTTTGACTACTAAATAGGGGGAATACAAAAAATCCACTTCCAATCGCTGCCGCTACGAACCAGATATTATCTAGGCCATAACCGATGCTACTTACAATAAATACTGTGATGGTGGCCGCGATAATCCCCGATGCTTGGGATTTAGCAATTAATTCAAGGCGTTCCTCTAAAGCCACTGAATTCCAGATGTCTTGAATCGCTAACGAAGGTCCTCCACCTGCTAATTTTGCCACTTATAGCCTCTTTGCTAGGAAATTAATTCTCTATACTGCCTACTCTTAACACTCTAACTGCCTGATATTAGGCCGTTTGTTGTATCAACTACTCTAGTAAGTTCACGATCTATGCCAACCAGAGCTAGAATTACCAATATATTGATTTTTTTTGAATTGAATGCACGAAAAATACGATGATGAAAGGAGGAGAGCAAATTGCTCATTTTCTTTAGTGCGAATTCTAAAAGAGTATAAATATATTATGGGATCACTTGTTCAAGGAGTAACGGTATTAGGGGTAGAGGCAATTCCGGTAGGAGTTGAAGCTGAAATAATTTCATCTCTTCGGAGGTTCTCTATCGTCGGATTGCCAGATGGTATTGTTAAGGAAGCAAAAGATCGTGTCAGATGTGCCATTGAAAATAGTGGATTTGAATTTCCGACCGGAGAGGTAATAGTAAGCCTTTCTCCAGCATCTTTGCCGAAGATGGGAAGTGGTTTTGATGTTGCAATAGCAATTAGTATTCTTTCTGCTCAAGGAGTTCTTAGCAGCGAGGTATTGTCTGAGTATGTTTTTGTAGGTGAACTAGCATTAGATGGAGGAATTCGAGCGGTCGGTTCGGAGGTGGCAAGCCTTTCGCTCGTCAAGGATTTAGAAGGGCTCACATTGGTGACTTCTAGTGAAGCGAGAGAGGTCTTGTCTTACTTCCCCGAAATTTCTTCATGTTATGTTGATAATTTATCTGATCTAGTGAGTAGCATTAGGTTGGGAACATTTTACAAAGAAGATATTGAGCAAGAGGAGCTACCTGTCGAGTGTAAATCAAATTTTAATATAGATCCATTTTTTGATGTAGTCGGTCAAGAAGTAGCGAAGAGGGCTTTAGTTGTGGCTGCTGCAGGTGGACACAATGTTTTAATGGTGGGTCCACCAGGATCTGGTAAGACAATGTTGGCTGAGCGCTTATCTCAGTTGTTGCCGGACTTGAATCGGGATGAATTAATGGAGGTGAATAAAATATATGGTGTGCTAAGAGGCTCTGGTCTTACGAGCGGGAGGGAAGAAGGCATAATAACTTCCCGCCCATTTCGTTCTCCTCATCACTCAATGAGTGTAGCTGGATTGATCGGAGGTGGTTCCAACCCCACTCCAGGTGAGGTTACTTTAGCGCATCGAGGAGTTCTATTCCTCGACGAATTCCCAGAATTAAGAAGAGATGCCTTGGAGTGCCTTAGGGAGCCATTAGAAAATCGGAGCATCAGTATTACAAGAGCTAAGTTCCGTTTAAGGTATCCAAGTGATTTTATTTTAATCGCTGCAATGAATCCATGTCCCTGTGGTAAGAGAGGTTCTAATGGGGAAGTAAAAAGACTAAGATCTACTCACATTAAAAAATGTGAATGTTCTGAGCAAGTAGTGAAGCGGTATGTAGGTAGAATTTCTGCGCCTATACTTGATCGTATAGATATTCAGCTTTGGGTGTCTGTTGTGCCAGCTAGTAGTATTCATCGTACTGGCGATTTGAATGTAGGAAGTAGTTGTCAGACTCCATCGGAGGTCGTACGGCGGGTTAGGCAAGTTCAGAGGGATAGATTTAAGGTAGGAACCATGCTTAACTCTTCTATGAAAACCTCAGATATCAAGAAGTACTGTAAGCTGACAGCTGATGCAAAGAATTTGTTAGAAATGGTATCTGAAAAGTATGAATTGAGTACTAGAGCCTATACTCGCATTCTAAAACTTGGAAAAACTATCAGCGATATTGATGAATCAAGTGAAATAAGTGTAACACATATTAGTGAAGCCATAAGTTATCGTGTCGATATGTTGGCTCATATTTCTTAACAGCTAATTGTTTTCTGCAGGGATTTCAGGTTTTACCACTTCGGTTTCAGGTTCAATTATTTCAGTTGGCGGTAATGGCGACATTTTTAGATTCGTGTCTAGTAATAGTTGATCGTGAGGACCATTAGGAGATAAATCAGGGGGCAAGCCTTTCGGATATAGCTTTTGATGTTCGTTTAAGTCGTTTAATCTATTTTGAATTAAAGCTTTTGTCGTGAGTGAGTTGGTATATTTTATTGTGGGTTCAATAATTTTATTCGGAATTCCCAAGTAGATAAGCGCGAAAAGTATAAATAGGCCATATTTTTCAAGTTTACTCAAACGCCTTGCTAAGTCTATTGGTAAGATACCTACAAGGATCCTACCTCCATCCAAGGGAGGAATCGGAGTCAAGTTAAAAATTGCTAAGACTACATTAATAATCACAGAACCAACAAGCCAAGAGGCAATAAGGGATTGGAACACTATACCTGATGGAAGGTGTGGAATTAAGTTTAGACAAATAAAAGCTATGATGAAGTTGGTCAGTGGACCTGCGATAGCAACTATCGCCATGCCTCTTCTAGGATTTTTGAAATACAAGGCATTAACTGGAACAGGCTTAGCACCTCCGAATACTACTGGAGAACCTGCAAGTATTAAAAGCCCTGGAAGTAGAATACTTAAAGTAGGGTCAATATGTTTAATTGGATTTAGAGTAATTCTTCCTAATGTTTTAGCGGTAGGGTCACCCAGTTTCCATGCTACATAGCCATGTGCAACTTCATGAAGAATGATAGCCACTAAAAATGGAGGAGCAAATAATATAAATGATGCAATAAATTCAAGCATTTTAGTAATGGAAAAGAAATACTTTGACTAAGTAGAATGAGCGTTCTTATTTTTAACCTATCGAGATTGTGATGAGTAATAGTATAATTAGTGGATTATTAAAAGCATCATGGCTGAATATATGAGAATTAAAGTTAAAACTCCTTTAGTAGAATTAGATGGGGATGAGATGACAAGGGTTATCTGGTCACTTATTAAAGAGAAGCTAATTCTGCCTTATCTTGATGTAGATCTTAAATATTATGATTTACATGTATCTAATAGAGATAAAACATCTGATACGGTGACCATCGAATCTGCTTTAGCGATAAAGGAGTTTGGGGTTGGGGTAAAATGCGCAACCATTACTCCTGATAAGGAGCGAATAGAAGAATATAAGTTAAGCAAAGAATGGCCAAGCCCGAATGGTACTATCAGAAGTATCTTAGATGGAACTGTATTTAGAAAGCCTATAATTATTTCTAATGTCCCCCCGGCGGTTAAGTCTTGGGTGAAGCCAATTACGATTGGTCGTCATGCTTATGGAGATATATATAAAGGAGTTGAATTAACCATCCCTAAGGCTGGGAAAGTTGAGCTAGTATATACCAGTGAAGATGGGGAAGTTAGGACGGCGAAGCTACACGAGTTTGAAGGATCAGGGGTGGTGATGGGTATGCATAATACGGAAGCTTCAATTAAATCTTTTGCATCGTCTTGTATTAATCTAGCCCTAGCTGAGGGAATCGACCTATGGTTTGCGACTAAAGATACTATTTCCAAAACATACCACGCGACTTTTAGGAGAATATTTGAAGAAGCAGTAGCAAAAAATCAAGTAGAGTTGGATAATAAGGGGATTTCCTTTAAGTACTTTTTAATTGACGATGCCGTAGCTCAGCTAATGAAACATGAAGGCGGGATGCTTTTAGCTTTGATGAATTATGATGGGGACGTGATCTCTGATTTAGTTGCTTCCGGATTTGGATCTTTGGGATTGATGACATCCGTTCTGGTATCTCCCGATGGTAAGTTTGAGTTTGAGGCAGCACATGGCACTGTGAGACGGCACTACTATCGGCATCTTGAAGGAGAAAAAACTTCAACCAACTCCATAGCTTCAATCTTTGCCTGGACCGGGGCCATTAAAAAGAGAGGGGAGTTGGACCGGACTCCCGAGGTGGTGGAGTTTGCAGAAAGGTTGGAAGCAGTGGTTGTTAAGACTGTCGAAGATGGTTTTATGACGAAGGATTTGGCACTTATTACATCACACCCTAAGCCTGTCACCTTAGGGACTGAAGAATTCCTCTTAAAAGTCGCGGACAATCTCGTCTAAAATACTAGGAAAGCAGGGTGGTGATTGGGGATCAGAATAGTGCGTAATACCCTTGACTTTTTCTGCGGCTAGTAATAATAGTCCTCTCCTTAATTCGAGGTGAATTGTGGTGAGATAGGCATATTGTATGTTTGTTTATCCCTGAAACTCCTTAACAATATAAATAGATTTATAATTTTAGAGCTTTAGCATGGCTTCCTCAACAAAAATTACCAAAGCAATCAGAAAAAATAAGAAAGATAAAAGGACTAAGAACAGGCAGAGGCGTGTTAAGAGCCTAGTTCAGGTTAGAGTAGAACAATTAAAAGCCTTAGAACTAGCAATAAAATAGTTCTTTTCTCGTTTTAGTTTGAATTGATTTTGACCGATATTCATATAGGTCTGTCTCTGTGCGTTTTATTTTATTTTTTTAAAGTATTCTTTAGTTTTTCATGATTGATATAAATCAGGCAAAGGGTGAGAGGTGCTTTGTAGTAGGAGACATCCATGGATGCGCTTCTGAGTTAGGCGTCCTGCTTAACTATTTACTTTCTGAGCAGAACATTACGAGTAGTGATCTAGTCGTATTTTTAGGCGACTATATTGATCGTGGACCTGACAGTCGAGCTGTCGTAGATCTATTGGTAGATTTCAAATCTCAGTTCTCGAATACTATTTTCTTACGTGGAAACCATGAAGACATGTTAATGGATTTCTTGGGATATGGCGGAAATTTGGGCCATGCATTTTTGTATAACGGCGGATTAGAAACAATCCAAAGTTATGGAATTTCAGTATTTTCTTCTCCCGCAGAAATGATGGAGCTTTTGCCAGAGACTCACTTCGATTTTTTTTGTAGCTTAAATAGTATGGCCCAAGTTGATGGAGCAATTTTAGTTCATGCTGGTTTGAATCCACAGTTTAAACTGTCAGAACAAGTAGGAGAAGATATCTTCTGGATTAGGGAACCATTCTTAGCTAGTCCCCATGAGTTCGGATCTAACATAATATTTGGCCACACCCCCCATCGAGATATTTACGATAATAGGCCATATAAGATAGGCATAGACACTGGACTGGTGTTTGGGAATAAATTAAGCTGCTTAGAAATCTATTCTTCAGATGTATTCCAAGTACTCAGAAATAGTAAGTCCGTAGTGGCCTCTACTTTAGATTGAGCTTATATAATTCTCTTATATCTCTAGTTACTATAGGTAGTTATAGTGGCTTCCTTTGATTGGGCTGACTTTTTAGTCTTTGCTATATAGATTTTAATACTATTTTCGGCCTTGTGTATCGAGTAAATTTAAGTAAATCTGTTAAAAGGTCGATTATTTGAGTAGTTTTGGCAGTTTATCCAGTTTAATGTTTGTCTTTATTATGTGGTCGTGGCTTTTTAGATAGTTAATTTATGGATGAAAATTTAGTAGAAGCCTTTCAAAAATTGGAGGCGAAATTACAACGAGAAAAAGAGCGAGTTCTTCAAGAGGAGAAAGCGGATCAATTGCGTATTAAGCAAGCTCAGGCTGAGAAGGAAAGGAAACGACAGGAGTTATTTATTTATGCAGGCTCATTATCTTTTCTCTTAGTAATTTTTTACATTATATACAGTAGCAACCAAGCACAAATTGCAGCTAGTGGTGGTGTAGGTGCATGGGTAGTCCAAAATATGGACAAGGTTTCGGCCGCTTCTTTAGGTAGTCCAAGAAAAGATGAAGTTGATTGCTCCGTTCCAGATAATTGGAAGAAGCCCGTTTGTATGGATGCAAGGAAGGCTGAGTTGAATAACAAATGGCGAAATATGGCCATCTCGAGTGGTGGCACAGAAAAGCCATTTGCTATTACTAATCCTAAATAAGGCTATACTTAATTTCTGAATTTACTTTCGATCTTTCATTGGTAAGTAAGGACGTTCCGTTGCACCAGTATATATCTGTCTGGGTCGTCCAATTCTATTTCCAGGATCATTAATCATTTCTCTCCACTGAGCTATCCAGCCTGGAAGTCGTCCAATCGCGAACATCGCTGTGAATCCATTTACAGGAATACCTAAGGCAGAATAAATAATACCACTGTAGAAATCGACATTAGGATATAGCTTTCTATCGATAAAGTACTGATCATTTAGAGCTATCTCTTCAAGTTCGGTTGCTACATCTAGTAACTGATTTTTCATAGGGATTTTTTTCAATACCTTATGGCAAGCTTCTTTAAGGATTACTGCTCTCGGATCATAGTTTTTATAAACTCTATGTCCAAAGCCCATGAGTCTTGCTTTAGAATCTTTAGATTTAGCTCGTTCAACATACTTCTTAACATCCCCACCATCTTCTACGATTTCAAGAAGCATTTCAATAACGCTTTGATTGGCGCCACCATGTCTTGATCCCCAAAGGGCTGAGATTCCAGAAGATACGCAAGAGTATAGGTTAGAAAGACTGCTTCCTACTAGTCTAACTGTGGAAGCTGAGCAATTCTGTTCATGATCCGCATGTAAAATCAAAAGTAGGTCTAAAGCACGTACGATGTCAGGATCTAGGAAATAATCTTCCGCTGGTGTCGCAAACATCATATTTAAAAAGTTTGCAGGATACGAAAGGCTATTATTGGGATAAATAAAGGGTTGGCCCATAGACTTTTTATAAGCAAATGCAGCCATCGTTGGAAGTTTTGCCATGAGGCGAATAATTCCAAGGTTTTGTCTTTCAACATCTCTTGGATTATCCCAATCTTGGTAAAAGGTATGACAAGCCGAAACAACAGAGGCTAGGATGGCCATAGGGTGAGCATCCCTTGGAAAGCCATCGTAGAAACGTTTCATGTCCTCATGTATTAAGGTATGTTTCGTTAGGTCGTTGGTGAAAGAACTTAGTTCATTCTCAGAAGGTAAGTGACCATATATTAATAGATAGCTAGTTTCAATAAAAGTTGATTGCTGAGCTAGTTGTTCAATCGGATAACCTCTATAGCGTAAAATTCCTTTATCACCATCAATGAAAGTGATCTCACTTTTGCAAGATCCCGTATTCCCATATCCATCATCTAATGTGATATAGCCAGTTTCTGCTCGTAGTTTGCTGATATCTAAAGCACGTTCTTTTTCGGAACCTTCTACTATTGGAAGTTCAATCGTAGTCCCGTCAGGTAGTGTTAAAGTAGCGTTCATCTCTAATATCCTCTTAAAAACATTTATTTAATATACACTTATATTTGATACTTATTTATCAGGAATAGTTTCTCAATAATTAGAGACTTAGCAAAGAGATTTTTTAAAAAACTAAGCGATGAAAATAGTATTTAATACCCGAATGATTTTTTAAGACCTTTTCTTCTAAAGCCCGCATCTAAGAAGTGTAATTCTACTAAGAAGTTAATTATAGAGATTGGCGAGAATTTTTGAGTACATAAAATGAATTTTATTGTAAGCTTTCTGGTTGTTTCGGGCTCCGTATTCGGCGGTTTTGCCATGGCTCATGGTCCGTTTGAAGTTCTTATTCAGCCTTCTGAATTCGTAGTTATTGGAGGAGCTGGAATAGGAGCATTGATTGGTTATGCGCCTTTTCCAGTTTTCACAAAAATTTTAAAAAGCATTCCACAGGCAATGTTAAAAGGTAGTGGAATTAGTAAAGCGACCTATATAGAGTTAATGGGACTGCTTCTGACGATTTTTAACGTAATTAGGAAAGAAGGGGTTCTTGGTATCGAAAAAGATCTAGCTGATCCTCATGCTAGTGACAGATTTAATAAATATCCTAAGATCGCGCACGATCATCATGCAATGGATTTAATCGTAGGTTCACTCCGTTTATTTGTGGATGGAGTTGTGAATGCATTTGATTTAGATAAGTTGATGGAAACGGAAATTGATACGCATCATAAAGAAATGGCAATAATTCCGGCACTACTGAACAAGGTGGGAGATGCGATGCCTGGTTTGGGAATTGTGGCAGCGGTGCTTGGGATTATTATAACGATGCAACATATTGATGGCCCTCCAAGTGAAATTGGACATCACGTTGCTGCCGCTTTGGTCGGTACGTTTGTGGGAATTCTAATTAGTTATGGGTATATTCAGCCCTTAGCCTCTTCAGTGGAAATGATGCAACACGAGCAACACGTAATGTTGAATGCTATACGCTCAGCATTAGTATCCTTTGCAGGTGGAGCTCCTCCAGCAGTGGCTTTAGAGTT
This sequence comes from uncultured Bdellovibrionales bacterium, assembly GCA_964353175.1. GTDB lineage: Bacteria > Bdellovibrionota_C > UBA2361 > SZUA-149 > DAOLCO01 > JAIYCX01. The sequence continues at coordinate 10,376 of CAYGUX010000001.1, read as the reverse complement.
TGCAAGAAAGTCTATTGAAAGCAATATGCGCCCATCTACTGAAGAAATGGAAGAGATTAATCAGGCGGTTAGAAAAGGTTAAATAGTTATGCCTGAGGGTCCAGATGGGAAAACCATAATAATCGTAAAAAAAGTCTCTGGCCATGGTGGGCACCACGGTGGAGCTTGGAAGGTGGCTTATGCGGATTTCGTAACTGCGATGATGGCTCTTTTCATGGTACTTTGGCTTGTAAACTCAGCGGCCGAACCTACAAGACAAAGAATAGCAAGTTATTTTAGAAAACCAGGGATCTTTCAAAAAGGATCTGGTACCCCTATTGAAATAGGGGGGGGTGGAATATTGCCAGATGTGTATTCACCATCAAGTGAGGGTAATTCTAAAATTCAGGCGAGCGATAAAATATATCATGTTGATGCTGTCACAGGACAAGTTAAAGAACTATACGATGATGGGAAGGGAAATCGAGAATTTCGTTATGCCCCACAGTTAGATGGCGGCTCTGATTCTGGTACTTCTGGTGAGACGAATTTGAATATGCATAAGATAGAAGCAGAAACAGATATTGAAGAACAAAAACTGGAGGCTTTAAAAACTGAAATTCAAAAAATCATAGAAAAGAAAACTGGGGACGGGAAAGACGGCAGTGTGCCTGAGTCAATCGAAGCTATCTTGGGAGAGATTGAAATTAAGATTGATAAAAGAGGTTTGGTTATAGAGATTATGGATACTGAAAAGGCTAGTATGTTTCAGGTAGGGCAGGCAGGTGTAATGCCAGCGGCTGAAAGCAAATTGCTTGAAATTGGGAAACTGATAAGTGAGGTTTCTAATCCGATTGACATAGAGGGACATACCGATGCGAGACCATATAAGTCTAAGGATGGAAAGTATGATAATTGGAATCTATCTACAGATAGAGCAAATTCTGCAAGGAAAGTCTTAGAAAGGTCTGGCTTTAAGAAAGGTCAAATTGCAAGAGTCGTAGGTTATGCAGATATGCGACCAAGGGATACAGATGATCCATTAAATCCTGCTAATAGAAGAATTACTATTTCAATGAGATATTCAAATAGAGCCAAGGTAGCCTTAGAGAATACGAATTTATTTGAAACTTCATCTGATAAGAAACTTCCTAAAGTAAATAACGTAACTTCTAGTCAGGTAAAAACGCAAAAGACTCCACTAATCAGTGAAAACTTCGTTATCGCACCTAGTATTAAACCAAGTGCTCCAAGTGTGACAAGGAGTCTAACTCCAGCAGAAGGAGAGGAGACTGAAGACACAACTAGTGACCTAAATGGAGGCAGTGGCATTGAGGGAGGAGAGGGTGAAGTAAAAGAAGCGCCAATAGAAGCTAGTCCTCAAGAAGTAGAGAAGGGCCTAAAGATGGAATTATCGACCGTTGTTCCAGAGGGCGGAGAGATAGTGCCATATTCAAATAGCGGTAGTAAGTTAGATGATGAAAAGAAGGAATTAATATTCGGCGGTGATGCGAAGTTCTTCAAGAAGTAACAAGAGTTAGAGAAATTAAAATTAGTTATACGCTATTAGAATAACTTAGCTCCATTAGGAACTTTTATGTCCGGTGATAGAAGAACAACTCTTCCTTCCTCATCTGGGACTCCAGTAGTTAGGCATTCAGAGAAAAAGTTGGCTATTTGTTTTTTCGGAAAATTGATAACGGCTAAAACTTGTTTGCCTACTAAAGTTTCTTTCGTGTAATGGTGCACGATCTGAGCACTCGATTTCAAAATGCCAAATTCACCAAAATCAATTTTTAGTTGGTAAGATGGGTTCCTAGCTTTTGGGAATTCTGATACCTCTAAGATAGTACCAACTCTCAAATCAACTTTTTCAAAATCTGTCCAAGTTATGTTGTCCATTTTCCTCTCGTTTAAATTGCCATTCATTTAACATTCTATCGATAGGAGATAACCGCCCTTGATTTAAGGATGATTGCCCTAAGGATAACCGCAAAATCTTGACTATTTTCTATAAACTATCTACAACTTGATAACAACTCAATTTGGGAAATTTAAATGAAAATATATTTTGCACTACTTACCTTAATCTTAAATTTCAAAATTGTAGATGTGGTTAAGGCCGAAGAAACTTCAGTCGTCCCAATTCGTCTTGGCATGCTTGCCCCTTTAGTAGGTGATTATGCTCCTTATGGTCAACAAGTTAGAAAGGGTATTGATATCGCTGTGGTTGAATTCGAAACCCAAAGAGATTTACAACACAAAAAATTATCAAGGTGCTTCAGGGGTATTTAGTATTGACTCCGATGGAGGAATAACTAGAAATTTTATTGAAAAAGCTGTTAAAGACGGCGAATTTGTGACACTGGAAAGTGTAAATTGATTTTTATTGGAGCGAGTTAGGCATGCCTATGAATGTCCATTTCTTTTGTGTATCTAATTTAAGTATTGGTCAGTTGAGCATGAAAAAAATATTTTTTTTACTTTTTATTTTTACGACTTCTCAGATTTGTTTTTCAGAAGAACAAATGGAAGATGTAAAAATTTCTGCATTTCTACATCTATCTGGCGAATATTCTATGGAGGGTGCCGCCTTTAGGGAAGGGCTTGAACTTGCACTTGATGAGGTGAATAAAACGCTCGTTGAAGATGGAGTTAAGATTTCCCTTGATATACAAGACACCAGATATCTGTCAAGAGAAGTTGTAACCTTGGCTCATAGGGCCTCCGCGGATAGTGATGTGAAGGGCGTTATAGTTTCTACATTTAACGAAATTAAGCCAATCGGTCCTATTGTGGAGCAGGCAAAATTGCCTACTATTGTCTTATGGGATGCTACCCCTGAAATTGATAATTTCGGCGAGTATGTTTTTTCAATTGGGCCTTGGGCGCCAGATACGGGTCAAAAATGTGCTCGTTTTGCAATATCTGATTTAAAATCTAAGCATGCATCCATTGTATTGCAGGAACATGATTGGTCTTTAGCGGTAGCAAAGGCTTTTGAGAAAAGATTTACGGGTTCTGAAAGGACTTTAGATAGAATAATTTTGAGCCCTGATGAATCAGATTTTAAGTCACTGCTATTGAAACTTAGAATTAAAAAGCCTGATGTAGTCTATGCGCCACTTGTTTTTGCAATCTCTACTTTTGTAAAGCAATTTAAAATATATCTTCCTGGTACGCCTTTAATTATGAGCGATAATTTAAATGAGCATTTAGTTGATCAAGATCAAAAGTCATTTGAAGGTATATATCATTCGAGCGTTGCTGATCCTGATAATGAAACTAGCAGGAAATTAATAGAGCTTTATGAAGTAAAGTTTGGAAAGTCACCGAAGCTCTTAATGTTTAATGCATGGGGCTATGATTCTTTGCTTATGTTTGGAGAGGTTGTGGGCAAGGGAGCGAGAAGTCGGGAAGAAATAAAAACAGCTCTATATAAAATTCAAGGTTTGAAGGGATCAAGTGGAGATATTAGTGTATTGCCTACAGGGTCTGCACCAAAATATATATCGATGTTTAAAGTGCGTGGAGGAAAACTTAAATTGATTAGTGGGATAGATCCAGAATAGACCTACATGTGCATCCTTATTTAGTGTTAGATCCATATAGCGGTAGTGGCATATTGAGTGAGATTATTTGGCCTGTATCCACTTTAGAACATTCCAACCCAGCTTAGGGTAAAAACTTTTCTTTGCCTGATCTATTTGCATCGAATTTGGATACTTCTGCCATCTCTAGTAAGCTCTGGTAATCATATACTCCTGTCTTTCCTGAGCTATCTATTATCCATATCCTGTCTTCCTCATCCACTCCAATTTTTGCAATCCGATTGGAGAATAGGCCATTGCTTTCGTCTAGGGTGTATATTTTATTCTCATCAATCCAGGAGATCCCATTTAAAAAGAAGCTTGAGCTAAGCCAAATTCTACCACGCCTATCTCGGTTTATAGACTCTACTATGTACTTCTTGAGGCCTGAAGCTCTACTGTAAGCATGTATTTCTGAATTGGGAGTGAGGACAAAGAATCCACTTGCACTGCTCATTAATATATCTTGTTTGGAACTTAAAAGATCTGAAATGCCATAGGCCCTTAGGCCATTCTTACTGCCGAAGTTTGACCATCTCTCTCCTATTTGAATATGAAGAGGATTGTACCCACTCGGTGGAGCTTTAGAATCAGTGCTGGATGTTCTCGTGGACACCCATATATTCCCTCGATGATCCTCAATAATATCTGATATAAAGTCTTCAATCAATTCTTGAGATTCTTTAGGTTTCTCCCAATTTTTTTCTTTGTGAACATACAGGCCTTTTTCGGTCCCTAGGTAAATGACTTTGTCTCTTGATCTCAGAATATGGGTTATCTTGTTCTCAATGACGTCTTTAGGTAGATCTATTTTACTAATTTCCTTTAGTTCACTTAGTCTTAGGGTGTCATCTTGAAATATAATAGCTGAACCTGATTTATTCATATGACCCACCCCATTTGGGCATACTAGTTCTCCATTAATGAAGATGTAGGGCTCAGGCTCCATGAAGATATATGAGAGTTGATGTGAGTAGGATAGTTCACTTAGTAGAGACTCATGAGCTCGACATGCATTCGGGAATACTTCTTTTATCCGATCTTTTACCGGGGATTTTTTAAATTCTTTTTCAAAGGTAGGGAGTTCTGCTTTAATTATTTCACCAGTGCGTAGCCCTAAAATTAATTTATTATCTTGGTTCATGGTGATGCTAGAAATTTGATTATTTGCGAGCGAGTTATCTATGAAAATCTCATCATTCTCTAAAAAGCCAGGTCCTTTATCGGTAAGGACAAGAAATTTGTTATTTGAACTTTTGATAAGTTTATAAACTTCCAAATATGAGGAGAATCTACTTAAAATACTGCCAGAGTTTGAAATTCGAACAACTCCTCTAAGTGTTCCAACTAAAAATTCATCTCCATCTTGTACGAGACTTAATATAGGTTGTTCCGTAGGCAGTGGGGTAAAGAGAGTCTTGATCGCCTTTTCGGGGAAACTTAAGGTGATAAGGGATTCGGGTGTAACGAAGATGACTAATTTATGGTTTACGGGATGTACTGATGTGATATTAATTTTTTTACTTTCTTGACTAGACATGAAGCGATTGAGATCAGGTTCCCATATATATATACCTTTGCTCCCAATAATAACTTTGCCCTCATGTTCAATGATAGAATTAATTGAGTCTCCAGTATATGCAGGCCCACCAGGAAGGATTTTAAAGGTATGCCCATCAAATTGTAGCGCCTCGCCATTATCAAAACCTACAAGTACGTTTGTTCCTCCTTGGTGGAGAGAGCTTGTAATGACCGGCATTTCTTTTTTAAATAAACTTAGATAGATCTTTTCTGTTAGAATTTCTTTTATTTGCCCCTTTCCTTTATCGGAAGTATCTATAGAGACAGAGGATATTTCATGTGGTCCAACTACTAAGAATTCTTCTTGGCTTAAATAGAAAATGTTGCTTGGGGAGAATGGTAGTTTCGCAAGTAGGCGATATATCTTGTTAAGTTTAAGCGGCGCACTCTCTTCTATCTCTTTTGTTTTGGGGATATTTTCATTGCTTGGGTTGATTATAGTTTGAATGCCAAGAATGTCCGCAGTTGATTCATTAGTAGTTGTAGTCTCTTTCTTTATTTCAGGCCTTTCCTCAGTTTCTTTTATCTGAGCATCCTGCCTAATAATATCTTCTTCACTGGCTACCCCTAGTTCTGAATTAGTCTCATTAAAGACATCAATCATTTTATTCCTGTTAGTATCCTCATTGGAGCAGGAGACTAGAACGACAATTAGGCAGAGAAGGCAGGATAATTTAGTACTGAATGTATGCATGATTAGTTGAATTCTATTTGGACTTGAGATGCTATTGACTTGAGATACTATTATATAATTGAAGATATTTGTACCCCTAAAAAGTCTTTTATCGCTATTCACTAGAAATTGATTGACAGCTAGCCTATCTTGGTTTTCACTGTAGCTGAATTTGTATGTTGGACTATCTATAAAGATAGTCCAATCTGTTTAGAAACATTTTTTTGGAGATACTTCATTATGTTGAAGAAATTAGTTATTGTTAGTGGTCTAATGGTGTTACCACTTAGTGCATCAGCAGTGGATAACGTTGGTGGTTGTGGTTTTGGATCAAAGTTAATGGCGGGCAATCAAGGAATGGCTCCTCAGGTATTAGCGGTTACTACTAATGGTAGTACAGGGAGTCAGACATTTGGTATCAGTACTGGTACTTTAGGTTGTACTCAGGATGGTGTGGTTCATTCTAACTGGAAGACAGCTAAGTTTATTGATTCTAATATGAATAGACTTGCTAGAGATATTTCAGTTGGTGAGGGTGAGTCTTTAGAAGCTCTTTCAAGTTTACTTTCAGTTGATTTAGCTGATAAGGATGCTTTTAAAGTTGCTTTGAAGGTTAACTTCGGTTCAATTTATACATCTGGCAACGTTACTGCTGATGAGATTGCTGCAAATTTGCAATCAGTTTTATTGGCAAATGCTGAACTATCTAAGTACGCAAGTCTTGTTTAGTAAAGTTTTCGACTTTTAGAAGGGGCCTATAGGCCCCTTTTTTTATTTCTGATATAATTTTGTGCGTTCAGTATAATTTATAAATGAATTTTTATGCGACTAAGGACTTTCCTTACATTTACTAGTATATTTTTGCTGTTTTCTTCAGAGATCTTTGCTGAAAGCGAGGATGTTGAGATATTTGAAATGTCACACTCACGTGAGTGGCAGGTTGCCTTACAGTATTGGAAAAATATCATAGGACAAACTGTAAGCAGAATAGATGAGCCTAAGTTTTTCTACTCACCGGAGGGTAGAGTAGATCCTGAGAGTGAAATGAAGGCTTACCTTAAGGTTTTAATAAAGGGAGAAAATTTAGAAGAGGATGTATGTATGCATCCTGCCAGATATAGAACTTTAAACGCTTTGTTTAGATTAGAGGAGAAAAAATTAGTCAATCCTCCCGAGTGTACTCGACTAAAGACGTGGAAGAGTGGAGTGGGGGGGCGATCAATTTCATTAATCTTTCCATCAGCCTATCTTAATAATCCAGCTTCAATGTATGGACATACATTTTTGCGATTTAATTCTAAGGATGGTTCAGAGGATGCTCTTTTAGCCTACGGCGCAAGTTTCGGAGCAACGACAGGTACGGATGGCGGTTTTGTTTTTGCCTTCAAGGGCTTGCTCGGTGGTTATAGAGCGACCTATTCTTTGGAACCATATTATGATCTTACTAAAAAATATGGAGACATAGAACATCGAGATATTTGGGAATACGAGCTGAATTTAACTTCAGATGAGATTGATAGAGCTTTGGATTTTATTTGGGAGGTTGGGAACTCCTATACTGACTATTATTTTTTCGATGAAAATTGTTCTCTCTACGTACTAGCCGCATTAGAATTTGCTCGGCCAAGTTTACATTTGATTGATAAATTTGGTTTGTACGTTATACCTTCCGATTCACTTCGGCTCTTAAAGAGTATAGATGGTTTGGTCGGAAATATTAAGTTTCGACCATCTTTAACCTCTCGTTTAGAAGATCAAGCGAAGGAACTTAGTTCAACGGAACTGAGTGTTGCTAAAAAAATTGCTCATTCGGAGATTGATATTCCGGAGGGCGATGTCCGCTCCCTATTAATTGAATTTTCCTTTGACTATCTAGAGTATCTAAATAATCAAGAAGAAATTAAGGAAGAAGAAGCTAGAAGACTAAGCATAGAGATTTTAAAGAAACGTAGCGAGCTTAAGAATTCCGGAACCTCGCCAGTTGCAGATAATCAGGAAATCAATATGAATAGACCAGATTTTGCGCACCCATCAGGCAGATTAATAATGGGCATGGGTAGTAGAGGTGATAAATTCTTTTCAGGGTATCATCTGCACCCTGCTTATCATGATGCTTTGGATCCTGGCACTGGTTTAGTGAGAGGACAGGCGATTCAGTTTTTTGATTTAAAACTAAGGCACTACGAGAACGATAATTTAGAGCTTTTTTCATTTTATCCAGTATCGATAGAATCCTATGCTCCTGTAGGTAAGGTATTCTCACCTATATCATGGGAGGTTAAGGTGGGGGCTGATAGACAAATGATTCCTAAGAATGATTTTAAAAATGAAGAAGGTAGTTTAATCGGCGTGCTACAGGGTGGAGCTGGGAAAACTCTAGGAGGGGAAGATTTTCTACTAAGCGCACTAATTGATATTAGAGCCAGCGCATCTCCAGCTTATGCGAGTGAAAAACTTTCATTGGGTGCAGGCCCAGTAATTAAATTTTCTTATTCTCTTAGCCAGGATTTAAGAGTTCTTATGTCAGGGTCATTGGTTAGAATGGGAGTCGGCGAGGAGCATTGGTTGCGGGATATTAATTTTGGAGCACAGTATGATTTAAGTGATGACTTTGCGATTAGGGGTAATTTTCTAAATCAAGAAAGTTTTGATAGGGAGTTTTCAGAGGCCATGTTAGGTGGTGTTTGGTATTTTTAAGTCTAAGTTTTGGTGTAATTCTAGGGGCTTAGAAGGCTAGGGATGCGGAAATCTACTAGTTTGCCATAACCTTTTCAAGAGGGTCAGCTCGCTATTTATAGTGTGGGCGGTGAATGCGGATGTCTTTAGGGGTGTATGAGTAGTCAATTAGTACATGATTTAAAACTTATTGTTAGTACGGATAAACGTATCTGGGCAGCTGCGGGATTTTTAGTCGTTGTTTTTTTCATGTGGGCTATGACTGATTCATGGAGACCTCCCATTGTTGTACCTGAAGAGAAGACTGTCAAATTAATTGAAGAGCATAAAGAAGCACGTGGAGTTGGAAGTGCTGCAATGGTCAAGGACCTAAGCAATCTAAATCAGTCTAACGAAAGATTGAAGTTAGACATTAATCGTATCTCAGAAGAGCTAAATTCAAAACAAGAGGAAATTACTTGGCAGATGGATGGATTGATCTCTCGATTAGGTTCAATCCATTCCAAGATAGATGACATCACCCATAAGATTGGAGAGAACAAAGTCGCAGAAGTGATGAGAGAGCAAAGGCAGAGAGCCAAAAAGAAAAAAGGGTCGAATACTAAATAGAAGATCTCTCGAAGAAACACTTCTAGTTCACATTTTATATAGTCCAATAATATTACTTCTTAGTAAGACCTCACTTGATTTTACTTAGCTATAAACGCCTATATTTGAATATGTAATCCTAGATTTGCCATAGTCTGGGAAATTAACTAAGATGCCCAAAATTAACAGGGTTATTACTATGATTAAGATATTTTACATTATCCACGTTCTATCGATCGCATCTCTTTTTGGTACTTGCATCGGGGCATGCGTTTTACCGACTCCAGAGAATCGTCGGAAAATGTTAATGTTCTCTGGTATCGCTAGTCTTGGTGCGTTTGTTTCGGGATTTGGTATGCAGGGAATGTTGCATATGGGTTTCCCTCTATGGTTATTAGTGAAGATTTGTTGTTGGTTATTCCTTTCTGCAATCGTCGGCGTATTTTTTAGGTCACCTGAGAAGAGAGTAGTATTAATGCAGATTTCAACTGCAGTTGTAGTAATAGCGCTGACAATGGTTTATCTAAAACCATTCTAAATGCTTACTTTTTACTAAGTAAGTATATTTTTAAATCTTCAGGTGTAGGTGGAGTTTTCTTTTTCGCTAGATAAGCAGGTATCCTTATTGACTGACTCAATCTTAAAGTACTAGTTTTGGATAGACCATTTATTCCGGCAATTCTACTTAGTGCTTGAGTTGATCCTGTGTACCAGAAGCTTATAAATTCAAGTGATTGGCCTTCAAATTCTACGATATGATAGCCATCCTTAAACTCCATTTCAATTTCTTGATTTTTCGGCTCACCTTGTGAGTCCAATGTAGATTCAGATTCCGCATTAGAGTCTGTTTTCGTTTTCTCCCCTAGCGCTTTTTGTCGAGCATCTTCAAGCTTCGGATCTAGATACGTGACCGTAGGAGGTTCCTTCCTAAAGAGTGAGGAGGTATCTGCACTATTCGCATTAGATTTTTGCTCAGTTTTGGTCGGGCTCGCAATAATCCAGTCCTGCCCTTTTTGTTTAAGGTGATAGAGCTCCCCTTTATCTTCATAGTAAAGGTCCAGTTCCGGAGGAAGAAAGAAGGACTCGCTATAACTAATGGCGTTAGGATTTCCCTTCATGCTTAGGAAGCCTTTTAAAACTTCACTTTGTTTAGCTTCTTCTGCAAGAAAAGCATTCGGAGCGACGTAAGGATTGGAGGAATCCAGTTTGATTTTCCCTCTATCGTTTAGTTCAGCTCTTAAGGCCGAGTTCATTTGAGAAGAGAAAATATCTGAACAGGATAGTAGGAA